>CAYSDJ010000046.1:0-31391 GCA_964429775.1 uncultured Rhizobiaceae bacterium
TTCGGTTTGATGTCGGGCGCCCGCGATGTCGGCCTGACGCCGGGCAAGGATATCGCCATTGTCGGCTTCGATGACGTGCGCGCCTCGGCCGTGCGCAACGTACCGTTGACCACGGTTTCAACGCCGCCGTCGCGCATCGGCGCCGAGCTTGCCCGCTTGCTGATGGCGCGCATAAAAGACGGCGGCGCGGCGGCGGTAAATATCATTCCGCCGCCGCGGCTAATAATCCGCAAGAGCTGCGGCGCACCGGCCGCAGGCATCACGCGGAAAAACTAGGCGGCGCTTCTAACCACGCCCTTGTTGCTCAGGTGAATTTCGGCGAATTGGCCGTAGCTCTTTTCGAATGACAGCTCAATGGCGCCTGACGTCGTCGTTGTGCCACTGCCCATTTCGGCCAGCTCGAATTCGAAACCATGCGGCAAGTCGATGCGGGCGCGGTGGATGTTTCCGGTGACCGGATTGCGGATTGGCTCGCCCATGCCATCTATCACGCCGGGCACGACGAGACGCGCGGTTCTGTTCTCGACATCTACCTCGAAATCGATGGCTAGAAACAGAGGGTCATAAATCTTGCTCGACATGGCGGTGTAGACAGACCAGACCGTCGTCATGGGCTCGGTTTCCTCGCCCTTTAAAATACGAAACACGGCATCGCGCTGGGCATCGTTCGCGCTTTCATCAATGATGACCTGCATTTCGCCGTCGCCGCCATGCACCGGGCCGGGCCATTTGTAAACGGCGGCAACACGAAGACCATCCAGATTGACATCGCCGAAATGCCCTTCATCGATTTGATAGCCAACCGCCGCCTCGCAGGTGCCATGTGTCGGCAGGGCATTGAATTGACACGGGCAGCCATAATCGCAATTGCAATTTGCAAACTCACGCGCCTTGATTCGCCACTCGATCATAAAATTCACCCCTCCCCGGGTAATTTTGTCGTGATCCGTAATCTTGTTGTGGTGATTATTGTTCTATCGATTCTTTCAGCATGCCCGCCACCATTTGCGCCATCTCTTCCTTGTCGTAGGGCTTCCAAATGATCGGTACGCCTTCCATCACCTGGCCACTATCGGCGAGATATTCCTCGCGGTAGCCAGACATGAACAGCAGCTTGAGGCCGGGCCTGAGACGCTGGCCAATCTCGGCAATCTGGGGGCCGTTCAGGCCGTGCGGCAAGGCGATATCGGAGAACAAAAGATCGATGCGCTCATTGCCCTCCAGCACCGCCTGGGCGGCGCGGCCATCGCCCGCCTCGATCACATGGTAGCCGAGCTCACGCAATAATTTCGCCACCAGATAGCGCACCTCGGCTTCATCCTCGACGAGCAGTATCGATTTCTTCGGCGGGCCGGTACGGGCGACCTTGCCGGGCAAATGCTGATCCGTCGCCTTCGGCAGATAGAGGGCGACGGTGGTGCCTTTGCCAACCTGGCTTTCAATTTTGGCAAAGCCGCCCGACTGTTTGGCAAAGCCGAAAACCATGCTCAAGCCGAGGCCTGTCCCCTTGCCGACTTCCTTGGTGGTAAAAAACGGCGTCACCGCGTTCTCGATCAGCGCCGCCGACATACCGACGCCTTCATCGCGCACCGAGAGCCGCACATAGTTGCCGGCGGCGACATCAAGTAGGTTCGCCGCCTCCTGTTCATCGATGATCGTATTTTCCGCGATGATCGTAATGCTGCCGCCGTTGGGCAGTGCATCGCGCGCATTGACCGCAAGGTGGAGAAGGGTGTTGTCGATTTGGCTGCGGTCGGCAAACACCGGCCACAGCGTGTCGGAGATGCGGGATTTGACCGTCGCCATTTCACTGACCGCTGCCTGCAACAGCGCCACGGCATCGGGAATCAGATAGTTCAGATAGAGGAGTTCAGGCTCCAAATGCTGTTTGCGCGAAAAGGCCAACAACCTTTCGGTTAAATCCGCGCCGCGTACGGCGCCACGGCGCGCCGCCTCTATCAGCTGCAGAATATCGCCATCCTGGGGCACGCAATCCTCGAGCAGGTCGAGATTGCCGAGAATAACAAACAGCAGATTATTGAATTCGTGCGCAACATTGCCGGTCAGGCTATCGATCGCTTCGATATTCTGATTTTGCCGGAATTGCTGTTCGAGCATTTTGCGGTCCGTCACGTCCTGCAATATGCCCTCAATGATCGTCGATTGACCGGCGGTAAATGTTTCCGCTTCATAACGTTCGCTGACATGGCGGATCTGGCCATTGGGCCGGACAATGCGATATTCGAGGTTGGGAATTATCTCGCCGGCCAGCTCCTCTTGAATGACCTCTCCCACCCGTTGCTTGTCTTCGGGGTGGACCCGCGCCATCAACGTATCGATGGAGGCAATGTCGGATGCCGGATCAAGGCCAAGAATGCGAAATAATTCATCCGACCATTTCAACTGGCCACTTTCCGTATCCCTCTCAAAGAGGCCGATATGGGCAACCCTCTGGGCGTGCTGCAAACGCGATTCACTGGCGCGCAAAGCCTCTTCAACAATTTGTATATCGCTGACATCGCGCGCGCCTTCGCGGTTTAAATTGCGGGGCGGGGACGGCCTATCGGTGATATCGCGCCGAGCCATATTGCAGCCGGACTCCATGAGTATGAAAGTTGGATTTCAGCCTATTCATTTCATGTGAATGCGTCCAGCTTGCAAGCTGGCGGGCAAATCAACCGCGAAATCCCTTGTGCAGCCACCAGGATGTTTCGTTCATGGAATAATAGGGCTTGTAGTGACGGATGGTGGAATGTTCGACGACGCGGCGGATCTGATTGTCGAGGATGTATCCCTCGCCGCCGAGATAGACCACCAGGATGGCGTGACCGACCTTGAGGTTGAGATCCTCGACCACGACGATGCGCAGCTCTTCGACCGTGTAGCCGAGCGCGCGCAGCGACATATATTTGCTGATCGCGTAATCCTCGCAGTCGCCATCGTGAATGAAGAATTGCTGTGGCGTCGCCCAATAATCTTCTTTGTTCCAATTGCGGATATCGGTGATGTAGCGGATGGAGTTGAGGTAGCGGTTGATCTTGCCGATTTGCTGGCGCCTGGAGGTGGCGGAAAGATGGCGGGTCGAATCAAGGAAAGCCTGCCATTTTTCGAGGTGGCATTGATTGAAGGTGCGCGCGTCGCACGAGCCCTCGGGGATCTGATCGGTTTTGAAATAGCGCTTGAGCATGCCGCGCCATTTGGGGAAGGCCTTGAGATTTTGGCTGTTGATTTCGCGCGTGCCGAACAGTTTGGGATAGGGGCCGGAGCCGGCTTCGAGCGGCACCAGGCCGCCCCAGGCACCGAGCAACAGCGCCGCCACGATCCCGCCGAGGATCGTCCGCGCCATCCATTTCTTTAGCCCCGTTTGATTCGACATGCGTTTCGACCGTTCCAACATTTCGTCCGCCAGGCATGATGCCAGCGATAAGCGATTTCATTCTGTAATAGTTATCACTGGCAACACTAGAGAATTATTAATTCCCATTTGCGCCCGGAAAAGCCCGGAATGCTGTTGGAATACGCTGAATATCGGCGATCAGGCCGGGTGGCATGTCGGCGCTCAGATGCGGTGCCGTGCTGGCATAGATGGAATCCGAAAAGCCGCTAAAGCGATCGGCAATCTGCTTCGTTATCTCGTCATGGCGGCCCCATACGGCAAAGAGGGCGAGCACATCGTCGCTGATTTCATCGGCCAAATCCTGCCACTTGCCATCCTTGACCATGGCGTGGAGCTTGAGGCCGAGATCCTCCAGACCGTGTTCCGCCAACACCGGCCAGTAGGCGCGCGTCGAGCCATAAAAAGCCACGCGCTGGCGTATCCAGGCCAGCCTTTCCTCAACCGCCGCGTCATCAGCGCCGGTGGCGATAAATCCGCCGCCGGTGATTTCGAAGCCGTCGCGTGTGCGGCCCGCCTTCTCCAGGCCGGCCAGCATCATCGGTAAAACCACTTTTTCCTGATAGCGCTTGGTGCAAAAGGGATGGAGCCGTACGCCATCGCACATTTCCGCCGCAACACGCAGCATCGCCGGGCCCACGGCCCCAATGGTGATGGCCGGCGGCGGCGCAGCCATTTCCTCCGGTACGAAAGCCGGGGTCATCAGTGAAAAATTGTAGTGTTCGCCTTTGAACTCTAGTTTTTCGCCGGTTTTCCAGCACTGCCAGATAGCGCGAAGCGCCTCAATATACTCACGCATCCGTGGGCCCGGCGCGCTCCAGGGCACTGAAAATCGGCGCTCATTATGGCCGCGCACTTGCGTGCCGAGACCCAATACAAATCGGCCGTCGGAGGCCGACTGCAAATCCCAGCCGAGATTGGCCATCACCATGGGGCTGCGCGGAAAGGCGATGGCCAAACCGGTGAGAAGGGAGATACGCCGTGTCGCCGTGGCGGCGACGCCGAGCGGCAGAAACGGATCATGCCGGTTCTCCATGCCCATCAAGCCATCAAATCCGGCATCTTCGGCGGCGCTTGCCGCGGCGGGAACCTTCTTCAGATCGTCCTGCGGCAGGGTGGTGTAGATTTTCATGCAAAGCCTCAGCTGAGCGCGATCATGACATGCTCGCGGTAGGTGTCGCGCGCCTTGAGGCGCTCATACCAGGCCATCAGATGGGGCATATCGGGATGCGGAATATCGAGCGCATAGTAGCGGTAACAGGCACAGCCAAGCGGGATATCGGCCATCGTCAACGTTTCGCCCGCGACATAGGGCGTGGCGGCCAAATGTTCATCCAGAATGCGCCAGTTTCCGGCCATGAGCTCGGCCCCAGCCGCAATCGCCGCGGCGTCACGTTCCTCGGGCGATGTGCGGATCAGGCCAATGAAAACCGGCGCCATGCCGGGAATGATGGCGCTTAGCATCCAATCCATCCAGCGATCCGCGGCGGCGCGCGCCGCCGCATCCTCGGGCCACAGGCTTCCTGAGCCATATTTGGCCGCGAGATAGCGCACCACCGCATTCGATTCCCAAACAATCGTGCCATCGTCATCAATGGTCGGGATCAGGCCGTTCGGGTTCATGGCCCGGAATTCAGCCGTATCGAGGCCGCCAAACTGCCGCCCGACATCGTGGCGCTGATGCTCAAGCCCAAGCTCAGCAACGGTCCACATCACTTTTTGCACATTGATGGAATTGTTTCGCCCCCAGATGGTCAGCATACGCTTCTCCTCAAAATTAATTAAAATGTATTAATTCATTAGGTGAGATATTTTTCACGCCGATTTGACGGGAATCGCCGTCATGTTAACCACTTCTTACGAGATTGGGGCGCATTGTGGAAGTTAAGCGTAAAAGCGCCAACGATGAATAACGATAATTTGGACTGCGGAAGGAAAGAGGCCGGTTGGGACTGAATATTAGGCAATGTCCTCAACTGAAGGAGAAGTACAGTGAAACTTTTGATGGCCTTTATGATAGCGACCACCCTGCTGGCTGTGCCGTTCGCGGTAAAAGCCGAAGAGCCGGTGAATGGTCAGTTCGTGCAAAGTGGCCCACGGCCCAATTCCTGCGTCCCCCACAAAGTCGCCGTCGATCAACTCTCGGAAATGTTCAATGAGAAAGTGATCGGCCTCGGCCTTGGCAAGAACCAGCAAAGCGTTGTCGAGCTTTATGTCAGCAGTAAAGGCAGCTGGACAATTCTTGTCACGCTCACCAACGGCATGAGCTGCATTGCCGCCGCCGGTGAGAACTGGACCGATACCGCCGAACAGGCTGAGCTCGCTTCCTAAGCTCTCTTAGCTGCTGCCGATTGGCGTCCAGCCGTCCATCGCTTGCGCGTGGCACTCGACGTCGCCGATAGTGCGGTAGCAAACGACCTCCGGCTGCGGCGCCGGTTTTACCTCTGCGGCGTGCGTGTTGCAGACCGGCACATCGGCCAGCCAGCGCAGCCAATCGCAATCCTGATGCGCCGTCTTGGCCAAATGATATTGCATCGGAGTGCCGCAAGCGGCGAGCAACACCAATGCGACGGCCAATAAGCCATACCGTTTCATGTGAAACATTCTCCCTTTATTAGCGGGTGGCGTGCCGCCTCACGTGACATAGACCACCGAATCCGTGGCCGCCTCAGTCCGCCCGGCGCGGACATCGGCGACAACGGCGCGCAAATCGCGCAAATAATCTTCCACCACATCCTGATGGGCCATATTAACCCATAGCATGATCGAATCGGGCTGCTCTGCCCGTGTCGCGGACCAGCCCTTCGCGGCCATACCGGTTTCGACGGCGAAAATATCGAATTCGCTTGCGGTGAAATAGAAATGCAGGGCATGCGGCCGGGCGACGATTTCGAGGCCGTCGATCTCCGCGACCCCGGCCATTAGCTGTTGCTTGATATCGCGCTGGGCGGAAAAAATTCGCAAATACCCTTCCTCGCCAAGATAATTCATCACCGCCCAGGCCGAGGCCAGCGGCCCGCCCGAGCGCGAGCCGGTGATATTGGCGGTGCTGTAAACCCCGGCCGGCCAATCGCCGAAGGAAGTGTGCTGATGCACTTCCAGCGCTTTGTCGCGTAGCAACACCAACGAGATGCCCTTGTTGGCGTAACCGAATTTGTGCAAATCGACCGACATCGACATGACGCCGGGAACGGCGAAATCGAAATCCGGCACGGGTTCGCCGAGGCGGCGCATAAAGGGCAGGATGCAGCCGCCGATGCAGCCATCGACATGCATCCACAAGCCATGCGTCCGCGCAATCGCGGCGATATCCTCGATCGGGTCCGTTTCACCGTAGGGATAGGGCGGGGCGGAACCCATGATCATGATCGTATTGTCGCCGACCGCCGCCGCCATGGCCGCCACATCGGCGCGCCAGCCCGGGCTCTTCGACATGCGCACCACGTTGAGGCCGAGCATATGTCCGGCCTTGTCGAAGGCCGGGTGGGCCGTGTGCGGCACGATGATTTCCGGCGTGCCGGCGGCCGGGCGGTTGTCGCGCGCCCATTCGCGCGCGGATTTCACGCTCATGATGATGCTCTCCGTGCCGCCGCTCGAAACGCTGCCGGCGGCGCCCTCCGGCGCGTTCAACAGCGCCAGCATCATGTCGGCCACGTCATTTTCATATTGCCCGAGGCTGGGATAGGCGGTGCGCGAGAAAATGGCGTTTTCGGCGAGATACATATTGTAGGCGTCATTGGCGACGGCGAGCAGGTCCGCGCCGGCGAAATAGGCCGGCTTCAGATTGCGCGCATCGCACCACGGCATGTCATCCGCATGCGCCGCCTTCATTTCAGATTCGACATCCTCCCGGCTTTTGGAAAGCGGTGGAAAGCGGGAATTTCGCATGTCTTTCTCCGATCTTCTTGCAGCCTATGCAGATCGCCCGGCAAATCATAAGCTGGAACGCGAGCGAGGCAAACCGGGAGAACAGAAAAATGACAGGCGCCAACCGACGTTACGACCTCATTCCCTGGGCGGCGCAAAATGCGGTCCACCCCGTAACCCGGATCGAACGCGGCGAAGGTGCCTATATCTACGATTCCGAGGGCCGCAAATATCTCGATTTTTCGGCCCAACTGGTCAATGTCAATCTCGGCCACGGCCATCCAAAGGTAATTAAGGCCATTCAGGAGCAAGCCGAGCGACTGTGCTATATCGGCCCGCACTTCACCACCGAGGTGCGCGACAAACTCGGCGCCAAGCTGGCCGAAATCGCGCCCGGCGATATCGCCACCGCGTTCTTTACCGACAGCGGCAGCGAGGCCAATGAGATTGCCATGACAATCGCCCGCCTGGTGACGGGGCGGCGCAAGATCATGACGCGCTACCGCTCCTATCACGGCACCACCAGCGGCGCCTTGTCGGCCAGCGGCGATCCGAGGCGTATTGCCACCGGTTACGAGCAGCCCAATGTGGTGCGTATCTTCGATCCCTATTGCCACCGCTGTAGTTTTAAACTGAGCTATCCCGAGTGCGGCATTCATTGCGCCAAGAGCGTCGAGGAAGTGATCCAGCGCGAAGGGCCGGAGCAGATCGCCGCCCTCCTCGCCGAGCCGATGACCGCCGCCGCCGCCGGCATCGACCCGCCACCGGAATATTTTCCCATGCTGCGCGAGATCTGCGACCGTTACGGCATTCTGCTGATCGCCGATGAAGTGATCACCGGCTTTGGCCGCACCGGCAAATGGTTCGCCATGGATCATTGGGACGTGGTGCCCGACATGATCACCAGCGCCAAGGGCCTGACCTCGGGCTATGTGCCGATGGGGGTGGTCATGATGCGCGATCACATCGCGCGCCATTTCGACGACAATTGGATTCCGGTTGGCTCGACGCAAACCGCCAACCCGATTGCCTGCGCCGCCGCCGTGGCAACGCTCGACGCCTATGTCGAGGACGGCCTGATCGAGAACGCGGCGGCGATGGGCGTGGTGTTGCGCGACGGGCTGGACGAGCTGAAGCGCAATCACCCGACAATCAGCGACGTGCGCAGCCTTGGCCTCCTGGCCTGCGTCGAGCTGGTGGCGGACCGCGAAAGCGGCGAGCCGCTCTCGGCCAAGTTCGGCCATGGCGACAGCATCGAATGGATCAAGCGCCGCGTGCTCGAGCTCGGCCTTGAGGTGCGGGTCAGCGATCATTTTATTCTGATCGGTCCGCCGCTTTGCATCACGGCCGAGGAGATCGCCTGGGCGATGACGGCTTTCGATGAAATCCTCGGCGAAGTCGAGGGTCGGCTCGAAGCCGCCTGATCACGGGAGACAGATCCGTATGGCCGTACAATCGCTCAACCACGTCACCATCCGCCCGCGCAATATGGAAGCAACGCGGAATTTTTATGTCGATGTCATCGGCCTCAGGGACGGCGAGCGCCCGCCCTTCCGCTTTCCCGGCCACTGGCTTTATGCCGGTGACGCGCCGGTGATTCATCTCGCCGACAAGAGCAATTCGGCCAGCACCGGCAGCGGCGCGGTTGATCATGTCGCCTTCGCCTATGAGGCAGAAGATTTCGACCGCGTCTTGGCCGCCCTCGAAGCGCACGGCATTGAATGCACGCGCCAAACCGTGCCCGAACTGGGTTCACGCCAATTGTTCATTGAAGATCCGGACGGTGTCTGGGTCGAGCTGAATTTTCCCGCCGCTTAAAATCAATAACCGGCCTCAGGATCGACGATGTGATGCGGCGCTTCGCCGGCACGCACGCGGCGGATATTTTCCGCCACCAGACGGGCGCCCGACTGGGCATTGGTGATCGAGGCGACATGCGGCGTGATGGTGATGTTGGGCGCGCGCCACAGCGGATCGTCCGCCGGCAAGGGCTCCGTGCGGGTGACGTCGAGCACGGCGTGGGCAAGACGGCCGGACTCAAGAGCTGCGATCAAATCCGCTTCGACGGCGAGGCCGCCGCGCGCACCGTTGATCAGGCATGCGCCGTCCGGCAGAGCGCTGAGCAGGCGGCTATTGATGATGCCTTCGGTGGCCGGGGACAGCGGCAACAGGCACACCAGAATTTCGCTCGCCGCCAAAAATTCATCCAACGTCTCGGAGCCGGCATAGCATTCGACACCGGGCAAATTCTTTTCGCGGCGGCTCCAGCCGGAGACTTGGAAGCCGATATCCTGGAGCGACTTGGCGCACGCCCTACCGAGCACACCGAGGCCCATGATGCCGACGCGGCGCTCATAGCAAAAGGGCGCCACCAGGGGGTGCCAATCCTGAGCCTGCTGATGGGCGAGATATTCCGGCACCCGGCGATGGCAGTAGAGGGCGTAGAGCAATATCCATTCGCGCATGCCCTGGGTGAGATTGTCATCGACGATGCGCGTCATCGGCACGCCTCCGGGAAGTGTCGTGCCGGCCAGCAAATGATCGACGCCGGCGCCAAGCGAGGCGATCAGTTTGAGATTCGCAAGGCGCAGGAGTTGCTCACCCATCGGATCCCACACCAAGGCGATCTCGACCGCCGCTGGATCGCCGACATCGGGCCAGACGCGAAACTCGAGATCGGGCAGATGTTCGGCAAAGGCGTCGCGCCATTCGTCCGGATCGTCCGTCCGGCTGCAAAAAATCAAAGACATGGCAGCTCAGATATCATGGCGCGGCGATGGTCTCAATCGTCCGGCAACATGGTGCGCAGACGGTACACCAGGTCGAGCGCGGCGCGCGGGCTGAGGGCATCGACATCGGTCTCACCGAGAGCGGCGCGCAGTTCATCCAGCACCACTGTGTCCGCATTCACCCGTGGCGCGCCCGGACCCGGATTTGAGAACAGCGGCAAATCCTCCGCCAGGCGGGCCACGGCGCCGCCCTGCTCGCCTTCTTCCAGGCTCGCCAGAACCTCCTCGGCGCGGCCGAGAACCGCCTCGGGCAAGCCGGCCAGGCGGGCGACGTGAATACCGTAGGAGCGATCCGCGGAACCCGCCATGACCTCGTGCAGAAAGACCACATCGCCCTGCCATTCCTTGACCCGCATGGTGCTGCACGAAAGCCGTTCGAGCTTGGGCGCCAGCGCCGTTAATTCATGGTAATGGGTGGCAAAGAGGGTGCGGCATTTATTGACCTCATGCAGATGCTCGACCGCCGCCCAGGCGATCGAGAGGCCGTCGAAAGTCGCCGTACCGCGCCCAATCTCATCAAGTATGACCAGGGAATCACGGCCAGCCAAATTCAGGATAGCCGCCGTCTCGATCATCTCGACCATAAAGGTCGAACGGCCGCGCGCCAGATCATCGGCCGCGCCGACACGGCTGAACAGACGGTCGACGATGCCGATATGGGCGCTCTCGGCCGGCACGAACGCGCCCATCTGAGCGAGAATGGCAATCAGCGCGTTCTGCCTGAGGAAGGTGCTTTTGCCCGCCATGTTGGGGCCGGTCACCAGCCAGAGATGCTGTGCCGGGCCAAGGTCGCAATCATTGGCAACGAACTGTTCTTCGCTTGTCGCCAGCGCTTCGACCACGGGATGACGCCCGGCGCGGATATCAAAGGCCTGGCCGGCATCGACAATGGGCCTGCAATAGCGCCGCTCGACCGCCAATTGCGCCAATGCCGAGGCGACATCGAGCCGGGCGGCGGCGCGTGCCAGACGGGCGATCTCCTCGGCCCGGGCGATGGTCTCGCCGAGCAATTGCTCGAATAGCTGGGCTTCAAGGTCGAGTGCTTTTTGCGCCGCCGAGTTTATCTTGCCCTCGAGCTCGCCAAGCTCGACGGTGGTAAAGCGCACCGCGCTGGCCAGGCTCTGGCGGTGAATAAAACCCTCGCCGAGCTTCGCCGCGTTGCGCTCCGTAACATCGACGAAATAGCCGAGCACATTATTGTGTTTGACCTTGAGGCTGTCGACGCCGGTCTCTTGGCGGTAGCGCGCCTGCAAATTGGCGATCAGGCGGCGGCTCTCGTCGCGCAGCGACACGAATTCATCAAGTGCCGCGCTATAGCCCGGAACGATAAAGCCACCGTCGCGTACCATCGGCGGCGGGGTCGGCACGAGCGCGTTTGTGAGACGCGTGGCGAGAATTTCATGTTCGCCGAGGCCGTCGGCGACACGCGCCACGGCATCGCCAAGCGCCTCCAAGCCGTCCGCCCGTTGGAGCGCGGCGCGGAGTTCCGGCACCCTCACCAACGCATCGCGAATCGCCGCCAAATCCCGCGGGCCGCCACGCCCCAACGTGAGGCGCGAGAGGGCGCGCTCGATATCGGGAAAAGCGCGCAATGTCGTTCGCAGATCATCACGCGAAGCCGTCGCGGCGATAAAAAAATCGACCTGATCGAGGCGCGCATTGATGGCGCCCGGATCGGTAAGCGGGGCCGCCAGGCGGGCATGCAACAGGCGCGCGCCGGCGCCGGTCACGCTGCGGTCGATAACCGCGAGGAGCGAGCCCTTGCGGCCGCCGGAAAGGGCGTGGGTAAGCTCGAGATTGCGCCGGGTCGCCGCGTCGATCGCCATGCTGGCGCCTTCCAAGACCACGCTCAACGCCGCCAGGCGCGGCAGCTTGCCCTTCTGGGTGAGACTGACATATTCGACAATCGCGCCCGCCGCGGCGAGCTCGGCGCGGCTGAATTCACCGAAGCCGTCGAGCGCGGCGACACCATAGAGAGCGCACAGGCGGCGCTCGCCGGCCGCGCTATCGAAGAGACGTGCCGGTTGCGGCGCGAGAGCGGCTTTCCAGTCCGCGAAGGTTTCAAACAGCTCCGGCGCTTCGAGCATGCCATCGGAGAGCAGGATTTCATCCGGCGCGAGGCGGGCCAGCATCGCCGGCAGGGTGGCGGCATCGCATTTCATCACCCGGAATTCGCCGGTCGACATATCGCACCAGGCAATGGCCCACTGGCCCTCGGCCCGGCCGAGCGCCACCAGATAGTTAGAGGCGCGCGCATCGAGGAGCGTGTCCTCTGTGAGAGTGCCGGGCGTCACCAGGCGCTCGACCTCGCGCGCCACAACGGCTTTTGCGCCGCGCTTCTTGGCCAGCGCCGGGTCTTCGGTTTGCTCGCACACGGCAACCCGGAAGCCGGACTGAATAAGGCGCTCAAGATAGCTGTCGGCGGCACGCACCGGCACGCCGCACATCGGCACGTCCGCGCCCGCATGCTTGCCGCGGTGGGTCAGGGTAATGCCGAGCGCTTCCGCTGCCGTGACGGCGTCGTCAAAGAAAAGCTCATAAAAATCACCCATACGGTAAAACAGCAGGGCTTCCGCATGGTCGCGCTTGATGGCGAGATATTGCGCCATCATCGGTGTTACCTTTGCTGCCGGGGAGTCTTCGGAGCTGGGAATTGTTGATTTCTTGGCCATATCGCCGGACGGTACCACAAGGGGGGATTGTCGAAACACCTCGCATTGCGCACTATTTCCGTAGCGGTGAACATTGGAGACGATATGGTTTGGCGCGACGTACCTTTGGGCCGATGGTTGCGCACGGTGGCGATTGCCGCGGCGCCGCTGGCCCTTGCCCTGATCATTCTCGCCGCGCTCGGCCTGATACCGCTCGGCACAGCGGCGCTCACCTGGCTCGGCCTGACGATCATCAGCGCCGCTGCGATCTATTGGCTGCTTAGCGATCTGTTGCGCACCAAGCGCGACATCGAGCACATGGCGCGTGGCGACGAAATCACGCCGACGGGTGGGCGCACCCGCATCGGGCGCGAATTGGCGCTGGCCGTGCAGCGCCTCGAGCGCGAATCGCGCGAACGCACAGGCCGCCTGGTGAGCGACCATGACGGCCTCGAGCGCGCCCTGGATGCGCTGCCCGGCCCGGTGCTGTTGCTGACGGCGGGGCAAACCGTGGTGCGCGCCAACCGCGCCGCGAAAACTCTGCTTGGCGGCGAGCCCGAGGGCCGCGACCTGGCGGCGGTGCTGCGTAATCCCGATGTCATCGCGGCACTCGAGACGGCGGCGCGCGACGACAGCGGCCAGGACGTGGACTTCATCCTGCAATCACCCATGGCGCGCCACTTCTCGGCCCATATCGAACCCTTGCGTCAACCCGCAGCCGACGGCACGGCGATCGTGCTCGCCCTTGTCGACGTCACGGCAGCGCGCCTGAGCGACCAGATGCGGGCGGATTTCATCGCCAATGCGAGCCATGAAATCCGCACCCCACTCGCTACCTTGAGCGGATTTATCGAGACCCTGCGCGGGCCGGCCAAGGACGACCCTGAAGCAAGCGAACGCTTCCTCGCCATCATGGCCCAGCACGCCGAGCGGATGACCCGTCTGGTCGAGGATTTGCTCTCCCTCTCGCGAATCGAAATGAACGAGCATACGATTCCAGCGGACCAGGTCGACCTCGCAGCCCTGCTCGCCACTGTGACGGACAATCTCGAATGGCGTGCCAAGGAACGGTCCGTCGCCCTGATCAGCGATATCGAGGCGGAGCTTCCGGTGTTGCCGGGAGATGTAAGTGAGTTGACGCAACTATTTCAAAACCTCATCGACAACGCGATCAAATATGGCCGCGAGGATGGCGCCGTGCGCATCCGTGCCTGGCGCGATAATGCCGGCAAAAACGAAATTCTGGTGTCAATCGCGGATCAGGGCGAGGGTATCGCGCGCGAGCATCTGCCACGCCTGACCGAACGGTTTTACCGCATCGATACGGCGCGCTCGCGCGAACTTGGCGGCACCGGCCTCGGCCTCGCCATCGTCAAACACATCGCCAGCCGCCACCGGGCGGAGCTCTCGATTGAATCCGAACCCGGAAAAGGCAGCGTTTTCACGCTCCGCTTCGGCCAAATTGCGGCCGAATAACCGGACCCAGCAAAGCCATATCGCGAACATTCCCGTGCCGGCCTGTTCCAGCGGCGATTGTGCCCGCGCACAAAATTTGCCTGTAAATATTAATATTGCAAATAAGAATCATTCGCATTATTGTCCCGATCATAATTAAGGTTTCAGAAGCGCGGTCGCACTGATACAGCAACAACCTATTAACAAACATGAACAAATTACGCGGCAATCTGCCGCAGCGTTACAAATGTAACCTTCTTATAGGATACCCGGCGGAAAATTGAGGAAAAATTAACCACATCGTATTAACCATATCTCTTCAAAGGTTTTAACATTCTCGTTCAAGGAAACCCTCAGAATATATCTGCAGATATGCCGAACCCAAATCAAACGGAGTTACATCGTAAAATGAACAGTCTGTCGAAGAAAAAAAATAAAGCTTACGCCCGGATCGGCCGGGCGGGCCTGCTGCTCGGCGCGGCGGCATTGAGCGCCCCGATCCTGCTTGCCCAGCCGGCAGCGGCGGATGATATTTCGGACCTGAAAGCGGAAAATGCGGCTCTCAAGGAGCAGATCGAAAGTCTGGCGCGGGATTTGCAGCAGCTGCGCGATGCCGTTCACCAGAATGGCCAGGCGGTCGCCGAAGTGAAGGCGGCCGCGCCGGTTGTCACATCCGGCGAGGAAAACACCAAACTCGCAATTTCCGGCCAGGTAAATCGCATGCTGTTCTACGCCGATGATGGCGATCAGGCACGCTGGTTCCAGGCTGACAATGACGCCGCATCGACCCGCATGCGCTTCGTCGGCAAGACAAAGATGGATGAAGATTGGACCGCAGGCACAAACATTGAAGTGCAGTTCGCCTCGAATTCGACCGCCGACGTCACCATCGATCAGAATACCGCGACCATTGCCAGCAACAGTTTTACCGAGCGCAAACTCGAACTGTGGTTCGCTAACGCGATGTTGGGCAAACTGTATTTGGGCCAGGGCTCGGCCGCCTCGGACGGCACGGTGGAAGAGGATCTCTCCGGCACCGGCGCAATCTCAAGCTCGGGTTATTCCGGCCTCGGCGGCTCCTTGGCGATCCGTCTTTCAGGCACCGGCGGCACCACATCGGGCGTCGCGATCGGCGATATGTTCGACACCCAGGACGGCCTCGGCCGAGATGACCGCATTCGCTACGACAGCCCGACATTCTCCGGCACCAAATTCTCGACTTCCTGGGTCGATGGCGACGAGTGGGATTTGGCGGCACGCTATGGCCGCGAATTCAACGGCACCGAGGTCGCCCTCGCCGCCGGCTATTGGGATGCCTCGCCAACCGCGCAAAAGACCGGCTACGGCATGTCCGCCTCGATCAAGGCGCCGTTCGGCACCAGTCTGAGCGGCAGCTATTCGAGCGAAGACCTCGAGGCCGCTGGACGCGACGACGAGGAATTCTGGTACGTCAAACTCGGTCATGATTTCGACATGACGAGCCTCGGCGGTAGCGCCGTCAGCATCGATTTTTCCCAGACCGAAGACCAGGGCGCGACCGGCCGCGAGGGCACGTTCTATAGCGTTGCGGCGGCGCAATCGATTGATAAGCTCAGCGCCGAACTTTATGCTATTCTCGGCATCTATGATGCCGATCTCCCCGGCGTTCAGACCGAGGACGTCACCATTGGCGGTTTCGGTGCGCTGGTGAGGTTCTAAGCCAAAGGAGCCCTCACATGCTTCAAACGGGAAGCAAAGTGAAATATGCCGCGATCCTGCTTGTCGCCGCCACGCTCGCCCTTTCGGCGTGCGGCGGCAAACCGCTCCATACCAGTAAGTGGCAGGATCCCGGCGACGAGATGGAGCCGGGCCCGGGGCTGTTCTCCGGCGAAGATGGAGAATTTGTCATACACTCCGAGTAGGCGGGCCTGTTGAAAACCAATCTTTCTTTTGGCAGACGCCGCGCCAGGCGATTGCCGGGCGCCGCCGCACTGTGCGTATTTATTTTGCTGTCCCACGCCGTGGCGGCAGACGATATCTCAGATTTGAAAGCGGAAAATGCGGCCCTCAGGAGCCAAATCGAAAGCTTGGCGCGCGATTTGCAGACACTGCGTGATACCGTACAGCGGAATGGCCTGGCGGTGGCGCAAGCGAAGGCAGAAACGGAAGCCGCAAAGCCACACGTCAGCTCCGGCGAGGAAAACACGAAGCTCGCCATTTCCGGACACCTCAACCGCATGATTTTCCATGCCAATGACGGCGATCAGACGCGCTGGTTCCATGCCGACAACGACTCCTCGGCGTCCCGCGTGCGCTTCATCGGCTTGACCAATATGAGCGATAATTGGACCGCCGGCACGACCCTTGAAGTACAATTCGAATCAAATTCGACCGACGACATTACCATCGATCAAAATACGGCGGTCATCGCCAGCAACAGCTTCACCGAGCGCAAGCTCGAACTGTGGTTTGCCAACAAGAATTTGGGCAAACTATATTTGGGCCATGGCTCTTCCGCATCCGATGGCACGATGGAGGAGGATCTCTCCGGCACCGGCGTGATTTCCGGCTCCGGCTATTCCGGCTTGGGCGGTAGTCTGGCATTTCGCACCTCCGGCGGCCAAGGCGCTTCGACCGGGGTAACGGTAGGCGACCTCTTTAGTGCGCAAAACGGCCTCAACCGCGATGACCGCATCCGTTACGACTCCCCGACCTTTGCCGGCACCAAGCTCTCGACCTCGTGGGTCGATGGCGATGAGTGGGATTTCGCGGCGCGCTATGGCCGCGAGTTCAACGGCACCGAGGTCGCCCTCGCCGCCAGCTACTGGGACGCCTCGCCAACCGCACAAAAGACCGGCTATGGCATGTCCGCCTCGGCCAAGGCGCCGTTCGGCACCAGCCTGAGCGGCAGCTTTTCGAGCGAAGACCTTGAGGCCACGGCACGCGACGACGAGGAATTTTGGCACATCAAACTCGGCCAGGAGTTCGCGCTGACGGATTTGGGCCGCAGTGCCGTCAGTATCGATTATTCCCAGACTGAAAACCAGAGCGCCACCGGCCGCGAGGGCACGTTCTACAGCCTCGCTGCGGCACAATCGATCGATAAGCTCAGCGCCGAACTCTATGCCATTATTGGCGTCTACGAAGCCGATATCCCCGCCGTCCAGTCCGAGGACATCACCATCGGCGGCTTCGGCGCACGGGTGAAATTCTAAGTCAAAGGAGCAATCCCGCTTGTCGCCGCCGGGCTCCGGTCTCTTCTCCCTTGAGCAATATCTCTTCGCAAATGTCATAAAACCGTAACAATGGCGGTGTATTGATTGGCTGTTCGGTGGTGCTCCCGGAAGGTTTCGGGTGGCGTGCCGGGATGTTTCTTTCACTGGCGCGAGCGGAGACTGCGAGCGCGTGCAGCTGGTTATTCTTCTCATTGCCCTGGGTGGGCTCGCCGCGATCGGTTTTTTTCTGGCGCGGCGGAAATTGCTTGGCGCCGCCGGGCGCGAATCGATCCGCCCCCACTCCATGCCCGGATATCACGGCTGGTACGTCGCCGTTTGGTGCGCCCTGCCTTCAGCTGTGGTGCTGCTCATCTGGTTGCTCTTTGAGGAGCGCATTCTAGAAGCCCTGCTGATCTCCTCGCTCGGGCCGGAGGCCACGTCGCTGTCCGGCGAAATGCTCGGCCTGCTGCTCAACGATATCCGCAATCTTGCCGCCGGCGATGCCGTCAGCCGCGCCGCCGACCCAACTCTCCTAGCCGCCGCCGAGCGCTACGGCGCGATGCGCGATACGGCGCGCGCCGCAATGCTCGGCGGCGGTCTGGCGCTGGCCGTGGCCGGCCTGGCCTGGTCGTGGCACCATGTGGCGCCGGCCTTCCGCGCCCGCCACCGGGTCGAGCGTGTGGTGCGCTCCGCCCTGGTCCTTGCCTCCTTCGTTGCCGTGGTGACGACCGTTGGCATCATTCTTTCGGTGCTGTTCGAATCGATTCGCTTCTTTTCCATTGTCTCGGTCGGCGAATTTTTGTTCGGCCTCGAGTGGAGCCCGCAAACCGCGATTCGCGAGGATCAGATCGGCAGCTCGGGCGCGTTCGGCGCCGTGCCGCTCTTTACCGGCACCCTGCTCATTACCCTGATCGCCATGCTGGTGGCGCTTCCGGTCGGATTGTTCTCGGCGGTCTACATGGCCGAATTCGCCAGCCCGCGCACGCGCAACGCGGTCAAACCGATCCTCGAAATTCTCGCCGGTGTGCCGACCGTGGTGTATGGCTTCTTCGCCGCCCTCACGGTGGCGCCGGCGTTGCGCGGCTTCGGCGCCTATCTCGGTCTCGACGTCGCCTCGGAGAGCGCGCTCGCGGCAGGCGCGGTGATGGGCATTATGATCATCCCGTTTATCTCCTCCTTGAGCGATGACGCCATCGTCGCCGTACCGCGTTCTTTACGCGAAGGCTCGCTTGCGATGGGGGCAACGCGCGCGGAAACGGTGGTGAAAGTTATTCTCCCGGCTGCGCTCCCCGGCATCGTTGCCGCCTGTCTGCTCGCCGTCAGCCGCGCCATCGGCGAGACCATGATCGTCGTCATGGCGGCGGGTCTGGCGGCCAAACTCACCGCCAACCCGCTCGACGCCGTCACCACCGTGACCGCGCAGATGGTGACCCTGCTGGTCGGCGATCAGGAATTTGACAGCGCCAAGACCCTGGCCGCCTTTGCCCTTGGTCTGGCGCTTTTCCTCGCCACCCTGGCGCTCAATGTGCTGGCGCTCTACATCGCACGCAAATACCGCGAGCAATACGAATGATAGAGAAGGGCTGGCAAACATCCGAACGCGCAACGCGGCGGCTCAGGAAGCGCTACCGCCGGGAGCGCCGGCTGAAGGCGGCCGGCATCCTGGCCATCGGCCTCGCCCTCGGCGTTCTGGTGCTGCTCCTCGGCAGTGTTATTTCGCGCGGCTATCCGGCTTTCGTCAAAACCGAAATCGCGCTTGAAATTACTTTCGATGCCGAACTGATCGACCCCAGTGGCACGCGTGAGGCGAAGCAGCTGGCCAAGGGAAAATATGGCAGGGCATTGCGCCAGGCGCTGTTCGCACAGTTTCCCGAAATCGTGGAACGGGCCGAGCGGCGCAAACTGACGCGGCTCTTCAGCAAGGCGGCGCGCTTCGAATTGCGCGAGATGATTCTCGACCGGCCCGATTGGATCGGCACGACTGAGCGCGTTTGGCTCACCGCCGCAAGCGATGTCGATATGCTGACAAAGGGCAGCCTGCCGCGCGATGTACCTGAAGCCGAGCGCCGCCTGAATGATCAACAACTGGCCTGGGTCGATCATTTCGAGGCGGCGGGAAATCTGCGCACTGTCTTCAATGGCGATTTCTTCACCGGCTCCGATTCGCGCGAGCCCGAGCTCGCCGGCATCGGCGGCGCGCTGGCGGGATCGTTCTGGACATTACTCATCACCCTGGTGCTGGCCTTTCCGCTTGGCGTTGCCGCCGCGGTCTATTTGCAGGAGTTCGCGCCCAAAAACCGCCTCACCGATTTTATCGAGGTCAATATCAACAACCTGGCGGCGGTGCCCTCGATCGTCTTCGGCTTGCTTGGCCTGGCGATCTTTATTCAATTGTTCGAGCTGCCGCGCTCGACCGCCATCGTTGGCGGCCTGACGCTCATGCTGATGACGCTGCCGACCATCATCATCGCCACCCGAGCCGCACTTTCCGCCGTGCCGCCCTCGATTCGCGAAGCGGCGCACGGCGTCGGCGCCTCATCGGTGCAGGTGGTGTCACACCATGTGCTGCCGCTCGCCATGCCGGGCATCATGACCGGCACGATTATCGGCATGGCGCGCGCCCTCGGTGAAACGGCACCGCTGTTGATGATCGGCATGGTCGCCTTCATTGTCGATATTCCATCGGCGCCGTTCGATTCGGCGACGGCATTGCCGGTGCAGATATTCCTGTGGGCCGACAGCCCGGAACGCGGCTTCGAAGAGAAAATGTCGGCCGCAATTATTGTCCTGCTCGCCTTTTTGATAATCATGAACGCGCTCGCGGTTTTCCTGCGCCGGCGTTTTGAAACACGCTGGTAGCCAGTGCGTTATACGGTAAGAAAGAAAATGCGATGACATTTGCAATGGAGACAAATGGCACAATCGGTAGCGGCCAAGCTGAAACGCCACTGCCTTCCAAGATGGAGATCAGCGGACTCGACGTTTTTTACGGTGCAACCCAGGCGCTCTACGACGTCGATATGAAAGTGGCGGAGAAGCGCGTGAGTGCGTTGATCGGCCCCTCGGGCTGCGGCAAATCAACCTTTCTGCGCTGCCTCAACCGCATGAACGACATCATCGAGGGCTGCCGGGTTGAGGGCAATGTGCTGCTCGACGGCAACGATATTTATGCCCGCGATCTCGACGTGGTGCAGCTGCGCGCGCGCGTCGGCATGGTCTTCCAAAAGCCGAATCCGTTTCCCAAATCGATTTATGACAATGTCGCCTACGGGCCGCGCATTCATGGCCTCACCGACAATGCCGGCGAGCTCGACGGGATCGTTGAAAGCAGTCTGCGTAAGGCCGGCCTCTATGACGAAGTGGCCGACCGCATGTCGGCGCCCGGCACCAGCCTGTCGGGCGGGCAGCAGCAGCGCCTGTGCATCGCACGCGCCATCGCCATCAGCCCGGAAGTCATTCTGATGGACGAACCCTGCTCCGCCCTCGACCCGATCGCCACGGCCAAGGTCGAGGAATTGATCGATGAACTGAAAGAAGACTTCACCATCGCCATCGTTACGCACAATATGCAGCAAGCGGCACGCGTTTCCCAATACACGGCATTCTTTCATTTGGGAAAACTGGTGGAGTTCGGCGATACCGAGGCGATCTTCACCAATCCGGCCGAAAAGCGCACCCAGGATTATATCACCGGGCGCTTCGGTTAGCAGATAGACTCATACGACAAGCGCAACAGGAGGAAACCTTGCCCGAGCATACCGTCAAGAGCTACGACGAAGAGCTCAACCAGATGACCGGCACGATCTTGCGCATGGGCGGCATGGTCGAGCAGCAATTGGCCGAGGCGATTACCGCCTTGGTCAAGCGCGACCCTGAATTGGCGGCGCGCGTCATCCAGGATGATAAGCCGATCGACCGGCTGGAACATGAGATCGATCATCTGGTCATGCGCCTTCTCGCACTTCGCCAGCCGATGGCGGTCGATCTCCGCCTGATTACCGCCTCGCTTAAGATTTCCAGCGACCTCGAGCGCATCGGCGATTACGCCGCCAATGTGGCCAAGCGGGCGAGCGCGCTCAGCCAGGTCGAGCGGATGCGCCCGGTGGCGGTGATCCCGCGTATGTCGCTTATCGTCCAGGGCATGATCAAGGATGTGCTCGATGCCTATATGGGGCGTGATGCCGACAAGGCGCTCGACGTCTGGCGGCGCGACGAAGAGGTCGATGAAATCTATAACAGCCTGTTTCGCGAGCTGTTGACCTACATGATGGAAGATCCGCGCCACATCACGCCGTGCACGCATCTCCTGTTTATCGCCAAGAATATTGAGCGTATGGGCGATCACGCGACCAACATCGCCGAGACGATCAGCTTTCTCGTCACCGGCACACCGCTTGATGAAGCACGCCCCAAAGGCGACAAAACGCCATTCACCACCACACCGGCCGACCTGCCGGATACGGGCACGGAGGAGGCCTAGAAACGGTGGCGCTCTATATTCTCGTCGTTGACGATGAAGCGGCCCTGCTGACGCTGGTGCGTTACAATCTGGAGAAAGACGGCTTTGAGGTCGGCGAGGCTGTCGACGGCGAAGAGGCGATGCTGATGATCCGCGAGCGCCGCCCCGACCTTATCCTGCTCGACTGGATGCTGCCCCGGCTCTCCGGTATCGAGGTGTGCCGCCGCCTGCGGCGCCAGGCGGAAACGCAGAATCTGCCGATTATCATGCTCACCGCGCGCGGCGAGGAAAGCGACCGGGTGCGCGGCCTCGATTGCGGCGCCGACGATTATGTCGTCAAGCCGTTTTCGCCGAGCGAACTGGTGGCCCGGGTGCGCGCCGTGCTACGCCGCCTCCGCCCCGCCTTTGAAGCCGAGACCATCGAATATGGCGGTATCAATATGGATCTGGCCGAATACCGCGTGACACGGGACGGCGAGGCGATTCGCCTGGCGCCGACCGAATTTCGCCTGTTGCGCCATTTCATGGAAAATCCCGGCCGGGTATTCAGTAGAGAACAACTGCTCGACGCCGTATGGGGCCGGGAAATTTACCTCGAACCCCGGACTGTCGATGTGCATGTCCGCCGGCTGCGCAAATCCCTCAATGCTGGCGGCAAAACGGACATCATCAGAACGGTGCGCGCCACAGGCTATGCCCTCGATCAGCGAGCGTAGTTTTTTCCTCTATTTACAAATAGTTAACCAAAATTCACAAATATTTTAATTGTTTGTATGACACTCTGTCTTACACTTTCCTCAAAGTAAATTTGGCTTTAACGCTTTGTTTGAATTGACAATGGACGCGCTACCGGTGCCCTGCAAAAATACCATATTTTGCGTTTATCCTGTTCATGAACACTACTAATAGTGTGCGATAAGCTGCTGTAATTGAACAAATTTATAATGTAAACGGTTGTATCGAGAATCGCTTAATGTTATGTGCTACACGGTTTAAATTCGCGATGTGCGTCTCATCAACTTCCTGCAGGGTGGAAAATGGCGACAGCAGACCCCCGTTCGGGCCGGACAATGAGCGATAGCCGGTCGGACGCGGACCCCAGCAGCCGCGATTCAGGTGGACGGCAGAAAGCCAAGGCACCGTCGCCCTGGTCCGTTCGCGGCGTTTCGCGCGAAGCGCGCGCCAAGGCTGCCAAGGCGGCATCGCGGCGGCGCGAGACGCTCGGCGAATGGGTTACCAATGCGCTGACGCAAATCGCCAATGAAGAACTCGGCACCGGGCCGCGCCGGGCCACCGCGGAAAGCGCCCAGGCCGGTCTCCCCGCCGGGCCGGGGCAGGACGAATCACCCCTCGGCAAGGCGCTATTGGCTCTGGCGGAGCGCTTTGAAAAATCCGAAAAGCGCAATGATGCGATCAGCGCCCTGGCGCAGCGCGTCGATATCGCCGAAAACAGCAGCCGCGAAGTTGGCGTCATGGCCGAGCGCATCGGCATGGTCGAGCAGCGCTCGCGCGCCCTGACGATGCTGGTCGAACGCCTTGAGACGGCGGACCGGCGGGAAAAAACCCTGCTTTCCCTGATGCATAGCGTCGCCGAACGGGCCGAACGCGGCGAGGAGCGCATTGCCGCCGTCACCCGGGGCCTGGCGGAAATGGCAGGCCAGTTGGAAGCGGCGCTCAATCGCAACAGCGCCCGCACGGCGCAGGATATCAACCAATCGATCATGCCGCTCGAAAGCGCCGTGAACAATCTCAGTAGCCGCATATCGGCGCAATCGGCGGCACCTCAGCCCGCCCCGGCGGCGCCAAGCGCATCGGCGCAATTTTACGGCACGCCGGCCGGAAGCACCGCGCCGCCACCTGAACCGGAGGCTGCCGAAGCCGGGCCTGAAACGGCCGCCAGCGCCGAATCACAGGATGATATGTCGGGCGGCGAAAGAAGCGGCAAGCCACTGAAGTTCGATTTTGACGCACTAAACAAGCGCGCCATCGAAAACAGCCAGCGCCTGGCCATGGATTCGGGCGCCGCAGCGGCGGAGGAGAAAAGCTCCGACAGCGGCTGGTTCGGCAAGACTGATTCAGCGTCAGAGGACGGCGCGAAAGACGGAAAAGCGCCGGCAAGTGACGATTGGGCCGCCGAGGCCTTGGCCGAAGATGAAGATACGGTCGAATATGCGCCGCAAGACGGACATCAGGAGCCCACGATCGACGCGCCAGAACCGGAGCCGCAGCCGGCGCCCGCTGCCACGGAACAAAAGCCGGCCCCCAGCGAAGAAGATGAAATGCTGATGGCGATCAAGCACGCAATCAAGCCGGACAGCTCTAACTAACTGATTTTGTTGCCGTTTAAAGACCGAATTCGCTCCGCCCGCTGGTGCGCGATGGTAATCCACAGCAATAAGCCGAGCCCCGGCAGCGCCGCAACGGTGGTGACCAGGAAAAACGGCACCCATTCCATCATATCCGCCAACCACCCGGCCGGCGCGGCGAGAAATGTGCGCCCAAGAGATGCGACAGCGCTCAACAGCGCGAATTGGGTTGCCGTATAGGCAAGATTACAGAGTCCCGACAAATAGGCCACAAAGGCCGCCGTACCCATTCCACCGGCCAAGTTTTCGACCGCAAAAGCGATCGCCAACATTCCGGTGTCATAACCGACCGATGCCTGTACGGCGAATATTAGGTTGGAGAGCATTTGGACGCCGCCGCAAATCCAAAGCGACCACAGCATGCCGAGTTTGGCCATCAGCCAGCCACCGATTACAAATCCCAGCAAAGTCGCGGCCAAACCGACAGTTTTGCCGATATTGCCGATCTCGGGGTCGCTGAATCCAAGCTCGACCAGGAAATAACCGGTCATCACACCGGCCATCGAATCGCCCAGCTTGTAGAATATGATGAATAGTAAAATGACCAGCCACTGTGGGCGCATCATGAAATCGACAAACGGACTCACCACGGCGCCATAGAGCCATGCCGCCACCGCCGCGCGGCGACCCGATAATTCTGGCCTCCGAGCGAGATAGTCACCCACCCGGCGCTCGCGCGCCGCCGTTTCCTCGCTGACGACATGATCGGGTTCTCGGCTCAGCAATATGGTAACCAAACCAATCGTCACCAGCGCTGCCATGATCAGAAAAACAGTGCTCCAGCCGAGCCACCCGACCATATTGAGCGCACCGGTGGTGGAAACAAGCAAACCGATGCGATAACCGAAGACATAGCTACTTGCGCCCGTTCCGATTTTTTCTTCCTCAAGAAGCTCGACCCGGTAGGCGTCGATCACCACATCCTGGCTGGCGCTACAAAACGAGACGAGAACGGCGAAAACAGCCAATAACCCAAGGTTTTCCGCTGGGTCGGTTAGCGCCATGGCAACGATTGAAGCCATCAGCGCAAGCTGGGTCGCCACCGTCCAGCCGCGGCGCTGCCCGAGAAACCGTGTGAGCAGCGGAAATCCCACCCTGTCAATAACCGGCGCCCAGAGAAATTTTAGGGCGTAGGACAGAGCAACAATGGAAAACAGACCGACCGTCGTCTTATCAACCTCCTCGCGGGCAAGCCAATAACCGAGAGTGTTCCCGGTCAGCGCCAGCGGCAATCCAGCCGACATGCCGAGAAAGAAAATGGAAGCGATACGCCGGTCGCGATAACTGGCGAGAGCGCTGCGCCAGGATTTGCGCGCTGCATGGCCCAATCCATCGCGCGACCGCGCCGGGGGTGTGCGGCCGTCAGCCATGTTTAACTGGCCGGGTTGCCGTCAGAGCCGGTTCCTGTCATGTGCCTGGTGCAGGTTCATTTCCGGCCCGCACGGCACGATGCGGGTTGGATTGATGCTCTCATGGCTGCGGTAATAATGCTCTTTGATATGGCGGAAATTGCACGTCTGGGCGATCCCTGGAATTTGATATAATTCGCATAAATAATTGGAAAGACAGGGATAATCCGCAATTCTTCGGAGATTGCACTTGAAATGGCCGACATAGACGGGGTCGAAGCGGAGCAGTGTCACGAAAAGCCGCCAATCCGCCTCGGTCAAGCGCTCGCCGCAGAGATAGCGCCGCCGGCTGAGGATTTCCTCGACCCAGTCGAGCGCCGCGAAGAGCTGCTCGAAGGCCTCTTCATAGGATTCCTGGGTGGTGGCGAAGCCGTTGCGATAGACGCCGTTATTGATGTCCTCATAGACCCGCTCATTAATCTCGTCGATCTCGTCACGCAAATCATCCGGGCAGTAGTCGGGGCTTTCCGGCGCAAATTTGCTAAATTCGCTGTTCATCATGCGGATGATTTCGGCCGATTCATTGTTGACGATGGTGCCGCGCTTGCGGTCCCACAGCACCGGCACCGTGACGCGGCCGGAATATTCGGCCTCAGCCTGGGTGTAAATTTCATGCAGATGCCGGGCACCAAACAGCGGATCGGCAATGCAGCCCTCGCTTTCACCAAACGCCCAGCCCGTGTCGGCCATGAAGGGATCGACGACAGAAATGCTGATCGCGCCCTCTAAGCCCTTGAGAACACGGAATATAAGGGTGCGGTGCGCCCACGGGCAGGCGAGCGAGACATAGAGGTGATAGCGCCCGGCCTCGGCCTTGAAGCCGGAGCTGCCATCGGCGCTGATGAAATCGCGGAACTGGGTCTCGGCACGGACAAAGCGGCCATCCTTGGAACGGACGGCAAGTGTCTCGACCTGCCAAATACCATCCACCAATTGGCCCATCCCGACATTCCCCTCAATTTCTGTCGTCACCCCGTCATACAAAGATATGACAAGGCTAAGATATTGAATTTATTTACTAAATATTTTACCCACCAGCGAGCGGCCCGGCGCTGGCCGCAACGAACCGAGCAATATCGGTTTCCGGTTTGGCGCCAAAATGGGAGATGATCTCGCCGGCCGCAAGGGCGCC
Source organism: uncultured Rhizobiaceae bacterium (assembly GCA_964429775.1). Classification (GTDB taxonomy): domain Bacteria; phylum Pseudomonadota; class Alphaproteobacteria; order UBA828; family UBA828; genus PTKB01. The sequence goes on from CAYSDJ010000046.1 coordinate 26,717, forward strand.
GAGCCGGCCACAGCGGGCCAGGTCGAAATCATGAGTGAAACCGTAGAGAAATCCGGCGGCATAGAGATCGCCGGCACCGGTTGTGTCCGTCAATTGTGTCACCGGCGCCGCATCAATCACATGAACTTCACCACCGCCGACGACCACGGATCCCTTTTCGCTCCGGGTCAGCGCGGCAATTTCACAATGCTTGGCGACCAATTGCAGGGCTTCGTCAAAATCGGATAATTGATAGAGCGACAGAATTTCATCTTCGTTGGCGAACAGAATATCGACATGGTTCTCGACCAGATCGCGGAATTCATCGCGATAACGATCAACGCAGAATGAATCTGAGAGGCTGAGAGAGACGCGCCTGCCATGCGCATGAGCAATTTTCAGCGCCTTGCGAAATGCCTGTTTGGCGCCGGGCGGATCCCAAAGATAGCCTTCCATATAGGTCACTTTGGCGTCGGCGATGGAATCCTCATCGATATCCTCAGGGCCGAGCTCAATGCAGGCGCCGAGATAGGTGTTCATGGTGCGCTGGGCATCGTCGGTAACGAGAATGAGGCAGCGCGCCGTCGGCGTGCCGTCAGCTGCGGGCGTGGTATCAAAGCGCACGCCGGCAGCGTTGATATCGTGGCGAAACACCCCGCCCAGAGTATCTTTCTTGACCTTGCCGACATAGCCGGCGGCGCCGCCCATGAGGGCGAGGCCGACCATGGTGTTGGCGGCGGATCCGCCCGAGGCTTCGATGCCAACGCCCATAGCGGCATAAAGTGCTTCAGACTGCTCGGCATCAATCAGGATCATGGCGCCCTTGGCCAGCGCATGGTCGGTGAGAAACGAGTCCTCGGCACGCGCAATCACATCGACAATGGCATTGCCGATACCGATCACATCCAGGCTTGGTTGCGCCATTTTTTAACTCCGATTCGCTATTATTCTTATGTTTCTTGCGCCGCACTATAAGGTGCCAACGAGATAGAATCCAACATATGGTGGGGATTCGGGCAGGGCTGGGATTCGCCGTGCCGCATTGGCCGCACGGTACTTCCGAAGCCGCCGCGAATAAGGGATAAATGGATGATTGAAGCGCTCAATTTGGCCTTCAGGCAACTTGGCGATCGGCGCATCAGGCACGCCATATTGTGGACGCTGCTGATTGCGCTTGCGATCTCCGCCATATTGATCGCCGGCGCGACCGCGACGTTCGCCCTGTTGGAGCTTTCCGGAATCGTTTTTATCGATTGGGCGTTGGCGCTCCTGGGCGGCATTGCGGCGGCGTTTGTTGCCTGGATGCTGTTTCCCGTATTGGCGGCCGAAATCCTTTACGCCTTTGTCGATCAGGTCGCCGATGCGGTTGAAGAACGCCATTATCCGCATCTGCCGAAGCCGACGCCGGCCTCGTTCTGGCATTATACGGTCGCCGGCATCCGCCTCGCCCTGGTCATGGCGTTTTTCAATCTGCTGATCCTGCCGCTCGCCTTCTTTCCGGTCGCCAATGTGATTTATCCGATTTTTTACTTCATCATCAACGGCGTTTTGCTGGGCCGCGAATTCTTCGAAATCGTTGCGCCCAGGCGCTTGGATTTTAAAGCCGTACGCCAGTTGCGGCGAAAGCACCGCATTAAACTATTTGTCTCAGGCGTTGTAATTGCATTATTATTCACAATTCCGCTGCTTAACCTAATCGCACCGATCGTGGCGACGGCCTTCATGGTCCATATCTTCCACGGCCTGGGCGGTAGCGGAACACCGCGCTCCGAACTGCGGTCATAAGCTTTTGATGGATACAGAAATGGTCCGCCGTAGAAGCAACGAACCAGGAGGCCTGAGGCCCATGCCCGGCAGCAGTAAAGAAGATCCGCACTTCCTTCCGCGCTTTTCCAGCGAACCTTTGAGCCTGGATGGTTCGAGCCGTGCCGTGCAGTTTCATCCCGATGTGCCGCATGGCCGGGAGGGCGCTGCCCCGTCCGAGTCAGGCGACTCCGTTGACTTCGTTTCGGAAAGTAAGCTCCTCACCGTAGGCAAGGATATGGGCCTGAAGGGGGCCGAGATTTCCGATTGCGACCGTCTCGTCGTCGAAGGCATGATCGACGGCAACCTCACCAGCGGACGTTATCTCGAAATCGATTATGGCGGCACCTTCAAAGGCGCGGCGGTGGTCGACAATGCCGAAATCGCCGGCACCTTCGAAGGCGAATTACGCGTCCATAACCGCCTTGCCATTCATGCTTCGGGGCTGGTCATCGGCAAGATCTACTATGGCCAGCTCGAAGTGGAGCGCGGCGGGCGGATAAACGGCGAGGCCGAGCATGACGGTGGAAACCGCGAAGCCGACCTGCAGACGGTCAGCGACGAGAACCAGGAAATAACATTTTCCACGCCGGCGGCTGCATCAGAAACGGATTGATGGCGCGCCGGCTATGGGAGGCCAAGCCGGCATTGCCGGCGGCCATCGCGCTTGCCCTGACCCTGCTTGTAGTTGCCGCGTGCGCCAAGCCTTACAAACCTGCGCAAGGCCCGGACGGTGACGCACCGCCGCCAACCTCAACAACGGAAATCTCCCCGCAGCAGGATACCGCGCCCATCGAACCGGTTCGCAAAAAGGCTTCGCCACCGCCCAAGGGGCTGAGCGAACCAGCGCCCGCGCCCCTCGCTGCCCTGGAAACAGAATCAACGCCTGCCCCGGCACAAATAGAGCTGACGCCACCGATCAATGACGACCCACATCAACTGATGGGTCTGGCGCCACACGCCGTCAACCGCCTGCTCGGACCACCCTCCCTGTTGCGGTCGGAGGCACCGGCCGAAGTCTGGCAATACACGGCGGCCGATTGCGTGCTCGACATATATCTCTACGCCGAAGAACAAATGCCGGATCGTTCGCGCGTTACCTATTATGAAATTCGCAGCTCCGATACGGCCACGCAAGGTGCGCGCGCCTGCTTCGGCGAAATCATCCAAAGCTGGAACAACACCAGCGGCGAAACGCCCTAACCCTCTTCCGGGGCCGTCTATTCCGATTCTGTGGTCTTTTGCTTGAAGGCGCACAGTTCGCGCACCTCGCAAGCCGGACAATCGGGGTTGCGCGCCTTGCACACATAGCGGCCGAACAGGATCAGCCAGTGATGCGCGTGCTGGAGATATTCTTGCGGAACGGCCTTGTAGAGCTTGTCCTCGACCTGATCGGGCGTTTTGCCGCGCGCCAGACCTGAACGGTTGGCAACGCGAAAAACATGGGTGTCGACAGCGATCGTCGGTTGACCAAATACCGTGTTGAGGACGACCCCCGCCGTTTTACGCCCGACACCGGGGAGCGCCTCCAACTGGGCGCGGTTATCCGGCACCTGGCTGTCATGACGCTCGATCAGCATCGCGCTCAGCGCGATGATATTCTTGGCCTTGGCATTGTAGAGGCCAATGGTGCGGATATGCTTCTTGAGCCCGGCCTCGCCCAGGGCTACCATTTTCTCCGGCGTGTCGGTGGCGGCGAAAAGTTTCTTTGTTGCCTTGTTGACGCCGACGTCGGTGGCCTGGGCGGAGAGGACGACGGCGACCAATAGCGTGTAGGGATTTTTAAATTTCAGTTCGGTCACCGGCGCCGGAATGCGCGCGGCCAACCGTTTCATGAATTCGGCGGCATCGGATTTTTTCATGGTGGCCGAGATTAGTGGCAGAGAGCAGGTTAGACTAGGGAATAGAATCCAGCCTATGAACATGACAGCGCCGGCCGATTGAAATGAGATTGCTTCTGACCCTGTTGCTGATCGCGGCGCTTATGGCGCTGGCGCCTTTTGGCAGCGCCTCCGCCGGCCTCAGCGAAGGGCGCGCGGCTTACGCGCGCGGCGACTACGGCACGGCAATAAGCGAATTCACCGCTCTGGCCGAAGCCGGAAACGCCTACGCGCAACGCATGCTCGGCGCCATGTACCGCCAGGGCCAGGGCGTCGCCAAGAATGCGGAACGCGCCCTCTATTGGACGCAGGAAGCGGTCAAGCAGGGCGATGGCGGGGCACAATTCAATCTCGCCAACATGTACGAGACCGGCGATTTGGTGGCCAAGAACTTTCCCCTCGCGGCCAAATTGTATCAGCTCGCGGCGCGCGCCGATATTCCACTGGCGCAATATCGCCTCGGCGTATTTTTCCTCGAGGGCCTCGGCGGCACGCGCGACCGGGTGCGCGCCTTCGTGTGGTTTTCACGCGCCGCCGCCAATGAGCGTGCCGGCGGACTGGCGGCCCATGCCGCCAAGGCGCGCGACAAAATCGGCCAACGCCTGAGTGAAACGGAGAAGGCGCGCGGCGCCCAGCTCTTGCAAAAGATGTCGGCGCGGTCCGAAGGCGTACCGCGCAAGCCAGCAAAGCAATCGACCGGCACAGGATTTATCGTTAGCGCCGATGGCTATATCCTGACCAATAATCATGTCGTTGCCGGCTGCAAGGAAGTGCATATCAAGCCGCTCGTCGTGCCGGTTGTTGCCACCGACGCCAAGCGCGATCTCGCGCTCCTCAAGGTGGGTGCCAATTTCAAGCGCTTCGCGACCTTCAGAGACGGCGCCATCCGCAAAGGCGAGAGCGTTGTGGTGGCGGGTTTCCCGCTGCATGGCGTGCTTGCCTCCGACCTTAAAATCACCACCGGCACGGTCAGCGGGTTGGCCGGGCCGGGCAACAACGCAACGCTTCTGCAA
>CAYSDJ010000047.1:0-30673 GCA_964429775.1 uncultured Rhizobiaceae bacterium
CCGGTGCCCGAAACTCTATCTGGAAGTGGTACATAAGACGGGGGCTTTACACAGCCCTTGGAGCCGAATTCCGGCGTCGTCGTTTGAGCGTGCAGGATCGCACCGGCGCGCAACAGGCGCGCCACCGTCGGCGCCGAATGATCCGAGCGAAAATCGGCAAACGCCTTGGAGCCAAAGGTCGTGATATGGTCCTTGATCGGGTGTAAATCCTTGATCGCCAGCGGCACGCCTTCAAGTGCGCCAAGGCGGCCATCCTTCTTCTGATATTTGACCTCCGCCCGCTTCGCCTGCTCAAGCGCGCGTTCGAAATAGGTGTGGGTGAAGGCATTGATAGCGGGATTGACGGCTTCGATGCGGGCGATGACCGCTGACATCAGTTCGACCGGCGTCAGGCGGCGTGCCTTGAAGGCGGCAATCGCCTCTTCGGCGCTCAGATTACAAAGATCGAGATCGGCCGCCGCCATGGCCTCTCCTCCCATTCCTTCAGCCCGGGCGCGTTCAGTCGGCCTCGGCTTTGCTGCCATAGAGTTCGGCCGAGGAAATGCGCTTGCCGCTGCGCTGCCGCTGCATCAGCCAGATGGCGATGAAACTGCCAATAATCACGGTGAGCGAGAAGAAAGTCGTCATGGTGCCGACAGCGTAGAGCGAGGGCGTCGCACCGGTGCCGGTCACCGCGACCATCTCGACCGGCAGCGTATTGTCGGTGCCGGACACCAGCGAAGTACGCGGAAACTCATCATAGGAAAGGGTGAAGCCGAACAGGCCGACAGCGATCATGCCGGGCAGCGTGATCGGGATCACCACATTGCGTAAGCTTTGCCATTCCGTCGCGCCAAGATCGCGCGCCGCTTCCTCGATGGTCTTGTCGAGGCGGCTGAAAATCGCCAGCATGATGAGCACGCCGAACGGCAGGGTCCAGCTTAAGTGTGCGCCGAGGCCGCCGGTAAACCAGGCGCTTTCCATTTCGAGATTGGCGAAACCAAGGCCGATTCCCAGACTGATCAAAAACGAGGGTGCAATGAGGCAAGCCACCACCAGATAGAACATGACGATGTTGCCTTTGAAGTTCTTGCGGAAGGCAAGCCCGGAAAGGAACGAGATCAGAATGGTCAGAACCATGACGCCAAGGCCGAGAATAATGGAGCGTCCAAACGGCCAGCGGAAATCGCCGACATTGGTTGGATTGATAACTTCACCGAACCAATGCAGCGAAGTGCCCTGCATGGGAAAAGTCAGGCCGCCCGTCGGTCCCTGAAAGGAGAGCAGCACGATCACCGCGATCGGACCATAGAGAAACGCCATGAACAGCCAGAAAAACGCCGTGCGTGGCCAAAAGCCCTTGGCGCGTGCGACGGAGGCCTGCTTTTTCATAGCTGCTTCCTCACATCAATGACGCGCATGATGCCGCCGACAATCAACAGCAGCACCAACAGCAATACGATGGCGGAGGCGCAGGCAAAGGGATATTGCAGCACCTTGACCTGATTGGCCATGGCGACCGAAACCGAGCCGGCCTGCGAGCCGCTCAATACCCGCACCACGGTGAAATCGCCGGCCACCAGGGTGAGCACGAAAATCGTGCCAATCGCGATGCCCGGCTTGCACAGTGGAACGACGATATAGGCCAGGATTTGCCAACCCGAGGCGCCGGCATCGCGCGCCGCCTCGACCAGCGAGCGGTCGATCTTCGCCATCACGTTAAACAGCGGCGCCGCCATAAACAGGGTGAACATGTGGACATAGGAAATGATCACGGCAAAATCGGAAAACAGCAGAAATTCCAATGGCGTGTCGGAAAGGCCAATGCCCATGATCGCCTGATTGATCAGCCCCTCCTTGCCGAGGAAGGGAATCCACGAAATCATGCGGATCACGCCTGACGTCCAAAACGGCACGATGGTGAGCAGGAAAAGAAAAATCTTCCAGCGAAATTGGACGATATCGAAGACCAGATAATAGGCGAGGATAAATCCGAAGATGAAGGTCAGCGCCAGGGTGATCGCAACCATTTTCAGGGTTTCGAGATAGGTCTCCCAGGTATTGAGGGAGGCGAACACCTCGACATAATTCTCGGTGACGAAATCCGGCACCATGAAAAAGCCGGTATATTTATAGAAACTGAAAATGCCGATGACGATGATCGGCCCAATCAGAAACAACAGAATGACCAAGCTGAGCGGCGCAATCTGCAGCGCCGAGCTGTAGTTTTTCGCAAATGAAGCTAAAGCGGATTTCACGGATGTTATCCAGAGTTAGACAAAAAGGATGCGACGCCCGCGCGCGCGCCGGCGCCGCATCCGGAATGCCTTGGCCCTAGGCCGTCAGGAACTCGTTCCAGCGTTTGATAACGTATGCGTTCTCCTGCATCGTCGAGTTCCACACCGCGACCCGGCCCATGCGGTTCTTCCACGAACCGCCGTCACGCACCGCACCGGCCTGCTCAAGCGCCTGACCGAACGGATTGCTGATCTCCGCAGTCGCCGCCTTGCCCTCGTACCAGAAGTCCCATTCATAGGCTTCGAGATATTTGCGCGTCAGTTCAGGCGTCGGCATGTAATAGCCCTGGCGCGCGAAATATGCCCCGGACGGGCCCGAGTAATACCAGTCGAAAAGATCGTAAATGGCGCCAAGCTTTTTCTCGTCTTCGACATGTTTGGAGATGATCGAGCCGATCGTCCACGAGCGGTAGCCCTCCTTCAAATCGAGATAAACGCAAGGCACGCCGTTTGATTTCACCACCGTCACGGCGGGTGACCACATCGACTGGATGATCGTCTCGCCCGACAACATGAAATTGACCGATTCCATGAAGGTCGTCCAGAAGGCGCGGAAATGGCCTTTCTTCTTGAGGTCGACCATGTAGTTGAAGGTGAAATCGATCTCTTCGCGCGTCATGTCACCCTTGTTCGAATAGGTGATCATGCCCGCCGCCTCCATCGCCAGGGCAACATCCATCAGGCTGACATCGGGATAATTCTGCAAGCCGACGCGGCCGGTAAATTCGGGGTTGATGAATTCGGCCCAGCTTTCGATCGGCCGGCCGATTATATCAGGGCGCGCGCCGAGCGTATCGGCATTGTGATTGCCCGGCAGCAGCGTCAGCCAAGGCGTCGATTCCGGTTCGACAAAATCGCGCCCGTCCTCGGCCGAGGTATAGCCGCTGAGCGAGGGGTTCATGCCCTGGCCGAATGAGGCGTCATCCCAGATTTTGCCGGGTTTTTTATAGAGGCCGATAACCTTGTCCCAATGTTTGAGACGGCGCGTATCGACGGCGCGGGCATTGCCGAGCGGCCAGAATGCGGGCAACTGCTGGAATGCCGGTTCGGCAATGTCCCAGCCGCGCGGCTGGGTGGCGACACGCTGCATGATGGTGCCGAAATCGACGACGGTCTGCTTGATATTGAGCCCTGTCGCTTCAATCGCCATTTCCTCCCATGGCTTTTGGTGCGTAACGGCCGAGCCCAACATGCGGATTTCAATGTCTTTGATATCCTGCGCCCAGAGTGTCGGAAATCCTCCGACGCTGGTCGCGGCCACCGCTCCCATCGCGGCGGCTGATCCTTTTAACATCGTTCTACGGCTTATTTTTTGTTATTTTTAAAAGTTTCCCTGTCTTTTGTCATGACGCCACTCCTCACCTTTTATGAATTGATGCGATCGTTGCTTCTGACTCCCAACTGAGCCCATTTTGACCAATTAGCGGGCATACATAAAGCAAAGTATTGATTACAACCGTCGGAACGGCAAGGCATGCAATTAAAACGCGGCTAACAATTTCGTGCGTTTTTACCAGGCCCGATGGGTGGGCGCCGCTCGCCATAACCGGTAGCACGTTCAAAGGCACGCCCGGCGCGCAGCACCAGCGCATCGCGATACATACCGCCGACGATCTGCAATCCGACCGGAAGGCCGGCTTCGGTAAAGCCTGCCGGCACAGACAGAGCGGGCTGCTTGGTCAAATTAAACGGATAGGAAAACGGGCTCCACGCCGCCCAATCGTCATCGCCAATACCCGGCGGTGCGCGCCGTTCGACCGGAAAGGCCGGCACGGCCGTGGTCGGCAGAATGAGCAAATCATACGTTTCGTGAAAATTCCGCATCGCCTGGCCGAGCGAGATACGCGCATTCCGGGCCGCGACATAGTTCATCAGCGGCACTTCCCGACCGGCCAGCACAAAGCGGTCCAAACCCGGATCGAGCAGCTTGAGTTTTTCTTCCGGCAATCCGTCAAAGGCAGCGGCGACGCCGACATGCCAGTGGGTTTCGAAAATTTCCGTGCAGTCGCCGAGCGGCGGATCAATTTGCGTTACCTCGGCGCCCAAGTCGGCGAACAATTGCGCCGCCGCGGCTATCAGACAGGAAACTTCTTCATCGACCTGGGCAAAGCCCAGATGGGGCGAAAACGCTATTTTAAGGCCGCCGACGCCGCTCTCCACATCAGCCAGATAATCCACGCCGTCATGCGGCAGAGCATGCCAGTCGCGCACATCGGGGCAGGCAATGACGTTCATCATCGCAGCCAGATCGGCAACCGAGCGCGCCATCGGCCCGACATTGGCGAGCGTACCGATCGGGTTCGGCGGATAGGCGGCAACCCGGCCGAAGCTCGGCTTGAGACCTGTGAGATTGGTGAAACCGGCAGGGTTGCGGATCGAGCCGCCACCGTCGGTGCAGAGCGCCAGCGTGCCCATACCGGCGGCGAGCGCCGCCGCCGCGCCGCCGCTCGAGCCGCCCGGTGTCAGCTCCGCATTCCACGGGTTGCGCGTAATGCCGGCAAGCGGGCTGTCGGTAACGCCCTTCCAGCCGAATTCCGCCGTGTTGGTCTTGCCGAGGAGAACCGCACCGGCCGCGCGCATGCGCGCCACCGCCGGCGCATCTTCCTCCCAGGGCTGGTCCGGATCGATCAATTTCGAGCCGCGCAGGGTCGGCCAGCCTTGCGTCAGCAGGAGATCCTTGATCGATACGGGAACGCCATCCAACGGGCTGAGCGGCGATTGCGCCCGCCAGCGCCGCTCCGAGCGCCGCGCCGCATCGAGCGCTGCTTCCCCGTCAACAAGGCGAAAGGCATTGAGCACGCCATCGCACGCCGCAATCGCCGCCAAAGCCGCCTCTGTGGCGCCGACCGGCGATAGGTTTCCCGCACCATAAAGGTCGGTTAGTTGCGTGACCGATAGATATTCAATATCTGTGCGCATTGTTTTGGGCTTATGTTACTGATATTGGACTATTTATGGCGATCAAACGATATCTTGGCCGGCCACCTTGGCGTGACCGCCCCTTCAGCCTGTTCACGATTTCGGCACCGGCTTTCCAACCCCTTGAAATTTAATATTTTAATAACTATATGCAGACTAACTAGGGAAGCGATAGCGACAATTATTATCACCACCGTCACAATCGTGACGCATTTCATGTGTTATAGTCGGTTGCGTTAACTCTAAGGATTTGGCGGTCACCCCCCACTTGGGCGCGGCCGTGAAGACAGTGAGACAGGTAGTAAAAGGTCAAGAGCATGGCAGCGAATTATCCGACAATCCGCGACCAAAACGGCGTTTCGCAATATCTGCGCGAAATCCGCCAATTCCCCATGCTCGAGCCGGACGAAGAATTCATGCTGGCCAAAAGCTGGCGCGAGCGCGAGGATTCCGAAGCGGCGCACCGTCTGGTTACCAGCCACCTTCGCCTGGTCGCCAAAATCGCCATGGGTTTCCGGGGCTATGGCTTGCCCGTTGGCGAGCTGATTTCCGAAGGTAATGTCGGCTTGATGCAGGCCGTTAAACGCTTTGACCCGGACCGTGGATTCCGCCTTGCCACCTATGCCATGTGGTGGATTCGCGCCTCGATCCAGGAATATATTCTGCACTCCTGGTCGCTGGTAAAAATGGGCACGACGGCGGCGCAGAAGAAATTGTTTTTTAATTTGCGCAAAATTAAAGGCCAGATTGAAGCCATCGAAGAAGGCGATTTATCGCCGGAGAATGTCGAATATATCGCCTCGGCGCTGAACGTGCCGGAAAAGGACGTTGTCTCGATGAACCGGCGCATGCTCGGGCCGGATCAATCGCTCAATGCACCCGTGCGCGAAGAAGGCGGCGGCGAATGGCAGGATTGGCTCGAAGCGCCGGAGGATGACCAGGAAAGCACGGTTCTGGAAAGCGACGAATTCGCCCACCGTGGCGCCCAACTGGCGCGCGCGATGGACGTGCTGAACGAGCGCGAAAAGCATATTCTTGGCGAGCGCCGCCTCAAGGAAGAGCCGGCCACGCTGGAGCAACTGAGCAAGGTGTACGGCATCTCGCGCGAGCGGGTCCGTCAGATCGAAGCGCGCGCCTTTGAAAAACTGCAAAAGGCGATGCACGCCGCGGCACAGGAGGAGCGTGAGAGCGAACGTTCCGCGATCGCCAACGCGCCCTAATTCCCAGCGCCGGCTCTAACTGTCCGGTTCTTCCAGATCCCATTCCTGAGCAAGGGCGCCGCGCGCTTCTTCATAGCGCCGCATTCTGTATTGCAGCACCATTTCGAATCCCAGCTGCCACAGCAGCGGTACGACGATCACCAGGAACCAGCCGCCAATGGCAGCGCCATATATGCTCAACCAGGTATCGATACTGCCGGCCGGCGAAACGACCACGCCGGCATTCGACAAATACTGGAAGCTGCCGGGCAGATACGGAATCACGCCGGCGGCGTTGGTCACGCCAACAGTGCGGAATAAATAGCGCCCAGGCTGATCATCGACGAGAAACGCCACCATGGTCGGCAGCATGCCGCCATAAATCACGATAAAGGCCGGCAGGGCCAGAATTGCCATGGCGATACCGCCAATCGTTAGTCCGGCCGCGACGGCAAGAACGCGAAGGCGAAAATTGCGCACCCGCTTGCGCTGTTCGCTTGAAAGTGCCTGGGCGCGCGGGCCCATTCCGGCGATACTCACAGCGAGCCTCCGCCAACCGCCGCGACACAGGAAACAAGCAGCATGATGCAACCGACAACATAGGCGGCGCGCCGGCCCTTCGCCTGCGCCAGATTGCGCCGCGTCGCGAAAAGCGTCTGAAAATGCACCGCCATCTCGGCATTGTGGTTGTGGCTCGCCACGGCGTGAGCATATTCCTCACGGTCAACCGCCAATTCCCGGCGATCGTTGACCAAATTTAACAGGTTGCTCAAATTACCAGAACTCGTGATCTCCGCTATTTCGGCCGCCAGCCGCTCGCGCCGGGAGCGGCTATAAAAGCCCTGGATGGCGGGCTGCAGATTGGTACCCAGCCAGCGCGCCAAATTGCGCAACCGCGCCGGGCCGCTGAGCCTCTGAAGCCGCGCGAAATAAGCCAGGTCGAGGATACAATCCTGCGAGCCCGGCGACGCGCGCGACACATCATTGGCCGCGCGTTGCTGCTCGGGGACAGGCATGTGGGTCGCGATAAAGGCTGTGATATGCGCATCGCGCGGCCGTTCGCCCGGTACTTCGCCACCCGAGGCGATGCGGTTCAATGCCGGCAGAAGATCATCCAGGACCGAGACCGACTGGCCCTTCAGCAACGGGCTTTGACACTGAATGCCCGGATTCATTTCATAGAGGCAGCGCTCAATGCCGGTGCCCATGGCGGTACCGCGCGCAAAGCCCTGATAGTTGCGGAATTGCGCCTCGATTTGCTGGCGCCGGGCGCGCGATAATTCCGGCCCCAACCGCTCAATGGGAAACGCATTGGCAAGCATGGATTCGAGTATTTTCTCAGTCGCGCCGTCGCCCGACAGTATCGCCTCCGCAATGGCGTAGCCAAAGCCATCGAGCATAACCGCAACGCCATGAAAATAGACCGGCCCTTCGGGGTCGAGAATACGGCACAGCCGGGCAATGGTTTTGTCGTCTATCTTGACCCGCGCCGCCTCATCTTCACTGCCATCGCCGATCATTGCGCCCACCGCATCAGCGAGATGAATATTGCCCAGACTGCGCTCGAGCCAGCGCGTCAAATGGCCATCCGCCAAATAGCTCCGCGCCGCATTACCGTGGCGCGAGAGCGCAAATGCGACAGCGCGTGGCGAGCCGCACGACAGGCCCTCAATCTTGAACGGCCGAATAGCGCTTTTGCTGTGTTGGAAGGGTCGTCGGCCGATCGTTTTATTGTTCAACCAGGCGCGCAATTGATCAACATTCCAACGACTTTCCGGATCGTCATAGAGCAACCCGGCAAGCAATTCCTGCATCGCGCTTGAGCAGCTCAATCGCCCGGCCAGCTCCCGATAGGAGCCACGGTCAATGCGCCGCAATATGCGTTGCGGTTGGTGCAACGTGGCGGGCCAGCGGCCGCGCAACAGGGTTACGATCGTCACACCCAGGGCAAACATGTCGCTCGCCGGCGTGCCCTCGCCGCGCCCGCCCAGCGAGGCCATGGCGCTCTCAAGCGGCTCGAACGCATCCGGCTGATCAAATCCCGGCGGTGCGGTAAAGCACTCGCCCAGCCGCGCCGGACCCTCCGCCTGATCGCGGAAAAACATATTGTCCGGCCGCACGGCGCGGTGTGTCAGACCGGCGCGATGCAGGGCACGCAAACTATCTTCCATGGGAACAAGAACACGGTCGATGATGGCGCGCTCATCAAAGCGCTCGGCCAACTTGCCTTCGCGCATCATCACGCGCCCGCCGGCCGGACGCTCTAGAACCAAGGCCATGCGCTGATGCGCCACCCCCGGCACGGTGATGGTGCCGTGCGCCAATGGCTGTAACATGGCGCCGGCATCAATGGCACCGAACTCGGAGCGGCGCGCAAACCGGCCGTAGGAATTGCGCGTTAAAACGAGCGCAAAACGGTGGCGGCTGACGCCTTCCAGGTCGCGCACCGCAAACGCCTGCGCTTGAGGTGAATCGAGGTAGTTCAGGCGATCGGAAAAATCGATTTCATAGCGCCCGCCGACGACGCCCGAGCCACTGCTCGGCATCGGCTCCGACGGAGTCTCCGGGGGATTCTGCGGAGGAGCCTCCGGGTTGGAACGATCGAGCGCGTTCTCTGGCTGTGGCATCGACGTTAAAACCGATTGTTAGAGGGCGCGAAACATTTCATGACGCGGCGGGTAAATCAGGAGGTGACGGTACAGAACATTTTTCGCGACTTAAGTTTCTTGCACAAATCCTCGGCGCTTTTGACATTGCTGATTGGGCCGGCTTCGACGCGGAAATAAATTCCCTTGCCAGCGCCCAAATCAACCTCGTTCACACGCGATGAAAGCTCGCCGAGGAGATCTTCATGGCGTTTTTTCAAACTCCTCCAGCCCCGCTCAGCGTCTTTTTCGGAGCGATAGGATAGCGCGCCGTGCAATAGCCGATTCGAGCACGAACACACTTAAAAAGTGGTAAATTTGCAGCTGGTTACCTGTTGCGCCGGCAGCGCTTCGGTCCAGTTGCTTTTGACGCCTCTTCGAGCTATGTGTGGGCAGCACAGCGCCGCTAACGTCCCCATCGTCTAGTGGCCTAGGACATCGGCCTCTCACGCCGAAAACGGGGGTTCGAGTCCCCCTGGGGACGCCATTTTTGAAAATATAATAATTTCAATAAGTTATGGCGCTGGCATAACGAATATTCTAGCCATATCTTAACGCCAACCGGGCGCTCGCGGCTTGGCGCGCGACATCGCCTGCAGGATGCTTTCCACGCGCCACCATGGGACACTGTGCTTGCCTATTAATAGGTATTATGGTACTAAATTATATATTAAAGCGCGGATCGCCGTTGGGTGGTCCTTTGGGGCGGATCTTGTGAGGGGGAAAGGACCAAAGCCGGACTGGGAGCAAGACGAAGATGACCGATCCCGCCTATCGCTGGATGATGACCGCCGTCGGCGACGCCATGACCAGAAGCGCCTTTGAGCCGGCTGCGCCAGAACCCGGCGAGGTAACGGTTGAGATCAGCGGATGCGGTGTCTGCCACACCGATCTCGGCTTTCTTTATGATGGTGTGCGCCCCAACCACCCCTTACCGCTCACGCTCGGCCACGAGATCAGTGGCCATGTCATCGCGACCGGCGCCGGCGCCGAGAATTGGGCCGGCAAAGCGGTCATTATCGCCGCCGTCATACCGTGCGGCGAATGCGATCTTTGCCGGCGCGGCCACGGCACCATTTGCCGCAGCCAAAAGATGCCGGGCAACGATATTCAGGGCGGCTTCGCCAGCCATATTACCGTGCCCGCCAGGGGCTTATGCGCGGTCGACGAGACTCGCCTCAAAGCCTGTGGCATGGCACTCGCCGATCTCTCCGTCATGGCCGATGCCGTAACCACGCCCTACCAGGCCGCCATGCAGGCGGAACTCTCGCCGGGCAGCCTGGCGATTGTCATCGGCGTCGGCGGGGTCGGCGGCTATGCGGTTCAAGTGGCGCGCGCGATGGGCGCCACGGTGATCGCCATCGATGTCGACAGCGCCAAGCTAGAGACCATTTCCGCGCACGGCGCCAGCATGGTCTTCAATGCCGGCGAGATATCTGGCCGCGACCTGAAGAAGGCCATCATCGCCTTCGCCAAGGACAACGGGCTGCCAACCACCGAGTGGTTTATTTTCGAATGCTCCGGCACGGCGGCGGGACAACAGGCCGCCTACGGCCTCCTGGTGCACGGCGCCACGCTCAGCGTCGTCGGCTTCACCATGGACAAGGTTGAAGTCCGGCTCTCCAATCTAATGGCTTTTCATGCCCGCGCGCTCGGCAATTGGGGCTGCACGCCGGAGCTATACCCCGGCGCACTTGAGATGATCCTCAACGGTAAAATCGAGATTCTGCCCTTTGTCGAGCACCACCCGCTCGACGACATCAACAAAATCTTCACCGCTGTGCACGGCCATGAACTTAAGCGCCGCGCCATCCTGGTGCCGAGCGGCTAACCGAACACAAGGAGCTTTACCGACAATGCCCAACACCGACGCCGTTATCCAAGCCACCAAGCCGGAAACCCTGTTCGATCATAATCTGGTCGCCGAATCGGAAACAATCGTGTCCGGCATTCTCTATGAAAGGCGGCCGGCAAAGCGGGTCGATGGCTCGCCCATCGATGGCATTTACAATGCCTGGATCACGCTCGACAACCCAAAGCAATTCAACGCCTATACCACCGAGATGGTGAAGGGCGCGATCCTCGCCTTTCGCCGCGCCTCGGCCGACCGCGCGGTCAATGCCGTGGTCTTTACCGGCGCCGGCGACCGCGCCTTCTGCACCGGCGGCAACACCAAGGAATACGCCGAATATTACGCCGGCAACCCGCAGGAATACCGCCAATATATGCGTCTCTTCAACGATATGGTCAGCGCCATTCTGGGCTGCGACAAGCCGGTTGTGTGCCGCGTCAACGGCATGCGTATCGGCGGCGGCCAGGAGGCCGGCATGGCGTGCGATTTTTCGATCGCCCAGGACCTCGCCAATTTCGGCCAGGCCGGCCCCAAGCACGGCTCCGCCGCAATCGGCGGCTCAACCGATTTTCTGCCGGTAATGATCGGCTGCGAACAGGCGATGATTTCAGGCACGCTGTGCGAGCCCTTCTCGGCACACAAGGCCTACCGCCTCGGCATCGTTGGCGAGATCGTTCCGGCGCTTAAGGTCGACGGCAAATTCGTCGCCAACCCGTGCGTCACCACCGACCGCATGCTCGACGAATATGGCCGCGTCGTGCATGGCGAATTCAAGACCGGCGACGAATTCAAGGCCGGGCGCGAATTGATAAAGAGCGGCGAGACCGACCTTAGCCTGCTCGATGAAGCGGTCGAGCGCGTCTGCACCAAGCTCCTGAACACCTTCCCCGAATGCATGACCAAGAGCGTCGAGGAGCTGCGCAAACCCAAGCTCGAAGCGTGGAACCGCAACAAGGAAAACGCGCGCGCCTGGCTCTCGCTCAACATGATGAACGAAGCGCGCACCGGCTTCCGCGCCTTCAACGAAGGCAGCAAGGAAACCGGGCGTGAGATCGATTTCGTCAAGCTGCGTCAGGCGCTCGCCGTCGGCACGCCGTGGACGCCGGAACTGATCGACAGCCTGATGCCGGGCGCAGACGGCGATGACTGAAGGCGCCCTCAAAAGCTGGCGCGAACGCGACGGCCGGCTGTTGCGCCTCCGGCTCAACCGGGCGAAGGCGAATATCGTCGATGCCGAGATGATCGCGGCGCTCGACGATACGTTCAGCACGCTCGGGGAAAGACCCGATATCCACGCCATATTGCTCGATCACGAAGGCCCCCATTTCAGCTTCGGCGCCAGCGTCGAAGAGCATCTGCCCGAACAATGCGCCGCCATGCTCGGCCGCCTGCACGGGCTGATCAAGAAAATGCTCGCCTGCCCGGCGCCGATCCTGGTGGCGGTGAGCGGGCAATGTCTTGGCGGCGGGCTCGAACTGGCGATGGCCGGAAATCTGATTTTCGTCGCCCCCGACGCCAAGCTCGGCCAGCCCGAGATCAAGCTCGCCGTCTTCGCGCCGGCGGCGAGTTGTCTTCTGCCGCGCCTGGTCGGCCAGCAGCAGGCCGAGGACATGCTCTATTCCGGGCGCAGCATTAGCGGCACGCGGGCCGCCGAAATCGGCCTTGCCTTCGCGGCGGACGCCGACCCCGAGGCGGCTGCGCTGGCCTATTTCGATGCCAATCTTGCCGCCCTCTCGGCCAGCACCCTGCATCACGCCGTTACGGCCGCGCGCGGGCGCTTTCGCGAAGAAGTATCGGCCGATCTCGACCGGGTCGAGGCGCTCTATCTCGACAGCTTGATGCAAACGCATGACGCGGTCGAAGGACTTGAAGCTTTTGTTGAAAAACGCCAACCAATTTGGGAGCACCGTTGAGCCATGAAAACGGTAGCCGAGATCGTCGATTATTGTCAGGAACTGTACGAGGATTTGCACTTCACCGCGGCGCGCGAGTGGAAAGCAGCCGAAAGCGGGCGCAAGGTTGTCGGTTACATGCCGGTCTATGTGCCGCGCGAGCTGATCCACGCCGGCGGCATGTTGCCGCTCGGCGTTCTCGGCGGCGGCGACAATCTCGAAGTCATCCACGGCGATGCCTATTTCCAGAGCTATATTTGCCGCATCCCGCGCTCAACGGTCGAGCTTGCCATCAGCGGGCGCCTCGATTTTGTCGACGGCATGCTGTTCCCCAGCATCTGCGACGTGATCCGCAACCTGTCGGGCATGTGGAAGCTGACCTATCCGGAGCTCTATACGCGCTATTTCGACGTGCCGCAGAACTACAAGGACGAGATCGGCGGTAACTACTATGTCAACGAGCTGAGGGAACTGAAGCAGGGCCTTGAAGGCATTTGCGGCCGCGACATCAGCGACGACGATATCCGCCGCTCCGTCGCGGTGTTCAACGAAAACCGCAAACTGGTGAACGAGGTCTATGCCTACCGCGCCAAACAGCCATGGAAGGCGCCGTCGTGGCACGTCTACCTGTTGATGCGCGCCGGCATGACCCTGCCGGTCGAAGATCACTCGCAGCTATTGCAGAACTATCTCGCCGCGGCCGAGGCCGAGGACGCCGCCATGCGCGACAATTGCCGCATCATCCTGCAGGGCATGTTTTGCGAACAGCCGCCGCTCAATTTGATCAAATCGATCGAGTTCTCGGGCTGCTACATCGTCGATGACGATTGCATGCTGGTCAATCGCTGGCTCCTGCAAGACGTGCCGGCGGAGGGCGACCCGGTGGTCAATCTGGCCGAGGCGTTCCTCAAATATTCGACCGAGACCGCCGCCAAATACGAGCCCGACGGCGCGCGCAAGGGCGCCTACCTGATCGATGCCGTGCGTACGCGCGGCGCCGAGGGCGTGATCTTCGCCGCGCCCAGCTTCTGCGATCCGGCGCTCCTCGACCGGCCGATGCTGGCCGGTGCGCTGACGCGGGCCAACATCCCGCACATTTCTTTCAAATATGCCGAAAACTCCGGCCAGATGCAGCCGATCCGCGAGCAGGCCGGCACCTTTGCCGATTCGATCAAACTGTGGAGTGAAGCATGAACGCCAAAACCGAACAGGCGGAGATCGTCAAAGAATCTTCGATGGTCAAACAGAAGGCGATGATCGCCGACAATTACGACCAGCTGACCGGGACCAATGAATCGGGCCGCAAGATCGCCTCGACCTACGTCCCGGGCAACCTCAACGAGCTCATTATGTGCTTCGACATGCTCAACAACCTGCCCGAGATCAACGCCATCCAGAACGGCATGCGCAAGAAATCGGGCCGGCTGATCGCCGATGCCGAGAAGATGGGCCTGTCGGAGGATGTCTGTACTTACGTCAAGTGCGATATCGGCAATATGGCGAAAGGCGCCATCGCGCCCAACGGCCAACCCATGCCGGTGCCGGACCTGTTGCTGCTCTCCTATACCGGCTGCTTCACCTTCATGAAGTGGTTCGAGCTGCTGCGCGACCAATATGGCTGCCGCACGGCGATGCTGCATGTCCCCTATGAGGGCGACGGGGTGATCACCGACAACATGCGCAACTACGTGGTCGGCCAGATCAAGAACGAGGTGATCCCCGCGCTTGAAGAAGTCAGCGGCGTTAAATTCGACATCGACCGTCTGCGCGAAAATCTGAAGAACTCGGCGGCAGCGGAGGAGAATTTCGTCTGGGTTTTGGAAAGCGCGAAAAACACACCGTCGCCGATCGACGCCTATTTCGGCGGCGTGTTTTACATCGGCCCCATATTTACCGCCTTTCGCGGCACCGCCGACGCGGTCGAATATTACCGCTTGCTGCGCCAGGAAATCGAACAGCGCATCGCCGACGGCAAGGGCCCGGTGACGCCCGAAGGTGAGATGAGCGAAGAGAAATACCGCCTCGTCGTCGAGGGTCCGCCCAACTGGACCTCATTCCGCGATTTCTGGAAAATGTTTTATGACGAGGGCGCCGTGGTGGTCGCCAGCACCTACACCAAGGTCGGCGGCGTCTATGATTATGACGGCTTCCGCCACGATCCCGACCGGCCGCTCGAAAGCCTCGCCGAATATTGCCTCGGCTGCTACACCAACCGCAACCTGCCGATGCGGGTCGATATGATCGAATCCTACATGGAGAACTATCAGGCCGACGGATTTCTGGTCAATTCGATCAAGAGCTGCAACAGCTTCGCCGCCGGCCAATTGATGATCATGCGCGAGGTTGAAAAGCGCACCGGCAAGCCTGCCGCCTTCATCGAGACCGACCTGGTCGACCCGCGCTACTTCTCACCGGCCAACGTCAAGAACCGGCTGGAAAGCTATTTTCAGATGATCGATCAAAAACGCCACGGTGGCGGTTCGACCAACCGCGCCGCCTGAAGCTGAGCGGGAATAAAATCATGAAATGCTATATCGGAATCGACCTCGGCTCGACCACTACCAAGGCGGTGCTGATGGACGAAAATTACCAAATCCTCGGCCAAGGCATCACCAATTCGCGCTCCAACTATGCCACCGCCGCCGCCGTCGCCAAGCAGGAGGCGCGCATCGGCGCCCGTCTCACCCTTTTTAGCCGCGGCCTTGAGGCCGTCGCCAGCGGCGACAACATGGCCAAGCTGATGGAGGAGGTCGAGCTTTCGATCCGCCGCGAGCAGTTTCTCGAGCAACTCGAGGATTTGCGGCAGACCTGCAAATCCCATGCCGAACCCGAGGCCAGCGGATTGATCGAGGCGTTGGACGAGGTGTTCAACAAGATCGAAGCGGAAACAACCGCCATGTTTGAGCCCGGCGCCAAGCGCAAATCCGATTTCTTCCGCGACATCGCCGGTTCACGCGTCATGCAGATCGGCGAGGACGTCGCCAAGCAGGCCGGTGTCAGCTATGAAACGCTTCTCAACACCTATGACAAGTCGATTATTGACGTCGAGAACCGCCCGCCCGAAGGCGGCCTGGCGCAGAAGTTTCAGCACGGCCTCGGCGAGGTGATCGCGCGCGCACCTGAGTTCAATATGGACGAAGCGACTGTGCAGGCGGCGATGCGTGGCGCGCTCGATGTCGAGTTCGAAGAGGCCTCTGTCGTCGGCACCGGCTATGGCCGCGTCACCCTGCCGTTTCCGAAGGAGCATATCCGCTCCGAAATCCTGTGCCATGGCCTCGGCGCCCATGTCATGTACGCCAATACCCGCACGGTGCTCGACATCGGCGGCCAGGATACCAAGGCGATCCAGGTCGATGCCGACGGCATCGTCGAGAACTTTCAAATGAACGACCGTTGCGCCGCCGGTTGCGGGCGTTATCTCGGCTACATCGCCGATGAAATGAATATGGGGCTGCACGAGCTTGGCCCGATGGCGATGAAGGCGACCAAATCGGTGCGCATCAATTCGACCTGCACGGTTTTCGCCGGGGCCGAGTTCCGCGACCGCCTGTCGCTCGGCGAGAAGCGCGAGGACATTCTCGCCGGGTTGCACCGCGCGATCATCCTGCGCGCCATGTCGATCGTCTCACGCTCGGGCGGCATCACGGATGAGTTCACGTTCACCGGCGGCGTCGCCAACAACGAGGCCGCGGTGCGCGAGCTTAAGAAAGTGATCCAGGAAAATTACGGCGACATGACAATCAATATCGACCCGGCATCGATTTACACCGGCGCGCTTGGCGCCGCGACCTTCGCCCGCCGGGCGCTCGATAGCTGAGCGAAGAGGAGCAAGCGCATGACGATCACAGCAGGTATCGACGTCGGCACTGGCGCCATCAAGGCGGTCGTCTTCGATGTCGAAGACGGTGGCCAGGGCGAGATCAAATGGCTCTCCCGGCGCATCGAGAAAATCCGCAAGCGCGACCAGCATCGCCTCGCGCGCGAGACCTTCGACGACGCCATTGCCGAAGCCGGTCTCAGTGAAAAAGAAGTCGCCTATATCGCCACCACCGGCGAATCGGAAAACCTCGAATTCGCCACCGGTCATTTCTATTCCATGACCACACATGCGCGCGGCGGCATTCACCTGGTGCCCTCGTCGCGTGCCGTCCTCGATATCGGCGCCTTGCACGGCCGCGCCATGACCATCGATTCACGCGGCAAGGTGCTGGACTATCGCATGACCTCGCAATGCGCTTCCGGCTCGGGCCAATTCCTCGAGAACATCGCGCGCTATCTCGGCATCACCCAGAACGAGATCGGCCCGCTATCTCTCCAGGCGGACGACCCGGAGAAAGTTTCCAGCATCTGCGCCGTGCTGGCCGAGACCGACGTGATCAACATGGTCTCGCGCCAGATCACCACGCCCAATATCCTCAAGGGCATTCACCTTTCCATGGCAACCCGCCTGGTCAAGCTGCTGCGCGTTATCAAGGTGACGGATGGCGATTTGCTGCTGACCGGCGGCCTCGCCCTCGATGACGGCCTGCTCGCCGCCTTGCAGGAAACCATCGCCGATTTCAAAAACGATGTGAATGCATACAGCCACCCAGATTCGATCTATGCCGGCGCCATCGGCGCCGCCATCTGGGGTGCTTTCCGCCACGAAAAGCTGAGCCGCCTCGGGCAACTTGCCGAGGCCTCGTAAGCACCAAGTATTAGTTTACGTTCAGGAGCAGCACGAGCTGTTGCGCCGGCCTGAAGCCGCAGCGCCGCAGGAAACCGAGCAGCGCGAAATTGTCCCAACTGACCGTGGTCCGCGCCGTCTCGACGTGCAACGCCTCCAGATTGGTCATGAGCTGTGACAGTAGAGCGGAGGCGATGCCGTGGCGGCCCGAGCCGGGCGCAACACCTATGCTGTCGATGATCGCCGCCGCCTCGGCGCGGCCGAATTCGCCGTAATCGGCACGCGCCATAATAAAGCCGACGCAGCGCCCGTCCGCCTCGGCAACCAACGAGACGCGCACGCCGCTCTCGTCCATCACCTCTTTCAGTTTGACCTGGTAATACTCGCTCCGGTCGCGCCCGGTCAGCGCCTTGTCGATCTTGACGATGGCGGCGAGGTCGTCCGCCGTCATCGAGCGCACCAGGATGCGGTCATGCGCCAGCGCAACGAAATCATCGCTGCCGGAATCGCTGTGATCGGGCATGCCCGCATCCATGCGCTGCAATGCGATTTCCGGGTCCGGCGCCTTGCCATTGTACATCAATCCATGTAAACCGCCGGCGGTGCCGCGCTCGAGCACCTGGCGCGGCGCCAGGCGGAAGCCGTGGCCGGCGAAAAAAGCGTTCAACGCCTGATCGTGCCATCCCACCTGGGTACGCAGTTCATGAACATCATGTTTTTTCATGCGCGCCACAATCGCATCGAGGAGAACGCCGCCGAGGCCGCTCCGTTGGCAGCCCGGATCGACGCCGAGCATATCCAAAACAGCGGCACGGCGATCATCACCGAACTCGCCATTCTGCATGCGGGCGATGGCAAAGCCATTGAAGGCACCCTCGCTTTCCGTCGCGGCGACGAGGAACCCGGCCGGGTCGGCAAGCGCCGCGCTGAGACGCCGTTCGAAGAATACGCGGCGCGAACGGCCGGTGATTTGCCGGTCGATCTCCACCACCGCTTCGAAATCCGCCGCCTTGAGGGAACGCGCCGTACCGGCTGATTGACTGCTCATCGATTGTCCCCTTCGCTTTCTTGGCAAACCAGTCAGCGCAGTTTGAAGCGCTGAATTTTGCCCGTCGCGGTTTTCGGCAGGCTGTCGACGAAGTTGATCCAACGCGGATATTTATACTTCGCCAGCCCCTGCTTGCAATGTTGCAGCAGCGCATCGTGTGTCTCGTCGCCGGCGTCGGCGGCATTGTTGAGAACGATGAAGGCAGCCGGCTTGATCAGCTCGGCATCGTCGGCGCGCCCGACCACCGCCGCCTCCAGCACCTTGGGGTGCTCGATCAGCTTGGCCTCGATCTCGAACGGCGAGCACCAGATACCGCCGACCTTCATCATGTCGTCGTTACGGCCGCAATAAAGATAGTAGCCATCCTCGTCGCAAATATAGGTGTCGCCAGTATTGAGCCAGCCCTCGACCATGGTGCTGGCCGTCTTCTCCGGGCTGTTCCAGTAATATTTGGCGGTCGAGCCGCCGGCGATCATCAACTGGCCACTCATCCCCGCTTTCACCTCATTGCCGTCAGCGCCGAGGATGCGCGCCTGATAACCCGGCACGACGCGGCCGCTATAGCCCGGCTTAATATCGTCGGGGCTGTTTGAAATGAACATGTGCAGCGCTTCGGTCGAGCCGATGCCATCGAGAATATCGACGCCGACGCGCTCTTTCCAACGGTGATAGATATCGGCCGGCAGGGCCTCGCCGGCGGAAATACACAGCCGCAATGACGAGAGATCCGGGCTGGCGCTCTCCAGCGCCTTCAAGAGCGCCGCAAAGAGCGTCGGCACGGCGTAAAAAACGGTCGGCCGCCGGCTCTCGATGGTCGCGAATATACTGTCCGGTGTGGGTGGGCTGGGCAGCAGCAGGGTTGTCGCGCCGGTCCATAGCGGAAAGGTCATGCCGTTGCCCATGCCGAAAGCGAAAAACAGCTTGGCCGCCGAAAAACAGATATCGTCCGGGCGCACGCCAACGGTGTTGGCGCCGCAACACTCGCTCGTCACCACCATGCTGCGATGGGCATGAACGGTGCCCTTGGGCTTTCCCGTGGTGCCGGACGAATAGAGCCAGAAGCAATCGTCCGATTCCCTTGCCGGCGCGGGCTGCAAAACGTCCGAAGCGGCGGCCAGCAGTGATGCGAAGCTCGTGCCGCCGCCCTCCGTTACCAGGTGATGCGCCGGGCCTGGTGTGGCGGCGGCGAGGGCGGGCACCACTTCCTCAGCGAATTCGGGCGAATAGACGCAAGCCGTGCAGCCCGAATCCTGCAATACATATGTATAATCGGCAGCGCGGAACAGGGTGTTGATCGGAATCGGCACGATGCCGGCCTTGATCGCACCCCAGAAAAGATAAAAGAATTCCGGGCAATCCTTGACCATCATCATCATGCGCTCGCCCGGCGCCATGCCGATGCCGAGCAGGGTATTGCCGGCCCGGTTGACGTTCGCCGCCAGCTCGCCATAGCTGACCTCAGCGCCGTCGGTCGTCCGGATTGCCACTTTGCCGGCACGCCCGTTTTCGACATGGCGGTCGATAAAGGGCACCGCAACGTTAAAGTTCGCAGCGAATGTGAATTCCGGCGGTGTCGATGTGCGATCGACAGAAACCGAATCGCCAGCCATGATTCTCCCTCTCAATGCGCCACAATTTTGGCCCGGCCAATAAAGCGATTGTTGGTATTAATTTCGCCCGTGCAAGTGCCGGTTTATTAAAAACAGTACCGAAATACCTATTTCCCGATGCGCGATTGGAATACACTCTTCCAAATCGAATTGGAGGAGCCATGCCCAAGAGCGGTACACGGGTGAGCGACGTCGTCGTACGCGGCGCCAAGGCAGCCGATATCGCGGCGATAACGCAGCTCGACAAGCGCATCACCAGCCTGGCCAAGCCCGAATATTGGGAGGATATGTTCAAACGCTACGGCAATCGGGAAAACCGCTATTTTCTCGTTGCCGAGGGTGAGGGCCAGAACGTTGTCGGCTTCATTATTGGCGAGATTCGCGCCTGGGAGTTTGGCTCGCCGCCGACCGGCTGGATATTTGCCATGGCGGTCGACCCGGCGGTCCGGTTGCGCAAGATCGGCAGCCGCCTGTTTGAAGCGATCACCGCCCGCCTTGCGGAAAACGGCGCCGATACGGTGCGCACCATGCTGGCCCGCGACGATCAGCTCAACATGGCGTTCTTCCGCTCCCAGGGCATGATGGGCGGCCCCTTCATTCAACTCGAGATGCCACTGCAAGGCAGCCGCGGCGAGGACCGAAGCGGGTGAAATTGCAACAGGCAACGCGTTGCGCCCTGTTCGCAGTTTTCGAATTGGCGCGCCATCCGGAGCGGCAAATTTCGGCCGCCGATATCGCCGAGAAATACGGCATCTCGGTAAACCACCTGGCCAAGGTGTTGCGCGGCCTGACCCGCGCCGGCCTGATCGATGCGACGCGCGGTGCCGGCGGCGGCTACCGCTTTTCCGGCAACGCCAAGCGTGTGACGCTGTTCGATGTAATCGAGATATTCGAGGATGTCGCGGCGCCGACGCATGCCCGGCCCGAGGCCGGCGATGAGTCCGATATCGGCCGCGCCCTTGGCCGAGTGCTGGGTGAGATCGACGACACCGCTGTCGCCACGCTGAAATCGATCACGCTCACGACCTTTCTCAAAATCGTTGAACGCCAGGATTAGGTCAGCCGTCGAACAATTGCCGCACCAGGCGGCGGGCCAAAACGGTTGCGGCGCGACGGCGATAGTGACCCGAGGTGAAGGTCGTTTTCATTGCCATGATCTGCGCCTTGAGCAAACCGTCGAACCGCTGCAACAGCGCCTCATCGACCGCGCCGCCGCATAGAGATGCGGTGTCTTCGAGCAATACCGGCCACGGATTGGTGCCGGTGACCGCGACCCGGAGGTCGCACAACCTGTCGCCATCGCGCGCCAGCGCCACGGCCACGCCGGCGAGGGGGAATTCGAGGGCGCGCCGCACCCGGACCTTGTCGTATGCGGCGGTGAGGCCCGGTTCCTTGCGCACGCTGACGGAACAAACGAACTCTTCCGGCGCCAGCGAGAGATAATCGCGCCCGTCGCGGCGATAGAGCTCGCCAAGCGGCGCCGTACGGCGGCCATCGCGCCCGGCGATTTCGACTTCACCACCCAGCACCAAGAGGGCGGGCGCGAGATCGCCGCTGAAGGTGGCGTAGCATACCGTGCTCTTGGGCGCGACATGGCATTTGCTGCCGCCATATTTCAGGCAGTAATCGTTGCTGGCGCGCCACCATTCGCTCTGATTGTAGAAAATGCAGCGCGTATCGAGGCAGAGATTGCCGCCGACGGTCGCCATGTTGCGCTGACTGGCACCGGCGACAGAGGCGGCGGCTTCGGCCACGCCCGGATAATGCTCCAGCACGAGCGGATGGCTGGCCAGCGCCGCCAGCTTGACCGCAGCGCCGATGCGCAACATTTCGCCGTCGCCCGCGATAACATTCATCTCGTCGACGCCGGTGATATCGATCAGCGCTTCGGGCGCATCGCCGATACCACGGCGCAGATTGACGATCAGGTCGGTGCCGCCGCCGAGCAGGCGGCTGTTGGGCCGCGCGAGGCGCCATTCGAGCACCTGTTCAATGCTCTCCGCGTGCAGCAAAGAAAAAGGCGGCAGAACTTCCATCAGGCGCCCCCCTGCCCTTGCCGCCGCGCCGCGCGTTCGAGCGCCCGGCGTTTTTGTTCGAGGGCGCGCAGCACCCGGTCGGGGGTGAGCGGCAACTCGGTGGCGCGCAGACCGATGGCGTCGGCGACGGCGTTGGTCAAGGCCGGGAGAAACCCGGCGAGCGAACCTTCGCCCGCTTCCTTGGCGCCGAAAGGCCCGAGCGGATCGTTGCTTTCGACGATCTGCACCTCGATCGGCGGCGAATCCGCAATCGTCGGCACGCGGTAATCGAGCATGTTGGCGGCCAGCGGCAGACCTTCGTGATAGCCGGTCTCCTCGCTCATTGCCTGGCCCAGGCCCATCCATACCGAGCCTTGCACCTGGCCCTCGACGGCGAGACGATTCAGCGCCTTGCCGCAATCATGCGCCACCCAAACCTTTTCCACGGTGATCTGGCCGGTCTCGATATCGACACTGACCTCTACCACCTGGGCGGCGTAGCTGAAACCCACGGTCGAGCCCACCGTGGCCCCGCGATAGGCCCTGCCGCCCTGCGCCTCAATCGGGGTCGAAAAATTGCCGCTGACCGTAATCGCGCCGCCTTCTTTGAGCGCCGCCGTTACCACCTCGTCGAAACTCAGGCCCGGATCCTGCCGGCTGGCGCGGAACATCTCGCCGCTGACCTCGATGTCTTCGGGCGCGCAATCAAGCTCGCGCGCCGCCGCCCCGGCGAGCCGTCGTTTGAGCCTTTCCGCCGCCTCGATGGTGGCGTTGCCGACCATCACGGTGACGCGCGACGAATAGGCGCCATTGTCCTTGGGCGTGATCTCGCTGTCGCCGGCAACGACGCGGATACGTGAGAGATCGACGCCCAGCACCTCGGCCGCGATCTGTGCCAGCACCGTCGACGAGCCCTGGCCGATTTCAGGCGCGCCGGTGAGCAGCACGATACTGCCGTCGAAATCCAGTTTCAGATTGACCGTGGCGTGCGGCTCGCCGGTCCAATGCACCGGCTTGGAGGCGCCGCTGACATAGTGCGAACAAGCCATGCCGAGCCCGCGCCCCTCGGCCAGCCTACCTTTGCGCTCTCCCCAGCCGCTTGCCTGTTCAACCTTATCGAGGCATTCGTCGAGGCCGTAACTGTTGACCAAAAGATCATTGACCGTCTTTGTCGGCGCCTGCAGGAGATTGGTGCGGCGCACGGCGAAGGGGTCAAGGCCGAGCTCGGCGGCCATGCTGTCCAAGAGGGATTCGAAGGCAAAGCGGACATTGACCGTGCCGTGCCCGCGCATCGCGCCGCAGGGTGGCGTATTGGTCAGAACGCGGGTGCCGTGATAGCGCACATTGTCGAGTGCGTAGATGGCATTCAAGAGCGAGCCGGCATAGAGGATGGTGACGATGCCATAGCCGCTGAAGGCGCCGCCGCGCTGCACGGTTTCGCATTCGGCGGCGGTGAGACGCCCGTCCTTTGTCATGCCGATCTTGAGCGTCACCTGTTGTTCGGGCCGGCCCCGGTGGGTGATGAAGGTTTCCTCGCGGCTGGTAATGAGCCGCACCCGCCCGCCGGCGGCGCGCGCCAGCAGGGCGCAGATGATCTCGACATTGAGGGTCTCGGTGCGCGCGCCGAAGCCGCCGCCGATATGCGGTTTGACGACGCGGATACGCGCCTTGTCCATGTCCAGGCAGCGCGCCAGCATCAAGTGGACATAAAACGGCACCTGGGTCGAGCAATGAACCGTCAAGTGATCGCGCAACGCATCATAGGCGGCCAGCGCGGCGTGGGTTTCGGTCTGCACCTGGCACACTTCGGCGCAATGAAAACTCTCTTCACGCACCAGATCGGCCTCGGCAAAGCCGTTATCGACCTCGCCCAAATCATAGACCACGTCGCGCTCGATATTGCCGGGCCGCTCGGCATGCAGTGCTAGCGCATCCGGCGCCCGCGCTTCTTCCGCCGAGTAATAGGCCGGCAGCTCCTTAAGCTCGAATTCGATCAGGCTGAGCGCGCGCGCCGCGGTGGCGTCATCGACCGCCGCCACCGCCGCCATGGGTTCGCCGCGATAACGCACGCGCTCGCGCGCCAGTGGGAATTCGTTCATGGCAATCGGCAGCACGCCAAAAGTCACCGCGCAATCCGCGCCGGTAATCACCGCCGTCACGCCGGGCAGGTCGCGCGCCCGGGAAACGTCGAGCGAAACGATCTCGGCATGGCTACTCGGGCTGCGCAGGATGCGTCCGCACAGGGCATCGGCGGCACGAATATCGGCGGTGAAATCGGCCGCACCGGTAACTTTTTCCGGGCCATCCAGAAGCGGCACATAGGCACCGATGGCGCTTGGCGGAGAGGCCGGGTCGCTCATGCCGGTTGCCGCTTCTCGGCCGCCCATTGCACCGCCTCGATAATCTTGACGTAGCCGGTGCAACGGCAAATGTTGCTGTCGAGTGCGGCGCGGATCTCGTCCTCTGTTGGCTGCGGATTGCGTCGCAGCAGGCCTTCGGCGGCCATGATCAGGCCGGGCGTGCAAAAGCCGCATTGCGCGCCGAGCTTTTCATGAAAGCCCTGTTGAACTGGCGCCAGCCGGCCATTTTCTGCGAGCGCCTCGACGGTCTCGACCCGGCGCCCGGCGCAGCTCTGGGCCAGGCACAGGCAGGACAGCATCGGCTGATCATCGACCAGCACCGTGCAGGCGCCGCATTCGCCGCCATCGCAGCAGGTTTTGGTGCCGCTCAAGCCGGCAATCTCGCGTAAAAAATCAAGCAGCAGGACATTATCGGCGACCGCATCCCTGCGTTCGCGCCCATTCAGGTTGAGAGAGAGAACCGTGCTCATGTAAAGCCGCCCTGTTGAACTGCTGAGGTGATTTCAGCCTAGGCGCAGGCGCCCGGCAAAGGCAACCCGGCGATTGCCAAATCCCGCCTCAATCCGCTTCGAGCGGCAAGGCGGTTTCGTACTTGATTTGCCGCAACGCGAAATTGGAACGCACCTGCGAAATGCCCTCGGCCTGGAAGATATGTTCCTCAAGAAAGCGGTCATAGGCCGAAACGCTCGGCGTGGCGACACGCAACAGAATATCGGCATCACCGGTGGTGAAGAAACATTCCATCACTTCCGGGCGGGCCTGGACCGCTGCGGAAAACTCCTTGGCCAGCGCCAATGAGTGGCGGGTCAGCGAGATATGAGCAAAGACGCACTCACCAAGGCCGACCTTGCGCGGATCGAGAATCGCGGCGTAGCGCAGGATCACGCCGGCCTCTTCCAGCCCCTTGACGCGCCGCCAGCAAGCCGAGGGCGATAGGCCGACGCGCTTGGCCAGTTCCTCATTGGTCTGGCGCGCATTGGCCTGCAGTTCGATCAGAATGCGCCGCTCATAGGGATCAAGGTGCAACGCGTCGCTTTGCTCAGATTCGGCCATATTGGAATATCCTTTCTAATTTAATCAATCTTCGGCATGCCCTTGCTATTTTAAGCGATTATTAGGAAATAAAGGAACCCTTTCTTAAGAGATCAGGAATAAGCTTCTATAGTGTGATTCTCACAAATTTCGGGGTCGTCATGAGCGTAAATGCCACCTTCGCAACACTGGAAAGGGCGCTGGAAGGCGCCGAGCCGGCGGAGGCCGGCCGCAGCATGATTCCCGACGGTGCCGACATGACCGTCGATGGGCTGATCGCTGCCGCCCGGGATTGGAACATGCGGGTCGAGATCACGCCCCAGATTCGCGACCGCGTCACCGCGTCGCGCCAATTGCTCGATAAATTCGTTGATTCGGGCCGGATTATTTACGGCGTTACCACCAGCGTTGGCGGCTTCGTCAACTGGCTGGTGCCACCGGACAAAGCGGCTGAGGTACAGAACAACATCCTCCGTTGCGTCCAATCCAATGTTGGCAACGATCTCGACGATGTCCATGTGCGCGCCGCCATGTTGGCGCGGATCAACTCGCTCGGGCGCGGCAATTCGGCGATCTCGCTGGAGAATTTCGAGAAATACATCGCCATGTACAATTGCGGCGTCGTGCCCTGTATCCCTGAGAAAGGCTCGCTCGGCACCAGCGGCGACCTCGGGCCGCTCGCCTGTATCGCCCTGGTTGGCACCGGGCAATGGCGCGCCAAATATGATGGCGAGATCGTGCCCGGCGACGAGGCGCTCAAGCGCGCCGGCATCGAGCCGATGAAGCTGAGCTACAAGGAAGGCTTGGCCTTGATTAACGGCACATCCGTTATGACCGGGTTGGCCGCCTGCCTGGTCGGCGATGCTAAGCGCCTGGTCAAGGCCTATACGCTTGCCACCTGCATGAGCCTCGAGGTGCTGAAAGGCAAAATCATGCCCTTCCACCCGGCGGCGCACGCGCAAAAACCCCATCCCGGCCAAATCCGCACCGCCGATTGCATCTACCGCACGCTGGCCGACAGCGCCATGATCGTGCAGGACCGCGAGGTCGAAGGCTGGTTGAGAAAGATGGCGAGCGACGAGCCGCGCGGCCTCGACGAGCAAATCGAAGACGCCTATTCGATCCGCGCCACGCCGCAGATCATGGGCCCCGTTGTCGATAGCTTGCTGTTCGTGCAAAACACCGTCGAAATCGAGCTCAATTCCTCCAACGACAATCCGCTGATCGTCGTCGCCGAGGGCGAGGCGGTGCACAATGCCAATTTCCACGGCCAATACATCGCCAATGCCATGGACCAGTTGGCCACCGTGCTGGTCAATATGTGCAACCTCTCCGACCGGCGTAACAACCGGCTGCTCGATCCGGCGCGCAACGGCGATTTGCCGCCGTTTCTGTGCAATGAAAACCCCGGCATCCGCCAGGGTCTGATGGGCGGCCAGTTCATGGCCACCTCGCTGACTGCCGAGATCCGCCAGATGTGCACGCCGATGTCGATCCAGTCGCTGCCCTCGACCGGCGAATTCCAGGACCATGTCTCGTTCGGCCTGGTCGCCGCCCGGCGCACCCGCGATATTCTCAAGAATGCCTACTACATCGTCGCCTTCGAGCTGATCTGCGCCTGCCAGGCGGCGGATATCCGCGGTGTCGAAGAACTCAGCGGCGCGACCCAGCGGCTGCATGCGATGGTGCGCGAGAACGTGCCCTATCTTGATTATGACACGCCGCTGACCGATCATATCGAGACGGTGGCGGCGGGCTTCGAATCGGGCCGCTTCCTTGAGGCCCTGCCCGAGGGGATCGACGCCTACGACTGGTAAATGATGACGCAACTTTCTCGGCCAAGCGAAACGCCGGCCATCGGCGACACACCGCGCGCCAGCCCGGAATTCGCGCCGGCCCGCGTTGAAACCGAGTACCAGCCGGGTGGCGGCTTTATCCTGCGCTCGCCAATGAAGCTAGAGCCACACGCCGCGAATATATGCGTTTATCTCGGCGAATGGGCGGCGCGCGCGCCGGAGCGGATTTTTTTAGCTGAACGCGACGCGAACAATCAATGGCGTAAACTGTCCTACGCCGAAGCCCTCGGGCGCGTGCGCGCCATCGCCCAGAGCTTGCTGGAGCGCGGCCTCACCGCCGACCGCCCGGTCATGATCCTCTCCGACAACGGCATCGAAAACGGTCTCCTGCAACTCGGCGCCATGTATGCCGGCATTCCGGTGGCGCCGATCTCGCCGGCCTACTCGCTGAGCTCGAAGGATTTCGGTAAGCTCCGGCATGTCTTTGACCTGATCCGCCCGGGGCTCGTTTTCGCCGCCGATGGCGCGCGGTTTGCCCCGGCGCTCGCCGCGCTCGATCTCGGCGGAGTGGAAGTCGTGACGGTGCGAAACGCGCCGAATGAAGTCGCCAGCACGAATTTTGCCGAGCTCAAACAGACGCCGGCAACAGAAGCTGCCGACGCGGCGATGGCGCGGGTCGGGCCCGATACGATCGGCAAAATTCTGTTCACCTCCGGCTCGACCGGCTTGCCCAAGGGCGTGATTAATACCCACCGTATGATGTGCTCCAACCAGCAGGCGATTGTTCAGGTCTGGCCGTTTGTGACAAAGCGGCCGCCGGTGCTGGTCGATTGGCTGCCTTGGAATCACACCTTCGGCGGCAATCACAATTTCAACATGATCCTGAGGAACGGCGGCACGCTCCATATCGACGCCGGCAAGCCGGCGCCCGGGCTGGTCGAGCAAAGCGTCGCCAATCTCGGCGAGATCGCGCCGACGCTCTATTTCAACGTGCCGCGCGGCTTCGACATGATTCTGCCGTTCCTTGAGCGCGACGAGCGCTTGCGCGACCACTTCTTCTCCAACCTCGACACCATCTTCTACGCCGCGGCAGCGCTGCCGCAGAATCTTTGGCAACGCATCGAGGCGCTTTCGCTCGCTGCGCGCGGCGAATTGGTTGCCATGACATCGGCCTGGGGCGCGACCGAAACCGCGCCGCTCGCCGCCGGCGTGCACTTCCCGATCGACAGGGCCGGCGTGATCGGCATTCCAGTGCCCGGCTGCGAACTGAAAATGATGCCCAATGGCGGCAAACTCGAAATGCGCGTGCGCGGACCCAATGTGACGCCGGGTTATTACAAACGCGACGACCTCACCCGCGCGGCTTTCGACGCGGACGGCTTTTACAAGATCGGCGATGCCGGCAAGCTTGCCGACCCCGACGACCCGGCCAAGGGGATTCTATTCGACGGCCGTGTCGCCGAAGACTTCAAATTGCTGACCGGCTCGTGGGTCAGTGTCGGCACGCTTCGCGTTGCCGCCGTCGCCGCCGGCGCGCCACTCATTCAGGATGCCGTGGTCGCCGGCCACGACCGGGACGAAATTGGCCTGCTGATATTTCTCAATAGTGCCGCCGCCGCCGAGGCTGTCGGCCGCGGTGCGGACACGCCTGCTTGCGAGCTGGTGACCAGCGAAAAGCTCCGGGCCGCGCTCGGCGCCGCGCTCGCCGCATACAATGTTGGTCATTCAGGTTCGAGCCAGCGCATCGCCCGGGCATTGCTGCTGAGCGAGCCGCCCGATATCGACGCCAACGAAATCACCGACAAGGGCTATATCAATCAGCGCGCGGTGCTCGACCGGCGCAGCGGCCTGGTCGAGACGCTGTTCAGCGACGACCCCCGGGTGATACTGATAGGCTAGATCCAGCGCCAACAATCAAAAAAGGTAACAGCGATGCAAGTCTTACAGCCGCCGGGTTGGTCAGCTCCCATAGGTTACGCCAACGGCATTGCCGCGCCGCCCGGCCGCATGGTGTTTATCGCCGGGCAGATCGGCTGGGATCACGAACAGGTATTTCACAGCCTTGAATTGGTGCCGCAGTTCGAGCAGGCGCTCAAAAACATCCTCGAAGTGCTCGCGGTTGCCGGCGGCGGGCCTGAGAATATTTGCCGTTTCACAGCCTACTGCACCGACAAACCCGCCTACCTTGCCGCACGTTCCGAACTTGGCAAGGTGTGGCGGGGTACCATGGGCCGCCACTTCCCGGCGATGAGCATGATATTCGTCTCCGATTTGGTCGATGAGGGCGCCAAGATCGAGATCGAGGCCACGGCCGTTCTTCCTGAATAAGGCGTAATAGGGGCGGCCCATGACGGGCGGACACGGACATCATCATCACAATAATGAACGCCGCGTCGGCTGGGCGGCGCTGCTCACCGGCGTGTTTATGCTCGGCGAGATCGCCGGCGGCATCTTCTCAGGCTCGCTCGCGCTAATAGCCGATGCCGGCCATATGTTTGCCGACTTCATGGCGCTGACCTTGGCCTGGGCAGCGTTTCGCATTGCCCGTCGGCCGGCCAATTGGCGCTTTAGCTTCGGTTTCGACCGCTTCCAGATACTGGTCGCCTTCGTCAATGGCCTCAGCCTGTTCGCCATCGCCGGTTGGATATTCTATGAGGCGGCAATGCGCCTGGCATCGCCGCATGACGTTCTCGGCGGGACCATGATGGCCGTCGCCGTCGCCGGTCTGGTGGTGAACATCATCGCCTTCCTGATCCTCGCCGGGGCGGAGCGCGATAATCTCAATATCCGCGCCGCCGCCATCCATGTGATGGGCGACCTGCTCGGCTCCGCCGCGGCGATCGTGGCGGCGCTCATCATTGTCCTCACCGATTGGATGCTGGCCGACCCGCTGCTCTCGCTCCTGGTGGCGCTGCTGATCCTCAAAAGCGCCTGGGGGGTGGTCAAAAAGGCCGGCCATATCCTCCTTGAGGGCGCGCCCGAAGGTCTCGATTCCGCAACCGTTGCCGCCGATCTCGTCGCCCATATTGCCGAGGTCGAGGCGGTACACCATGTGCATAGTTGGTCGATTACTCAGGAGCGGCCGATGATGACGCTGCACGCGCGCCTGGCGGAATCCCATTCGAACCATAATTCAGCGCCCATCGCCGCCATTAAGGCACGCCTCGCCGAACGCTTCGGTGTCACCCATGCCACGGTTGAAATCGAACACGGTGATCCAGACTAGGTCGGAACATGATTAAATGGAGCCGCTTCGCGGTTCCATTTAATCATGTGAATCCGATCGATATCAAATAGTTAGAGCAGATTCACATGGCTTGTCGGATCGCTGAGGCGATTCCGACAAACCATGTTCTGCTCTAG
>CAYSDJ010000048.1:0-30333 GCA_964429775.1 uncultured Rhizobiaceae bacterium
CGGCTTCACCAAAGAGAAGCTGGCGATCCGCGCCGCCATGGCCGAGAACGATGTGGCAAAGATGCTCGATCTGGTGACGGAAGACATGATCGATGCCCTGGTACTCGCCGGCACGCCCGACGAGGTGCGTAAGAAACTCGAGGCCTTCGACGGTTTGTTCGAAACGCTTATTCTCTACTGCCCGATGCCGTGGTTGGAACCGGAGGAATCAAAGGACAATCACGCGGCGATGATCGAGACCTTTGCGGCGTAAAGATTGGCTCAACTGTCGCCGGCAAATTTGACGATATCGTTCATGCTGGCATTTGGCGCGCCGTTGGCGCCGCGCAATATGCCCTCGCGGTCGATGAGAAAGTAGAGATCCGGGTAACCTCTTGGGTCATAGGTGACACTGGCTTCAAGGGAGGCTTCGCCCCACAGCCAGCTTGGCGATTCACCGGGCGCGCCGGCATAGATATCGGCAAATTCGCCGGCCGAGGGGCCGCTATAGCCGAGATTGTTATAGAGCCGCAATTGAATGATCTGCAGGCCGTTCGCAGTCAATGTTTCGAAGCGCTCCGAGATTTCTTTTGTGCTGGAGATACAGGTCGGGCACCAGCTGGCGAAAAACCACAACATCACCGGCTTGCCACGGAACTGCGATAGTTTGTGCGCATTGCCGTCGAGCGTCGTGAAAGCAAAATCAGGCGCCGGTGCGCCGAGCTTGAGGACGGGCCTATCCTCGGCATGCAATGCGCCCGCCAATAGCAGCGGCAGGGCAATCGCCAAAGAGAGCAGAGCGCGCCTGATCGGTGAATAGGGGGCAATCCGTGTCATGAACGTATTCCATCCGGTTGAGCGTTTCTTGTCGGAAGCGGGCAATAGCCCATCACTGACCTGGCTGCGAGGCGGAGCGAGATCAGCAATAAAAATGACGCAAGAATGAGGAAACCCGTTTCATAGCTGGCGATAAAGCCCTGCACCTTGCCTGAAAAGCCAAATATCTGCGGTGTCGTTGCACCGAGGAAAGCCAACACCGTCGGCACCATGGGGGTGCAACAGAGGGTGCTCGGCAACAGGCTTGACGCCAGTGCGCCGATGGTAAATGCACCTCCCTTGCGCCGCGTGCTCGAACGAAAGGCATATATGTTGAGCGCCAAACTGACACTCAACAATGCCGCCAACAGTAGCGAGAAGACTACCAATTCGGCATTCAGGTAGCGCAACGATACAAGGCCGATACTGCCGCCAGTAAAGGCCGACGGCAGGAGAAAAAGATAAAGCGCCAGGGCCGGAAAAAAGATGATCAGCGCGAGACGGCGATAGGCGGGCAAGCGCCAAACGAGGCCCGTGGCAGCGCCCGTCTCATAAAAGGCGGAGCGAAAATTCATGCCACGCAACAGCCGTCGCCCTGTTGGATTGGCGGGCATTTTACGTCGCCGTAGGAGCAGAACACGCAGCAATCCCCGGCCAGGGGTTTGAGGCGCGTCTTGCACTCCGGGCACTCATAGAAATAAAGGCAAGCGTCAGTTGGCATTTCCTCTTTCGTTTGCGCCGCGCATGCCGGGCAAGTGATGGTCGAGTGCAGTTCGATCATCTTACGCTTCCTGGCTTTCGGCCAGAACGGGCCGGAAAATAGCCTTGCCAACCTGCATCGCCTCTTCGATCGAGAGCCGGTAACCCTTTGCCCCTCGGCGCGCTTCAAGCCACTGCTCGAGATGCTCGGGCGAGCAGAAAAAGCAGATAACCGTGCAAAGCGAATTGGCTGCCTGCCCCTCATAATGGATGCCGTTCCACACCATACTGGCCTTGGGCGCGACAGCACCGAGGCGCTCGCCCTTCTCCGCCGTTGTCACACGCACGGGTGCTCCGCAGTGACGGCATGAGGATTCGATCTCGCAATCGCTGGTGAACATGGCGCCCGCGCCGAGCGCATCGACGGCGCACATAGCGTTAAGCTCCGTCTCGGCGAAATTGACGCGGTGGCCGGTCTTGCCTTCGGTGAAGGGATAGGCGCCTTTGACGGCGCCACTCTCATCATCAAGCACCACCAGGTCGCGGCGGCGCAGGGCGGCAAGGGCGGATTCAATTTGATTTTGCTCAAGCCCCGCCGCCACGGCAATTTCAACCGAGCTCGGCGCGCGGCCCAGTTCACCGTAGAGGGTCAACAAGGTGCGCCGCACCAAATCTTCCTCGGCGCCGTAATCCTTGAAGCATTTGTCAAAATGAAAAATTTCCAGGATGGCGCCAAGCGCCGCCTCGGCCTCAGGCGAAATTACCTGTGACCAGTCCGGCATTTCGACACCGGGTCTCATTGAAACCGATTCGCGGGCGACTGCCAGCATGGAGGCGTTTTGCACTGAGTACACCTTGATTTATCGCGCACCCATTCAACACCGCCCGGGACTCTGACTCCACCCACAATTCTTCACAGATTCGGGAGCAATGTTGCGAACAACCCTTTCAATCCGCACCGTCAGCCAATTCGCGCCGCTGTTTCTCGCTCGCCGCAATATCGGCTTCACCGTTTGCGCCGAGAACGACGCCATATTGGTTTTGCGCGGCTTCCGCACTGATCCACTTTTCGCGCACGTCGCTGACGACCTCTACGAGCGGACGCTCGAGCGGCGAGCCGAAGCCACCGCCGCCGCAGGACAAGCAAACGATGGTCTCGCCTTCACGCACCGGCACTTGGGCGCATGCCTCAAGCGTCTCCATCTCGCCATTCGCGTGGCGCACGGACTGCTGCGCCCGGCCGCCCGGGCCGCCGCCGCACGCGCCTTGGGCCGGGTATAAAGTGCCATCGCTGACATAGCCCACTTCGAGATCGCAACCGTCGGGGCCGAATTCCACCTGCATGCCGCCGCCGCCGCGGTAACGCCCGGTGCCACCGGTATCAGGAATGAATTGGCGTCCCTTGACGAAAATGGGAAAGACCTGCTCGTCCACTTCGGCGCTGTCCTGGTAGCAGAGACCGGCATTGCCGACATGGCCGATCGTCACCCAGGCATCTGCCGTGGGCGACGCGGCGCCGCCGCCGAAGCCAAGAAAAACTTGATTGACGAATGCCTCGCCGGTATCCGGCTTTAGGCCCGATATCACGCCGACGCTGGGCGGAATGACGGAGCCCACTTCGGCCATGCCGGCGCCATCCGCCAGCTCCGCGATGGCGCGCTGCACGCCGTTGGCCACATGATCCGCCACATTGGTGGTCGCCACCGAGCAGCTCGTCGGGTGGAGCGGAATGCCGACGACGCAATTCTCGCGCAACAGCACGCGGATACGGCGGAAGCTTCCGGCATTGGGCGGTACCGAATGATCAACCGAATTAAACACACCAACCATGGCCGAGGTGCGCGCGCAGGCCTCGCTCAAATTAAGACCGCACGGCAGACAATCCTGATTATCGCGCAGATCCACCTCGATCACACCGTCCGCCGGATCAATGGTGAGCTTGACCTTGACGTCGATGCCATCCGGCGCACCAGGGAACGGATCATGCGAGCTCGTGACGGTCATCGCGCCGGCCGGCAGTTGCTTGATCTCGGACGCCATGCGCTGTTCGCTATATTCGAACCATTGATTGGTGAAGGCGTCGAGAGTGTCCCAGCCAACCTCCGCCGCCAGCGCCATCAGTTCACGTTCACCGATGCGCGCCGCGCCCATTTCGGCGAGATAATCGCCCCACCATTGCTCGGGCACGCGGATACGCATGCGGCACATGCGGACGATATCTTCAATGTCCTCGAAATTCTCCTGCACCCGCACCGCCGGGAATATCAGTGCGCCTTCCTGATAAACGTCGCGCGCGCCGCCCATATAGGTGGTCGGCAGCGAATTGCCGCAATCGGCCTGATGCGCCTTGGCCACCATGGTGAAACGGTGGCGGCCATCGTCATCCACCACCGGCACCAAGATCGTATGATCGGCCGGATGGGAACAGCCGTGATAGGGCGAATTGTGCAGAAAGGCATCGCCGCGCTTCAAGACCGGGTGAAATTCCTGCATCGCCGCCGCCATCAAATCCGGCCCGCTCAGGACATGGATCGGCAGGCTCTCGGCGGCAGCCAGTAGCTGGTTATCGGCGGTAACGATGCAACAGGAAAAATCGCGCGCCGTGTTGAGCACGCCGGAGCGCCCGGTGCGGAAGAGGGTATTGGCCATCTTGCGGCACACCCCTTCGAGGCGCTTGTTAAGAATTGCCAGTTGTACGCCATCCAACGGAGCCATATCAACCATCATTTAGCAGCGCTCCCCGGCGCGCAGTTTTTCCGTCGCCGCGGCATCGATAATCCCGGCGGCGCTGACGACGACCCCGTAAGTTTCTCTGGCCGCCTCGACCGACACCCATTTCTCGCGCACATCATGTGCCACTTTTTCGGCTGCGCGCTCGACCGGCGCACCGTATCCGCCGCCGCCGCAGGAATAGGAGACCATGGTGTGGCCTTCGGGAATGACCGCCTGGGCGCAGGCGTCGAGTTGATGCAGATCGCCATTGAGGTCGCGCCGGAACTGGTTGGCGCAGGCGCCGTCGCCGCCGCCGCGCACGCCTTCCGGCGCATGTTCGTTGCCGTTGCTGACATAGCCGATTTCCATGTCGCCCTCGGTCGGGCCGAATTCACAAAAGAACGCCTCGCCGCCGCGCGTGCGCCCAACGCCGCCGCTATCGGCGATGAAATGGCGCCCGGTGACATACATGGGAAAGCGCATCTCGTCCAATTCGATGCTGTCCAGATAGGCGCCGCCGGCAACGCCGATATGGCCGATGGTAACCCAGGCATCGATGTTCGGCCCCGCCGCGCCGCCACCCCAGCCGAGGAAGATCTGGTTGACATAGGCGCCGCCGGTTCTCTCGCTCGAGCCCGAAATCACGCCGATACTGGGCGGAATGATCGAACCCGTGCTCGCCATGCCGCAACCGTCGCCCAACTCGGCGATGGCGCGGGTCACCGAATTGCCGACGCAATCGGCGACGTTGGTGGTGGCGACCGAACAGCTTGTCGGATGGCGCGGAATGCCGACCACGCAGTTCTCACGCAGGTGCATCTTCACTCTTCTCAGCGAGCCGGCATTGGTCGGCACCTCTTCCTCGATGGAATTGAAGATACCGAGCAGCACTGCGGATTCGGTGCAGGCCTGGCTGAGATTGAGCCCGCACGGGAAGCAGTCGGGATTATCCCTGAGATCGACCTCGATGACGCCTTCTTCGGGGCGAATCTCGACCTCGACCTTGACGTCGATGCCGCCCTCGGCACCGGGGAACGGATCATGGCGGCTGTAAGTAGCGGTCTTGCCGGCCGGCAGCCGGCGGATCGAGGAGATCATCAATTGTTCGGAATAATCGAACCATTGCTCGGCAAAC
Organism: uncultured Rhizobiaceae bacterium; assembly: GCA_964429775.1. Lineage (GTDB taxonomy): Bacteria > Pseudomonadota > Alphaproteobacteria > UBA828 > UBA828 > PTKB01. Next base: position 5,342 of record CAYSDJ010000048.1, read on the forward strand.
TGATCGAGCACATCCCAGCCGACCTCGGCGCCGAACGCCAGCATTTCGCGCTCGCCGATGCGCGCAGCGCCCAGCGCCGCCAGATAATCGCCCCACCATTGCTCCGGCACGCGGATGCGCATTTCGCACATGCGAATGATATCGAGATTGTCCTGGTAATCGGTCTGAATGCGCACCGCCGGGAAGATCAGCGCGCCTTCGTTATAAACGTCGCGCGCGGCGCCGTGATAGGTGGTCGGGACCGAGTTGCCGCAATCGGCCTGGTGCGCCTTGGCGACCATGGTGAAGCGGTGAATGCCGTCATCATCCACCACCGGCACCAGATAGGTGTGATCGGCCGGATGCGAGCCGCCATGATAGGGCGAATTGTGCAGGAAGGCATCGCCGCGCCTGAGCTTGGGGTGAAACTCCTGCATCGCCTCGCACATCATATCGGCGCCGCGCAGCACGTGAATCGGCAGGCTGTCGGAGACGTTCAGAAGCTGGTTTTTCGCCGTCATCAGCACGCAGGAAAAATCGCGCGCGCTGTTTAAAACGCCGGAGCGCCCGGTGCGAAACAGGGTGTTGGCCATCTTGAGGCACACCCCTTCCAGGCGCTTGTTAATAATCGCCAGTTGCACGCCATCCAGGGGAGTCACGCCAGTCATGGTATTAGCCGCCCTGCGCGTCTCGCAGTTTTCCCGTTGCCGCTTCGTCGATCACGCCGGCGGCGCTCACGGCGACGCCGTAAACTTCCTTGGCAACATCGACGGAGACCCATTTCTCGCGCACATCATGAGCGACCTTGTCAGCATCGCGCTCGAGCGGCGCACCGTATCCGCCACCGCCGCACGAATAGGACACGATGGTGTGGCCTTCCGGAATGATCGCCTGGGCGCAGGCGTCGAGCTGATGCAAATCGCCATTGGGATCGCGGCGGAATTGGTTGGCGCAGGCGCCGTCACCGCCGCCGCGCGTGCCTTCCGGCGCATGGTTGTTGCCGTCGCTGACATAGCCCACTTCCATATCGCCCTCGGTCGGGCCGAACTCGCAATAGACCGCCTCGCCGCCGCGCGTCCGTCCGGCGCCACCGCTGTCGGTGATGAAATGACGCCCGGCGACATGCATGGGAAAGCGCATCTCATCCAGTTCGATACTGTCCTGATAGGAGCCGCCGGCATTGCCGATATGGCCGATTGAAATCCAGGCATCGACCTGCGGCCCGGCGGCGCCACCGCCCCAGCCGAGGAATATCTGGTTCACATAGGGGCCGCCGGTTTTTTCGCTTGAGCCCGATATCACGCCGATGCTGGGCGGGATGATCGAGCCGGCGCTCGCCATGCCGTAGCCGTCACCAAGCTCGGCGATGGCGCGCTGCACCGAATTGCCGACACGGTCGGCGACATTGGTGGTCGCCACCGAGCAGCTTGTCGGATGGCGTGGGATGCCAACGACGCAATTCTCGCGCAGGTGCATTTTAACGCGCCTGAGCGAGCCGGCATTGGTCGGCACATCTTCCTGAATGGAATTGAAAATACCGAGCAGCACCGAAGATTCGGTGCAAGCCTGACTGAGATTGAGGCCGCATGGCAGGCAATCGGGATTGTCCCTGAGATCGACCTCGATCATGCCATCCTCGGGGCGAATCTCGACATCGACCTTCACATCGATGCCGTCTTCCGCGCCGGGGAACGGGTCGTGCCGGCTATAGGTGGTGGTCTTGCCGCCCGGCATCTGGCGAATTGAAGACTCCATCAATTGTTCGGAATAATCGAACCATTGCTCGGCAAACTGATCCAACCTGTCCCAGCCGACCTCAGCACCAAGCGAGAGCATTTCGCGCTCACCAATGCGCGCCGCACCAAGCGCGGCGAGATAGTCGCCCCACCACTGCTCCGGCACACGGATGCGCATTTCGCACATGCGCACAACGTCGAGATTGTCCTGGTAGTCGGTCTGAATGCGCACCGCCGGAAAAATCAGCGCGCCTTCGTGATACACGTCGCGCGCGCCGCCGTGATAAGTGGTCGGAATCGAATTACCGCAATCGGCCTGATGCGCCTTGGCCACCATGGTGAAGCGGTGGATGCCGTCATCATCGACAACCGGCACCAGATAGGTGTGATCGGCGGGGTGCGAGCCGCCGTGATAGGGCGAATTGTGCAGGAAGGCATCGCCGCGTTTGAGATCGGGATGATATTCCTGCATCGCCTCGCACATCATATCGGCGCCGCGCAAAACATGGATCGGCAAACTCTCGGAAACGTTCAAGAGTTGATTCTTGGCCGTCACCAACACGCAGGAAAAATCGCGCGCGCTGTTGAGCACGCCCGAACGCCCGGTGCGCAGCAGCGTGTTTGCCATCTTGGCGCAGATCGATTCGATGCGCTTGTTGAGAATCGCGAGTTGCACGCCATCGAGTTTTTCGCCATTCGCCATTTTCTAATCCCCCGCCGTCGGGTTGATCACCAGACTGCCCGACGCTCGCCGCTCCGCCGAGGCGCCCGGGTCAACCACCACCGTGGTAAAGGAGGATTCGATAATCGCCGGTCCTTCCACCGTGGCACCGCGCTCCATATCCTCAAAGCGCAACACCTTGGTATCGATCAGGCCGACATCGGAAAAATAAGCCTGACGGCTTTCCGGCACTTCAACATCGACCGCCGCTTCATGAACATCCCATTCGATGCCGTCGCTCAAACGGCAGCGCACATTGGCGCGCCAGCCGACGATCTCCACTTCCGATTTAGTATCGGCAATGGCGAAGATTTCTTCATGCGTGGCGTGGAAATCGTCGCGCAATTCGGCCACCGCTTTGTCATCGGCGATGCGGTTGTCCCTAAGCGGCACTTCGATTTCCCAGATTTGGCTCGGGTAACGCGCCTCCGCCGTGAATTCGATGATCTGCTCGATCGAATCCGCGCCCGGCCCGGCAATGAATTCGCGGCAGCTATTTTCGAGGCTGGCCAACAGCTCGTTCACCCGTTCGGTTTCGAAATCGGCGGTCTGGGTGTAGAGCGTGCCGCTGAATTCGGCGCGAAGGTCCGACATCAAGGCACCCGCCGCACTGAGCGCCGCCGCGACATCGGGGATGATGGCGCTATCGCAACCGAGACGGCGCGCAATGGCGGTCACGTTCAGGCCAGCAGCGCCACCGCCGCCGATCAGCACCGCGCCGCGCGGGTCGATGCCCTGATTGACGGTAATATCCTCAATCGCGTGCACCATGTTTTCCGTGGCGACACTCAGGATGGCGGCGGCGGCCTCATGCAGCCCGAAACCGAGCTTGTCGCCGACATGGCTTTGGATGGCATTGGCGGCGGCCTCGCGGTCGAGGCTCATGGCGCCGCCAAGAAAGAAATCCGGATCGATCCAGCCGAGAACCACCGAAGCGTCGGTGACCGTCGGCTCAACGCCGCCCTTGCCATAGCAGACCGGCCCCGGCACCGCGCCGGCGCTCTGCGGACCAATGTGGAGAAGCCCGCCCTCGTCGACCCAGGCGATCGAACCGCCGCCGGCGCCGATACTCTTCACATCAACAGCGGGGAAGCCGGTCATATGGCCGCGGTAAGGCTCGCCGATCCAGGTTTCCCGCGTCCACGGAATGCGCCCGCCGCGTACCAGGCTGACGTCGAAGGTCGTGCCGCCAGTGTCAGCGATGATCGCCGTATCGGCGCCGCTATCGGCCTGGGCGTAGGTCCGCCCGGCGAGAGGCGCCATGGCCGGGCCGGAATTGATCGAATGGATCGGCGATTTGGCCATATCGACGGCATCGATAGCACCGCCCTGAGTGGTTACGACGAGCACACGGCCATCGAAGCCGGCCTCGCGCAGGCGTGAATTCAGGCCGCCCATATATTTGCCCATCAAGGGCTTGAGCGACGCGTCGATGGCAGCGGAAGAGGCGCGGCGGTATTCGCGCAGCGACGGATTGAGCGCGTGCGAGAGCGTGTAAGGCACGCCCGGCAGATGCTCTTCCAACAGCTCGCCGACGCGCTTCTCGTGATCGGCATTAACGATCGACCAGAGGAGGCAGACGGCAACCGCTTCGACTTCGGCCTCTTTCAGCTTGGCGATAACCTCAATCACCGCCTTTTCATCAAGCGCCTCGCGCACACTGCCGTCATATTTGATGCGCTCCGGAATCTCATAAGTGAGCGAGCGCGGCACATAGGGCTGCGGATAGGGTACGGTGAAATTGAACGGCTCGATCCGCCCGCCTTCGCGCAGGACCAGAATATCGGGGTGGCCCTGGGTGGTGATAAAAGCGGTGCGCGCCGTATTTCCGGTGATGATGGCGTTGATCGCGTGGGTCGTGCCATGGATCAGCATATCGCCTTTGGCCAACAAATCCGGGCGCGACAGGCCATAATCGGCGGCGGCCAGTTCCAATGTGTCGAGAACGCCGGCGACAGGGTCGCTCGGCGTGGTCGAGGCCTTGTACATGCGGACTTCGCCGCTATCGTCCTCGACCACCAAATCGGTGAAAGTGCCTCCAGTATCGACCGCAAATCGCATAATTCCGCCTCTTCCCTCTGTGTGGTGCTGGCCCAGGCGTGCACCTGCCCAGCCCACTTTTCTTGTTTCGTATCCGCGCGGCAACCTAGCCTGATTCCACCGCCGCGCCAACAATGTGATCACAAGCTCAAGGATTTAATAACAAAATGTGATCACAATTTTATTCCATATTTTTCGCTTATATTATATAATATATGAAGTTTTTCTACATTTTCATGAACTTATATAAAATACTGTGATCACAGAATATTGCCCTTCGTTCAAAAAAAGTCGGGAAATTCCCGGTCGCGTTGAAGTCGTCACGCGGCGTAACGCGCCACCAAACGCGAATGAAGGTGAATATCGAAACGCGGGCTTCACCGGATTCAATTGACCCAGGTCAAAGCCACCTCCGACGAATAGGATGAGAATGCTAAGTGGTGCGGAATGTCACCGCTGATATGTGCGGTCCCTCATGTTTCCAAAGCCAACCATGTAGCAATCGTTGGAAGGAGGGCATTCACAAATGACCAATTCATACCGATCAACTATCCGTCTACCGGTAACGGTGCCATTGGCTTTCGCCATCGCTTTGCTTATCGCGGTCGTTTCCTTTCCCGCGCGTGCGGCCGAAGTGATCAGCTACAGCAAGGACATCTTCCCGATTATTCAGATCCGCTGTCTCGCATGTCATCAGCCACAAGGTGCGGGCTTTGAGGAGAGCGGTTTCGATCTCACAACTTATCAAGGCCTTATGAAAGGCACAAAGTTCGGCACCATGGTGATACCGGGCGATGCCTTCATGAGCAATCTAATGGTCTTGATTGAGGGCCGCGCCGCGCCGGAGATTCGAATGCCGCACGGCAAGAGGAAAATGTCCAGCTGCGATAGAGACTTGTTCAGGCGATGGATCAACCAAGGCGCCAAGAACAATTGAGCGAATAGAACAACGCGCTCGTACCGAAACTTTGCATTGCTTGCCGCATGTCGTATGTCCGCGCTATCGTCCTTTCTCAAACGAGCCGAGAGGGAGAGCGAGATGGCGAGCCGAATTGACCCGGAGCGCGGGCGCAATATCGATTTGGACGGCGCCTATGCGGCTGCCGAAGAGCGCTTTACCGCGGCCAATCCGCAAAGCTTGGTGCAATATCAGCGCGCCTGCGAAAGCCTGCCCGGCGGCAATACCCGCACCGGCATGTATTACGCCCCCTACCCGCTCGCCATGGCGCGCGGCGAGGGCGCCTATATGTGGGATCTCGATGGCCACCGCTATCATGATTATGCCGGCGATTTTTCCGCCGGGCTCTACGGCCACACCAATCCGATCGTTCACGCGGCGGTGCGTGACGTGCTCGCCGACGGCGTCACCTTTGGCTCTGCCAGCGCCCATGAGGCACGCCTCGCCTCGCTCGTCTGCGAACGCATCCCGTCGATGGAGCGTGTGCGTTTCACCAATTCCGGCACAGAGGGCAATATCATGGCCCTGGTCACCGCCAATGCGGTTACCGGACGATCCAAGATCATGGTGTTCGAGGGCGCCTATCACGGCGGCACCCTGTCATTCCCGCCGAGCGGCTCGCCGATCAACGTGCCGTTCGATTTTGTCATGGCGCCCTATAACGATATCGAAGGCACCGCTGCCGTCTTCGACGAACATGGCGACGATCTCTCGGCGATTCTGGTGGAGCTTGTGCAGGGCGCCGGCGGCTGCATCCCGGCGACCGATGAATTCGTCGCTCTCCTGCGTGAGCGGGCGACGCAGCACGGCGCGCTTCTCATTTTCGACGAGGTAATGACTTCGCGCCTTGGCCCGAATGGACGGCAAGGCACGCTCGGCATCCTTCCGGACATGACGACGCTGGGCAAATATGTCGGCGGCGGCATGACGGCCGGCGCTTTCGGCGGGCGGGCCGACATCATGGACCGCTACGATCCACGCGCCAAAGACCATTTCGTCCATAACGGCACGTTCAACAACAATGTCATCACACTGGCCGCGGGTGCTGCGGGGCTGGAGAAGGTGTTCACGCCGGAAGCCGCGGCGGCGCTCACCAAGTCCGGCGAAGAGTTCCGCCAGCGCCTCAACGCGCTCGGGCAAAAGCACGGCCTCCCCTTCCAGGCGACCGGTTACGGCTCGCTGATGAACATCCATTTCATCGACGGCGATATCCGCAGCGTTGGTGATCTCGCCGGGCGCAACCTCACCGCCCTCGACCTCTTCCATCTCGAAATGATCGCCGCCGGCATCTACATCACGCGGCGCGGCTATATGGCCTTGAGCCTCGCCCTAACCCACGACGACCACGACTATTTCGTCGCCGAGGTGGACAAATTCCTCAGCGCCAACGGTGCTTTGATCGCGCCCTAGTCGAGCTTATCCAGGCCGGCATAGGTTTCCAAATTGGCGTCGATATTGATCGCCTGACCGGAGATGTGGCGGCCCTGGTGCGAACACAGATAAACCACAAGGTCGGCGATCTCCTGCTCCTCAACACCGGTGCGCATCGAGATACGGCTGAGGATGATGGCCTGCACTTCTTCCAGAGAACGCCCCGAGGCATCGGCCTTGGCCTGAATCACGCGGCGCGCGCGGTCGTTCAGCACATAGCCGGGCAGGACTGCGTTGACGCTGATATTGCGCGGGCCGAGTTCCATGGCGAGGGTATCGGTGAGGCCGATCACGGCGCGCTTTGCCGTGGCGTAAGGCAGACGCAATGGAAAAGCGAGACGCCCGGCGGTCGAGGAAATATTGACGATGGCGCCCTTGCCGGCGTCACGCATCAACGGCACGGCGCGGCGCGCGCAATAAAACTGGCCATCGACATCGACGCCGATGGTCGAGCGCCACTCATCATCGCTGATATCCTCAACCCGTTTGGTCGGCCCGGCAACGCCGGCATTGTTGATCAATACGTCAACGCCGCCCATGGCCGCGGTGGCGGCCTCAAACAGGTTGTCAACATCGGCTGATTTGCTGACATCGGCCAGTATCGCGCCGATTTCCGGGCGCGCCGATGCCAGTGCTTCGATATGATCCTCAACCACATCGCAGACGAATACCTGAGCACCATTATCCGCCAGTGTCTCGGCAATCGTGCGTCCGATTCCTGAACCACCGGCGGTCACCACGGCGCGCCGGCCCTTGCAATTGACATCCATCTGAGGCGTTCCTTCTGAATTGTTTTTTTTAACCTAACCGGCGCGGACGGATTTGCCGAGGGGGATTGTCAGGTCGCCTGGGTGCGCGCATAAACGGTGGCAACAAAAACACGGCAGGTGAGCTATGATAAATTGTGATTTTCTCGTCGTCGGCGCCGGCATGGCCGGCTCTTCGGCGGCCTATGAACTGGCCGCCCTGGGCTCGGTTATATTGATCGAGCGCGAGGATATTCCCGGCTACCACACCACCGGACGCTCTGCCGCCGTCTTTACCGAGGCCTATGGCAACCGCGAAATCCGTGGCTTAACAGCCTCGAGCCGCGCCTTTTATGACGCGCCGCCGGAAGGTTTTGGCGACGCCCCCCTGCTGACACCGCGCGGCGGCCTTTTTATTGGCCGCGAAGACCAGCGCGCGACCTTGCAACAGCATTATGAAGATTGCCACGCCCAGGTGCCGAGTGTTGCATTGATCGACGGCACTGAAGCCTGCCGCCTGGTGCCGATCCTGCGCCCCGGCTACGCCGCCGGCGCGGTGCATGAGCCGGACGCCATGAGCATCGACGTCAATGCGCTCCATCAGGGCTATCTGCGCGGCCTGAAAGCGCGCGGTGGCGAATTGGTAACCGACGCCGAATTGATCAGCCTCAAACGCCAAAACAACAGTTGGCTGGCGGAAACCCGCGCCGGCGCCTATTCGGCGCCAGTGGTGGTCAACGCCGCCGGTGCATGGTGCGATGTGGTGGCTGAAATGGCCGGCGCCAAGCCGGTCGGCCTGGTGCCGAAGCGGCGCACGGCCTTCATCTTCGATGCGCCGGAAGGCACCGACCCCAATGGTTGGCCGCTGATGGCCGATATCGACGAGGAGTTTTACATCAAGCCGGATTCGGGCCGTCTGCTCGGCTCGCCGGCCGACGAAACACCGATGCCGCCGCAGGATATCCAACCCGAAGAATTGGATATCGCCATCGCTGTCGATCGCATCGAGAAGGCGACGGTGGTGAAGGTTAAGCGCATCCTCAACCAATGGGCTGGCCTGCGCAGTTTTGTTGCCGATAAAACCCTGGTCGCCGGATTTGACGCCGAAGCGGAGGGCTTCTTCTGGCTCGCCGGACAAGGCGGTTACGGCATTCAGACGGCGCCCGCCATGTCGGCGATCACCGCAGCGCTGGCGAGCGGCAGTGATTTTCCCGCCCACGTCGCCGCCCGCGGCGTCAGCGCCGCCGACCTCGATCCGGCAAGGTTGCGCTAGTGCCGATTAAGACCCCCCGGCGCTTTTCACGCCACAGTGACGGTGGACTCGAACAGATAGGCGGCAAGCGCCTCCTCCACCGTTGCCACGGACCCGGCATCCGCTTGCGGCAGAGTTACGGTAACGCGCAAGCCCCGCGGTCCGCCCGCGATTACCTCGATCTTGGCATTGGGTAGTTTAAGCTCGCCGCAAACGATCTCCGTCACTGAATCCGTTGCCGCGTCCAGCCGCAGCTGCGGCTTGTAGATCTTGCCGACCGTCGTCAGCGGAATGGATTCCACAATGTAGAACTTCTTCGGCCAGGCGGGACGCTCGGCGATTGTATCCTCGGCGTGCGTACGCAGTTGTTCGGCGTCGGCCGTTTCGCCCGGGCGCAACTCGATAAAGCACACCGGCAGTTCTCCGGCATAGGCGTCGGGCACGCCTACGGCAGCGGCCAAGGCCACCGCCGGGTGTGTCGCCATGGCGTTCTCGATCATCGCCGGGTCGATATTGTGGCCGCTACGAATGATCAGGTCCTTCGAGCGGCCGGTCAGATAGATGCGCCCGTATTCGTCCTTATAGCCGAGATCGCCCGAATTGAGCACACCATCCTGGAAAACGCCGGCATTGTGTGTGGCATCGCGGTAGCCCGGTGAGACATGCTCACCACGCACGATGACGACACCGACTTCGTCCGCCGCGCAAAGCCCGCCGAGCCCGCCATCCGCATTCAGTTTCCGAACCTCGACCTCGGTATAGGGCAGCGCCCAGCCCACCGAACCGGCCCCGTGATCGCCACCAACCGGATCGAGAGCGATCAAGCCGGACGACTCGGTCATGCCGTAGACTTCATAGAGATTTTTTCCGGTGACCTCGCGGAAGCGTTCGCCCACAGCTGGCGGGAGAAGTGCTGCCCCGGTTAAGCCGGCCCGCACCGACGAGATGTCGGCGCCGTCCAGTGGCACCTCCAGCACAGCGCCCATCCCCGTCGGAACGCCGCCCACCAGGGTCGCCTTGTGCGTCGCCACCAGCCGCCAGAATCCCTCAACGATCGCCGGGTTGCGCATACCGGCCGGCGACATAACGACAAGCTCCAAGCCGGCCATGAAGGCGCAGAGGCCAGTGAAAATCGTGCCGGCGGCGTGAAAGAGCGGCAGCGTTGCCGTCAGCACGTCGCTCGCCCGGTAATTGGCAAGCACGGCCCCGCCGAACGCCGCGACCAGTTGGCCGCGATGGGTCTGGGCGACCAATTTAGGCGCGCCCGTGGTGCCGCCGGTATGGAGATAGGCTGCCACGTCATCGTCGCGCCCTGGCGCGCCGAAGATGAGCCGGTCGTCCGGCTGTTGCATCAGGGCCTCGGCGAAATCGACCACGCCCTCTTCGGCCGGCACTCCGGGCGGCGCCACGCGCACCAAGGTCAGCCCCGGCACCCGGTCGCGTATATCCACGGCCTTTTGCCAAATGTCCAACGCCGGATGCGGGCCCAGCGCGACCAAAATCTTGGCATCCGAGGCCTCGATCAGCGCCGCGATATGCTCGGGCTGGAGCAGGAAATTGACCGGGACCGCATAACCCGCCGTCTCCGCGCCCCACAGCACTGCATGGGTTTCGACCAGGCTCGGCAACATGTAGGCCACACCCGGCCGCGGGCCGCCCAAAGCGGCAAATAGATTGGCGGCGCGGCGGACCAAACCGAGCAGCTCACCATAAGTGACGCGGCGCGGCTCCTCATCCGGCGCGCCGCTCATCAGCATGGTTATCGCGGTGCGATCGGGCCCATGCTCGGCAGCGGCGATGAACACGTCCAATATGCTGCGTTCGGGCAGGCGCTGCGCCAGCGGCATCTCGCTCTCGAAGCGGGTCAAACCGTCGCGATTGTCAATCTGCTGATCACCGAAGATAGCCATATGGTGCCTCCCCCCTTATGTACTGGCCTTCCCCAATTGGCGCGCCGATGCGGACGACATCGATTACGAATCCATGGCCTCATCCGTCACCGGTTCGCTGATCACCACCACCTTGCCATCGCGCACTGCGCGGTAAAAGCAATTGGGCCGATTGGTGTGGCAGGCGGGGCCGATTTGCGCCACTTGCAACAGCAGTGCGTCATTGTCGCAATCGTAGCGCAACTCAACCAAAATCTGCACATGGCCAGAGCTTTCGCCCTTGCGCCACAGCGCCTGTCGTGAACGCGACCAATAACAGACGCGGCCGGTCTCTAGCGTCTCGCGCACCGCATCGGCGTTCATATAAGCGAGCATCAGCACCTCGCCGGTCTCGGCGCTTTGCGCGATGGCGGGCACCAGACCGTTTTGATCGAAGCTGAGTTCGGCGATAACTTTCGCTGCCGTGTCGGAATTTGTGCTCATGGCATTTCTATAGGCTTATGGCGCGCCTGAAGCAAATGGCGGCGCAGAAGCGCTGCCGGGCCAGCAACCGCAAGACTGAGCAAAAATACAAGGAGCGCAGCAACGACGATCGAGGGGCCCGATGGCGTATCCCATTCGAGCGAGCCGAATAACCCGCCCGCCACGGCAAGACAGCCCGCCGCGCTCGCCAGCACCGCCATCTGCTCCGGCGTATGGGCGAGCCGGCGCGCCGCCGCCGCCGGTATGACCAGCAGCGAGGCGATCAGCAGCACGCCGACGATCTTCATGGCGAGCGCCACGGAAAGCGCAATCAGCAGCATGAAAATGATGCTCACCAGGGTAACGCGCGCGCCCTCGGCGCGGGCCAGCTCCTCATGCACCGTAATCGCCAATAAGGGCCGCCATATGAACGCGATGACGATTAATATGAGGGCGCCACCGGCACAGATCCAAATAAGGTCGGTGTGGCCGACGGCGAGAATATCGCCGAACAGATAGGCCATCAGATCAAGCCGGGCGCCGTGGACAAAGCTGACCGCGACCAAGCCGAGAGAGAGCGCACCGTGGGCCAGGATGACAAGCAACGTATCTCCGGCCAGGCGGCGCTGGCGCTGCAACAGCAGCAGCATCGCCACCAGGGCGACGCAAACCGCGATGATGCCGAGGGTGAAATCAATGCCGAGGGCAAGGCCGAGGGCGACGCCGAGGAGCGCGCCATGGGCCAGGGAATCGCCGAGATAAGCCATGCGCCGCCACACCACGAAACAACCGAGCGGGCCGGCCAGCAGAGCCACGCCGATGCCGCCGATGAGCGCTCGCAGAAAAAAATCATCGAGCATGATCAGGCCCCGGCAGGAGGCTCTTGCGGTGCATTTTGCGGTAGCACCTCGCCCGCCAGATCATGGTCGTGACGGTGGTGATGGTGATAAAGGGCGACGCTCTCGGCGGCACGCGGGCCAAAGAGAGCAACATATTCAGGATGGGCACTGACCGCTTCCGGCGCGCCGGAGCAGCAAATATGGCCGTTCAGGCAAAGCACCCGGTCGGTCGCACGCATCACCATGTGGAGATCGTGGCTGACCACCAGAACGCCGCAACCGCGCGCCCGGCGCAGCCGCTCGATCAACTCGAACATGTCGATCTGGCCCTGGAAATCGACCTGCTGCGCCGGTTCGTCGAGCACCAGCAAATCCGGGTTGCGCAGCAGCGCACGGGCCAACAGGACGCGCTGAAATTCGCCGCCGGAGATTTCCTGCACTTGTGCGCCGCGCAAATGCGGCACGCCGACTTCTTCCAGTACGGTGCGAATCTCATCCTGCCCGACTTTTGCCGCCATGCGCAGGAAACGCTGCACCGTGAGCGGCAAAACGGAATCGATCACCAGGCGTTGCGGCATATAACCGATAACCAGGCCGGGCGCTGTGGTGATGCGGCCCTCCTGATAGGGTGTGAGGCCAAGGACGGCACGGATCAGCGAACTCTTCCCGGCACCGTTGGGGCCAATCAGACTGACGATCTCGTTGCCTGAAATACGCAACGCCACGCCAGACAAGACCTGCCGCCCGCCATAGCGCAGACCGAGCCCCTCGACCTCGACCAAAAGCGGCGCGCCCGTTTCATGTGAAACACTCACATTGTGCGCGGCGCTCATGGCGCGGCACAGCGCGGACATTCGCCGTGCAGCTCGACCGTCTGGCGCCGCACCGTGAAGCCGGCCAGTTGCGCCTGGCGCGCCACCGCCTTGCCGATTGCCGCCCCGTCCATCTCGCTGACATCGCCGCATTGCTGGCAAATCAGAAATTGCGCATTGTGATCGGCATCGGCACCGCTGCAGCCGACAAAGGCATTAAGGCTGTCGACGCGATGTACCAGGCCGTGCGCCATGAGGAATTCGAGGGCGCGGTAGACAGTCGGCGGGCGCACCGGTTTCTCGCCATCGCTCAAGCGATCAAGCAAATCATAGGCCTTCACCGCTTTGTGGCTGTCCCAAATCAATTCGAGCACGCGTCGGCGCATGGTTGTGAGACGCGCACCGCGCTGGCGGCAGAGGGCATCAGCGCGACCAAGCGCGCGGCCAACGCAACGGCCATGCGCGTGATGGGCGCCGTGAAACGCCTTCACCGGCTTTTCGCCGCCTGAATTTTCCGCTTTCGACATTTGTCCCGTCGCTCCTCACGCAGCGTCAATTCTCACTATGGGATTGACGAAGAAATGTTACTTTATAACAATGCATTTTGATATGAAAATTCTGAAATACTTTGTCATTGGGATAGCGCTGATCATTGGCCTGGCCGCCAGGGAGAGTGCGGCGGAACCGAAAGTGGTGGCCAGCATCTATCCGCTGCATGCGCTCGCTGCCGGTGTGATGGCGGGCGTCGGCACGCCGGCCTTGCTGCTCGAAAGCGATGTGTCACCGCATGATTTCGCCCTTAAGCCCTCGCAGGCGCGCCTGCTGCAAGCTGCCGATCTGATAGTCTGGGTCGGCGACGGGCTGGAATATCCACTCGCCGGGTTTTTACAGAATATGCCAGCCGGACGCTCTCTGCGCTTAGCCGGGCCGGGTACGGCAAGCGGACAAAATCTTCATATCTGGCTTGATCCGGACAAAGCCCAGCAGATCGTTTCGGCCCTGGTCGATAAATTATCAGCTTTGGATCCAGCGAACGCGTCCCGCTACCGGGCAAACGCTGGAGAACTTAATCGGCGAATCGCCGGCCTGACAGCCGAATTGGAGGTGCAGCTTCAACCATTTCGCGACGCGCCCTATATCGTATTTCACGATGCCTATGGCCACTTTGAGAGCCGTTTCGGACTGACCAACCGGGGCACCGTCACGCCCAACCCGGAGCGCCGGCCGGGCGCCCGCCACATCCGGCAGATGCGTGAAATTATTGCGGTATCCGGCGCACGCTGCATCTTCCGTGAGCCGCAGTTTGAACCGCAAATCCTGGCAGCGATAACCGAAGGCAGCGATATTTACACTGGCCAATTAGACCCCCTCGGGGTTGGACTCGAGCCGGGCGTTAACGGTTATTTCCGCCTCATGCGCAATCTCGCACAAGAATTTACCGCCTGTTTGTCACGCCCATAAGGTCTCGAAGACGCCGGCCACGCTGCGGCAGAGCACACCCTCCCAAAACACCTTACGATATTTATCTGTTATAAATCATGATATTAGACTACAATTCGAAGTGATTGGTTGAACCTACGAACAATTTGAACGCAACAATTTGTCGTGCGTTCAAGCAATGCTGGCCATTTGCATCACGTATTGTGCATATTTACCAATTGCTAATACTTAATTTACGTTTGTGATTTACCCTTTATTCACCATAGCGGTAACGAGAGCCCGAAACCGCCGGGACAAATTGGTTCGTAGATAATCTTAAAGAGCGTCACAAGTTAGGGCGCCGCAATATACTGAGCCTGGGAGCTTAACTTATGGCAAGCATCGTCATTGTCGATGACCGTGTGACCAACCGAAGAATACTCTCGCGGTTGGCTGCTGAGTTGGAGACAAGGCCCGATGTCGAGACCTTCGGCGACCCGGTGCTGGCACTGGATTGGCTCGAGCAGAACGAACCTGACTTGGTGGTCACCGACTATAAGATGCCTCATCTGGACGGAGCCGAATTTGTTGAATCCATGCGCCGCCTGCCGACTTGCGAGGATGTTCCGGTGATCGTCGTCACCGCCTATGAGGATAAGGGATTCCGCTACAACGCCTTGAATGCCGGGGCCACCGATTTTCTTTTGAGCCCCGTCGATCACGAAGAATTCCGCGCCCGCGCGCGCAATTTGCTGACCCTGCGCTGCCAGCAGAGTCTCCTCAAAAGCCGCGCCCTGCAATTACAGGACAAGCTGGAGCTCAATAATCGCCTGCACAAAACCGCGCTCAAAGAGGGCAATGAGAAACTTCGCCTGGTTATGAACACGATTCCGGCAATGATCAATGCCACCAACACCGAGCATCGCTACGTATTCATGAATAATTTCCAAGCCTGGATGCTGGGCGTCGATCCGGATGACATTGTCGGCAAGAGCGCCGCGGCTTTCATGGACGAGGACTACGCTCAACGCCACCATCGGCTTGACCGCCAGGTATTCGAGAGCGGTGCGTCGATCCCGGCATTCGAAGAAGAATTCTTTGACGCGACCGGACGGCGGCGCATTCTGCTGACGACGAAATCACCCTTGCGCGACGGCGACGGCGCTGTTGCCAACGTGGTGAGCGCATCGGTGGAAATCAGCGACCGCAAGGCGGCCGAACTGGCGCTCGAAGACCAGCGCCAGTTTTTACGCGAGGTAATCGATCTCGATCCCAACATTATTTTTGCCACCAGCCAGACCGGAATTATCACGCTTGCCAATGCGGCGATGGCCAAACTCTGCGGTATTACAGCGGACCAGTTGATCGGCCGCGCCCTGGTTAATGCCGTGCCGGTCAGCGCCGAGGCGGAAATATTTCAATCTGATGGCCAGCAGGTTTTGCAGGGCGGCGTGAACAAACTGCATACCGAACGGCAACTGACAGACAGTGCCGGGGATGTTCATTGTTTCCAGGTGGTCAACGTCGCCATTGAACTCGGCCGCACACGCACGCCAGCGGCACTCACCGTCGGCAGCGATATTTCGGCAATCAAGAAATCCCAACTTGAGATGGACAAAGCCAAACAGGCGGCTGAAATCTCGGATCTTGGAAAATCAGAATTTTTGGCCCATGTGAGCCATGAGTTGCGCACTCCCCTGAATGCCATTGTCCGCCACTGTGAAATGATCAGTTCACCCCCGACAGGCCCAGCGAGCCACCCCAACCGAGGCAAGATCGCCGAGGATATCGGCGCCAACGCACGCCACTTACTCGGCCTGGTCGATGACATCGTCGATGTCTCAAATTATGAAGCCGGCAAATACACCCTGTTTGATCAGGAGCTTGATGTCGGCGCGATCATCCGCGATATCGCCCACCAGGTCGAATTGGAGATCTCCGATGATCCGGTGCAGCTACGTATCGAAATCGCCGACGGTATGCCGGCACTGATCGCCGACCCGCTTAGATTCCGCCAGGGAATGTTTAATTTGCTGGTAAATGCGGTGAAATTTACACCGCCGGGCGGCGAGGTCTCGGTATGCGCGTCGCTCACAG
Source organism: uncultured Rhizobiaceae bacterium (assembly GCA_964429775.1). Lineage (GTDB taxonomy): Bacteria > Pseudomonadota > Alphaproteobacteria > UBA828 > UBA828 > PTKB01. The sequence continues at coordinate 21,723 of CAYSDJ010000048.1, forward strand.
AGCAAGGCGCCGTGCGCATTTCGGTTCGGGACCAGAATAAGGCGGTGAATGAACATGACGGCCCTTTGACGCTGAACCGTTTCGGACAGGTCGAAAATGGCATGAACCGGAGTTACCCGGGAAGTGGGCTGGATCTGCCACTGTCGGTCGCTTTCATGAAAATGCACGATGCCGAGCTTGACCTGTGCAGCCGCGAGGACGACGGAAGCGAAGTTACAATTACCTTTCCCGCCATGCGAAGCGCATGGGAACAAGAGACTTGTACACAGTGACGCAACGAAACATCAGACCCGGCATAGGCCGCACAGCCGTGCGACCCGGCCACGAGCAAACCAGGTGATGTCATGACGATATTGATGACAGACGACATAAAACCGTTGAATCCCTTGCAATGGTTCAAACACCGGCTTCGCGGCCGCGCAGACAGCGAGCACGAACAAATCATCGTGCGCATCGCTTTCTACGTCGTGATTCTGGCGCATATGACCGTTGTCGCCGCCGTCGGCACAGACCATCTTGCTGCCGTTCAGGATTCAACCCAGCTTGCTTTCGCTGGCCTGGGCCTGTCTCTGTTGTTTCTCGTCCATCTCCTGATTCGGCCGGGCCGCTCGATCCCGCGCCGCGCTATCGCCATGCTGTTCGACACCGGCGGCATGTATTTGTTCCTCAATATTGGCGAGAGCGTTAGCGCCGCCTGGTATCCGGTCTTTCTGTTCGTCACGCTCGGCTACGGCTTCCGCTATGGCCAACGCTATCTGTTCGCCTGCGCCCTCCTCAGCATCGCCGCATTCGGCGGCGTCATTTACACATCCGCCTTTTGGCAGATCCACCTTGAGCTCTCGATCGGATTGCTGATCGCCCTTCTGGTGATTCCCGCCTACGCCTCGACGCTGCTGAAAAAACTGACCCATGCCAAGCTTCAAGCCGAGGAGGCGAGCCGCGCCAAGAGTCAGTTCCTCGCCAATATGAGCCACGAATTGCGCACCCCATTGAACGCCATCACCGGCATGTCGGATCTGCTGCTCGGCTCCAAGATCGATAATGAGCAACGCGATATGGGCAGTACCATCAAGACATCTGCGCGCGCCCTTCTCACCCTGATTAACGAAATTCTCGATTTTGAGAAAATCGAGGCCGGCAAGGTCACGATCAGCCATGAGGATTTCGATCTACACACAACACTGGCCAGTGTGCGTTCGATCATGGACACCCAAGCCGCCGCCAAGGGACTGCAATTTAACATCCATATTGCCCCCGACGCGCCCTACCTGTTGCGCGGTGACGATCCGCACTTGCAACAGATATTGGTCAACCTGACCGCCAACGCGATCAAATTTACTGAATCGGGCCGCGTTGGTGTGAATGTCGAAATGAGTGAACGTTATGGCGGCCGGCTTAAAATGCTGTTCGAGGTCTCGGATACCGGCATCGGCGTGCCGCCCAGCCTGACCTCGCGCATCTTCGAAAGCTTTACCCAGGGCGACCCATCGAGCAGCAAGAAATTCGGTGGCACGGGCCTGGGCCTCGCCATTTGCCGGCAATTGGTCAACCTCATGGGTGGTGAGATCGGCGTCCGTAGCGAAGAAGGCAAAGGCAGCACATTCTGGTTCTCTGCGGAATTCGACGTACGCGCCTTTGCCGCCGATTCCGTTGCCCCGGTACTGGGCGGGCGCGATGCGCATGCCCTCGTCGTCTGCGGTGACAACAATGAGAGCCGGAATTTGGGCGAAATGCTGCACGGCATCGGCCTTCCCTTCAGCCGCATCGGCCATGCCGCGCGCGCGATTATGCAAATTCGCAATCGCCCATTCGATGAAAACCCGGAGATCGTTTTGCTCGACGAACGCAGTGCCGGCGCCGATGTCGCCTGGTTTGCCTCGCAATTGCGCGAGCAGGAAAGAGGCGATGAAATTTCGGTCATCGCCATCAATCATGGTCACAGCACCGTTGAGGAGATGGCCGCCACGCGCAGCGATTGCCTTGCCATGCTCGAGGCGCCAGTTGAGCAGGCCCATCTTTCCGCGGCGCTCCATGCCGCCTTGGCACAGCGGAACATTGCCTGGGAATCCGGCGATATGGCCAATCAGACCTGGACCGTAACAGAGCGCAAGCCGTTGCGGGTCCTGGTCGGCGAGGACAATCGCGTCAACCGCAAGGTGATCGGTAAGATTTTGCAACGCGCGGGACATATGGTCGAACTGACCAATGACGGCGAGCAGATGCTTGACCTACTGGAACAGGATTTGTTCGATATCGCCCTCGTCGATATCAATATGCCCGGGCTGAGCGGCCTGGAGGCGGCGAAGCTTTACCGCTTTACCCACCCCGAGGACCAACAAATTCCAATTGTGGCTCTCACCGCCGATGCCACGGCGGAAGCCAGACAGTTGAGTGAGGAAGCCGGCATGGACGTGCATCTCACCAAGCCGGTCGATGCAGAGCGGCTGCTGCACACCATGGACATGCTGACCGCGGCCAAAAAAGATAAGGCCGGGCGCGTTGTGGTGGAGGAGGAGGCCATGCCTGAAATCGACGACATCAGCAAGCACCCGCAGTTTGAAACGCTGGCGGAACCGGCCGTCGAGGCACGGGTGCTTGAGGAGCTGCGTGAGCTTGGCGGCGGCGATGACTTCTTCGAAGAACTGATTGAGGACTTCGTCACTGACGCGGCCGCACTTCTGGGTGATATGGCGGATGCGCAAAGCGCTGGTGCGATAACCGAATTCCGCGATCATGCCCATGCCTTGCGCAGCAGCGCCGCCAATATCGGTGCGTTGCGCCTGCACAAAATGCTGCTCGACCTGCGCGAAATGAGCAAAAAGGAACTCGATACGAATGGCGCGGAATCGATGCGCGCACTCAATAGTGAGTTCGCTCAGGTAAGGGAATTTTTCGCCAAACAGCTGGGAATCGTCCAACCGCTAATCAACAGCATTTCACCCGCCGCAGAATAGAAGGCCGGAAATTCCCCCGAATAGAACCGCCTAGGAGGAGATGTTCTCGGCGGAGCCCTTCTCCAGGGTTGTTTCGCGGCGTTTGTTCTGGGCGCGGACAAGGCGGTCCATTTTACGCAGGCTCGAATCATCAAGCTCCAGCGCGGCGTCCACCCAGATATCCATGATGTCCGTCATTTCCTGGTAATCGACCGGGCTATACCGCCGCCGCACCTTGTAGAGCACACGACGCGAGGTGAATTGCCGATTGTTGCGCGAGACATATTCATAAAGCGCCTCGCGTCCCTCTCCCGGTTTCACCACCTTGTCGACAATTCCCATCTCATGCAGTTCCGGCGCGGTATAAATCTTGCCGCTGAAGATAACCTTCTCGGCCAACACCGGACCGACGCGGCGCGCCAGAAAACTATACGCCCCCATGCCCGGGAACAGATTGAACAGAATCTCAGGCAAGCCACAACGTGCCGTCTCCTCGGCAATGATCACATCGCTGGAAAGCGCCGCCTCAAAGCCGCCGCCCAAGGCCTCGCCCTGGATCAAGGCCACGGTCACGACCGGCAGGCCGAGTTTTTCGGAAGATAGATAGCAGACGTCGATACACGCCTTGCCATATTTATATAGCGCTTCGCGGTCACGCCGGCCGACGAGCTCAACGATCAAACGCAAATCGCCGCCGAGATTGAAAATGCCGGGGACATCGGAAGCCCACACCAGATAATTAAACGGCGGCGCCAATGGCGCGCTGCCGGACGGGAGATACTTGCTTTTGAGGCGCTCTTGAAATGTGCCCAGGTCGCGCAACAGCCCCGGCGTGAAAATCGGCCGCTCCGTGTGCCGATGCAAACACCAGAGAATCTTCTCGCGCTCGTCGAGCTCAATCGAAATCTCGTTATAGTCATTTTCGAGAGGGTCGACACTCACATAAGACGCCTGATGAAGAGAGCGAATCCGCTCCTCAACATCGGCCTGAGAATCTTCCGTGTTGCGGCCGCCGCTTACGACCGAAAAAGGTATGACGCCATCAGCCATTGGGCTGTCCCATATTCCGTTGCAAAAAATAGCGCCCCGCATAAGCAGCACGCATTGTCCACCGAACGGAAACCTTAACTGGCTGGGAGTCGCAGCGCAATATCGTTAAGTAAACATTAATAACTTTCCCTGAAAAAATATTTGCACTGAATCAGACGTTTATAAGTCGATGCTCATACATGTTATGAGAGAAACAGGCGGAAACCAGCTGGTACTCTGCCATTTCTGCGGTCATAATCCGACCGAGAAAACACCAAAAATAAGGCTTGAACATGCCCAAAAACCTAAAAATCGAGCGCCTCGGCGCCTGCGTGCTGGTCCTCCTCGACAGACCCGACGTAAGAAATGCAGTGAATTACGAATTAATCGATGAATTTGAGGAAACGCTGGACGCGCTCAATCGGGACAGCGACTGCCGCTCGATCGTCATTAGCGGGTCGGGCGAGCGGGCATTTTGCGCCGGCATGGACCTAAACGTCGCGCGTGGCCTGGATGCGGACAGCTCCGCCGACTGGCTGGTGCGCTTGAAACGGCTTTATGAAGCGGTGCGGGGATTCGATAAACCCTGTGTTGCGGCGCTGAACGGTGTCGCCGCCGGTGCCGGCTATCAACTCGCCCTGCTCGCCGATTTGCGCGTCGGGCATGAAGCGGCACGCATGGGCCAACCGGAAATTAATGTCGGTCTCGCCAGCGTTCTCGGCGCCCATATCATGGCGCCTTTTCTCGGCCATGCCCGCACGGTCGAGCTGACGCTGAGCGGCCGCCTGATGGATGGTGACGAGTGTTTCCGCCTCGGCCTGTTCAATCATCTGGTCGATGCCGCTGAGGTGCGCACCAAGGCAATAGACGTGGCGGAAGATCTGGCACAACGGCCACCGACCGCCATGCGCCTCACCAAACAACGTTTCCGCGAGGACGGCCAGGCGGCATTTGACGCCACCTTCGAGATCGCCACCCGCCTGCAGCGCGAAGCCTATGCCAGCGGCGAGCCGCAACGGGTCATGGCCGAGTATTTTGCTGAGAAGGGTTAGTTGCGGCTACTTCTCACCGCGCAAAACCACCAGGGCATCAGCGGCACGGGCGCCCTGGCCGCGCGGCAAAAGCATCAGCGGATTAATATCGATTTCCTCGATTTCAGGACAAGCCGTGGCGAGCGCGGCGAGGCGTTCTAGAACCGTCACCAACGCGCTGGTATCGGCGACGGGCCGGCCACGAGCGCCGTCCAAAATGGCAAATCCCTTCAACTGGCGCGCCATGGCGCCAGCCTCGCCCTCGGCCAGGGGCGTTACGCGCAGCACATTGTCATCGAGGATTTCAGCGAACACACCGCCCATGCCGAGCAGCAATACCGGGCCGAAAATGGGGTCCCGGCGTATTCCGGCGATCAGTTCAACCGCGCCCCGCACCATTTCATAAACACCGACACCGGAAATTTTCGCGCCGGGCGCCTCGGCTGCTGCACATTCCAGAATATCGCCAAATGCCTGGCGCAAATCCGCCTCATTTGAGAGGCCGAGCACGACGCCGCCGATCTCACTCTTGTGCGGAATTTCAGCGCTATCGACCTTCAGCACCACCGGGTAACCGATCTCGCCAGCGATGCGCAACGCTTCTTCAACATTGTGCGCCAGCCCACCCTTCACATTCTCTATTCCGGCAGCGCTCAAAATGGCGCGGCTATCTGTTTCGGCTAACGCGCCCGATGACAGGAGGGTGTTCGTCGCTTGCACAGCGGATGTCATATCGGTCAAGGCCGCCGGCTTTGATGTTGGGCGGAATTCACTGAACTGATGCATGGCACGCAGCACCCGCGCCGCCCGCGCCGGCTCCGGATAGACCGCGACCCCGGCCCGGTGCAATTGCGCCACACCCTCACCTTCACCGCCCAGCCAGCCGGCCAGCACGGGTTTCTCGCTTTCAGCCGCGACCCCGGCGATGGCCTCGGCAATCTCCGAGACATGGCGGCGGATAACACCGGGAAAACACAGCACGGCATCGATATTGTTGTCGCCGGCAATGCGCGCGGCGTGCCGGGCGATGCAGTCAGGGTCGTCGAGCGCCTGAAGCGCGACATCAACCGGGTTGCGCGGCGAGACAAAGGATTGCATGTCGGCGGCGAGCGCTTCCTCGGTGGCGCTTTCAAAGGCCGGGACTTCCAACCCATTGGCGCCGAGCTGATCAGCGCAGAGCACGCCGATACCGCCGGAGTTGGTCAAGACGCCGATGCGCCGCCCACGCATGCGCTTGGTTGTCAGCGCGAAAGCCTCGACGATATCGAACAATTCATCGCTATTGTCCGCCTCCAAAATTCCCCATTGGCGAAAGGCAGCGCGGTGGCAGGCGTAAGAGCCGGCGAGCGCACCGGTGTGCGAGGCCGCGGCGGCCGCGCTCTCGGCATTGCGCCCGGCCTTCAGAATGACGAGCGGTTTCCCCGCTTCCTGTGCTACTTCCGCCGCGGCGCGCAATTTCTCCGCATCGCGCACGCCTTCCATATAGCCAGCGACCACACGGATACGCGGATCGCGCGCCATATAAGCCGCGGCATCTGCGAAATCGATGCCCGCCTCATTGCCGGTGCTAACGAGATAGCCAAGCCCAAGGCCGCGCTGAATACATTCGGTTGCCATGATGCCGCCGAAAACGCCGCTATGGCTGACGAAGCCGATCGGCCCGGGTGCAACATCCTCGCGCCCCAGCTCCGACGTAAAATAGGCGACGGTCGAATCGAGAAAATTGGCGATGCCCTGTGAATTGGGGCCGCACAGCACACTGCCGCCGCTTTTGATCAACCCGCGCAGGCGCTGCTCCAGCACAGCGCCTTCCTGCCCGCTCTCGGCGAAACCGCTGCTATAAGCGGTGAAAGCCTTGACGCCAAACGCCTGGCAGGCCTCGACCATGGAGCAAACAATACGCGCCGGCACGGCCAGGATCGCCATGTCGGGGACCTCGGGCAGGGCTTCTATACTCGGGTAGCACGGCAGGCCGTCGATGGATTCATGTTTGGGATTGACCGGAAATATTCTGCCGGCAAAACCGTAGCGTTTGAGATAGGCGATCGGCCGCCCGCCGACCCGGCCAAGGTCGGGCGTCGCGCCGATGATCGCAATCGAGCGAGGGCTGAGAAGGCCGCGAAGGTCAGAAAGCGCCGTCATGCGCTGTTACCCCAGTGCTCACTCAAATGATCTTTTCGCTCTCGGGGTCGACCACAACGGCCCGATTCATATCGACCAATAGCGTCAGCTCCGCACCGGGTTGCTCGTCGGCATAGGAATCGAGGCGGGCCAGTATGGATGTTCCGCCGATATGAAAATTGATCAGCGTGTTGGCGCCCATCGGCTCGACGATCTCGACCCGGATCGGCAATGCCTCAAAGCCCGGCTGACCTCCGCCCTCGCGCTGACGGTGCATATGTTCCGGGCGAATACCCAGCAGCACATTACGCCCAACATCGCCGGAAAATTCACCGGCCCGCGCCACCGGCAAATGGAGGTGAATATTATCGGCCAGGCGCACGGCGGGTGCGTCGCCATCCGCCTCGATGGTGGCGGGAATGAAATTCATCGCCGGCGAGCCAATAAACCCGGCAACGAATTTACTGACCGGCCGTTCATAAAGCTCGAGCGGCGCGCCCTGCTGTTCGATAATGCCGTCACGCAACAGGACGATGCGGTCGGCCAAGGTCATCGCCTCGACCTGGTCGTGCGTGACGTAGATCATGGTCGACTGCAAATCCTGATGCAGGCGCTTTATTTCGGTGCGCATTTCATCGCGCAGCTGGGCGTCGAGATTGCTCAGCGGTTCATCAAACAGATAAAGCTTGGCATCGCGCACCATGGCCCGGCCCATCGCCACGCGCTGGCGTTGGCCACCGGAAAGCTGGCGCGGCATGCGTTCGAGAAGGTCCGAAATGCCGAGCATATCCGCCGCCCGTCCCACCCGCTCCGTCACCTCGCTATCGGCTGTTTTGCGCATGCGGAGGCCAAAGGCGATATTCTCAAAAACGCTCATATGCGGATAAAGCGCATAATTCTGAAACACCATGGCAACGTCGCGGTCTTTCGGCCGCACATCGTTCACCACTGTGCCGTCGATGGCGACGGTGCCGTCATTGATGTCTTCCAGGCCGGCGATCATGCGCAGGAGCGTGCTCTTGCCGCAGCCGGACGGGCCGACCAGCACGGTCAATTCCTTGTCGGGAATTTCGAGATCGACGCCGCAAACGGCATGGACCTTGCCGTAAAATTTGTGCACGCCGCGTAAACTTAGTTCAGCCATCGCCTTCCTCTTTCTCCCTTAGCCCTTCACCGCGCCCATGGATATGCCGCGCACGAGAAAGCGCTGCAATGTCGCCACGGCAAAAAATACCGGCAACGTGCCGAGTACGGACAATGCCGCAATCTTCGACCAGAAGGTCGACTGCGCGCCATAATAGTGGGTGACCAACACCGGGAAAGTCAGCACTTCAGTGCGCGTTAAAATGAGGGCGAAAACGAATTCGTTCCAGGCGAAGATAAAGGTAAAAACGGCGGTGGCGAATATGCCGGTGCGCGCCATGGGGAAGACGACTTTCCTCAGCGCCTGCCAGCGCGAGCAGCCGTCGGTGAGCGCGCTTTCCTCCACTTCGATGG
>CAYSDJ010000049.1:0-29616 GCA_964429775.1 uncultured Rhizobiaceae bacterium
CATATTCTTAGAATATCGAAAAATCCGTGGACCAGTTATAGGGGGGCTGGACAAGTCGATGTCACCGCTCCAGATGTCCTCCGGGACTGGTATAGGATGGTCATCGATTTTCCTTGGGAGATTGAAACCAAAAGCTTTCAGGCGACCGTGCCAAAGATGGCCAATGAGGTCTGACCTCTTGTCCGATTGGATGTCGGTTATTTGGGTCCAATCTCGAAGGATCGGGGTTAAGGCGTTTAGAACATCAATCGCGATAGGAGTTTGCGTTGATCCTTCAGGAAGTTGTCGATCGGAACTCTTCTTTTGAATAGCCGAAATCGCTTTCCGGCGTTCATTCGAAGCAAAGTGATCCGGCGCGAGGTTTAGCGCCACGCCAACTCGCCACAATTCATAAACAAGCGCATTCGAATCGATTGTCATTTCCGACATAATAACCATTAGCCTCGGCAATGAGCCTCATTTCCCAATGTTTGATCTATCATCCAATCTTAATGCCGCTTACCTATTGCTTACCTGAAAAATACAAAGGCTCAGATGTTACCACCTAAGCCTTTGATTTAATTGGTGGGCGCACAAGGACTCGAACCTTGGACCCGCTGATTAAGAGTCAGCTGCTCTGCCAACTGAGCTATGCGCCCGCCGGGGCTGGATATCGCAAAGCGCCGCGGCTTTGTCAACCAGCCGCTTTTAGGAATTCAGCCGAGACTTAGTCAGCGGCACTACCCTGCGGAATGCCTATCGCATTCCGGCAAGCGAGACTTCGCGCCCGAGCTATCGAGGTAGCCAAGGGGACGGATGTCCCCGCCCGGCGTTTGAGGGAAAATTAACAAGATCAATATTCTAACCGCGCAAATGCTGCTGGCGGCGGCCGATTTGGACGTCGCGGTGGATGTAGATGTTGAGCACCAGTCCGAAGCCGAACAGCAGGGTCAGCATGGCGCTGCCGCCATAGGATATCAGCGGCAGCGGCACGCCGACGACCGGCACCAGGCCCATCACCATGGCGATGTTGATAAAGACATAGAGGAAGAATGTGGAAATGATTCCCATGCCGAGCATGCGGCCGAACTGGCTGTTGCAGCGGAGCGAGATCACCGTGCCGTAAGCCATCAGGGCAAAGTAAAGCAGCAACAGGCCGATGCCGCCGACCAGGCCGAACTCTTCCGCCAGCATGGTGAAGATGAAATCCGTTTGCTTTTCCGGCAGGAAATTAAGATGGCTTTGGGTGCCGCCGAGAAAGCCTTTGCCGAACATGCCGCCCGAGCCGAAGGCGATTTTCGATTGCAAGATGTGATAGCCGGCGCCGAGCGGATCGCTCTCGGGGTCGATAAAGGTCAGGATGCGCGATTTCTGATATTCGCGCAGAAATTGCCAGGCGACCGGAATGGCGCCAAGCAGCCCGACCAGGGCGACGCCCAGTTTCCACAATCTGAGACCGGCAAGGAAAAGCATCATCGTGCCGCCTAGTGCCAAGAGCGCCGCCGTGCCGAGATCGGGCTGGCGCAGCACCAGCGCGGCGGGTGCGAGAATGAGAAGGAGAGGCGGAATCAAGACCGTAATGCGTTTGATATCCTCGCTTCCCACACCGTGGAAATAACGCGCCAGCGCAATGACCAGCGCGATCTTCATGATTTCCGATGGCTGCAGCTGGAGCGGCCCGATGTCGACCCAGCGCTGCGCGCCCATGGCTGAATCGCCGACAAATTCGACGCCGATCAGCAGTATGAAAGCGCCGACATAGATAAAATATGCGGATTTAAGCCAGAACCGGATATCGACCAGGGCGACGCTGAACATGATCACCAGGCCGACACCGAAGCGGATGATTTGCCGTGCCGCCCAGGGTTCCATCTCGCCGCCGGCGGCCGAATAGAGCATGGCGAACCCGACCAGGGCCGGGAGGCAAATGAGCAGGACCAGAACCAGGTTGACCTGAAACACCCGGTTCATCAGGCTCATGCCGGAGCGGTCACCGTCAAAGCTGTCTTGCGCCGCCATGCCTACACCGTCGCCGCGCTATCGAGCACGATATTTTCCTCCGGTCCGCGCCGCGCCGGATCGCGGCGCTGAACTTCGCGCAGGATATCGCGCGCGATCGGCGCCGCTGCCTTCGAGCCGCCGCCGCCATGCTCGACCACCACCGAGACCGCATAGCGCGGCGCCTCAACCGGTGCGTAGCCGACAAAGAGCGCGTGGTCGCGGTCCTTCCACGGCCGGTCTTCATTCTTGCGCACGCCGCGCTCGCGCTCGGCCTTGGTGATGCGCTTGACCTGCACGCTGCCGGTCTTGCCGGCCATCGCCATGCCCGGCTCCTCGATGCGCGCGCGGAAGGCGGTGCCGCGCTGACTGTTGGTCACATCGTTCATGCCCTTCTGGACAATGGCGAGGTGGGCCGCCGAGAGCCCCATCGAGGGAAACGGCTCGCGCGTATCGGGCAGGCGCCGTCCCGAGCGCTGCGTCTCGCGCACCAGTTTGGGCGATACCGCAATACCGCCATTGGCAATGCGCGCGGTCATGACGGCGAGTTGCAACGGCGTGGTGAGCAGAAAACCCTGGCCGATGCCGATGACCAGCGTTTCGCCCTTTTGCCAGGGGACGCCATGCACCGCCAATTTCCAGTCCCGCGTCGGCACCAGGCCCTTGCGTTCCGACGGTAATTCGATGCCGAGTTTTTCGCCCATTCCGAAGCGCCGCGCCATGACTGCGATACCGTCGACACCGATCCGCTTCGATACTTCGTAGAAATAGACGTCGCACGACTGGGCGATGGCGGAGTTCATATTCATCCTGCCGTGCCCGCCGCGCTTCCAACAGTGAAAGCGTCGGTTTCCCAGCTCGGTAAAGCCGGGGCAAAACACTTCATGGGTGGGGTTCATGATGCCGCCGTCGAGCGCCGCCAGCGCGACAACCATCTTAAACGTTGAGCCCGGTGAATATTGCCCCGAGATCGCCTTGTTGGTGAGCGGAAAACGCGAATTCGCCATCAGCGCGTTCCATTCGGTTTGACTGATCCCGGTGGTGAAGCTATTGGGATTGAAGCTCGGCGCCGATGCCATCGCCAGCAGCTCGCCCGAATGCACATCGATCACCACCGCCGCCGCACTTTCCTCCCGGATGCGGGCATTGGCATATTCCTGCAGGCCCATATCTATGGTCAGGATATGATCGTCACCCGGCTGGCCTTCGTCGCGGCGCAGTTCGCGGATGATGCGGCCGAAAGCATTGACTTCGACCTGGCGCGATCCCGCCTTGCCGCGCAGCGCCGTTTCAAAAATTTTCTCGGCGCCGTTCTTGCCAATGCGGAAACCGGGCAGCGCAAGCACCGGGTCGCCCTCCAATTCCTTTTCCGAAACGGCGCCGACATAGCCGATAATATGCGCGGCCTCCTCAGCGGCGAGATAATGCCGGGTTTGCCCGACATCGATCATGGTGCCCGGAAGGTCTGGCGCATTCACTTCAATGCGCGAGACCTCCTCCCAGGTCAGGTTTTCGCGCACGGTGATCGGCACGAAATTTCTCTTGCGCCGCGCCTCGCGCAGAATCCGCTCCCTGTCGCGCGTCTCTATCGGGATTAGATTGCTCAAGGCGGCGAGCGAGCGCTCCAATTCGCCGGCCTGCTCCGGCACGATCACCAGCCGGTAGTTCAACTGGTTGACCGCCAGCGGCCGGCCGAAGCGATCAAAGATGCGTCCGCGCGGCGGCGGCAAGAGCTGCATGTTGATGCGATTGTCGTCGGCCAGGGTTTTATAGCGGCTCGATTCAAGCACCTGTAGCTGATACATGCGCCCGGCCAGCCCGGCGAGCAGCAAGGTTTGCGCGCCACCGAGAATAACGGTGCGGCGGGTAAAGAGCTTGGTGCGGCTGGTTGTTTCGCCTTGCATGCTGGTGCCTACGTACTGCGCATCATATGCCGGTGCAGCGCGCTCAGCAGCACGGCAAACAAAGGATAGAGCAGCATCGTCAGTACGGCCTGAATGACAAACGGCATCGGCGGGACAAGCGTGTTGAAATAGAGCGAGGCGATAATCCAGCTCACCAGGGCGATGCCCGGCATCACCAAGGAAAAACCCCACCACACCACCAGGAACGGTTTGCCATGAAAAAAGGTACGTTGCGAATTTAAGATGACTTGAACGATCAGATAGACCAGCGCCGAGAGGCCGAGCGGTGTTCCGGTCAACAGGTCGAGCAGCATGGCGAGGCTGAAAGTGGCGGCATAGGGCAATTTATCGGGCCGGTAGATGCTCCAATAATAAATCGCTATCGCCAGGAAGGCCGGTGTGACAGGGGCGAAGTTCGGCAAATGCCAGGGCAGCGCGCTGGCCAGCACCATCAGCAGGGTAAAGGCAAACGGCGTGAGACCGCGCAGCTGTAGGTCGGTTCGCTCGACCCAGGTTGCCGCCCTCATCTCAGCTCACCGATGCGCCCGGCGCGCTTCGTTTCAGGCAGGAATCCCGGCAGGATGTAATCGAGCACGGTGACATATTCGAGCCGGTCCCAATCGGCATAGGGCTGCACCAGCGCCCGTTCCTCGCCAACCGAGGAAACAATGCCGACCGGCAGGCCGGGCGGGAAAATGCCGCCCTGGCCGGATGTCACAATACGGTTGCCGACAACGACCCGCGCGTCGACCGCGAGAAATTCGAGGCGTGGATGCGGCGTGTTATCGCCCGCCAACACGGCCTTCTCGCGGCTCGATTCGACAACCACCGGGATACGCGAGTTCAAATCCGTCAACAGCAGAATACGCGCGCTGTGCTGACCCGCCGTGACAACCCGCCCGGCCAAACCTTCACTGGTGATGACGGCCTGGCCCTTGCGCACATTGTTTGTCTCACCCGCATTGATCAGCACGGTGCGCACGAAGGGGCCGCCCGAATCTGAAATGACGCGCGCCGTGATAAAGCTGGCCTCAGGGTCCGGCACCACATGGAGCAGCTGGCGGAGTTCCTCATTCTCGCGTGACACTTGCGCCGCGACCGCCTGCCACTTGAGCAGTTGCGCATTTTGTTCTTCGAGACGCGCATTTTCCGCATGCACGTCGAGTGTCGCATCGACCTCTTCGACCAGGGAAGCAAAAGAGGCGGCGGGGTGGGAGAAAAATTCGAGGATCGGCGTCGCCGCATCGCCGACCGCGCCGCGTAAATTATCGACCAGGCGCGGTTCCGCCCGGCTGAGGATCATGATTGTTATCGCAGCGCCGACAAGAAGCGCGAAGGCAAAGCGCTGAATCAGTGATTTCAGCGGTAGGGCCAATAACAGGGCGCGTCCGCGGTAGGCCCGCACTTAGTTCCTCCAATATGCCGGCGCCGAAGAGCGGCGCAGGCCTTCCATAGCGATCCTCAATAAGCTTCGTGCAAGACGTGCTTGAGGGTCTTCATTTCTTCCAGGCAGCGCCCCGTTCCCATGGCAACGCAGGAGAGCGGCTCGTCGGCAATTGAAACCGGCAGCCCGGTGGCGTGGCGCAGCACATAGTCGAGATTGCCCAAGAGAGCGCCACCGCCGGTCAAGACGATGCCTTTATCGACGATATCGGCAGCCAGTTCCGGCGCGGTGTTTTCGAGGGCTACTTTGACCGCATCGATAATCGCACCCACCGGCTCGGCCAGGCTTTCGGCGATTTGCCGCTGCGTGACGACAATTTCCTTGGGCACGCCATTCATTAGATCGCGGCCCTTGATATCGAGCGACTTGCCATTGCCGTCTTCCGGCGGGCAGGCGGTGCCGATATTCTGCTTGATGCGCTCGGCACTCGATTCACCAAGCAAGAGGTTATGATTGCGCCGGACATAGGCAATGATGCTCTCATCCATCTTGTCGCCGCCGACGCGGACGGAACGCGAATAGACAATGCCGCCGAGCGACAGCACCGCCACCTCGGTCGTGCCGCCGCCGACATCGACAACCATCGAGCCGGTCGGCTCGGTCACCGGCAAGGCGGCGCCGATTGCCGCCGCCATCGGCTCCTCAATGAGAAACACACGCCTCGCACCGGCGCTTTCCGCTGATTCCTGAATGGCGCGGCGTTCCACCGCCGTTGAGCCCGACGGTACGCAGACAATGACCTGCGGGCTGGCAAAGCTGCGCCGGTTGTGAACCTTGCGGATGAAATGCTTGATCATTTCCTCGGCGATTTCGAAATCGGCAATCACGCCGTCGCGGAGCGGGCGAATGGCCTCGATATTGCCGGGCGTACGTCCGAGCATCAGCTTGGCTTCTTCGCCGACGGCAAGGACCTGTTTTTTGCCCTTCCAATTGGCGATCGCCACCACCGACGGCTCATTGAGAACAATGCCCTGCCCCTTCACATAAACAAGGGTGTTCGCGGTGCCGAGATCGATCGCCATATCGGCTGAGAGAAAACCTGTAAGTTTGGAAAACATCAGCGCTTACCGCCTATCGTTTGAGCCAAAATTTCCCCACCGCGCAGCGTCGGAAGCGCGGTGGGGGTTTCAAGTTGCCAATCCACTCTCACTTTTTTTCTCAAGCCGTGAGCGCGGCTGGCGAAGACTTTTGCCGCTTGACCAAGAGCTTGTTCAAGGCATGCACATAGGCGCGGGCGGAAGCCACCAGCGTATCGATATGCGCGCCTTGGCCATTGACCAATTTGCCGTCTTCTTTCAGGCGCACGGTCACCTCGGCCTGCGCATCGGTGCCTTGGGTGACGGCGTGTACCTGATAGAGCTGGAGTTCCGCATCGTGCGGAAAAATATCCTTGATGGCGTTGAAGGTCGCATCGACCGGCCCGTTGCCACGCGCCGTGGAGGACTTTTCCTCGCCATCGACTTCGAGCGTGAGTGTCGCTTCCTGCGGGCCATCGGAACCGCAATTGATGCCGAGGGAGACAAAGCCGATGCGTTCGCTGGCCCGTCCGATCTCGTCATCGACCATGGCGATGATATCCTCGTCGAAGATATCCTTCTTCTGGTCGGCCAGATCCTTGAACCGCGTGAAGGCCTCCAGGAGGGCGTTGTCGCCGAAATTGTCATAGCCCAGCTCGCGCAGTTTCTCGCGGAAGGCATGGCGTCCCGAATGCTTGCCCATGACCAAAGTGGATTTTTTTAGACCGACCGATTCCGGGGTCATGATTTCGTAGGTCTCGGCATCCTTGAGAACGCCATCCTGATGGATACCCGCCTCATGGGCAAAGGCATTGGCACCGACAATGGCCTTGTTGGGCTGCACCACGAAGCCGGTGATCTGCGACACCAAACGCGAGGCGCGCATGATCTTCTCGGTTCGAATGCCGCTTTCAAGCTGCAACAGATCCTTTCGCGTGCGCATGGCCATGACAATTTCTTCCATCGCCGCATTGCCGGCGCGCTCGCCGAGGCCATTGATGGTGCACTCGACCTGGCGTGCCCCTGCCTTTAACGCGGCCAAGGAATTTGCCACCGCCAGACCGAGATCGTTATGGCAATGCACCGAAACCACCGCCTTGTCGATATTCGGCACGCGGTTGAACAGCATGCCGATCAGCGCGGCATATTCGTCCGGCATGGTATAACCGACCGTATCCGGAATATTGACGGTGCCGGCACCGGCTTTGATGGCGGATTCAACGCAACGGCAGAGGAAGTCGTGGTCACTGCGCGTGCCATCCTCGCATGACCACTCGACGTCGTCAGTAAAGCCGCGCGCCCGGCTGACACTGTCGATGACGGCACTGTGTACTTCCTCCGGCTCCATCTGCAGTTTCACCCGCATATGGAGCGGGCTGGTGGCGATGAAGGTGTGGATGCGCTTTTGCTTGGCCGGCTCGAGCGCCGCGGCGGCGCGCTCGACATCCTTGCGCCCGGCCCGCGCCAGGCCGCAGACGGTACTTTCGGTGACGATTTTGGCGACCTCGTTGACCGCTTCGAAATCGCCATTGGAGGCGATCGGAAAACCGGCCTCGATGATATGGACGCCCATATCCTCAAGCGCTTCGGCGATACGTAATTTTTCTTCGAGATTCATCGATGCGCCGGGAGACTGCTCGCCATCGCGCATTGTAGTGTCGAATATTCTAACCTGATTCTTTTCCTCGGTCATGATCTTGACCCCTATTGCTTGGATTGCGACTGGGTAAACAAACGCACCCCAAACGGCAGCTGTATTTTCAGCCTCACCGTTTGGGGCAAGTAAGTCGCAGACCAAGCGAGCCGCCGCCTAAGATTTCCGCGCGGAAATCAGCGGACAAGCGGGCGTAACCGGCCGTGCCACTCGGCAAACCGTTGCGCATCACTTGATTGCTGGCGTCTCGTTTCATCGTCAGGGTCGCTTCAACTCGTCCATACGGCATTGCCCGCAGATGTTCGTGCGGCATCCACCGTTAACGTACCTAAAATAGGGTTAACGAAGTGTTTAAGCGCAAATCATACGCGAAACCAGCTTCGCAACGTGTTCAAACGGCGAATTTATTAATAATTACGCCTTTTAGGCGGCTGAAGGCAATGATTTTCTAACCGCCTCAAGCGCTTATTTGCGATGCTCAATCTATTGCGGCATCAATTCTTCGACTTATCCACAAGCCGTGCTTCGCCGATCCAGGGCATCATGCCGCGCAGCTTCTCGCCGACTTCCTCAATCGGATGTTCGGCTTCTCGCCGCCGCATGGCCTTGAAACTGGGTTGGCCGGCGGCATTTTCCGACATCCACTCGCTGGCGAAGCGGCCAGACTGGATATCGTCGAGAATTCCCTTCATACGTGCGCGCGTTCCCTCATCGATGACTTTTGGCCCACGCGAATAATCGCCGAACTCGGCCGTATTGGAGATCGAATAACGCATATTGGCGATGCCGCCCTCATAGATCAGGTCAACGATCAGCTTCACTTCGTGGACGCACTCAAAATAGGCCATCTCCGGCGCATAGCCGGCTTCAACCAGGGTTTCGAACGCGTTCTTGATGAGCGAGGTCAGGCCGCCGCACAGCACCACCTGCTCGCCGAACAGGTCGGTTTCGGTTTCTTCGCGGAACGTGGTTTCGATCACGCCCGAGCGTCCGCCGCCAATGGCAGCGGCATAGGAGAGGCCGATCTCGGTGGCGTTGCCCGACGCATCCTGGGCCACCGCGAGCAGACAGGGGACACCGCGTCCAAGCTCATATTCGGAACGCACGGTATGACCCGGCCCTTTCGGCGCCACCATGAAGACATCGAGGTCGGGACGCGGCTCGATCAGGCGGTAATGAATATTGAGGCCATGCGCAAAAGCCAGCGCAGCACCTTCCTTAAGATTGTCGCGTAGGGATTCGCGCCACATTTGTCCTTGCAGCTCGTCCGGGGTCAGCACCATCACCACATCGCCCCATTTGGCGGCTTCGTCGATGCCCATGACGGTCAGGCCAGCAGCTTCGGCCTTGGCGACGCTTGAGGAATCGGGGCGCAGGCCCACGGCCACTTCCTTGGCGCCGCTGTCTTTCAGATTGTTGGCATGGGCGAAGCCCTGGCTGCCATAGCCGATGATGACTGTTTTCTTACCCTTGATGAGATTTACATCGGCGTCGCGATCGTAATAAACACGCATTGTGCTTTCCTTTTGGTGAGTTGGCTGACCGTCCGGTCAGATCGATTTTTTTCCACGCAGCAAGGCGACGACGCCGGTGCGGGAAACTTCTGTTAATCCGAGCGGCTCCATGAGCCGGATGAAGGCATTGACCTTGCCCGGCTTGCCGGTCATTTCAAATACGAAAGAATCACTTTCGCTGTCGACCACATGGGCGCGGAAAATATCGGCGATACGCAGCGATTCTACGCGCGCCTCGCCGCTGCCGACGACTTTGATCAGAGCCAGTTCGCGCTCGATATGGGGGCCTTCTTCGGTCAAATCGCTCACTTGGTGCACCGGCACCAGGCGATCCAGCTGCGCTTTGATCTGTTCGATGATCATGCGCGGGCCGGAGGTGACCAAGTTGATGCGCGATAGCGCCGCACCCGATTCCACTTCGGCAACGGTGAGGCTCTCAATATTGTAGCCGCGCCCCGAAAACAGGCCAATGACGCGCGCCAAGACGCCTGGTTCGTTATCGACCAGCACCGAAATTGTGTGTCTTTCAATGGTCTCGGTCATACCAGCACCATGCCGTCTTCGGCCTTTTCCTCGAGCTCGCCATGATCCGGGCCGAGCTTCATTTCATAATGCGCCGCACCGCCGGGAATCATCGGATAAACATTTTCGGTCTTATCGATCAGAATATCGGCGATGAACGGCCCCGGCGTTTCGATCATGGTGCGGATGGCGTCATCAACTTCTTCCGGTTTGCTTATTCTGATGCCATTGGCGCCAAACGATTCCGCCAGCTTGACGAAATCGGGCAGCGAGTCCATGTAGCTTTCAGAATAGCGCCCGCCATGGAACAGTTCCTGCCACTGGCGCACCATGCCCATATATTCATTGTTGAGGATAATGGTTTTCACCGGCAGGCGGTGCTGCATCATCGAAGAGAGTTCCTGGATGTTCATCATCAGCGAGGCTTCGCCGGCGACATTGATGACCAGCGATTCCGGGTGCGCCACCTGCACCCCCATGGCGGCGGGGAAGCCGTAACCCATGGTGCCGAGCCCGCCCGACGTCATCCAACGGTTGGGCTCTTCGAATTTGAGAAACTGCGCCGCCCACATTTGATGCTGGCCGACCTCGGTGGTGAAATAGACATCGCGTTCCCTGGTCAGCTCGTAGAGGCGCTGCAACGCATATTGCGGCTTGATGATATCGCCCTGCTGCTTGAAACGCAGGCAATCGCGCTTGCGCCATGACTCAACCTGTTGCCACCAGGCCTGAAGCGCATCCGATTTTCCGCCGCTCTTGTTCGGCAGTTTTGCTGCCATGGCGTCGATCACCGTGCCGACATCACCAATGATGCTGATATCGACCGGCACATTTTTGTTCACCGAAGACGGGTCGATATCGACCTGAATTTTCTTCGAGCCCTTGGAGAAATCGCTAAGCCGCCCGGTCACCCGGTCGTCGAAACGCGCGCCAAGGGCGATCATCACATCGCACTCCGCCATCGCCATATTGGCTTCATAGGTGCCGTGCATGCCGACCATGCCGAGGAACTGCGGATCGGATGCGGGATAGGCGCCGAGGCCCATCAGCGTGTTGGTGATCGGATAACCGGTCTCGCGAACGAAGTTTGTTAAGGCCGTGGACGCTGCCGGTCCCGAATTAATGACACCGCCGCCGCTATAAAAAATCGGCCGTTCGGCATTGACGATGAGTTCCATGGCCGCGTCAACTGCGCCATTGTCCGGCTCCGTGCGCGGGCGGTAGGAGCGGTGCCCGCTATCATTCGTATAGGCGCCCTCTTGGTAGTCACCTTCCGCCATAACCACATCCTTGGGCAGATCGATCACCACCGGTCCGGGCCGCCCGGCGCCGGCGATATAGAACGCTTCATGAATGATGCGCGGCAAATCCTCGACCGATTTCACCAAGTAATTATGCTTCGTGCAGGGCCGCGTAATGCCAACCGTATCGGCTTCCTGGAATGCATCATTGCCGATCATATGGGTCGGCACCTGCCCGGTCAGGCAGACCAGCGGGATGCTGTCCATAAGCGCATCGGCCAGACCGGTAACGCTGTTTGTCGCCCCCGGTCCGGAGGTGACCAGCACTACGCCGACGCGCCCGGTCGAGCGCGCATAGCCCTCGGCCGCATGCACGGCGCCCTGTTCGTGGCGCGTGAGAATATGGCGGATTTTATTCTGCTTGAAAATCGCGTCATAGATCGGCAACACGGCGCCGCCCGGATAGCCGAACATGACCTCGACACCAAGCTCGGCAAGGCAACGCACGATCATCTCTGATCCGTTTATGATTTGCCCGTTATTATCCGCGTCCGTTGCCACAATCCGATCTCCACAACCACATGAGGCCCGCATCGGCGCACACTGATGGAGCGGCCGGCGGGCTATTCCCGAAGCCTTTGGGCCTTGGGGGGATGCAACCTAGAACCTCGCCTGTCGCCGGTCAATAGCGCCGGCAACGGGTTGAATTATTGTGTTCGGTTTAGCCCACTCAGGCGTCGCGTTTGACGGTGTCGGGGCTAAATGCCGGCACGCATACGGCGACATAGTCGGCACCGCCGTCATGCGGGCTCGAATACTGTACCCATTCGCCCTTGTGGGCGATCACCGCCTCGCCCTCCGCAACGTCAAATTCGCTGTCGCGGGTGGTCACCCGAAGGGTGCCGGCGATAACCAGGGTATATTCGTCGAATTCAGGCGTCTGGCCCGGCTCGACCCAGCCTTGGGGACTGTTCATCCGCGCTACGCTGGCATTGTCGGTGCTGGAATTCACCCGCCCGACATATTCCTTGATGATTTTCGGCTTGTTGCCGGCGGCTTCGATGATCGTCGGGGTGGGTATGAAAGAGGCCATGCGCGAATCCCTTATTGCTGATCGGCGAAGGTTAGCGTGATCGCACTCAGCCGGCCAGGACGGAAGTTTCGAGCAAGGCTTCGGCCATGCGGCGGATTTCATCGGCGTGCCTATTGCCGTAGCGCGCGGAGAATATTTTCGCCTCCGGCATCTGATGGCGGAACCAGGTGCTCTGGCGCTTGGCATAGCGCCGCGTTCCCTGGCGCAGCTTGTCGATCGCTTCGTCCCGCGTCATCTCACCCTTAAGATAGCCAGCAAACTCGCGTACGCCGAGCGCCTTCATCGCCGGTAGCGACGGATCAAGCTCAAGCGCAAGCAACGCCTCGGCCTCCTCAATACCGCCTTCCGATGCCATGACTTCCGCTCTCGCATTGCACGCCGCGTAGAGCTCTTCGCGCGGCGGCGCCAAAACCAAAGCGGCCGCATTTCCTGAATATCCAGCCCCTTCCGGCTGGCTGCGCTGCCATTCGCCAAGGCTTTTCCCGGTCGCCTGCAATACCTCATAGGCACGCAGCACGCGCTGGGTGTTGCCGGGGTGGAGACGGGCCGCGCCTTCGGGGTCGCGTTCCGCCAGCAGGCTATGAAACGCCTCAGCGCCGACCTCATCATGCAGCGCCGCGGCACGCTTACGGATTTCGCCCGGAATTGCCGGCACCGGTGCCAGCCCCTTCAGCAGAGAGCGGAAGTAAAGCCCGGTGCCGCCGACCAAAATCGGCAGCAGCTCTTTCGCCCGCGCATCGTCAATCTCCGCCAGTGCCAAATCGCACCACCGTCCGGCCGAGCAGCGCTCGCTCGCCGGCAGAACGCCATAGAGTCGGTGCGGCGCCCGCTTTTCATCCGCCGGTGTTGGCCGGGCGGTCAATATGCGTAGCTCGCGATAGACCTGCATGCTGTCGGCATTGATCACGCAGCCGCCAAAATGCTCGGCAAGATCGAGGGCGAGGGCCGATTTTCCGCTCGCCGTGGGGCCGCCGACAATCAGGATCGCGCTGTTGCCGGCGGTTGTCCCGGGCAATCCGTTAGCCGCTGGCAACAGAGGGCAAGCCGGCCAGTGCCATCGCCATCTCGCCTTCGGCAAATTCCTGGTTGACCAATTTGCCGGCGAAAAAGTCGGTATAGGCCTGCATATCGAAATGCCCATGGCCGCACAGATTGAACAGGATCGTCTGGCCCTTGCCCTCCTGCTTGCAGCGCAATGCCTCGTCTATCGCGCCCTTGACGGCATGATTGGCTTCGGGCGCCGGAACGATGCCCTCGGCACGGGCAAAGGTGACGCCGGCCTCGAAACACTCAAGCTGGTCATAACCGCGCGCTTCGATCATGCCAAGCTCATGCACATGGCTGACCAGCGGCGCCATGCCGTGATAACGCAGACCGCCGGCATGGAAAGGTGGCGGCACGAATGTCGAGCCCAGCGTATGCATTTTGACCAAAGGCGTTAAGTGCCCGGTATCGCCAAAATCATAGGCGTAGGAGCCGCGCGTCAGGCTTGGGCAGGCTTTGGGTTCGACCGCAACGATGCGGAGATCGCCACCGTCGCGCAATTTGGCGCCGAGGAAAGGAAAAGCGATGCCGGCGAAATTGGAGCCGCCGCCGGTGCAGCCGACGATCACATCGGGATAATCATCGGCAAGCTCGAACGCCGCCATCGCTTCCTGCCCGACCACGGTTTGATGCAACAACACATGGCTCAGCACGGAACCCAGCGCATAGTTGGTATCGTCGCGCTGGGCGGCGACCTCAACCGCTTCGCTGATGGCAATGCCGAGACTGCCGCTCGAATCAGGTGTTTCGGCCAGGATGGCGCGCCCGCAGGCGGTCTCCTCGCTCGGGCTGGCAACGCAGCGCGCGCCGAAACTCTCCATCATGGCGCGCCGGTAGGGTTTCTGGTCGTAGCTGACGCGCACCATATAAACTTCGACTTCGACGTCGAACAAAGCGCCGGCAAAGGCCAGGGCCGAGCCCCATTGGCCGGCGCCGGTTTCGGTGCTGATGCGCGAGATGCCGGCTTCCTTGTTGTAGAAAGCCTGCGCCACGGCGGTATTGGGCTTATGGCTCCCGGCCGGGCTGACGCCCTCATATTTGTAGTAGATGCGCGCCGGCGTATCGAGCGCCTGCTCGAGACGGCGGGCGCGGTGCAGAGAGGTCGGCCGCCACTGTTTATAGATGTCGCGCACCGGCTGCGGAATTTCGATGCTCCGCTCCATGCTCACTTCCTGGCCGATCAGAGCCATGGGAAAGAGCGGGGCTAAATCGTCGGGGCCGATCGGCTGGCCAGTTCCCGGATGCAGCGGCGGCGGCGGCGGCGAGGGCAGGTCGGCAGCCAGATTGTACCAGTCCTTGGGAATTTGATTTTCAGGCAGCGTGAATTTAACAGTGTCCGTCATCGTTGAAGTCTCCCTGGGCGGATGTCATTTGCCGCCCTTTGTTGCCCGCGCAGCCGAATTATTGCGCATGGCAGGCGATTGGGCAATTTGGCCAATTTGGCTAGCGCTGGGAGGTGGCTGCGAATCAGCCGATCAGATGGGCAATCAGGCCGTCAGCCAGCTTGGGTTCGAACCAGGTGGATTTGGGCGGCATGACCTGGCCGCTATCGGCGACCGCCATCAGCTCGTTCATGGCGGTCGGGTAGACGGTAAAGCCGGCTGCCGCTTCGCCACTATGCACCAACGCCTGAATGCGCTCGGGCGCATCCGCACCGCCGACGAAATCAAGGCGCGGATCGGTGCGCGGATCGCCAATACCGAGCAGCGGCTGCAAGATGCCATCCGTCAGCCGGGAAACATCGAGGCGTTCCAGAACGGACGCCTCCTTGCCCAACGGTTCACGCGGATCAAGCAGTTGCCAGCCGGATTTCAGGCAGAGGCCAATTTGCGCCGCATGATCTGGAACAACCGGTGTTTTTGATGAGCGGAGGATGAATTTAGCGTTCAGGCGGGCGAGGAATTCCGCTTCGTCCAAGCCGCCGAGATCGCGCACGATTCTGTTGTAGGCCAGGATCAATAGCTTATTGCTGGGGAAAATAACCGCGAGGAAACGCCCCGCCGTTTCGCCACGCATCTCCGCCACCCGGGCCGCCGCGGCGGAGCGGTGGTGTCCGTCCGCGATATAGAGCGCCTCAAGCTCGTCGGCAGCGCTCTGAATGGCACCAAGCGTAGCGCCGTCATCGACCGCCCATAGGGTATGGCCGACGCCATCCTCGCCTTTGACATCAATTTCCGGCGGCGCCTCGCGCCGGGTAATTTCGTTCAATGCGGCGGCAAGCGCGGCGTGAGGGCGGTGCGCGCACAGAACCGGGCCGGTTTGCGCACCCAGCGCATCCATATGCGCGACCCGGTCGTCCTCTTTGTCGGGCCGGGTCAATTCATGGCGCCGGATGGCGCCGCTGGCATAGTCGGCGAGCGAAGCACCGCAGGCCAAGCCGATTTGGCTGTGTCCGGCCATGCGCATGCGATAGACAAAAAAACAGGGTTCGGGGCTCTGAAGCATGGCGCCGCTATCGACAAGGGCGTTCAGATTTCGCGCCGCGCGATCGTAAATTTCAGCCCCATGGGAATCGGTACCGGCGGGGAAATCGATTTCCGCGCGCGACACATGCAGGAAGTTTCGTGCCTTGCCATCGGCACGTTTGCGCGCTTCCTCGGTGGTCACGACATCATAGGGGGGCGCAATAATTTCCACCGCGTGCACGCCTGCGGCGCGCAACGCTTTGAACGGCGCAATCATGCCCTTACCCGTAGGCGATTTCATAGGCGATGCCAGAATTAGCTCCGCTTGATCCCGAGGGTTACGAATTCGCCCTTGTCGCCGCGCTGACGGTACAACACCACGCTTTTCGAATCCGTTTGGCTAAACAAATCGAGACGCAGGCGGAAATCCGAAAGGTCGGTGATACGGTCGGAACCAAACCCGACAATGAGGTCGCCCGGGCGGATATCGCTGTCGGTATCGAAATCCTCGCTCACTTCGGTGACGACAACGCCTTTGGAATCCTCGGCAAGCTCATATTTGTCGCGCAGCTCCGCCGTAATATGCGAGAGCGTGATGCCGAGCGAGGCAAAGCGCATCTCCAATGGCGTACCGGCTTTCGCACCGCTGGCGCTCGACAATTCATATTCCTCAAGCCGCCCGATGGTGACCTCGAGCGCGACATGCTTGCCGTCGCGCCACACGATCACGGGAACCGTACTGCCCACGGCCGTGTCAGCGACAATGCGCGGCAGCGCGCGCCGGTTCGGGACTTCTTCGCCGTTGAAGCGGAGGATAATATCGCCCTTCTGCAAACCGCCCTCGGCCGCCGGACTGTCCTCGATGACGGCCGCAACCAGCGCGCCTTGCGCCGCCGCCAAGCCATGGCTTTCGGCAATTTCGGGCGACACCGATTGAATGCGCACGCCGAGCCAGCCGCGCCGGGTTTGGCCAAATTGGCGCAATTGTTCGATTACCGGGCCAACAATCGCCGCCGGTGTGGCGAAGCCAATGCCCACACTGCCGCCGGACGGCGAATAGATCAGCGTGTTGACGCCAATGACCTTGCCGCTCATATCGAACATCGGCCCGCCGGAATTGCCTCTGTTGATGGGCGCGTCGGTTTGCAGGAAATTATCGTAGGGGCCGGCATTGATATCGCGCCCGCGCGCCGACAGGATGCCGGCGGTGACGGTATTACCAAGGCCGAACGGATTGCCGATGGCGATCACCCAATCGCCCACCCGTGCCGCATCCGAATCGCCGAATTCGACATAGGGCAGGCTTTCGCTACTCTCTATCTTGAGCAGTGCGAGGTCGGTTTTCGGATCGCGTCCCAGGATCTCGGCTTTCAGGCGGGTATTGTCGTTGAGCACCACGGTAACTTCATCGGCATCGGCGATGACGTGATTGTTGGTCACCACCAGCCCATCGGGGTGGACAATAAAGCCAGAGCCCAATGAGGTTATCGGCTGGCTTGGCCCGTTTCCCCGGCGATTGAAAAATTCGTAGAATTCTTCGTGCGGGGTGCCGGGAGGAAGTTCGCCAAAGGGTGATTCCTGGTCCTGCGCTTCGGGCTGGAATGAGGTGGCGATGTTGACCACCGCCGGCGTTAATAGCTCAACCAGATCGGCGAAGCTGTTCGGCGCCGTCCGCGCCGCGCCCGAACCCGTGGCGCCGAGCAACCAGGCGCAGGCCAAGATGCCGACAATCAGCAGGCGATAGCCGGTATTTATCCTATATATCCTGCGCGGGCCCATGGGCGTCCTCCGAGGCGGTCGGCGATGGCATGGTTGCCGGCTCGCCGCCCGGCTGCGTTTTTAGAATAGGGCAGGTGGTCGGCCCTGGAAAGAACCACGGCCATCAAATCTTAGCGAACCAGCCAGACGATACAAAATCCGAGCAACGCCATGGCCAGACCCATCGACCGCAATCGGCCGGACGGCAGGCCAAGAGCCATCACCATCATGCGTTTCATGCCATTGGGAAAAAGCGAATAGATCACGCCCTCAATGACGAAAACCAAACCAATTGCGGTAACAATTGCGAGCGTAAACTCGGACATATTCGACCCCGGAGGCCACGCAGACGCGCGCCGCTACTATTTAAGAGTCAGCGCTTTCGTAAACTACGGAGACCCGGTTTAAGGTTTCAACGCGCCTTCACCCTGGCCATAGAGCCGGCCGAAATAGCGGAAAAATTCGCTGTCCGGCGAAAGCACCATGGAGGTGTCTTCGCTGCCCAGCGCCTGGCTATAGGCCTGCATCGAGCGATAAAACGAGAAGAATTCCTCGTCTTGACCAAAGGCGTCGGCAAATATCTTCACCGCCTTGGCATCGCCTTGACCACGCAGGATCTCAGATTCCCGTTTCGCGTTGGCCAGCAGGATGGTTCTTTCCTTGTCGGCGCGCGAGCGAATGCGCTGCGATGTCTCATCACCTTGGGCGCGGTATTCCTTGGCCTCGCGATCGCGCTCTGTCTGCATCCGGCGATAGACCGCCAGGCTGTTTTCATCAGGCAAATCGGCGCGGCGGATACGCACGTCGATCACGTCGACACCGAAATCCTTCGACTGGCGGTTCACCTGATCGAGAATAAAGCGCATCAATTGCGCCCGCTCGCCGGACAATACAGTAATCAGCTCGACCGTACCCAGCACCTGACGTGTGGCGGCGTTAAGAATGGCGCCGAGCCGGGTGCGGGCAATGCCTTCGGAGCCCACCGTCTGATAGAAACGCAACGGGTCGGTGATGCGATAGCGAATAAAGGTATCGACCACGAGGCGCTTCTGATCGCCCAAAATGATCTCTTCCGCGGGCGCGTCGTAATCGAGAATGCGCTTATCGAAATATTCCACATTCTGGACAAACGGCGTCTTCAGATAAAGACCGGGCTGTTGCGTGCCGGTGGCGTTGACGACTTCGCGCGGCTCACCGAACTGGAGCAGAATCGCCTGCTGATATTCCGTCACCTTAAAGGTCGAGCTCAGCACCAGGATGATTACGACGACGATGGCGACGCCGAGGAGTAGCAGTTTTGCGCGCCCACTCATTGTCCCGTACTCCCGCTAAGGCCCTGCTGGCGTTTGTTCAATTCGGGAAGCGGCAGATAAGGCACGACGCCCTGCCCGCCGTTGGAGGAATCGATCAAAATCTTATTCATGCCACCGAGGATTTTCTCCATGGTCTCGAGATATATTCGTTGCCGGGTAACGTCCTTGGCCTGGCGGTATTCATTGAACACCAGGAGAAAGCGTTGCGCCTCACCGGTGGAGCGCGCCACAACTTCCTGCTCGTAGGCTTCCGCCTCCTGCAGAATGCGCTCCGCCTCGCCGCGGGCGCGCGGGATGATATCGTTGCGATAGGCTTCAGCTTCGTTCTTGGCCCGATCCTCGTCGGCGCGTGCCGCCTGCACGTCACGGAAGGCGGCAATCACCGCTTCCGGCGGGTCAATTTTTTGCGGCTCGACCTGGGTAATGAGAATGCCCGAATCGTATGAATCGAGAATTTCCTGCACCAGTGCTTGCGTCTGTGCGGCCAACACCGAGCGGCCTTCCGACAAGGCGCTGTTGAGATCGGTATTGCCGATAACCTCACGCATCGACGCTTCGGCGGCATCCTTAACCGTGCGCTCTGGCGAGCGGATGTTAAACAGGAATTTGCCGGCGTCGGCGATAACCCAGAACACGGTGAATTGAACGTCGATGATATTTTCATCGCCGGTCAGCATCAGGCTTTCGGTTGGATTCGCACGCTGCTCTATATTGCCGCGATTGTTGACGCCCGTCAGATAGCCGATTTCGACCCTGTTGACCTTCGTCACCTTGGGCAGCATCACGGTCTCGATCGGGCCTGGCAGGTGATAGTTGAGGCCGGGCTGGGTGGTTTTGGTCCATTCGCCAAAACGCAGCACCACACCCTGTTCGTCAGGCTCAACCCGGTAAAACCCGGTCAGCAGCCAGATACCGATGGCGACCAGAATAAGAATGATAATGCCGCGCGGGCCACGCAACGAGGGCATCCAGGTGCGCATGCGGTCTTGTCCGCGGCGCAGCACTTCTTCCAAATCAGGTGGTTGCGGGCCGCCGCCGCCGCCACGTGGGCCGCCACCGCCGCCGCCACGCGGGCCACCGCCGCGTCCGCCGCCGCCACTCCCGCGCGGGCCACCGGGACCCCGTCCCCAAGGACCGTCTCCGCCGCCACCACCACGTTGGTCAGACCATGGCATAATCTACTCACTTCCCTGATTAAATTTCATTCACGGCTTTGCCGTGCACCGGTTTCAGCCTTATATATGTCACACAGCGGCCTGGCGCAATGCGCCACCTCTCGCAACTGGAATAACATGAGAGGCATATGGGCGAAATGTCGGAATGTTCAAGCGAAGAGGGAGAAGACGGCGCATGGCGGACGTGACACGTGAAGCAATAATGACGGCGCTCGGCAGCGTAAGAAAGAGCGAGGGCGGCGAGGATGTCGTCAGCCTGGGCATGATATCGGGCGTCGTCATCCGCGACGGTAATGTCGGCTTCGCAATCGAGGTCGAACCGTCGGAAGGTGCCGCGAGTGAGCCCTTGCGCGAAGCCTGCGCCGCCGCCGTCGAGGCCATCCCCGGCGTGCTCTCCGTTACCGCCGTCCTCACGGCGGAGCGTCCGGCGCAACGCAGCGCGGGTGGAAATGGCGGCGCACCGGGCGCGGCACAACAGGCCGGCGACGCTGCCGCCCCGGACAAAAGCCAGAACATCCCCGGGATCGGCGCGATCCTGGCGGTGGCTTCGGGCAAGGGCGGTGTCGGTAAGTCGACCACCGCGGTGAACCTGGCCGTGGCCATGGCGGCGGATGGCGCGCGCGTCGGATTGCTCGATTGCGATGTCTATGGGCCGTCCATTCCGCGCCTGATGCGCCTTTCCGGCCAGCCGGAGACGGCGGGTGATTCGCATTTAATGCCGATGGAGAATTATGGCGTGAAGTGCATGTCGATGGGTTTTCTCGTTGAGGAAGACACGCCGATGATCTGGCGCGGGCCGATGGTGATGAGCGCGCTCGGGCAAATGTTGCGTGAC
Organism: uncultured Rhizobiaceae bacterium; assembly: GCA_964429775.1. Taxonomy (GTDB): domain Bacteria; phylum Pseudomonadota; class Alphaproteobacteria; order UBA828; family UBA828; genus PTKB01. The sequence continues at coordinate 20,896 of CAYSDJ010000049.1, forward strand.
GTGCGCTGGGGCGAGCTGGATATTCTCATATGCGACCTGCCGCCGGGAACAGGCGATGCGCAATTGACGATGGCGCAAAATGTGCCGCTCACCGGTGCGGTGATCGTCTCGACGCCGCAGGACATTGCCCTTTTGGACGTACGGCGTGGCATCGCCATGTTTGAGCGCGTCGATGTGCCGATCTTCGGCATTATCGAAAATATGAGTTATTTCCTCTGCCCCCATTGCGGCGAGCGTAGCGAAATATTTTCGCATGGCGGGGCACGCGAGACGGCGGCTGAATTGGGCGTCGGATTCCTGGGCGAAATCCCGCTCGACGGCGCCATCCGCACGACCTCGGATGCCGGCCAGCCAATCGTTTTGGCCGAACCGCAAAGCCCCCATACCGCGGCCTATCGCGGCATCGCCAAACGGGTGTTGGATCTATGCCAAGCCGCCGAGGCCGGCGGCGACCGCTCGGCGCCGAATATTGTCATGATGTAGGGATGCCACCGACGGTTGGCGGTGGGGGGAAATCTAATTGCGCAGCTGACGTGCCGCCTTGCGGTGCCAATGGCGCGCCGTTTGGTGGCGCGGTGATTGCGCGCGCCGGGCCGGGCTCGGCATCGCGCCGCACTGGCCAACGGCGTGATATAGCGCGCGCAGCCCCTGCATGGCTTCGACCGATTCGGGATGGTCGCGAATGATATCCCAATAGGATTTTTCCGCCTGGGAATAACGCCCGAGAATTTTCAGACAGGTCGCGTGATGGCAACGATAGACCGGGTCAATCGCGCCGCCGGCCAATGCCATCTCAATCAGAGATAATGCGATATCCGGGCTGTCGGCGCGCAGTGCCGCTATGCTCTCCGCATGCAGCGAAGCCGCCGTGCGGCCGTGCGCCGCTTTTTGCCAAATACTGGCATCTTCCGCATAGGGGCTGTCGATAACGTTCATGGTCATTTGCCTGTGTCCGATAATGGGCCAGCGCAAAAACAAAAGCGTGGCCGTCTCCTACGGCTCACAAAAGTAAACAAACAAGGTTAAACAAAAGTTAACGGAATCAAGGGCTCATAAGTTTTTCAACCCTCAGCCATCCCTTTCCAGGGTCGCCATAAGTTCGCGCCATTCGCGCTTCGAGAGGCCGCTTTCCGCCTGCTCGATGGTCTCGCCGGCTATCAGGCGTTTGACCACTTTAAGCGCCGTCGCCGAGAGGCGTACGCCGCCATGCTCATATTCCATGAACGCGGCATGGGCCAGCGGCACCCAGCGCTCGAGCGTATCCAGCATGGTTTCGGCATAAACGCGGATTTCGTATTGCGCGTGGCTATCGGCGCGCAGGCTGAGGAAATGCAGCAGATTGTGCAGATCCGTCTTCCAATACCATTGGGTATAGTAGTTGAGGGTGAGGTTCATGCGCGCCAATTCGCGCGCCAGGCCGTCGCGCTCTGGATCGCGCTTGGCGCCGTCTTCGCCCTCGTTCAGCATTTCGGCATAATGGTCATAGCTCTGGTTGGCGTCATTTCGCAGCAGATCGAGCACGCGCGCGGCTTCATCACCCGTCAGCACATTGCCGCGGCCCTGGCGGTTGTCGCTCGATTGGCTGGCCAATTGATCCGGCGCCGGCAGATAGAATTCCTTGTCGAGGATCGAGTAACGCGCGGAATATTCGTTCACATTGGCGGTGCGGTGGCGAATCCACTGGCGCGCGACGAAGATCGGCAGCTTGATATGATATTTGATCTCGCACATCTCAAACGGCGTGGTGTGGCGGTGGCGCATGAGATAGGCGATGAGGCCCCTGTCCTCACTGACGCGCCGGGTGCCGCGGCCATAGGAGACGCGCGCCGCCTGCACGATGGCGTTATCATCGCCCATATAATCGATCACCCGGATGAAGCCGTGGTCGAGCACCGGCATGGCTTGATAGAGCACGTCCTCAAGGGCGGGGGCGCAGACGCGCCGCGTCGGCGCGCTTGATTCGCGCAAGGCATCAATTTCGGCTTGTTGTTCGGACTCTAAGGGCATGGCTTTCGCATTGTTTCGCCTGGCGAAAGTGGGGCTCGCCAGGCGTTTGTGGGAACTGGGCGCTTGGATGGCGCGATGAAGATGCGTATATTAGACCTGTCGGTGGATTTCCGTCGACTATGGCGATAAACGCCGCGTGAAATAAGCGTTGCGGACCCGGGGGCAGTACCCGGCGCCTCCACCATTTCGAACCGGCTGTGCCTGATGCGATTCGCCTCAAGCCAAGCCCGGCGCGAAGCCAGTATGGGGGCGAACCAGGATCGACGTGCGTGGTAAAGGCTCGGTTTTCGCCCGGTATTGTTCCGCCGTTATCGGGCTACATTTTAAGTGCGAATGATAATGAAGTAGCACTCGCTGCCTAGCATTGCTAGGTAAGCGCGGCCCGGGGGGCGCCGGGCAACAGAAGCCCCCCACTTTACGGCCCCGGCAGGATGTGGCCGGATTGGTGAAAGCGCAAAAGGCGGACGTCGAGAAGACAGGAATTGGGAATGGGCAAGGATCACATTGGCTACGACAAACTGGTTGACGATGCATTGCGCGGCGCCATGCGCGAGGTGATGCTGAACGTCCCCGAGAACGGCCTGTTGGGCAGCCATCATCTCTACATCACCTTCCGCACCGGCCATCCCGGCGTCGATATTCCGAGCTATTTGGCCGACCGCTATCCGGACGAACTGACGATCGTGCTGCAGCACCAATATTGGGGCCTGGAGGTAACCGACGAGGGCTTTTCCGTAACCCTCAGCTTCAACAAGGCGCGTGAACATGTCTCCATCCCCTTTGCCGCATTGACCCGCTTCGCCGATCCCGGTGTGAAATTCGGCCTGCAATTCGAATCCCAGGTGGCGGCGCGCGCCGGCAAGCTCGAGCTGGTCGCCGATCCGGGCGAAACTTCCGATGACGCCGACCCGGAAGAAGGCGCTTCGGTGGAAGATGGCATGACCGAACTGAGCGTCAGCCGAGACGGTGTGGCCCGTTCATTCTTGCCTGATGCGCAAGAGGCCAATAGCGAAGACGCGCCGGCCGAATCCGGCGACCCGGAAAGCGATGAAGATAGCGACAGGGGCGACGAAACGGTTGAGGACGGGGCCGAGGATTCGGATGGCGCCGGCGCCGAAGTTGTTACTCTCGATTCGTTTCGCAAAAAATAGCCTTTAACACCGGCGTGGCGGAAATTTAGGGCGACGTTTCCCGGTGCCGCTCGACCCCGCGCTATTTGGTCCTTTCCTGGTGGTGGCATCGGCGGCGATTCTATCGCCTGGCCCCGATACCCTACTCATCCTTCGCGTCACCCTGAGTGGCGGCCAAGGTCACGGCTTGGCCGCTCTTGCGGGTGTGCAAATCGGCCTGCTCGGCCATTTGGCGGCGGCGGTATTCGGCATTTCCTTGCTTGTGATGGCTGTGCCGCTGGCCCTTCAGGCGATCGCCCTTGCCGGCGCGCTCTATCTTTGTTGGCTCGGCTACCGCAATATCCGCGAAGCGGTCGGGCGAGAGGCCAGCACCGGCGCGGCGCCCGACGGTTCAGCGCTCAAGCGCTTTCGCGGCGGCACGATCTGGCGCGATGCGCTGCTGACCAATCTGCTCAATCCCAAGGTGATCCTCCTCTTCATGGCCCTGATGCCGGGCTTCGTCGCGCCGGAACCGGAGCGCGCGGCGGTGCCGGTGCAATTGGCCTTGCTGGGGGTGACGATCATCCTCATCAACATTATCTGGCAGGGCTCCCTGGTGCTGGCGGCGGTGCGGGCGCGGCCCTGGCTCGAGCGCGCCTCGGTGCAGCGTGGTCTGGCGCTCGGCGCCGGCCTGGTGTTTCTCGCCTTTGCCGGCTTGATGGTGGCCGAATTCGTCGCCCTGCCGTTTTGACAGCCGCCATTGCGCCGCCTGTCATGCTATAGCTCGCCACCATGCAGTGCGAGGTGGAGATAGAGACGCTCGGCGCCGGCGGCGACGGCATTGCCCGGCATGACGGTGCGCGCGTGTTCGTGCCCGGCGCGCTTCCGGCTGAGCGGGTCCGCGTCGAGCTCGGCCCGGCGGCACAGGGCGGTTATCACGCGCGTCTCCTGGCGCGGCTCAATGACAGCGCGGCGCGGGCCGAGCCGGCATGCGAATATTTCGGTACCTGCGGCGGCTGCGTGGCCCAACATATCGCGGCTCAGCCCTATGTGGAATGGAAGCGGGCCATCCTCGGCGATGCCCTGGCGCATCGTGGAATCGGCGATGTCGCCTTGGCGCCGCTCGTCCCCTGCCCGCCGGCCAGCCGGCGGCGCGCCCGCCTCGCTGTCGGTAAAAAAGGCGCGCTTGGCTTCCGCCGGCGCGGCACATCCGAGATTATCGATATTGCCCACTGCACAATTCTGTTGCCGGCCTTGCAGGCGCTGCTCGCGCCGCTGCGGGAACTGGCGGTAAATTTCGCCGGCGAGATATCGCTGACCCAGGCGCCGAGCGGCCTGGATGTGATCCTGCACGGCCTGGATGCACCGCCCGGCATGGCCATGCGCGAGCAATTGGCGGCCTTTGCCCAGAGCCGCGGCATCGCCCGTCTCTCGGTCGAAATCCGTGCCGCTATTTCAAAGCGTGGCCGCAAGCGCAAGCGCAAGGCGGCCAGCCAATTGGAGACGATCGCCCAGCCCGGCCAGGTGCGGGCGCGCTTTGGCAGCGCCGATGTGGCGCTCCCTCCCGGCGCATTTCTGCAGGCAACCGCAGCCGGCGAGGCGGCGATCAATCGCCTGGTGCGGATCGGGTTGGCGCTGGCAGCGGACAGCCGCGGCCATATTGCCGACCTCTATGCCGGCGTTGGCGGCATCGGGTTCAGCTTGGCATCCTCGCGGGGCGGGGCGGCGGCCGGTCACCGGGTGGCGATGTTCGAGGGCGCCCGGGCGATGTCGGATGCGGCGCAAGCGGCGGCGCGCAAGGCCGAGCTGCCGGTGACGGCTGAAGCACGCGACCTGGCGCGCCGCCCCTTGAGCGTGGCCGAGCTGAAAGCGTTCGACGCCGTCATTTTCGACCCCCCCAGGGCCGGCGCACGGGCGCAGGTCGAGACATTGGCGGCCTCGCAAGTGCCGCGCATCGCGGCGGTGTCGTGCAACCCGGCGAGCTTCGCGCGCGACGCCCGCATCCTTATCGATGGCGGTTATTATCTGAACAGGCTCACACCGATCGACCAATTCCTGTGGTCGAGCCATGTCGAGCTGGTGGCGATCTTCCAGCGTGATACCGGTTAATATATATTATTACTTATATCTTAGTGGGTAAAATGGTATTGTTTTGTAATCGGACCCAGCCACTATATCATGTGTTTGTTGGGTCTTTTGTTGGGTCCCTCAAACGCCGGGCGGGCGCATCCGTACCCTTGGCTACCTCGTATTAACTCGGGCGCTCAGTCGCGCTAGCGGGCCATGAGAATGACCCGTCGGCTGTCCTCCCGCTTTGCGCTATCTGAGCCGACGAGCAGGAGCATCTTACCGCATGGTTAAATCAAAGCAAAATTCCGCCAACCGCAGAAACGCGCAAAAGAACACCGGGCCGAGAAGCGCAAAGGGCAAAAAGGCCGTTCGCCTCAATGCCTTGCGCCATGGCCTCGCGGCTGAATCACAGGTGCTGCCGGGCGAAAACCGGGCCGATTTCGACCATCTAGAGGCGCAGTTTTACGCGCAATATCCGCCCGAAAGCGGACTTGAGGGCTTTTTTCTCGAGCAGATGGTTGCCTGCGCCTGGCGCCTGCGCCGGGTGACGCAGGTCGAAAGCGACGTATTCCAGCATTTTCAGGAGCAACTCGATAACCCGCCGCCGCGCATCGTCGGCATCGCCGGCGTCTCCGGCTTCGACGATCCCTCGTTTGACGACGGTGAGGACGGTGATACGGGTGGCGCGGACAATTGGCAAAACGCCGGCGCCCCGGCCTACATCACCGCGCCGAGCGCCCCGCCGGCGGCCGCCGCCTCTCCCGGCCAGGCTTTCTTGAAGGCCAACACCGAGGCCGACCTTTTCGTCAAGATCGACCGCCACGAAGCAACCATCCGCGCCGGCTTCTACCGCGCCTATCACGAGCTCCAGCGCTTGCGCGCGGCGCGCGGTGAGTCTTGATAAGGCCGATTTAATTCATACTCTCGACAAGGATCATTGAAGGCGCAATTTATGAAAATTGTTTCGGCGCAAATTCCAGGCGTAAAAATAATCAGCCCGCGCTTTTTCCACGATCAGCGCGGCTATTTTGTCGAAACGCACAGCAATAATAAATTCCTGGAACATGGAATCGATATTGAATTTGTGCAGGATAATTTGTCTTTCTCGGCGAAAAAAGGAACGGTGAGGGGCCTTCATTTTCAGATTCACCCCTACGCGCAATCGAAGTTGGTTTCCGTTATCACCGGTTCCGTTTTGGACGTGGCGGTCGATATTCGCAAGGGCTCGCCGAGCTTTGGCAAATATTTCGACATGATTGTCGATTCCGACAACCGGGACCAGCTATTGCTGCCGGCCGGATTCGCGCATGGCTTCGTGGCGCTCGAGGACGACACGTTGGTGTCCTACAAGGTATCCGCCGCCTATTCACCGGAGCACGAAAAAGGAATTCACTGGGCCGATCCGGATATCGCGATTGACTGGCCGGCCATGGGCGGCGAGGCAATCCTCTCGGACAAGGACAGGCAATTGCCTAAATTTGCCGATCTGCCGGACTATTTTTCCTTTTCAGACAGCGCCGCCTAACCCGCCATGACGCACAATAGGTGGGAACTGTTGGTTATCGGCAGGTCGGGCCAAGTCGCCAGCGAACTACGCGTGTTCGCCGACCGATCGGCATTCCGGGTTCACTGCCATGGCCGCGAGACAGCCGATCTGGCGCATTTCCAGGAAATCGATGCCCTGTTGGCAAGAATCAAGCCCGCCCTGGTCATCAACGCAGCCGCTTATACCGCCGTGGATGCCGCGGAAACGGCGCGTGATCGTGCTTTTGCCGTCAATTGCCACGGCGCGGCGAACCTCGCCGAGGGATGCCATAAATTGGACATCCCGCTGGTCCACATATCGACCGATTATATCTTTGACGGCCACAAGAAGGGCGCTTACCGCGAGGATGACCCGGTTAATCCCGTGAACGTCTATGGCGCCAGCAAGGCGGCGGGAGAGACGGCGGTGCGCGAGCGCCATGACCAGCATGTCATCCTCCGCACGTCATGGCTGTACAGCCCGTACGGCAATAATTTCGTCAAAACCATGCTTCGCCTCGGCGCCGAGCGAAAAACGCCAAGAGTTGTCGATGATCAATTCGGCTGTCCGACCGCCGCTGCGGATATAGTGCGCGCCATATTCACCATTGCGGCAGACCTTTTGGACGGAAAAACGGACGGCTTCGGGACATTTCACTATTGTGGCGCCGGTGCGGTAAGCTGGTTTCAATTCGCCGAAGAGATATTCCGGGTGGCGGCGCAAAAGGGAGAGGCGACACCGCTCAACGTGACTTCAGTCTCGACCAGTGAATATGGGTCGAAGACAACTCGCCCGGCAAACACAGAATTAAACTGCGATAAGATAAGGGATAAATTCGGTATTGAATTACTTTCCTGGCGCGAATCACTTGAGAAATGTATTGAGCGGATCACGGTGGTGGGCATCAAGTAAATTTTTATGCGGAACCACTGATATGTACTATTTTCAATTCGATTAATCACGAAGTCCGGAAGGATGGCAAAAAACAATATTCCAAAACTAATAGCATTCTATCTCCCGCAATATCACCCAATCCCGGAAAACGACAAATGGTGGGAAAAAGGGTTCACTGACTGGAGAAATGTCGCGTCGGCCAATCCGCTATTTTCGAATCATTATCAACCTCGATTGCCGGCGGATTTGGGCTTCTACGATCTCCGCCTGTCGGGCACACAGGAAGCGCAGGCCGAACTCGCCCGTCGATATTATATTCACGGATTCTGCTACTACTATTATTGGTTTGATGGATATCGCTTACTTGAGAAGCCACTCAACAATATGTTGAGCTCTAGCATACCGGACTTCCCATTTTGTATATGTTGGGCGAACGAAAACTGGACGCGACGGTGGGACGGTCACGACCAGGATGTTCTGATGTCGCAGAATTACGATAATTTCGATGCTGAAAAATTTATCCTTGACGTCATACCGATTCTGAAAGACAGCCGGTATATCCGCATAGGCGGCCGGCCAATTTTATTAATATATCGTGTTAATTTAATTCCCAACATTTTAGATGTCGTCGCCATTTGGCGCAAAATATGCGCAGAGCATGGTATTGCTGAATTATTTTTATGTGCCGTACAAAGCCTCGGTTTCGCAGACCCTCGGCCGTTCGGATTTGATGCCGCGGTTGAATTCCCTCCGCATGGGCATTTTCGCAATCCTGATATAAGGTCAAAAAGAAAGAATCTATCGCCGTCATTTTCGGGCAAGATATTTGATTATAAGCATGTTGTTAAAAGGTCCCTGGAGCGAAAAAAAACAGAATACAGGCTATTTAGAGGGGTCATGCCTTCATGGGACAATACCGCCCGCAAGAAGGATAGAGCTTACATTTATTCCGGATCATCGCCTGAATTATACGAAGAATGGCTTCGGTCTATCATTCGCGACAGCAGCCAAGGTGAAGCAAATTCGTTTGTCTTCATAAACGCATGGAATGAGTGGGCGGAGTGTAAAGCCCCCGTCTTATGTACCACTTCCAGATAGAGTTTCGGGCACCGGTGG
>CAYSDJ010000050.1:0-28414 GCA_964429775.1 uncultured Rhizobiaceae bacterium
CATGCAGTATTCTTTTGCGTTGTCGGGCAGGGCATGCATGATTTGATTTCTGGTTGGCATTGGCCGTGTTGTCGGGATTGGCTTGTGCGGGCGGTACGTCGCCGATCACAGAATCGGTCGGCAGCAACGCCGTTTTCGGTGCCGCGATTGTCTCGCCACTGCTCGTGAGTAAGGCCGCTTCGGCCGATTTGGCCGGGTAGCTCAAGATTATCGCGGCAAGCAGGGCCAGCGCCATAACCGCGCTGAGCATCATGGAAATCCTGTTCAATGTTTTCATGGTTTTTCCTCCGCTGTAAGGCCGGCTTCACCTAGCCGGTCAGAATGTTGCGTAGCTGGCGTTCGCCGATCGGCATGGTCGCGCCGGAGCGGAAAGCCAGCCACAGGGGGTGTTTGATGGTGTCTTCGTAATGCGCCGGCATGTCTTCACTGCCCTGGTCGAGGCGCCAGGCAGAGGCGGCGTAGCGCAGGCTAAGTTGTGCGATCTGTTTGGCCTGGGCCGATTTGCTTAAGCCGCGAAGATAGGTTTGCGCCAAGTTGCGCAGGGCCGCGTCGCGCGCCCGGTTGGCTTCTTCGCGCCACCACGGCATGCCGCCCTGGCCAAAGCGCAAACCAAGGGCATCGTCCAAGGAGGTGCAGCGATGGTCGAGAAAATGCGCCAGCGCGGAGCCAAGCCATTCCGACTGGTTCACGTCGAGCGGTTGCCCGTCGATACAGCGTTGTTTTATCTCTCGTAGAGTGTCGATGGCTTGCAACATTTCTCTGCTCCTCCGGTTCGTCATGCGGCCGTTTTACGAATCCGGCGTGATCGCGGCGTTATGCGCCGCGTGAAAAATGCGTTAAAAATGTGAGTACAAGAGCGCAGAGCGTTAAAATGGCCGGTGGGGGGCATGGTTTCGCTGCAAATCGATATGCTGGGCGGCTTCGAGATGCGTCTCGCGTCGGGCGCTCCGCTTGAGTTCGGCCAGCGAAAAGCGCAGGCAATTCTGGCCTATCTCTCTCTTGCGCCGGATTATGCCGTGCCGCGCGCCAGGCTGGTGAACCTGCTCTGGAGCGAGCGCGGCGAGGAACAGGCACGCAGCAGCCTGCGCCAGGCCTTGGCGGCGCTTAAAAAAGGATTGCGCGAGGCCGAGCAGATGCCGTTTGAAAGCGGCCGCGAAACGGTTGCCTTGCTCGGTGCGCATGTGGCGGTGGACGCGTTTGAATTCGAACGCTTGGCGGAGTCCGATGATACCGCCGATTTGGAGGCCGCTGCCGCGCTCTATCGGGGCGATCTTCTCGATGGTTTTGAGATTGCCGAGATGCCGTTTCAGGAATGGCTCGATCTCGAACGCACCCGTTTCCGCGAAATGGCTTTGACTGTGCTGCACGCGCTCACCGCGCGCTATGAGGCGCTGGGCGATTTCGAGAGGGCGATAGAGGCCGCCCGGCGCGCTATCGGTTTCGACCCCTTGCGCGAATCGGCCCACCGCACGCTGATGCGGCTGTTTGTTGCGAGCGGCCAGGGCGAGCTGGCGCTGCGTCAATATGAAAGCTGCCGCGATCTGTTGCAGCGCGAATTGGCGGTGCGGCCGGACGTCGAGACGGAGCGTCTCTACGACGAAATCCGGGCACAGCGGGGCGCGCCACCGCCATCTGCATCGGCATCGGAATCAGTATCGGTGACGCCCGCCAACGGGGCCGCCATGGCCTTGCCGGAGAAGCCGTCCATCGCGGTCTTGCCGTTCAAGAATTTGAGCGGCCCGGAAGACGGATATTTCGCTGACGGTATTGCCGAGGACATTCTGACGGCGCTGTCGAAATTTCACTGGTTTTTCGTTATCGCGCGCGATTCGAGCTTTCTCTATCGCGATACGGACGGCGATGAACAGCAGGTCGGCAGCGAGCTCGGCGTGCGCTATGTGTTGACCGGCAGCGTGCGCCGCGCCGGCGCGCGGGTGCGCATCGCCGCCCGCCTGACCGATGGTCCGGGCGGTCACCATATGTGGGCCGAGAATTACGACCGCGATCTGGAGGATGTATTTCAGGTGCAGGACGAGATTACCGAGCGCATCGTCACCGCTGTCGCGCCGCAATTCCTCCATGCCGAAATGCAGCGCGCCGAGCGCCGCAATGTCCAGGATCTCGATGCCTGGGGCTATGTCGTGCGCGCGCACGCCCATCTGTCGCGCCTCAACAAGGGCGACAATGACGAGGCGCGCGGTCTTCTCGATAAGGCGGTGGCGCGCGATCCCGATAGCGCCTGGGGCTATACCGGCCTTGCTATCAGCCACACCCAGGATGCGCTCTGGGGCTGGAGCGATTCACGCGTGCAGTCGATCATGGCGGCGCAGCAGAATGCCCAACGCGCCATCGCGCTCGATGAAGGCGACGCCCAGGCGCACGCGGTGATCGGCTTGGTGCGGCTGGTCTCGCGCCAGCACGACGCGGCCATTCAAACCCTCGAACGCGCGATCGAGCTCAACCCGAATCTCGCCAACGCCCATGCCAGCCTCGGCCTGGCGCTGGCCTTTTGCGGCCAATCCGATAGTGCGGTGGCGGCGGTCAAGCTTGCCATGCGGCTCAGCCCGCGCGATCCCCTGCATGTCTTTTGGTTCAATACGCTGTCGCTTGCCGCATTCGTTGCCGGGCGCTACGGCGAAGCGGCGGAATGGGCCGAGAAGACGGTGCAGGTGAATGCCGAATATGCCGGCGGCTACCGTATACTGGCTGCGAGTTACGGCCAGTTGGGCGAGGCCGGCCAGGCGCGCGATGCGCTCAAGCGCTTGCTGCAACTGTCGCCCGGCATGACGCTCGGCGCCACCAAGGCGCAACTGCCGTTCAAGGCCGAAGAGGATATGGCGCGCTTTCTGGGTGGCCTCAGCGCCGCCGGGCTCACGGATTGAGCGCCCCGAGGCAAGCGGAAAGCGGTTATTATCCGGCGCATGAAACATGAAGATATAGCGCCGGGCATCGCCTGTATCGGTGCGGCGCACAGCGACCGCATGGCGCGCTGCCGGGAAAAATTCGTCCGCCGCGCTTCCAACCCGGTGACAGTGTCCTCCGCGCATGGCGGCGTGGCGCGCAATGTGGCGCTTAATCTCGCCCGCCTCGGCCAGCGGGTGAAGCTGGTGAGCGCGCTCGGTGCCGACAAGGAAGGCACGGAAATCGCCAATGAGCTGACGGCCGCCGGCATTGACCTGGGTGACACGGAACATATCGCCGGGCGCGTCACCGCCTCCTACACTGCCGTGCTCGACCGTAAAGGCGAGCTGCTTTGCGGCCTGGCCGATGCCGATATTTATGAGGTGCTGGATGGTGCGCGGCTGAAGGCATTGGCGCCGGGCCTGGTTGCCTGGCCGCTCTGGGCGCTTGATGCCAATCTGCCGGAGGCCGGAATTGCCGCGCTTGCCGCCTCGGCGCCCGAAGGGGTGCGGTTGGCGGCACTTGCCGTCTCGCCGGCCAAGGCGCCCCGTCTCACTCCGCATCTCGCCCGCTTCGATATGCTGTTTGCCAACCGCGCCGAGGCGGCGGCGCTGCTGGGCACGCCTGTCGAAACGGCGGCGGAGGCTGTGGCGGCGGCGGATAATTTGCGCGCGCAAGGGCCGACTATGGTTTTTGTCACATTGGGCGACGAGGGCGTGACGGTTGCCAGCGAAGAGACGTGTGAAATCTATCCCGCTCCCACCTGCAACGTGGTGAGCGTTAACGGCGCCGGCGATGCCTTTGCCGCCGGGGTGATGGCGGCGCACATCACAGGCGCGCCGCTCGCCGAGGCGGTTGCGCGCGGCCTTGCCGCCGCCAGCCTGACTGCCGCCTCTGGCGATACCTGCAGCGCCGATCTCGGTGCCGGTTAGGGAATGAGCACGGCGCGGCCTTTGACGGTACCGGCGTGGAGGTCGTGCAGCGCCTGATTGGCGTCGGCGAGCTTGTATTCCTTGGTCGCCAGATTGACCAGACCACGGTCGGCCAGCGCCATCAGCTCGACCAGCTCGGCATAGGTGCCGACCAGATTGCCGACAATGGTTTTCTCGCTGATGATCATCTCGATCGCCGGAATCTCGATCTTGCCGCCATAACCGACAATGTAATAGGCGCCGGCGTTGCGCGTCATCGCCAGACCCTTTTCGATGGCGCCGCCCTCGCCGACGAAGTCGATCACCGCTTCGGCGCCGAGGCCCTTGGTCAATTCGAGCACCGCTTCGGTCTCACTGCCGTCGGCCTTGACCAGATGGTGGGCGCCGCTCTCCTTGGCGAGGCCGAGCGCGAGATCGGATTTATCGACGACGATAATCTCCGCCGGCGACAGGGCGGCCAGCGACTGGATGCCGATATGGCCGAGGCCGCCGGCGCCGATCATGACGGCATATTCGCCCGGCACGAGATGGCCCGCCGCCTTTTTGGCGGCGCGGTAGGCGGTCAGGCCGGCATCGGTATAGGGCGCGACGTCTTTTGGCGCCAGGCTCTCCGGCAGCTTGATCAGCGAGCGCTCGCCGGTGCGGAGATAGTCGGCATAGCCGCCATCGGCATTGATGCCGGGAAAGCTCGAATCCTCGGCATGCATATCCTCGCCGCGCCGGCAGGCGAGGCAATGGCCGCTGGTCACCAGCGGATGGACAATCACCGGATCGCCGACCTTGACGCTGTTCACCCCCGCGCCCACTTCCTCGACCCAGCCGGCATTCTCATGGCCCATAATATGGGGAAACTCGACCTCGACCAGGCCGCGCCACACGCCCTCGACGATATGGAGATCGGTGCGGCACACGCCGGCGCCGCCGACGCGCACGATAACGTCCGTCGGCGCCGCGATCTTGGGGTCCGGCACATCTTCATAATTGACAAAGGTGTCGCCCGCCAATGCCTCATCATAGCCGTGTAGTACTGCTGCCTTCATGATTTCCCCCGATAACCCCTGTTGCTGAATTGCTGCTGCGATAAAGAGCGATTGGCCCCCGCCTGTCAATGCGCGGCGACTTGATTCAGCCAGCGCAAGCGCTATAAACGGGGGGTAGCGACGATGATGAAAATCTGAACGGGATGAATGGCCATGACGGCGCGGATTTATCAGCCGACCAAATCAGTGACGCAATCGGGGCGGGCGAGCCGCCACTGGGTGCTCGAATATGTTCAGGACAGCAAGCGCGAGATCGATGGCCTGATGGGCTGGACCGGCTCGGCCGATACCCAGGCACAGGTCAAATTAAAATTTACCAGCCGCGACGATGCGGAGAACTATGCCCGCAAGAAGGGCCTGGATTACGATGTGCAGGAGCCGCAATTGCGCCGCGTACGGCCGAAATCCTATACGGATAATTTCATCCGCAAGATTTGAGATTTAACGCGCGGCGAACGGATTACTCGGCGCTGCGGCCGCTTATCGCCGTAACGACGGTCGATATTCCGTCGGCAATCGGCGTCAGAATTTTCTCCAAAACCGACGTTTCCTCTTCCGCCATCGGCTCCTCGCCGAGGGAAGCGTCTTGGAACGGCAGGATCATGGTCTCGAATTCATCCGTAGCGGCGAAATAGCCCTCTTCGACCGTCGCCCAATATTCACGTCCGATGCTGGCATGCATCTCGCCCGTTACCGGCTCGCCGGCTGTGGCCTTGGAGAGATTAAGCTGGGCTTCGGCATCGCCCTTGTCCGCGGCGCGGCTCCACCAGGCGATTGCCTTGGTTTCGTTCTGATCCACATGCTCGCCCCAATAATACATGTTGCCAAGCACGCGCTGGGCCACGGGATTTCCCCCGGCTGCCTTTTCCTCTACAGAGGTCACACGGACAAGAAGGACATCGTCTGACATTCCCTCCACAACCGTGTCGACATTACGGAAACCGCTTTGGCTACAAGCCGCGAGCAGCATAACCGCTGCGGCTGTGAGAACGAGGTGCCTCGTTTTCATGAATAATTCTCCGGGATTCGTCCGTTCGGCGCGGCCACATTAACCGATATTATCAAATCACACCAGAGCGTTAAGCTATTTTTCCGCCAGTTCAGGCGCACTCCTCGCCGGGCGGGAGTATGTTCACGCCCTCTTAATCGCGCCGCCACATGCCGCGTGGCGCGCTGCGCGCATCGGCTTCAAGGCTTACGTAGCGGCTCATCTGTGTGCTGTCGGCCTCGGCCCAGCCGGTATAGACCATGCCTTCGGAGAGATCGTAGCCGCCGGCGCGGCAGCGCGCATAGCGGCTGCCATCCTCGGCCACGGATTCGCGCCGCCGGCAGGTGACGCTGGCGCCGGCGGTCAAATCCATCAGGGCAGTGGTCGAAATGCGGCCGCAATTATGCTCGTTGCCGCGCAGCTGACAGCGCGTGCCGGGCGCCGGCGCCTTGATGCCTTCGAGACGCAGGCGATACCCGGCAACAATCAGCGTTTCGCCGTCTATCGCCTCCGGCGGGCCGCTCAGATCATCGCCGAACGGCGCCCAATTGCCGGCCCGGGCGCGCTCGATTTCGGCGGCGGAATGCCACAGCCCGGCGGCGGCGGCCTCGATGCGTTCCATGGCCCAGCTATTGCCCTGGCCGGCGGCAAGCAGCAGCCAGAAATAGCTTGTTGCCGCGTCGCGCGTCACGCCCCGTCCCGAGGCGTAATAGCCCGAGAGATTGACCTGCGCCACCGCATCGCCGCGCTCCGCCGCCGCGCGCGTCCACCTGGCCGCTTGCGCATCGCTCTGGCGCACGCCTTCGCCGAATTGATACATGCTCGCCAGTGCCATTTGCGCCTGAACGTCACCGGCCTCGGCGGCGGGTAGAAATTCGGCCAGCGCCTCGTCATACCAGCCGGCATCATAGGCGCGCACGCCATCGGCGACGTCTGCGCGCGCGGCAAAGGCGGGCAGGAGGAGGGCGATGAAGATGGCGGCAAGGAATTTGTTCACGCTGATTCGGTTGGCGCTCCCTATTGCGAATGCGCCATTATCGCCCATTCGCCGCAACACGGCATATCAAAATATCGCGACGGCCGCGCCCTGGCCGTGAGGAGGAAACATGTTGCTTGAAGGCGCTTGCCATTGCCGGGCAGTGCAATTTTCCGTGCGCTCGAGCGAACCCTATCCCTACATGTATTGCTATTGCTCGATCTGCCGCAAAACGGCGGGCGGCGGCGGTTATGCCATCAATCTATCGGCCGATGCCGATAGCTTAAAGACAAACGGCGAGGAACATCTCAGCGTCTACCAGGTGAACATCGGCAATGAAGAACCGAGCCCGGCCAAGCGGCATTTTTGTTCGCGCTGCGGCTCGGCGCTCTGGGTGTGGGATTCACGCTGGCCGGAATTGCTCCATCCCTTCGCCTCGGCCATCGATACGCCGCTGCCCAAGGCGCCCGAGCGCTGCCATATCATGCTGGATTACGTCCCCGCCTGGGTGCCGCTGCCGGCGGGCGAAGACGATCCGCACTTCAGCGAATATCCCGACCAGTCAATTCATGATTGGCATCTGAGCCGGGGTTTGCTGACGGAGGACTAAAGTCTATTCGAGATAAATCTGGTGGCTGAAGGTATCGCCGTCGGAAACGGTGATGCGGACGAATCCGAAAAGTTTGGCGAGATCGAAAAAGGTGAAATATTCCTGCACGCCGAATTCATTGAACAGGCGCGAGGAGCGCGACACGGCGGTGAGCGTGGCGAGCAGGGCGCGCGCCTGATAAAGCGTTTTGAAAGTGCCGGGGCGGCGCGCGACGATAATCATTTTTTGCGCCTCGTCGCCTTTGGCAAAGATGGCATATTCCGGCGCATAGGGCCGCGACAACAGCTGCTCGGTCAAATTATTGATGAATTTGATGCGCTGCGAGCGGTCGGCATCGGCCATCATGACGGCGCGCGCTTCATAGGTTTCGCTGCTCGTAACCGGCGGATAATAATAGCCGGCATGGCGGTCGGGCTTGCCTTCTTCCGCAATGGCCGCACTCATCGTGGCAATCATAAAGACTGCCGCGAAAAAAGCGGCAAAGCTGCGCGCAGAAATCGACATCACGGTGAAAATCCTTCGGATCAATTTGAGCGCACATTCTGTGGTGCGAAAGGGGGTTTGTCACGGCCAATTCTCGTTAAAAATGCGGGCGCTTGCCCAAGAGTGCCTATTCATGCGAAATGGCGAGCGCCGCGGGCTTGCGAAACCAGGGAGAGCGAATGGTGAGAGTGATCGTGTTGGGCGCCGGTGTGGTCGGAACGGCGGCGGCCTATTATCTCAATCAGGCCGGCCATGAGGTCACGGTGATTGAGCGCCAAAGCGGCGCCGGGCTGGAAACCAGCTTTGCCAATGGCGGCATTGTCAGCGCCTTTACCGCGCGCCCCTGGGCGACGCCGGAAGTGCCGCGCATGCTGTTCAAATGGTTCGGCCGCCAGGATGCGCCCTATCTCTTTCGCCTGCGCCCCGATTGGGCGCAGTGGAGCTGGGCGCTCAAATTCTTGCGCCAATGCACGCGCGAGCGCTTCGAGCACAGCCAACAGGTTTCGCTCCGCCTCTCGACCTATAGCTACGACTGTCTGAAAGAGGTGCGCGAGCGCGAGCAGATCGAATATGACCAATGCGCCGACGGTGTGCTCCACCTCTTTGCCAGCCAGCAGGAATTGGATGCCGCCGCGGCGGCGGAGCTGCGCCATGCGGATTCGCGCTTTCACCCCGAAGTCATCGACATGAAGCGCTGCCTCGAAGTTGAACCGGCCCTGGCGGCGAGCGCCGGGCGCTATGCCGGCGCCTTGTTCTTTCCGCAAGACGAATCGGGCGATGCGCATAAATTCACCCATGCCCTCGCCGCCGCCGCCGAGCGCCAGGGGGTCACCTTCCGCTACGGCGTGGCGCTGCGCCGGCTGCAAGCCGATGGCGGGCGTATTGCGGCGGTCGACACCGATCAGGGCCGTCTTGAGGCCGATGCCTATGTCATGAGCCTCGGCAGTTTCAGCCCGCTCTTTTTGCGCAAAGTAGGCATTCGCGTGCCGATCTATCCCTTGAAGGGCTATTCGGTGACGATCCCGACCGTTGGCCATCACGGCGCGCCGCGCCTCGCCATCCACGAGGGCTCGCGCCGCATCGTCATGAGCCGCATCGGCGAGCGTCTGCGCTCGGCCGGCACGGCCGAATTAACGGGTTATGATTCCACCATCTCAACCACCCGCACGAAGGCTATTCTCGATGTGACCATGGCACTGTTCCCGGAATGCGGCGATGCGGCCAAGGCCGAACGCTGGGCCGCCTTCCGTCCGATGACGCCCGATTGCCTGCCTATCCTCGGGCGCACCAAATTCGATAATCTCTATATGGATACCGGTCATGGCAGCACCGGCTGGACTTATGCCTGCGGCTCGGGCCGGGCGATTGCCGATATGGTCTCGGGCGCAACGCCCGAACTCGATTTAAGCGGCCTGACAGCGGATAGATTCTGAGCCTATGGCGCTGCTTGACTGCCTGTGGACTTCTCTCGCCGTGGCGGGCGCAGTGGTGTGGCTCGGCATTCTGCTGGCGCCGTGGCAGTCCTGGCGTATCCGCGAACGCTTTGCCGGCAATGAGTTGCCGGCGGAAAGTACCGACCTCAGCCAAGTGACGGTGCTGATTCCCGCGCGCGACGAAGCGCCTTATATCGGCACGACGCTCGCCGCGCTCGGCGAACAGGGCACAGGCCTTCGGGTCATTCTTATCGACGACCGCTCCGGCGACGGCACCGCCGAGACCGCGCGCCGTGCCGTGCCCGATATTTGCGATCTCGAAATTGTCGATGGTGCGCCTCTGCCATCCGGCTGGGCCGGCAAGATGTGGGCGATGGAGCAGGGCCTGCAAAAAGTAAAGACGCCTCTGGTGCTGCTGCTCGATGCCGATATCGCGCTCGCGCCGGCAACACTGCCGGCGTTGATCGCCGCCAAACGGGCCAAGGGGGTGGCCTTTCTCTCGCTCATGGTGGCGCTCGACATGCGCGGCTTTTGGCAGGCGCTGCTGATGCCGTCATTCGTCTATTTCTTCAAGCTGCTCTATCCCTTCCATCTCTCCAATGGTCCCGGCCGTCTGATCGCCGCCGGCGCCGGCGGCTGTATCCTCACCGAGCGTGAAGTGTTGGAGGGGATCGGCGGATTCGCCGCCATCAAGGACGCGATTATCGACGATTGCACGCTGGCGCGGATGGTCAAGCAAAACGGAGGACGGACCTGGATCGGCCTCACCCATTCGGCCAAAAGCGTGCGCCCCTATGCCGGCCTTGGGGAAATCTGGCGCATGGTGGCGCGCAGTGCTTACACGCAATTGCGTCATTCGATGCTGTTGCTGCTGCTGTGCACGGCGATTTTTGCCCTCGCCTGTATATTGCCGCCGCTTATTCTGGTCGCCGTTCCGGTGCTCAGCGCCAAGCTGATTGCCGCCGCGGCGCTTGTCTTTATGGCCATCGGCTATCTGCCGACGTTGGCTTATTATCGCATGCCGCGTTTTCTCTCCTTGGCCATGCCGCTGATCGGTGTACTCTATCTCGCCATGACCTGGAGTTCCGCCATCGACCATTGGCGTGGGCGTCGCAGTTTATGGAAAGGCCGGGTATATTCGCGCGACCTCGAATCAAGTGGCTAGAGTCAAAACATAAGAGCCGATCATTGAATAAGAAATCAGAAGGCGGCCAGTTTGTCCGGTTGAGCGAAACGGAGCGGCCCGAAATCACCCTCCATGTCAATGGCGAACCGGTAACGGCCTTGGCCGGCGATACGGTGCTGACGGCGCTGATGCTGGCCGGCGTTTCCGTGCGTCAATTCGAATTTGGCGATGCCGCACGGGCCGGGTTTTGTTTGATGGGCGCGTGCCAGGATTGCTGGGTCAAGCAGGAAGACGGCGGCTCCCTGCGCGCCTGCTCGACCTATGTGCGCGAAGGCCTGCGCTTGATCACCGGCGGCGCAGAACAATGAGCGCGGAAGGCAAAATCCTCATCATCGGCGCCGGCCCGGCCGGGACGCGCGCCGCCGAGGTGCTGGTCGGGCAGGGTTTGCGGCCCACCCTGGTCGATGAAGCGCCGGCCAGCGGCGGGCAAATCTACCGCCGCCAGCCGCCCGGTTTCAAACGCCCGGCCAAGCTGAGATACGGATTTGAGGCCGGCAAGGCGCAAGCGCTGCATGATTGTTTCGATGGCCTCAGCGAGCGCATCGATTACCGCCCCGATACCAGCGTGTGGTCGATCGAGGACAAGACCGCCTTTACGCTTGGGCCGGACGGCGTGGACCGCATCTCCTATGACGCGCTGCTGCTTTGCACCGGCGGGGTGGACCGGGTGTTGCCGGTTCCCGGCTGGACGTTGCCCGGCGTCTACACCATGGGCGGCTCGCAAATCGCCCTCAAGGCGCAGGGCTGCGCCATCGGCAAGCGGGTGGTCTTTATCGGCAGCGGGCCGCTGCTTTATCTCGTCTCCTATCAATACGCCCATGCCGGCGCCGAAGTGGCGGCGGTGCTCGATACGGCGCGCCTCAGCGACGCCTTGCCGGTTCTGCCCGGCCTGTTGAGGGGCGGCCTCACCTTGGCCAAGGGTCTTTGGTATCAGAATTGGCTGCGCCTCAATGGCATTGCTGTCCGGCGTGGCGTGCGGCCGCGCGCGATCGAAGGTGACGACCGCGTCACTGGCGTTCGTTATCTCAGTGCTGGCGGGCAAAGGCGCCATATCGATTGTGATGCGGTGGCGTTGGGCTGGGGCGTGAAGCCGGAATGCCAATTGGCCGAACTTGCCGGTTGCGACATGGCCTTCGATGCCATGGCGCGGCAATGGTTGCCGACCAGCGACGCCGAAGGGAGAGCGAGCGCCGAGGGCGTCTACCTCGCCGGCGACGGCGCCGGGGTCATGGGCGCCGACGCGGCTGAATATCGTGGTGAGTTGGCGGCGCTGGCCTTGCTCGCGGATCGGAGCCATTCATCCGATGTGGCACGGCGCACTTATCTCAAAGCCAAGCTGCAGCGCCTGATGCGCTTTCGCATCGCGCTCGAGCGCGCCCTGCCTTATCCGGAAGGTCTGGCGGCGGCACTGCCCGACGACACCATTGTGTGCCGCTGCGAAGGCGTCACGGCGGGCGATATCCGCCTCGGGCAATCGCTCGAACCGCAGGAGATCAACCGCGCCAAGGCCTTTACCCGCGTCGGCATGGGGCGCTGCCAGGGTCGCATGTGCGGCATCGCGGCGGCGGAAATTCTCGCCGCCCATAAGGGTGTGCCGCTGGCCGAGGTCGGCCGCCTGCGCGGCCAGGCGCCGATCAAGCCGCTCAATATCGCCATCGGCGGCGCGGCGGCAGAAGACGATCCGGAGCGGGCGGCGTCGATATGAAAGCGATGGAAACAGAGATTGCCATCATCGGCGGCGGCATCGCCGGCTGCTCGACGGCGCTGCATGTGGCGCTGAGAGGTGTGCCGGTGGTGCTGCTGGAAAAGCGCCAGCCGGGTGCCGCGGCGAGCGGCGTGAATTTCGGCGGTGTCAGGCGGAATGGCCGGGCGCTGGAGGAATTGGCGCTGGCCAAGCGCTCAATCGATATTTGGCACACGCTGCCCGAACTCGTCGGCAATGACTGCGAATACGCCATGAACGGCCATCTTAAAGTGGCGCGCAACGATGCAGATATGGAAGCCATGGAGGCGCATGCCAAAGCGCAAGCGGATTATGGTTGCGAGGTCGAGATGATCAGCCGCAACGCCCTGTTGGCGCGCTATCCGTGGTTTAGCGATGTGGCTTACGGCGCCGCCTGGTGCGCGACCGACGGCCAGGCCAATCCGCGCCTGCTCGGGCCGTCCTTCGCCCATGCCGCGCGCCGCGCCGGCGCCATCATCCACGAGGACGCGCCGGTGGCGGCGCTCGAGAAAGACGGCGATGGCTTTATCGTGCGCAGCGAGAACGGCCTCGAGGTGCGCGCCCGCCAGGTGCTCAATGCGGCCGGGGCCTGGGGCGCGCGGGTTGCCGGCTGGCTGGGTGAGAAAGTCGAGCTGTGGCCGATGATGCCGCAATTGGTGGTGACGGAACCGGTGCCTTACTTCATGGAACCGGCACTCGGCGTGGTCGGCGGCGATGTCTATGTGCGGCAAATTCCGCGCGGCAATCTGATCTTCGGCGGGCGCAGCGGCACCGCCGATCTCGACGAGGGTTTCGGCCACGCCATCACCGAGGAGACCCTGTGCACGCTTGAGCGCACCGCCAAGGTGATCCCGCGCATGGCCGATGTGAATATCATCCGCCTGTGGTCGGGCGTCGAGGGCTGTACGCCCGATCAACTGCCGGTGCTTGGGCCGAGCCGCACCACGCCCGGCGTGATGCACGCCTTCGGCTTCAGCGGGCACGGCTTCTGCCTCGGCCCCGGCGTTGGCGCGGTGATGGCGGAGCTGTTGCTCGACGGCGAAACGTCAACCCCGATAGAGGCATTCGATATTGGGCGTTTTGGCGCCGCTTAATCCGGCCACAGGGCGCGCGCGGCGCGGGCGACCAGGCTGAGCTTGGTTTCCTGCAAATCGAAACCGAGATTATTGCCTTTGGCGACCGAGGCAAAACCGCATTGCGTGCTGAGCGCGAGGCGCTCCATATCGACATAACGCGCCGCTTCGCCGACCCGGGCCTTGACCTCTTCCTCTGTTTCCTGGCGCGGAAACTTGGTCGTGATCAGGCCGAGAACGGTGAATTTATCGACCGGCACTTCGGCCAGCGGGGCGAAATCGCCCGAGCGTTCGTCGTCGAATTCCAATAACAAGCGCTGCGCGTGGGTGCGGGCGAACAGCTCCTTGGCATATTCGCCGTAGCCGCCCGCCGCCATATAGCGGTTGGCATCGTTGCCGCGGCAGATGTGCAGACCAAACACGGTTTCCGGGTGGCTATCGATGATCGTGTTCAGCATGTCGATGCCGTCATGCACCATATATTCGGGCCGGAAGCCCTTCGAGCGGAACCACTCTTTTTGGTGATCGTCGAGCAGCATGCCGAATTCGGGCGCATCGAACTGGATATAGGGGCAGCCAAGGCGCACCAGTTCGGCCACTTCGTCGGCGAGAATCTGGGTGACATGCGCCATATAATCCTCGACCGAAGGGTACGCCGCCTCGGAGACGCCAGGCACCCAGAAATAGGCATACATGGTCGGGCTCGGCAGGGTCATCTTGGTTGGAAGAGCGGTGCGGGCGCGGAGATAGACATATTCCTCGGCCGAGAGGCTGCGCTTCATGCGAATGCGCTCGACCAGGCCGACCGTCACCGGGCTGGTATCGATTTCGCCCTCCATGGTGAACCAGTCGACATTGTTGCCTTCAATGGCGCGGAAACCCTCCGCCGCCTCGGCCAATTGGCTCGAAAAAACATTCCGCCGCATCTCGCCATCGGCAACGATATCGACACCGCAGCCCTCCTGGATGGCGATACACTGATCGACGGCGCGGTCCTCAATCTGTTTGAAAGCGCCCGGCGCCAGTTCGCCGGCCTTGTGCGCGGCGCGCGCCCGGAGCAAATAATCGGGCCGCAACATACTGCCGACGACATCGGCGCGATAGGGTTTCATTGGCTCAACGCGGTGTGAACGGCGCCCGGCTGTTTGTCGATCACTTTGAGATAGGCCCGCACATGCCGGGGCGGGATGCGGCGGTTTTGCTCCCAATTACGCAGTGTCGCGACATCGAAACCATAGGCCTCGGCAAATTTGGTTTGCGATATTTTGAGGCGTTTGCGAATGGCGGCGATATCAATTCGTTCGGGGACCTCGACCTGATGAACGACAACATCGACCTCCTTGCCTTCGACATAGGCCAAGGTAGCCTCCGCCCCTTCCATGATGTCGTCAAAAATTCTATTCATCTTGTGTTTCCTTATCTGCGTGTTGCATGACCCCGGATGCTGCGTTCATATATCCAATACCACATTGCCCATCTGGCCGGCGCTGTCGAGGTAGCGCATGGCTTCGACGCCTTCGGCGAGCGGGAAGCTGCGGTCGATGACCGGGTGGATTTGGTGCGCATTTGTGAAGGCCAGCATGTCGCGGAATTCCTCGCGGCTGCCCATGGTGGTGCCGATGATGCTTTGCCAATGCAGGAACAGGCTGGCGAGGTCGATCTCGACCATGCCGTCGCTGGTCGCGCCGAATGCGACCACGCGGCCGCCGTTTGCCAGCGCAGCCATCGAGTTTTTCCAGGTCGCGCCGCCGATGGTTTCAATGACGATATCGGCGCCGCGTCCGGCGGTGAAATTGCGTACCGCCCGGCCCCAATCGCCGTCGCTTGAAAGCGCCAAATCGGCGCCGAGCGCGCGCGCCTTATCGAGCTTATCCGCCGCGCGCGAGGTGACAACCACACGGGCGCCGGCCGCCTTGGCGAACAGCAGCGCCTGGGTCGCGGCGCCGCCGCCGATGCCGGGGATGGCGACGGTCTGGCCCGCCTTGAGGCGGCCTTCGGTAAAGAGCGCGCGGTAGGTGGTGAGGCCGACGAGACAAAAGGCCGCCGCCTCGCGCCAATCGAGAAAGGCCGGCTTGGGCTCCAATTGCTGGCGGCCGATGACGATATATTCGGCGAAGGTGCCATGATCGGGAAAGCCGAGGATCTTGTAGCCTTCATTATACTCGCCGAGCGGCACCTCGCTGCGGCTGGCCCAGTCCTGGCTCGAATTGATCACCACTTCGTCGCCGACGGCAATATCGTCAACGCCGGCGCCGATCTCGGCAACGATACCGGCGCCGTCCGAGCCGAGGATCACCGGCGCGCCGCCCGGCTCGGCGCGGTTGCAGGTCCAGATATCGCGGTGATTGAGCGCCGCTGCCTTGAGCGCGACGCAAACCTGCCCGGGCCCGGTTTCGGGCCGCTCCATATCGCGGTATGACGCTCCGTCGAGGCCTTCGCCCTGATGCGCAATGGCTTTCACAATTGTTCTCCCAATCTTACCTATTCGCCGGTGGCGGATTATAGTCATGCCGGCAGGGCTGGAAAGCGGGGAGGCGTGAATGGACCGCGAGCTTTATGAATTGCAGGGGCGGCACGATAAGCGCTTTAGCCCGTTCTGCTGGCGCACCCGCATGGCGCTCGCCCATAAGGGGTTGGCGGCGGAATTTATCCCGGTGCAGTTCGGCGAGAAGGCCAAGATTTCCTTCAGCGGGCAAAAGCTGGTGCCGGTGCTGAAGGATAATGGCCGGGTGATCAGCGATTCATGGGCCATCGCCTGCTATCTCGAGGACGCCTATCCCGACAGGCCGAGCCTGTTTGGCGGAGAATCCGGGCGGGCCGGTGCGCGATTTATCAACGCCTGGGTCGACCGTGCCATTCATCCAAAAATGATCCGCATTGTTCTCTCGGATATCCATGACCGGGCGATCGTGGAAGCCGACCAGGCCTATTTCCGTGCCTCGCGCGAGAAGCGCTTCGGCATGGCACTGGAGGAATTTTGCGATAGCGGCGAAGCGCGCATTGGCGCCTTTC
This sequence comes from uncultured Rhizobiaceae bacterium, assembly GCA_964429775.1. Taxonomy (GTDB): domain Bacteria; phylum Pseudomonadota; class Alphaproteobacteria; order UBA828; family UBA828; genus PTKB01. The sequence continues at coordinate 16,358 of CAYSDJ010000050.1, forward strand.
GCGCAGCACTCGAGCCGGCCCGTCTGGCGCTCGAACAAGAGCCTTATCTGGCCGGTTCCGAGCCGCTTTATGCCGATTATGTGCTGTTTGGCACCTATAAATTCATAGATTTGTGCTCTTCCCAGGTTTTAATCGCCGAAGACGACCCCATATATCGATGGTATAGGCGTATGCTAGGTTTATTCGACGGTCTCGCCGGCGGTGACGGCGCGGTTCACGGGCAGAAAAGTTAATTCGGCAAGGGAGTGCGCACAGCGCCATGGCACCCAAGGCGAACGCTGATATCAGCGCCAAGGAAGGGGAGTTCAATCTCCGCTTTTGGGGCGTGCGTGGCGGAATACCGACGACCAATGCCGAGACCCTGCGTTTCGGCGGCAACACCCCTTGCGTTGAAGTCCATTGCGGCGATCACCTGATTATTCTCGAGGCCGGCACCGGCATCCGCCCGTTTGGCCTGGCGCTCGATCAGAGCCGCCCGATCAAAGCCGATATCTTTTTCTCCGTCAGCCGTTTCGATCACGCCTGCGGCCTGCCGTTTTTCGGCGCCGGCTATAATCCGGCCAATGACTTCAAGGTCTGGGCCGGGCATTTGGGCGCGGGCGGCAGCATCGAGCAGGATTTGACCGATCTCATGACCTCGCCGCTCTTTCCCATTCCCTTGAGCTTCATCGGCGGCCTCAAGGAGTGGGGCGATTTCATTGCCGGCGAGGAGTTCGAGCCGCGCCAGGGCATCCGCGTGCGTACCGCGGCGCTCAACAATCCGGCAGGTGCGACCGGCTACCGCGTCGAATATGGCGGCAAGGCGCTTGGTTATGTCAGCAACACCGGCCACAGCCCCAATCAGCCCGATGAAAATGTGCTCGCCCTGATCGAGAATTGCGATCTGGTGATTTACGATTCCTATTATTACGACGAGGAAGTCACCAATGGCGAGTTAAGCGGCCATTCGACCTGGCAGGAAGGTTTGCGTCTCTGTCAGGCGGCCGGCGCCAAACGGATCGCCGCTTTCCAACACCATCCGGATCATTTTGACGATGAATTGGAGAAGGTTCAGGCGGTTTTGGATGCGCGCCTGCCCGGCTCCGTCGTTGCTTCCGAAGGGCAAATCGTCCGGCTCTAGAATTCCCGCCCGGCCGCTGCCTCAAGGGCGGCGAGCCAGCGTTTCACGCGGCGCCGGTTGACGCCGAAATCCTCCATGCCATAGCGCGCCTTGCTCGATAGCATGAGCGTTGCGCCACCATCTTCCAGCGCCGTGATCTCGGCCACGATATCGTCGGGGAAACGCCAGAATATTGTCCGCTGCACGAATGCCAGATGATGTTCGTCGGGCGATTCCGAGAGCAATTTGGTGCGCGGCTGGGCCAGCGCCGTGGTGCGCATCAGAGCGTATAGCTCTGCCGCGCTACAGCGAAAGCGCGGGCTTACCTGGTCGGCCTGGGCGGGGTCATCACCCGCCGGAGCGGCGATAAAATAGTTGCGCGGGCGTGGCGCAGTCATATTTCTCATCCAGCTATGTTAGTTATTATCGCGCAAATTGGGGAGAGCTATGTTTCAAGGGTTTGAACAGGATAAAATCGACGCCGACGGGGTCGAGATAAACCTCGTGCGCGGCGGGTCGGGGCCGCCGGTGCTGTTGCTGCACGGCTATCCGCAAAGCCATGTCATGTGGCACAAGGTGGCGCCTATTCTGGCGCAACATTTTACCGTGGTGGCGACGGATTTGCGCGGCTATGGCGACAGCGCCAAACCGGAAGCCGGCGACGATCATGCCGGTTACAGCAAACGCGCCAGTGCCCAGGACCAGGTTGCTGTGATGGCGGCGCTTGGCTTTGATAAGTTTGCCCTGGTCGGCCATGACCGGGGTGCGCGCGTCGCCCACCGCATGGCGCGCGATCACGCCGAGCGGGTGCAGCGCCTCGCCGTGATCGATATTGTGCCGACCCATACCGCTTTCGCCGATACCGAAATGGAAAAGGCGATGGGCTATTACCATTGGTTCTTTCTTAGTCAGCCCTTCGATCTGCCGGAACGTCTGATCGGGGGTGACGCGGAATATTATCTTCATTGGTGCCTGAAGAGCTGGGGCGGCGGTTCGCTCGATTATTTCGATGCGCAAGCCATGGCGGAATATCAACGCTGCTTTGCCGATCCGGCGGTGATCCATGCCAGTTGCGAGGATTACCGCGCCGGCGCGACCATAGACCTGGAGCACGATGCCGAGGATTTAGAAAAAAAGATCGCCTGCCCGACCATGGCGCTGTGGGGCAACCGTCTCGACAAATGGTATGACGTCGCCGCTGTATGGCGCGAGCATGCCGAGAGCGTCACCGGCGGCGTGCTCGATGGCGGTCATTTCCTGCCGGAAGAAATGCCGGACGAAGTGGCGCGGGCGTTGTTCTTTTTCCTGCGCGTCTAAACCCGGAAGGCGATGCGTTTTTCGCATTGTCTTCCGGCAAGCGCGACTGCGCGCCCGAGCTAATGCGAGGTAAGCCAAGGTCGCGGATGCGACCGCCCGGCGTTTGAGGGAACATACAATGGGTCATTCTTATGATCCGTTGGTACAGATATTAGACATTAAGAAAATGGGCGAGGGCGACAGCGCCCAGCACTGGCACGCAGCATACCGCCGCCAGCACGATCGGCGCAGCGGCGTGGGCGGCGCGGCTGTTGCCGAGATGCATATGCTTGGCCGCCAAATCGCCGAAGAACACCAAGAGCAAAACGCCGAGCGCCGGCAGGCTGACCGCCGCCTCGTGCAGTGCCGCGATCCAGGCAAGGAGAAAGAGCGTGCCGCCGGCGCCCATCAGGAGGGTGGCGCCGTAAGGGAATACGTTGGTCGGCCAGTTCCATAGGGTGAAGCCGAACAACGCCGCCGCCAGGGCGACCGAGAGAAAGGCGACGACCGTCGCCCCGCCGAGCATCGCCACGGCAGCGAGGCCGAGCGACGCAATCAATATTTTGACCACCGGATTGAGCCCGGCCTCGCGCTCCGCCTCGAGGCGCCAGAGGGCGGCGATGCTGGCGAGCCACAAGCCGCCGAGGCCGACCAGCGTCCAGAATCCGGCGGCCTCTATCCCCGGATGCTCAAGCCAATAGAGCAGGGCGGCGCACCCGAGGGGAAACAGCAGCCAGCGCATGAACGGGGGCAAGCGGACAAAATCGAGCGAAAAGCCAAGCACCAGGGCGCCGGCGACGCCATAAATGAGCTTGTCGTAAACGCTGAGCGGCGGCAGCGGCGGGACGCCGACAACGAGGAAATAGACGACGCCAAAGCTGAGTGCCACGGCGGCGCCGGCGACGCGCGGCCCATGATTGCGGCCATTGGCAAGGCGCACGGCGCCGGTCAGGAAAAAGCCGAGCACGGCGGGCAGTAGGGCGCTTTGAACCGCCGCCTGATCGAAAAAGTCGGTTTCTATTTTGGCCTCCCGGAAAAGGTGGAGCGACGCTGGAAATGAGACTGCCGGGACACATGTTTTACTGTATGTCACCGGGATACGCATTCGATAAAGGAAGCAGCGTGGAATTCACTGTCAGGCCCGATCCTGAAAATCCCAGCCTGACACGCGATATGCGTGGGCTCGATCAGGACGGCAAGGAAATCGGTTTGCGCGTGATCGAGGAACGCCCGCTCACCATCTTCCTCAATGCCCAGGAGATCGTCACCGTGATGACGATCCGCGATCATCCGGAATTCCTGGCCCTGGGCTATCTGCTCAACCAACGCATGCTGTTGCCGGACGATGAGGTCACGGCGGTCGATTATGAGCCGGATATCGAGACCATCGTCGTGCGCACCAATCGCAAAACCGATTATGAAGAAAAACTGCGCAAGAAGACGCTCACCTCGGGCTGCGCCCAAGGCACCGTTTTCGGCGATCTGATGGAACATATCGAGGGCATTCAATTGCCCGAGGATGCGGTGGTGAAGACCTCTTGGCTTTACGGTTTGAGCCACAAGATCAATCGCCAGCCCAGCCTCTATCTCAGCGCCGGCGCCATTCATGGCTGCGTGCTCTGTGAAGCCGATCGCCCGCTGATCTATATGGAAGATGTCGGGCGCCACAACGCTATCGATAAAATTGCCGGCTACATGTTCAGGAACGGCCTGACGCCCGAGGGCAAAATGTTCTACACCACCGGGCGGCTGACCAGCGAGATGGTGCTGAAGACGGTGCAGATGGGCATCCCCGTGTTGATTTCACGCTCGGGCTTCACCGCCTGGGGCGTCGAGCTGGCGCGCCGCACCAACCTCACCCTGATTGGCCGGGCCAAGGGCAAGCGCTTTATCGCCCTTGCCGGCGAAGAACGAATCCTGTTCGATGCCGATGCGCGTGCGGTGGCGGATGAGGCGCGCCGCCACCGGCGCAAGGGAAGCAGCGCCGCCTGAGCTTCGGACTTTATGAAACTTGAATTATGTTGGCGCGGCCCCTACGGCAGCGGGCTTTTTCCCGAAACCGCAGAGGGCATGGAAGCGCTGCTCGGCGCCGGCGTTTATCTCCGCGTCAAGCGCTATGCCAAGGGGCGGAGCGTTGCCTATGTTGGGCAATCGAAACAGGTGCTGGCGCGCATCGATCAGCATCTCGGCGCCATGCTGAGTTTGACCCATACGCTGCGCGATGATGACGGCGAGGTGTGTTTTCAGCCGGCGTTCGATGCCCGCTTGCGCGCCCTGAACGATATCGATCACATTGCCGCATTGGCTCTGGCCGAAGCGCGCCGCATGCGCTTTTATTGCGCCTTCTGCGAGGATGGTTTCGACAGCGATTATCTCGGGCTGGTCGAATATCTCCTGATGCGGCGGCTCGGCGATAATGGCGGGGCGGAAAATGTCAATCGCCCGCCGGTGGCGGAATTCGATACGGAGATAAGCGTGGAGAGCGATTATTCCGCTCTCGCTGCCGCAGATGAAGAATTGCTGTACGGATTGATCGGCGCCGCGCCGCTGGTGGTGGAGGACGAAATTGATTGAGGCTAAGAATATTGCCGGCGTGCTGTTGGCCGGCGGCCTGGCGCGGCGCATGGGCGGCGGCGATAAATGTCTACGCCCGCTCGCCGGCAAGCCGATATTGGCGCATGTCATCGAGCGCGTACGCCGGCAAGTGGGGCCGCTGATGTTGAACGCCAACGGCGATGCGGCGCGCTTTGCTGCGTTTGATCTGCCGATCGCGCCGGATGTGGTCGAGGGCTATGCCGGGCCACTCGCCGGTATTTTGACCGGCATGGAATGGGCGGCGAAAGAGGCGCCCGAATGCGCCTGGCTGGCGAGCTTCGCCACCGACGCGCCGTTTCTGCCCGAAGACCTCGTTGCCCGCATGGCACATTCAATCGTTGATGAAGGCGCGGACATGGCGCGCGCCGCCTCAAATGGCCGCGCCCATCCGGTGTTCGCGCTGTGGCCGGTGGCGCTACGCGCCGCGTTGCGACAGGCCATGGTCGAGGAGGACATGCGCAAGGTCGATGGCTGGACCGGGCGCTACAAGGTCGCGACGGTCGAATTCGCCGCCCGCCCGCACGACCCCTTCTTCAACGCCAACCGCCCGGAGGATTTCGCCGAGGCCGAGCGTTTGATCGCTTTAACGGATTAATTGGTCGACAGGGTGACGTAGCGCCCGAGCGGTTTCAGCGCGCGCACGGCGCCGCCTTCGGAGACGCGCTGAGCGATGCCGTCCGTATCGCTCGCAACAAAGCCGGAGAGCGTGTTGATGCCGAATTCGAACAGCGTCGGCGTGAGCGGCACGCTCGGCCCGATCAGCACCGTCACCGCACTGGCCGGCGCCAATTCGAGCAGGCCGGCGAGGCTGCCATTGGAAAGCGCCGAGGCGGTGATGGCGAGATATTTCGCCGCCGGGATGAGCTCGGCGCCGGCTTCGACGGGATAATCGCCGGGGCCGGGTTCCTGCTCGATTACCGCCGCGCCCGGCAGTTTTTCGTCGAGCTCGGGAAAGCGCCCGATGATCACTGTGCGCTCGCCTGCTGGTTTGATCATATCGAGGCCGTTCATTGGCACGCCTTCGAGATCATGGCGATTGTGATGCGCGTTGATCGCGGCATAGCCGAGCACGCGCTCAAAGATATTTTCTGAGCTTACCAAAGCGGCGAGATCGTCGAGGGCGCGGCCCTGATAGCTGCCCGGGTCGGGCAGGCTGCGGCAGCCTTCGGTGCCGCGCGCCGGGGTGTGCACCAGGCCGGCGCCGTTCGGCCCCTCGACAAAGGTCCAATTGAGGCCGACGACAACGCGCTTCGCCGTGCCTTCAACGCCGTGACGGAGGGTTTCGATTAATTTCGTTTCCAGCTCCTTCACTCCGCCGCCGCACTTGCCGCTTTCTCCACCTTGGCGGCACAGAATTTAAATTCGGGAATTTTGCCGAACGGATCGAGCGCCGGGTTGGTCAGCAGATTGGCTGCCGCTTCGGCGTAGCAGAAGGGCACGAACACCACGCCCTTGGGGATGCCGGTATCGGCGCGTGCTTTCAGCGCAATGCGGCCGCGCCGTGTCGCCACTTCGATATCGTCGCCCGGGCGGATGCCGAGACGGTCCATCTCATTGGGCGCCAGATGGGCAACCGCCTCGGGCTCCAAATCGTCGAGGGTTTGCGAGCGCCGCGTCATGGCGCCGGTATGCCAATGCTCCAATTGCCGCCCGGTGGAAAGCACCATGGGATAATCCGCGTCCGGCATTTCGTCGGGCGCGATAATGCTGGCGGGCACGAACTTGCCGCGCTTTGACGGCGTCGGGAAGCCGTCGGCGAAGAGCACGTCATTGCCGGGCAGGTCTTCGCCGTCGCACGGATAGGTGACGGCGCTCTCGCGCTCGAGCCGCGGCCAGGAAATATTGTCGAGCGAGTCCATGCATTGTTTCATCTCGGCAAACACATCCGAGGGATGGTCGTAATTCCAATCGAGGCCGATGCGCCGCGCGACTTCCTGGATGATCCACCAATCGGGCATGACGCCGTCCGGCGCTGTCACCGCTTTGCGGCCCATTTGGATTTGACGGTTGGAATTGGTGACGGTGCCATCCTTCTCCGGCCAGGCGGTGGCGGGCAGGATTACATCAGCAAAAAACGCGGTTTCGGTGAGGAAAATTTCCTGCACCACGAGATGGTCGAGTCTGGCGATGGCCTCGCGCACATGATGCGCGTTGGGATCCGACATGGCCGGGTTCTCGCCCATGATGTACATGCCGCGAATATCGCCGGCATGCACGGCATCCATGATTTCAACCACAGTGAGGCCACGCTCGGGATCGAGCGCGCCACCCCATAGCGCTTCGAACTTGCTTTGCTTGGCCGGGTCGTCGACCGATTGATAGTCGGGGTAAAACATCGGAATGAGGCCGGCGTCGGACGCGCCCTGCACATTATTTTGTCCGCGCAAGGGGTGCAGGCCCGAGCCCGGGCGGCCGACCTGGCCGCTCATCAGGGCGAGCGAGATCAGGCAGCGTGCATTGTCGGTACCGTGGATATGCTGCGAGATGCCCATGCCCCAGAAGATGATCGCCGCCTCGGCGCCGGCATAGAGGCGCGCCACCTGTCGCAACACGTCGGGCTCGATGCCGCAGATCGGTGCCATTTCCTCCGGCGAAAAATCCTTGAGATGGTTGCGCAATTGCTCGAAGCCCTCGGTGTGGGCCTGGACATATTGCTCGTCATAGAGCTCTTCGGCGACGATCACATGCATCAGCGCGTTCAACAGCGCGACGTCGCGGCCCGGCTTGAATTGCAGGAAATGCGTGGCGTGGCGTGAGAGCGTCGAGCCGCGCGGGTCAATAACGATCAGCTTGGCGCCGCGCTTGACGGCGTTTTTGAGGAAGGTCGCCGCGACCGGGTGGTTTGAGGTTGGATGCGCGCCGATAACCATAATGACGTCTGAATTGCGCGCCTCGTTGAAGCTCGCGGTAACCGCGCCCGAGCCGATGGTCTCGAGCAGCGCCGCCACGGAAGAGGCATGGCAGAGGCGGGTGCAATGATCGATATTGTTGCTGCCGAAGCCGGCGCGGACGATCTTTTGGAAGAGATAGGCTTCTTCGTTGGAGCCCTTGGCCGAGCCGAAGCCGGCCAGCGCCTTGCCGTCCGCTTCGTCGCGGATGCGTTTTAGGCCGGCGGCGGCAACATCAAGCGCTTCCTCCCAACTTGCCTCACGAAAATGCGTCAGCGGGTTGGCCGGGTCGAGATCCATGTCGGCGCTTTTGGCCGGTGCGTCGTCGCGCCGGATAAGCGGCTTGGTCAGCCGGTGCGGGTGGTTGATATAATCGAAGCCGAAGCGGCCCTTGACGCAGAGCCGTTCCGAATTGGACGGCCCGTCGCGGCCTTCGACCGAAACGATTTTGTTATCCTTGATATTAAAAGTGAGCTGGCAGCCGACGCCGCAATAGGGGCAGACGCTGTCGACCCGCTTGTCGGCTTGGATTTTGCCGGCACCGCCGGCCGGCATCAGGGCGCCGGTTGGGCAGGCCTGGACGCATTCGCCGCAGGCGACGCAGCTCGATTGTCCCATGGCATCGTCAAAATCAAAAACGATCTTGTTGCCGGAGCCGCGCCCGGCCATGCCGATCACGTCATTGACCTGCACTTCGCGGCAGGCGCGCACACAGCGGGTGCAATGGATACAGGCATCGAGATTGACCGCCATGGCGGTGTGGCTGTCGTCGGCGTCGGGGGATTGCCGCGCCGGGAAGCGGCTTTGCGTCTGGCCCATCCGCTCGGCCCAATGCCACAGCTCCGAATTGGGATCGTGGCTGCCCTCGCGCGCCGGCTGGTCGGCGACGAGCAGTTCCATCACCATCTTGCGCGCGGTTGTGGCGCGCTCGTTGCTGCTGTTGACCACCATGCCGTCGGACGGCTCGCGGATGCACGATGCGGCGAGCACGCGCTCGCCCTCGATCTCCACCATGCAAACGCGGCAATTGCCGTCGGCGCGGTAGTCCGGCGCCTTGGAATAGCACAGATGCGGAATGTCGATGCCGGCGCGCGCGGCGCATTGCCAGATCGTTTCGCCTGCCGACGCCTCGAGGGTTTGGCCGTCGAGGGTGAATTTGATTGTGTCGCTCATGTCGAATCCCCGGGGAAATGTTTCAACACTGTGAGGAGCGGATTGGGCGCCGCTTGGCCGAGGCCGCAAATCGACGCGTCCAGCATGGTTTGGCTCAACTCTTTTAGGAGCGGCTGATCCCAGTCCGCCGCCGCCATGAGTTTGACCGCTTTCTCGGTGCCGGCGCGGCACGGCGTGCATTGGCCGCAGCTCTCATATTCGAAGAAACGCATCAGATTGAGCGCGGCATGGCGCATATTGTCGTGATCCGAAAGGATGATCACCGCGGCCGAGCCGATGAAGCAGCCTTCATCTTCCAATGTGCCGAAATCGAGCGGAATATCGCCTTTGGCGGCAGGCAGGATGCCGCCCGAGGCGCCGCCCGGCAGATAGGCCTTGAATTCATGTCCTTCCGCCATGCCACCGCAATATTCCTCGATCAGTTGCTTGACCGTAATGCCGGCCGGCGCGAGCTTGACGCCGGGCTCGCGCACCCGGCCCGATACCGAATAGCTGCGCAGACCCTTGCCGCCATTGCGCCCCTCAGCAGGGAACCACTCGGCGCCGCGCTCGATAATATCGCGCACCCAATAGAGCGTCTCGACATTGTTGATCAGGGTCGGGCGGCCGAACAGGCCGACCTGGGCGGGGAAGGGCGGTTTGTGGCGTGGCTCGCCGCGCTTGCCCTCCAGGCTCTCCAGCATCGCCGATTCCTCGCCGCAAATATAAGCGCCGGCGCCGCGCCGGAGGGTTATTTTGGTGCCCTCAGAGAGGCCGGCGGCGCTCAGTTTGGCGATCTCCTTGGCCAGCACATGATGCAGGCCGGGATATTCATCGCGCAAGTAAATAAAGCATTCCTCCGCCTCGACGGCGCGCGCCGCGATCAGCATGCCCTCGAGAAAGCGGTGCGGATCGCGCTCCATATAATAGCGGTCCTTGAACGTGCCCGGTTCGCCCTCGTCGGCATTGGCGGCGAGCAGGCGTGGCCCGGGCTCGGCGCGGACGAAACGCCATTTGCGCCCGGTCGGAAAGCCGGCGCCGCCGAGGCCGCGCAATCCGCTCGCTTCCATGGTCGATATGATTTCCTCGATATCGCGCTCGCCGCTGAGGCAGGCGCGCAAGATATGATAGCCGCCATTTTTTTCATATTCGTCGAATTCGACATAGGGCGGGATCGAAGGCGCTGTCTCGCCCGCTGCAACGGCGTCCGAGACCGCTTCCGGCGTGGCGTTGACGATATGGCGGTGGCCGACTTCCGCCACCGGCGCGCTTTCGCAGCGCCCCATGCAGGGCGCGCGCACAATACGCACCGCGCCGCTGTCCAACTTTTCGCTCAAATTATCGTAGAGTGCTTCGGCACCTTGCAGGTCGCAACTGAGGCTGTCGCACACCCGGATGGTGAGCGGCGGCGGCGCACTGTCGCCATCGCCGACGACATCGAAATGGGCGTAGAAAGTGGCAACCTCATAGACTTCCGCCAGCGAGAGCTTCATCTCCCCGGCCAGGGCGGCGAGATGGCGCGCCGAGAGATGGCCGGCACTGTCCTGAATAAGGTGGAGATGTTCGATCAATAGGTCGCGCCGGCGTGGCCTGTCGCCGAGCAGGGCCTGAATTTCACTGAGCGCCGCCGGCTCGACCTGGCGGCCCTTGCCCTCATAACGCCCACCGCGCCGGCCCTTGCCGGGGTGCCCGAATTTACGAATAGCCTTGTCTGCCGCCATTGCTCCCTGCCTGGATATGCCGCGAAGGGCACAAAATGACAAAAGCGATTTAATTTGTAAAATTTATTAATATGATTGATCGATTAATATTATTGATCAAAAGTTTGCGCGAAAATTCCGCCGACGCCAATCTTCTCAACCAGGGCCAGCATGGCCTTTGCTGTTGGCGGGCGCGGCTCGCGGTCGGCGACGACGAGGCCGACGGCGTGGGATATCACCGGCGCCACCAAATCGAGCGCCTCGGAACCTTGTGGCAAATCGAGCACATCCAGGATATGGCGTGGCACGATAGCGGCCCATTTCCCGGTCTTTACATGCAGGCCGAGATCGGCCAAATCATTGGTCTCGATTTGTGGCGTTGGCCGGCTGCCGGCGGCGGCGAAGGCGGCGTCGATAATGCGGCGGTTTTGCATGTCGCGCGAGAGCAGACAAAGCGGCAGTTCGGCTGCCTCTTTCCACGAGATCTCCGACTTTTGCCCGCTTTCTTTGCCGGCGAACGCCCGCACCAGGCAATATTGCTCAACATAGAGCGGCACCGATTTCACCCGCGGCATGGCCTCGTTGTCGAGATAGGTGATGCCGAGGTCGAGCTCGAAATTATCCAGGCCGCGTTGGATTTCGATTGAAGTCATGGCACGCGCCGCGACTGACACCTCGGGGTGACGCTCGCAAAACGGGTAGGTCAGGCGCGACACCACCGGCAATGCGGTGGGGACGACGCCAATGCGCAGGCGGCCGTGCAGGCTTTCGCGCATTTCACTCAGTTCCTGCACCATCGCGTCCTGGTCGGCGAGAATGCGCTCGGCCCATTCGAGAACCCGCTGGCCTTCCGCGGTAAATCCGATAAAGCGTTGACCGCGCATCACAATCGGCACGCCGAGCTCATCCTCGAGGCGGCGAATGGCGGTCGAAAGGGTTGGTTGGGCGACGTTACAGCGCTTGGCGGCGCGGCCGAAATGGCGCTCCTGGGCAAGCGCGATGAGATAACTGAATTGCTTGAGTATCATCGCCGCTTAGCCGTCCTGACGCGGTGCTTCGATGCGGATCAGGTGCACCGCTTCGGCGTTGAGAGCTTGCTTTCCGGCGTTTTCGAAGGTTGCGGTCAGGCGCGCGCCAAGCGCGGTCTGAATCCGGCCCACTCCCCATTCCGGGCGCTCCGGGTGGCGCACCCAATCGCCGGGCGCAAAATTGCTGGCTGCTACATGCTTTTGCATGTGCTCAGGATAGACCGCAAAGCGGATTCGGTCGATGCGCTGTAAGCGGCGGTGAGAAAGTGTGCCACTGAGGCGGCGGGATAATCCTGCCG
>CAYSDJ010000051.1:0-27393 GCA_964429775.1 uncultured Rhizobiaceae bacterium
ATTGTCATATTATTTCCAACGAAACTATCGAAAGCGCCAGCCAGAGCGACTTTCACAGGGTCTTGCACAACCAGCCCGAAAGGGACATATTCGCCTTTGTCTCGGGGGGAGCCCTATTGGCTGAGAGGTTGGCGCCGCCAACGACCCCGTAACCTGATCCGGATAATGCCGGCGTAGGAACTGGGAATTTGCCGAAAAAAACCCTCTCCGCTTCACCCCAGCCAGCTCCCGGCATCTCCTTGTCCGGTGTCAGCCTGCGCTATGAAGGCACTTATCTCTTCAAGCAACTGGATTTGCGCCTGCCGGCGGGCCAATGCAGCGCGCTGTTGGGGCCGAGCGGTGTGGGCAAGAGCAGCCTTCTCCGCCTGATCGCCGGCCTGCAGCCGATTGAGCCCGGCGGGCGCGTATCTATTGCCGATAATGAGGTGCAGCCGGCCGGTAAAACATCTCCAAAAATTGCCTATATGGCACAGCAGGACTTGCTCCTGCCGTGGCTCGATGCGCTCGGCAATGTGACGCTCGGCGCCCGCCTCAGGCATGAACGGCCGGATCATGTGCGCGCCCGCGATCTGCTGCATCAGGTTGGCTTGGCGGACTATCAGCACGCTCTGCCGGCGACTCTCTCCGGCGGCATGCGTCAGCGCGTCGCCCTTGCCCGCACCCTGATGGAAGACCGCCCGATAATCTTGATGGACGAGCCGTTTTCCGCCCTCGATGCGATCACCCGCCTGCGCCTGCAGGAACTTGCCGCCAAATTGCTCAGCGGGCGCACCATATTGCTCGTCAGCCATGATCCGCTCGAGGCGCTCCGGATCAGCCAGCGTATCTTCATCATGGCCGGCCGCCCCGCACGCCTCAGCGAAGCAACCATACCGAGCGGCGAAACACCACGTGATCCCGCCGAAGCCGCCCTGCTGCATCACCATGCCGAGCTGTTGCGCCGCCTCAGCGCAGCGAATGCACAACTATGATGCACATCCTCCGTCCCGCCATCATTGTCGCCGGCCTGATTCTCATCTGGCAGATCGTCGTTTGGCTGAGCGGCGCGCCGCATTTCATTCTGCCCGCCCCGGCGCGCGTCGCCGACGCGTGGTGGACGCATCACACGACAATCCTCGGCCACGCCGGCGTGACGATGTTGGAAATCGCCCTTGGCCTGCTGTTCGGCGCCCTCTTGGGCGCCTCGAGCGCGCTCACCCTGGCTTATTTCCGCCCGGCGCGGCGCTGGTTGTTGCCGGTATTGGTCGCCTCCCAGGCGGTGCCGGTATTCGCGCTCGCGCCGATCTTGGTGCTGTGGCTCGGCTACGGCATTGCCTCCAAGGTGGCAATGGCAACGCTGATCATCTATTTCCCCGTCGCCACCAATTTTTACGATGGCCTGCGCCGCACCGAGCCGGGTTGGGCCGATCTGGCCCGCACCATGGGCGCGAGTCGCCTGACAATGCTCACACATATCCGCGTTCCGGCGGCACTGCCGGCGCTTGCTTCGGGGCTGCGCGTCGCCACTGCCGTGGCGCCAATCGGTGCCGTGGTCGGCGAATGGGTCGGCGCCAGCGCCGGCCTCGGCTATCTCATGCTGCATGCCAATGCACGCGTGCAGATCGATCTGATGTTCGCGGCGCTGCTGACCTTGGCCTGCTTTGCCGTAATTATCTATTTCATCGTCGACGCCGGTCTGCGCCGGGCATTGCCCTGGCAACCGGATAAATTGCCGGCGGAACAAGAGGAGTAAGTTCTAAAATGTTGTTCACTATTCTGCGCCACGCGCTCTTTCCAGCGCTGCTCGTCATTCTGCTTGGCGCCCAAGGCGCGAAAGCCAATGACAAGCTCACCCTGCTGCTCGACTGGTTCGTCAATCCGGATCATGCACCGCTTTTCGTTGCCCAGGAACAGGGCTATTTCGCCGCGCACGGCCTTGAGGTCGAAATGATCGCGCCGGCTGATCCCAACGATCCGCCCAAGCTGGTCGCCGCCGGGAAGGCCGATATCGCCCTTTCCTACCAGCCGCAGCTACATGTTCAGGTCGCCGCCGGCCTGCCGCTGACGCGCTTCGGCACCTTGATCGCCACGCCGCTCAACACTTTGCTGGTGTTGGCGGACGGCCCGGTGAAATCGATTGCCGATCTGAAGGGCCGAAAAGTCGGCTTTTCCGTCGGCGGCTTCGAGGACGCCCTGCTGCGCGCCATGCTGGCGCGTCATGGCCTCAGTCTCGACGATATCACCCTGATCAACGTCAATTTCTCGCTCTCTCCGGCCCTCCTCGCCGGGCAGGTCGACGCCGTGATCGGCGCCTATCGCAATTTCGAGCTTAATCAGATGGCTATCGAGGGCCATCAGGGACGCGCCTTTTACGTCGAGGAAGAGGGCGTGCCGAGCTATGACGAATTGATCCTGGTCGCCAACCCGACGCACATGGACCGCGCGGTGCTGCGCCGCTTCCTTGATGCGCTCGAAGACGGCGTCCGTTATCTCGTCAACCATCCGGACGAAAGCTGGCAGCTCTTCATCCGTGGGCGGAGCGAATTGGACGATGAATTGAACCGCCGCGCCTGGCGCGACACCCTGGCCCGTTTCGCGCTGCGCCCAGCCGCGCTCGACCGCACACGCTATGCCCGTTTCGCCCAATTTATGCAGCAACAGGGCCTAATCGAGAAAGCCCTCAAGGTTGAAGAATATGCCACCGTGCTCGAATGATCCGTATGGTCTATGGTCGGCATAAAAGGCATAATTGGATCGCGAATCGGGCCTAATTTCCGCGGCCCTGGGCGGTTCGCGGTAGCCACCATCACGGAGGGAAAATTGTTGCACGCGGTCGGCCTGTTCGCGGTGCTGTACGGCACCTGGATCGTTTTGTCCGGCCATTTCACACCCTTTCTCCTGATTGCCGGCGCTGTCTGTGCAGCACTTACCGTGGCGATCACTCTGCGCATGGAAATTTTTGACCGTCAGCGCGAGCGTCTCGTCCCGCTGTGGCGTCTGCCGTTTTACTTGCTGTGGCTCGCCTGGCAAATCATCCTCTGGTCGCTGATTGTCTCGCGCAAGGTGCTGGCGCCGACAATCGATATCGATCCGGTGCTGGAGCGCGTCCCAAGCGGCCAGCGCAGCGACATCGCCAAGGTGATCTACGCCAATTCGATCACCCTCACGCCAGGCACCGTCTCGACCGATGTGAGCGATGGCGAGATCGAGGTACACGCACTAACCCGCGCCGCCATGCAGGACCTGAAATCCGACGATATGAACCGGCGCGTGAGCGCGCTTGAATCCAAGCGGACGGATCAGCCCGGGGGCGGTGCGTAATGTTTCTCGCCGCCGCCGCCGCCATTATTGCAGCCATGCTGCTCGCCCTCGCCCGCGCCTATGCCGGGCCGACGGTTTATGACCGGATTCTCGCGGTCAACCATATCGGCACCCAGACGGTGCTGCTCATCGCCGCCATGGGATTCATTACCGGGCGGCCCGATTTCCTCGATATTTCGCTGCTCTACGCCCTGATCAATTTCATCGCCACCATCGCCGTGCTGCGCTACGTCAAACGCGACCGGGCGAAAGCGGAACCGGACTCATGATCCTCGATATTCTGAGCTGGATCTCGATCGCCATCGGCGCCTATTTCGCCCTCGTCGGCGGCATTGGCTTGATCCGCATGCCTGATCTGTTTAGCCGCATGCATCCTGCCGGCATCCTCGATACCGCTGGCGCCGGCTTTCTGTTGCTCGGCTTCATATTACAAGCGGATGATTGGCTGGTTGCGGTCAAACTGGTGCTGATCTTCGCCTTTCTGCTCTTTACCAGCCCGGTCGCGACCCATGCCCTGGCCCACGCCGCCCTGTTGGATGGCCTCAAACCCTGGACCAAATCGCGCAAGAAGGACGGCGAGTCATAGAACTCTATCTCAACATAATTCTGTTGGTGTTCGTTGCCACCACCGGCATTGCCGCCGTCTGGCTGCGCAATCTACTCGCCTCCGCCATGGTGCTCGGCATCTACAGCCTGCTGATGGCGTCGCTCTGGGTGGTGCTCGATGCGGTCGATGTCGCCTTTACCGAGGCGGCGGTTGGCGCCGGCATCACCACGGTGATGATGCTGCTTGCCATCGCCCTTACCGGACGCCAGGAAAAACCCCGCCGCGCCAGGCCGTGGCTGCCGCTCGCCACGTCGCTCGGCACGGCCGGCCTGCTGATATATGCGACGCTCGGCATGCCGGCCTTCGGTGATGCAAACGCGCCGGCGCAATTGCATGTCGCGCCCTATTATTTGACGCACGGCCAGGCGGAGACCGGCGTGCCGAATATCGTGACCTCGGTGCTTGCCGCCTATCGCGGTTTCGACACCCTCGGCGAGGTGACGGTGATCTTCACCGCCGGCATGGGCGTCCTGGTGCTGCTCGGTGGTGCAAAGAGACGACAGCGCAAAGAAACCGAGCCCGCCGCGGATGATTCGGCATGAGCGACTTCCTTGTCCTCAGGGTGATTGCCAAGCTGTTAATCCCATTCATTCTGCTGTTCGGATTTTATGTGCAGATGCACGGCGATTATGGCCCGGGCGGCGGCTTTCAGGCCGGCGTCATCGTTGCCGCCGCCTTCGTTCTCTACGCCATCGTTTTTGACGTGAAGACGGCGCGCCGCGTGGCGCCGATGGCGGCGCTGGTTTCCCTCGCCTGCCTCGGCGTGCTGCTCTATGCCGGTGTCGGCGTCGCCAATCTGATCTATGGCGGACACTTTCTCGAATATGGCGCACTGGCGCACGATCCGGCGCATGGCAATCATATCGGCATTCTGATCATCGAGATCGGCGTCGGCATTGCGGTTGCTGCCGTGATGCTGATCATTTATTTCAGCTTCGCCCGGCGGCGCTGACGGAGCGCGCGTGGATATCCTCAACCATATCAATTATTGGGCGGCGATTGCCTTGGCCGCAATTGGCCTCTACGCCGTGGTGGCGCGCGCCAACCTAATTAAAAAACTGATCGGCCTCAGCCTCTTTCAAACGGCGGTGTTTCTGCTCTTCATCACCGTCGGCAAAATTACCGGCGCCACCGCGCCGATATTGGACGCCGCCTATAAGGTCTATTCCAACCCCTTGCCGCATGTCCTGATACTGACCGCGATTGTGGTATCGGTCTCGACCCTCGCTGTCGGGCTGGCGCTGGCGATTGCCATCAAGCGCGATTATGGCACGGTCGAGGAAGACGAAATTCATAGCAAGGACAGCGGCACGGGGCCGGACAAGACATGAGCGCGGGCCATCTTCCGATCTTGCAGGTCGCGATACCGCTGATCGCGGCACCGCTCTGCGTGTTGCTGCGCCACCCGGGCCTGGCCTGGGCGTTTGCCACTTTGGTCAGTTGGGCGCTGTTTGCAATCTCAATCCTGCTGCTCATTCGGGTGCTGGCGGACGGCACCATCTCTTACCATCTCGGCGGATGGGCGCCGCCCTTCGGCATCGAATACCGGCTCGATGCGGTCAACAGCTTCATTCTGCTGGTGATCACCGGCATTGCCGCGGTGGTGACGCCCTATGCGCGTCGGAGCGTGGCCGAGGAGATCGCGGCACCCAGGCACAATCTCTTTTACGCGCTTTACCTCCTGGCGCTGACCGGCCTCTTGGGCATCGCGGCGACGGGCGATGCCTTTAACATCTATGTCTTTATGGAGATCTCCTCGCTGGCGAGCTATGTGCTGATCGCGCTCGGCCCCTCGCGCAAGGCCCGCGCCGCCGCCTTTCAATATCTCATCATGGGAACGATCGGCGCGACCTTCCTGCTGATCGGCATCGGCCTCCTCTACATGATGACCGGCACGCTCAACCTGGCCGATCTCTCAGAGCGCATCCACGAAGTGCCGGACATGCGCCCGATATACGCCGCCTTTGCCTTTGTCACCATCGGCGTGCTGATCAAGCTCGCGCTTTTTCCACTCCATCTCTGGCTGCCCAACGCCTATACCTATGCGCCGAGCGCCGTCTCGGCCTTTCTCGCCGCTTCGGCAACCAAGGTCGGCGCCTATGTGCTGTTGCGCTTCGTCTTCACCCTGTTTGGCGAGGAGTTTTCGTTCACGCGCATGCCGCTGATGGAAATCCTGATGCCGCTGTCGCTCGTCGCCATTCTGGTCGGCTCGGGCGTCGCCATATTCCAGACCAATCTGAAGCGCCTGTTTGCCTATTCGAGCATCGGCCAGATCGGCTATCTCGCGCTTGGCATCAGCTTCGCCTCAACCAGCGGGCTGACCGGTGCCATCGTCCACATCTTCAACCACGCCATGATGAAGGGCGGCATCTTCCTTGCCCTTGGTTGCATCATGTTGCGTACAGGCTCGGTCGAGCTCAGTGCGCTCAACGGCCTCGGCCGGCGCATGCCGTTTACCATGGCAGCGCTGGTGATCGGCGGGCTCGGCCTCATCGGTGTTCCCGCTACCTCCGGCTTCGTCAGCAAATGGTATCTGGTTCAGGCCGCGCTTGAGGCCGATCTCTGGCCGGTGGCGCTTCTCATTCTGCTCGGCTCGCTACTGGCGCTGATCTATGTCGGACGCGTGATCGAAGCTGCCTATTTCCGCACCCCGGCACCGGAAGCGCCGGCCTACCGCGAAGCGCCATGGCACATGCTGCTACCGACCTGGATATTGATCGCCGCCTCGATCTATTTCGGCGTCCATACCGAGATTACCGTCGGTGTGTCCGAGCGCGCGGCGGCGATGCTGCTCGGCGGCGCCTCATGAGCAGCGGCGCGCTGATCCTCCTCGCTCTGGCGCTGCCCATCGCCGGCGCCATCCTGTTGGGCCTCGTCGGGCGCTACCGGTTGCTGCGTGAAGCAACCTCCCTGCTCGTCTCCGCCGCGCTTTGTGCCGCGGTCGCCGCGCTCGTGCCTGACGTGATGGCAGGTACGCGCCCCGCCATCAGCCTGTTCGAGTTCGCGCCGGGCCTTGCCTTCGCCTTCGAGGTCGAGCCGCTCGGCATGTTGTTTGCCCTCCTCGCCTCGTTCCTCTGGGTCGTCACCACGATCTATACCATCGGCTATCTGCGCGCCAATGACGGACCGCACCAGACGCGTTTTCATGTGTGCTTTGCCCTCGCCCTGGCCTCGGCGGTCGGCATCGCCTTTGCCGGCAACATGCTGACGCTGTTCTTTTTCTATGAGGGGTTGACGCTTTGCACTTATCCGCTGGTCACCCATAGCGGCACCCAGGAGGCGCGGCGCGGCGGGCGGCGCTATCTCGCGATCCTGCTCTCGACCTCGATCATGCTGTTGTTGCTCGCCATTCTCTGGACCTGGGTCGAGGCCGGCACGCTCGACTTCCGCCCCGGCGGTATTCTGATGGGCGCAGTTTCGGAGCCGGTCATGGCGCTCCTTTTGGTGCTTTACATCTTCGGCGTCGGCAAGGCGGCGCTGATGCCGTTTCACGGCTGGCTGCCGGCGGCGATGGTCGCGCCGGCGCCGGTCAGCGCGCTCCTCCATGCCGTTGCCGTGGTCAAGGCCGGCGTCTTCACGGTGGTCAAGATCGTG
The DNA here is from genome assembly GCA_964429775.1 of uncultured Rhizobiaceae bacterium. Taxonomy (GTDB): domain Bacteria; phylum Pseudomonadota; class Alphaproteobacteria; order UBA828; family UBA828; genus PTKB01. The sequence continues at coordinate 7,502 of CAYSDJ010000051.1, forward strand.
CTCTACATCTTCGGCATGGATGCGGTGCGCGATTTCGCCAGCGGCGATTGGCTGCTTTATGTCGCCGGCGCGACCATCGTGATCGCCTCGCTGATCGCGCTTCGTCAGGACAATCTCAAACGCCGCCTCGCCTATTCGACCGTGAGCCAGCTTTCCTATGTCGTGCTCGGCGCCGCCCTGGCCAACGCCCACGCCGTCATGGGCGCGACCATGCATATCGCCATGCATGGCTTCGCCAAAATCACGCTGTTTTTCTGCGCCGGCGCCATCTTCACGGCGGCGCGCAAGTCCGAGATCAGCCAGTTGAACGGCATCGGCCGGCAAATGCCGCTGACCATGACAGCCTTTGCCATCGGCTCGCTGGCGCTGATTGGCCTGCCGCCTTTCGCCGGCGCGTGGAGCAAATATTATCTCGTGCTCGGCACACTCGACGATGGCTCCTATGCGCTGCTCGCGGTAATGCTGGCGAGCTCGCTGCTGAACGCGCTTTATTTTCTGCCGATCGTGGTGCGCGCTTTTTTCCCGACCGGTGACGAGGCGCTGCCGGCTGCCGGCGGTATCGCCGAGGCGCCGAAACTGCTCCTGATCGCGATTTCGATCACCGCGCTGGGCTCGATCGTGCTGTTCGCCTATCCGCAATTCCTGTTCAACTTGCTGCGCCCGTTGGTCGGGCTGTGAGGACACCATCGTGAGCCAGAAAGCCTGGATCGAGAAACGCAAGAATGTGGTGCTGATGGTGCGCATCTTCCTCGCCATCAGCATCGTTCTGCTGCTGCTCGACCTGGCGATTCACCGCCATGCGCTGTTCACCTGGGAAGGCTGGTTCGGCTTTTACGGCTTCTACGGCTTTGTCGCCTGTGTGGCGTTGGTGCTGGCGGCGAAAGTGCTGCGCAAACTGATTATGCGGCGGGAAGATTATTATGACAGGTAGTTTACCGCCTTTCCTGATCTTCTTCGCCGGTGCGCTGCTGGTGGCGCTGGCGCCGGGCCGTTTGCGCCCGGGAATGACGCTGCTGGTGCCGCTTTTCGGCGGCTGGAACCTGTGGTATGTGGCCCAGGACAGCGGTGGCTTTGAGGTGGCGCTGTTCGACATGCAGCTCGAATTGCTGCGCGCCGACAAGCTGGCGCTGATTTTCGGCATTCTCTTTCATCTCGCGACATTTCTCGCCTGTCTCTACGCCTTCCATGTGCGCGACCGCACGCAGCAGGTCTCTTCCCTGCTTTATGCCGGCGGCGCGCTCGGCGCGGTCTTCGCCGGCGACCTGATCACTCTGTTCGTCTCGTGGGAGATCATGGCGGTCGCGTCGGTATTTCTGATCTGGGCGCGCCGTACGCCGCGGGCGAGCGCCGCCGGCATGCGCTATCTGATGGTGCAGATATGCTCAGGGCTGTTGCTCCTGGCCGGTGCGCTGTTGCATATCTCGGCGACCGGTTCTCCCGCATTCGGCGCGATGGGGATCGGCTCGCTTGCCGGCATACTGATCTTTACCGCTTTCGGCATTAAATGCGCCTTTCCCCTGGTGCATAGCTGGCTTACCGACGCCTATCCGGAGGCGACACCCACTGGCATGGTGTTCCTCAGCGCCTTCACCACCAAGGTCGCCGTCTACGGCTTGGCGCGCGGCTTCGCCGGCACCGAGGTACTGATCTATATCGGCACGGCGATGGCGATGTTCCCGATCTTCTTCGCCGTGATCGAGAATGATCTCCGCCGCGTGCTCGCCTTCAGCCTGATCAACCAGGTCGGTTTCATGGTGGTCGGCATCGGTATCGGCAGCGAGTTGGCGCTCAATGGCGCCGTCAGCCATGCCTTCAACGACGTGCTGTTCAAGGGGCTGTTGCTGATGTCGATGGGCGCGGTGCTGCACCAGACCGGCAAGATCAACGGTTCGGAACTGGGCGGCCTTTATAAAACCATGCCGATTACCACCGGCCTTTGTATCGTCGGCGCGGCATCGATCTCCGCCTTCCCACTGTTTTCCGGCTTTGTCAGCAAATCCATGGTGATGGTGGCGGCGGCAGAGGAAGGGCATTGGATTGTCTGGCTGTTCCTGCTCTTTGCCTCGGCCGGTGTGTTCCACCATGCCGGCATCAAGATTCCGTTTTTCGCCTTCTTCGCTCATGATTCGGGCATCCGTACGCGCGAGCCGCCGCTCAATATGCTGCTCGCCATGGGCATTGCGGCGGCGCTCTGTATCCTGATCGGCGTCTTTCCGAGCGTGCTCTACGGTTTCCTGCCGTGGCAGGTGCATTACGTGCCCTACACGGCGGATCATGTGCTCAGCCAATTGCAATTACTTTTCTTCTCGGCCCTCGCTTTTGCCTGGCTCAATCTGGCCGGGCTCTATCCGCCCGAACTGCCCTCGGTCAATCTCGACGCCGATTGGCTCTATCGCCGCCTCGGCATGGGCACGGTCAAGCGCGCCGAGCGCGTGTGGAAAAAAGCCGAGCACAGCGTTCTTCACTTCATCGCCCACGCCGCCGGCACTTTGCACCGGACGGCGGCGCAGCATTACGGGCCGGAGAGCGTTCTGGCGCGCACCTGGAGCACCGGCTTCTCCGCCCTTTGGGTGGTAATTTTGCTCGGCATCATCCTGATCCTCTATTATCTCTGATTGATGTGGACCAAACGGCTATTCCCATATTTGTTCGCGTTTATCGTGCTGAGCGCTTGTAGCGTGCCAGCCTGGCAAGCACCGCATTACCGCGACCACCCGCTAACGGGCCGCATATGGCATGTCGCCGAAGCACGGTTTATCAGCCAGGAAGAATTGATCGCCGCTCTTGCGCCGGCCGATTTCATTTTGCTCGGTGAAACGCACGACAATCCCGATCATCATTTGTTGCAGGCAGAAATCGTCACCGCTGTGGCCGACACCGGCCGCCGCCCCGTGGTTGCCTTCGAAATGTTTGACATGACACAAGCGGAGGCGTTGGCCGGGCACCTGAAGGCCGCGCCCGAAGATGCTGCCGGCATTGCCGAGGCGGTCGGATGGGCGAAGTCCAGCTGGCCGGATTGGCAGCTCTATCGGCCCATTGCCGCCGCCGCGCTCGCTGCAGGACTTGAAATCCGCGCCGCCAATATGAGCCGCGCCAAGGCACGCGGCCTGGCGCAAACCGGATTGGACGGAGCCGAGCCTGAACTTGTCGGGCGCCTCGGGCTGGATGTGCCCTTGTCGGACACGCAGCAAGAGAATGTCCGCCAGGAGATTGACGACGCCCATTGCGGCTATGCGCCGGCGCAAATGATCGGTGCCATGGCCTTCGCCCAGTTCGCCCGCGATGCGCACATGGCGCACGAGATCAGCAGCGCCGCAGTTGATGACGGCGCGATATTGATCGCCGGCGCCGGACATGCGCGTCATGACCGCGCCATCCCATGGCACCTCCACCGCAAAGTACCCGGACGCTCGATCGCCACCATTGCTTTTCTTGAAGTCAGTGACGGCGAGCATTCCGCCCCAGCCTATGCGGAACCCTTCGGCAGCGCGGCATTGCCGTTCAACTATGTCTGGTTTACGCCGCGCGTTGATATACGCGATGCGTGCGAGCGCTTCGAAGAGCAGCTCAAGAAAATGCAGGAGCGAAAAGCAGCCACCCAAAAGGGGGAATGATCTTATTTTCGTCTTCTGCTAGCCTTGCAACATCCCGTTCAAGAAACGAGAGACGACGAAAAAATGGCCGGCAACGGAAAAACAGAACCGCCCTGGGTTAAAAACCGTATCGCACCTGAAGGCGAGGACGGGCTTTATTCGCAAACCTGGTATCCAGTTTGCCGCTCAAGCGAATTGCAGCCAGGGCAAATCATCGGCAAGGAATTTCTCGATGGCCGCATAGTTGTCTGGCGAGGCTATAGCGGTGAAGCGCGCGTCATGAGCGCCTATTGCGCCCATCTCGGCACCGACATGGCGTCGGGCAAGGTGGTCGGCGACAATATTCAATGCCTGTTCCATGAATGGGAATATGACTGCACCGGCGCCTGCGCCAAAACCGGCAATGGCGACAAGGTGCCGCCCGGCGCCAGCCTGTTCGATTTTCCCGTACTGGAAGAATTCGGCCTGATCTGGGCCTTCAACGGCACCGAGCCGCTGTGGCACTTTCCGAAGCTGCGCCACCCTTACGAAGAACTCTATTTTCTCGTCGAGGGTCCGTGGGAATTCCCGGTCGACCCGTGGATGATCGCCGGAAATACCTATGATTTTCAGCATATCGAGATATTGCACGGCTTCAAACTGGAAGGCTCCTATCCGGATAAGGATATCGAGTGGGGTGATTATTCGATTCGCTATCAGTGCAAATTCACCAACGGCTTCGGCAACAAAGGCAAATTTACCTATGGCACGCTCGGCAACAATATCTTCTTTGCCGAAGGTGAACTCGACGGCGACTACTATGCCTATATGGCGCCGCGCGCCATGCCGCGCAGCGGCCAATCGGAACTCTATTTCACTCTGATGACCCATAAGGGGATAGACGACCCCAAGAAAGAAGCATCGGCGCGCTCGTTGGCGCGGCGCGTCGCCGATATTGAAACCGCCGTCGCGCGGCAGGACGTGGCGATTCTCGATAGCATCAAATTCCGCCAGGGCTACCTCACCGCCGCCGACAAGCAGACCTCGCGCTTTTTCAAATACGCCCGCAACTACCCGCGCGCCCATCCCTCGGCGCACTATATATAGAGGCATGTCATGCCAAATTGGGAGCCCGGCGCAAATCCGTTTCCCGATGGCAAGATTAAGCGGATTAGCGACCTTAGCTATATTGGCGAGCTGAAATTCGTGCGCCACGCCGGCGTGCATCTTGACAGAACGCCGCGCTCGAAGTGGCAGCTGGCGGCCGACTTCAGCGCCAATATGACCGTCCACCCCGCCGAGGGCGATGCCTATGCGCTCACGATTACGGCGCCGCGCGGGCTCTACACAGACCTTTCATCGGTGCCGCAGGCGCTGTGGTTTGTCGTCGGCCCAATCGGCAAGCATTTGGAAATCAGTATCCTGCACGATTACCTCTATATGGCCTGGACCGACCATCGCAAAACCGCCTCGCGCCAGGATTGGCGCTTTGCCGATAAAATGTTTCTTGCCGGTATGAAGATTTCCGGCGTGAATTGGCTGCAACGCAACTTGATGTATCTCGCCGTGCATTCCTGTATCGGCTGGGGCGTCTTTAAAGACAAAAGTTATGACCTTGAGGAGCGCATGAACCTTTGGCTGCCCCATCTCGAGGAGGATCACAGCCGCGAAGACTGAAAGCGTAGCTAAGCCGCTGCCGCCCGGGCGGCGCGCCGCGCGCTCAGAGTATGCAGGGTTAAGCCGGCGAACATCAGGGCTGTCGCGCCCCAAATATAAGCGCTGTGCGCCTCGCCGAAAATCAGCGCGCCCCAGCCAAATCCGGCGAGAACGGCAATATAATTATGCTGGGTGGCAAAGACTGGCCCGGCCAGACGGACCATTTCAAGAAAGACATAAAATATCAGCACGCTCAGAGCCGAGGCATAGAGCAGTGTGAGGTCACCGCCAAGCGAGGGACCGGGGAAGAGATAGAGCTGGCCGGTGCCGAACATTACCGGCACCAGCAACACCGCCGAGCCGAGCAGCAAGCCACAAGCAAGCGTGGCGGAAGGCGCGTCCGGCGGGCGGAATTTGCCGGCGAACACGGTGACGAGGGAGAAACTGGCTGGCGCCAACAGGGCGAGAAGCACCCAGCCGGCGGCTTCGGCACTGGGCAGGCTGGCTTCGGGCACGATCACCAGCAACACGCCGCCGAGGCCGAGCAGCAGCGCCAGCACGCTCAGCGCACGAAAGCGCTCCATACGCAACAGAAGCGCAAACAGGTAGGTGAAGAGCGGCACCAGTACCAAGATCATGGTCATCACCGCCGACGGCAGATTGGGCGCGACATAGGTCAATAAAGTGATCGGCCCGGCAATGGCGAGACCGCCCCAAACAAAGTAGGTGCGCAGATGCAGCCAATTCAGCTGCGGCCAGGCACGCCGCCCCATCAACAGGCACGGCAGCAGCAATATCAGGCCGCCGCCCAAGGAATGCCAAAACACATAGGCGACATAGGGCAGGCCCGCTTCCGCCGCCAGCTTATTGATTGAAAACAGCAGGCTGTAGCTGATGCCGACGGTAAACAGCATGACGAGATGGAAGGCGCGGGACGAAATCATCCGCCGCAAACTCCAGCGACTGGCACGGCACTATTTTTTCTTCTTTTTTGCCGGCTGGCGCGACGCGGCGGCGATCGACGAAGCGGCCCAGCTTTGTACCTTTTTGGCGTCGTCCAAATCCGCAGCCTTCACTTCGTAATAGGGCATCTTTCCCGCCTTGGGCATACCCGCCGCTTCGAATGTTGGTAGATTTTCGCCATCCGCCTTCAAGGCAACGACACCCTTCGACGAAATCTTGGCGAACATTTGGCCGTCCATGAAGATGCCGTAGCCGCCGAACATGGCTTTTGCCTCGGCGGCACCGAGCGGCACCAAGGTCTCCAGGAATTTTTCCATTACCGTGTCTTTATCAGCCATGATTCAGCGCACCCAGGTTTCAGACCAGGCGAGGCAGGACATGCCGCTCGGATGGCCGGCCATCTCGCTCGGGTAGGTTTTTCCGGCGGCGCGCCGCCCGGCAACATCGAGTGTCGCCGTTGCCGCCGGCGTGAGGCAGCTATATACGCCCCAATCGCCGCATATATCGTCTTCAGGTGCTGCGGCCAGCATGAAGGGATCGCCCATATCGCTCCAGCTCATGACAATATCGCCTTCCGCCGATGATATGGTTTCGATGAATGTCGAGCCAATATCGCCCGAATTGGAAAACTTGGCCGGAATCAAGGGCAGGCTCTTGTCGGCGAAACTGTCGGGATTAAGCGTTTCCTCAATGATTTGGATGAAACGGGCAAAGCCTTCATTGTCGGAATAGGCGCGAATTTCCCCATCCGTCGCATCGCTTTTAAGAAACAGCACATGCCCCGGCCCAGCCGGCGATATCAGGCCGCGCCAATGGGTACAGGTGGTTGTCTGTTCCCCACCTTCCTCGGCCTTGAGGCATAAAAAGGAATTCTCTCCGGTAAATTGCACCTTATGCGGCACGACGACGCTCATGACCTCTCTCCCCGTATTGATTTTTCTGATCCGCAGCCTAGGGCATGTGGGACACGAGCCGCAAGAAGCGGGTTGCTCCGAAGCAGCGACGCCGCGTAGCTTCAACGGATTATCGCGGGAGCAGCAAATTGAGCACGCCAATCAACATCGCACCGATCAACCTTGCTATGACACCCCGGGAATGGGGCATGCTGGTCGTCCTCTCCATCCTCTGGGGCGGATCGTTCTTTTTTGTCGGCATTGCTGTCGCAGAATTGCCGACTTTCACCATCGTTTTTCTGCGCGTCGGCATTGCCGCGCTCGGCTTGCACCTGGTGATACGGGTTATGGGCGAGCGCATGCCCGGTGGGCTCCAGGTCTGGCGCACCTTTTTTGTCATGGGGTTTCTCAACAATCTTGTGCCGTTTTCCCTCATTGCCTGGGGCCAAAGCCATGTCGAGAGCGGCCTCGCCTCGATTCTGCTGGCGACAACACCGCTATTCACGATTGTCGTCGCACACTTTGTAACAGCGGACGAGAGATTATCGGCAGGGCGTGTCGCCGGCATCGTCGCCGGTATCGCGGGCGTCATCATTTTGATCGGCTCCGAGGTTTTGAGTAGCCTCGGCATCGCATTTATCGCCCATATCGGCCTGTTGGGCGCGGCCCTGTTTTATTCGTTCAGTGCTATTTTCGGGCGCCGGTTTAAACGCATGGGAATTACTCCGCTTGCCACCGCGACCGGGCAAATCACCGCTTCCACTGCCCTGTTATTGCCGCTCGCTCTTGTGGTCGACCAACCCTGGACGCTTGTCATGCCATCTGTCGATACATGGCTCGCTGTTATCGGCCTGGCGCTGCTTTCCACCTCGCTCGCCTATATTATTTATTTCCGCGTTCTGGCAACAGCGGGGGCGACGAACCTGTTGCTTGTCACTTTTCTCATTCCGGTCAGTGCGATTATCCTCGGCGCGGCGTTTCTCGCCGAACGCCTCGAAGCCAACCACTTTATCGGCATGGCGGTTATCGGTGTCGGCCTCGCGGCGATTGACGGCCGCATTGCCGCAATGTTGCGGCGCAGGAGAAAACGGGCTTGAGCAACGAGCAAGGGGAGCTGATCTGCAATTTCACCGGCGGTGCGGTCGGTCATCGGTTGCGTGCCGGCGGCGGACGGGGTCAGGCGCTGCCGCGCGCCGCCGGGTTCAGCAAAGGCCGCACACCTGATGTGGTCGACGCCACTGCCGGGCTCGGGCGAGACGCTTTCCTGCTTGCCTCGCTCGGTGCCAATGTCACGCTGATCGAACGCGCGCCGCAAATTCACGCCCTGCTCGAAGATGGCCTGGCCCGCGCCAGGGCGGCTAGCGGCCGGGCGGCGGAGGCCGCCGCCCGCATGACGCTGGTGCTGGGTGATGCCAAACAATTATTGCCGGAGATGGTGGCGGAAGTGGTGCTGGTCGACCCCATGCACCCGCCGCGCGGTAACAGCGCTCTGGTGAAAAAAGAGATGCGCCTGTTGCGCGATATTGTCGGCAGCGACGAGGACGCTCTTGAACTTATGCAGGTAGCGCTTAAGACCGCATCAAAACGCGTGGTGTTGAAATGGCCCTTGCGTGCGATGCCAATGGCTGAACTGGCGCCGCCTTCGCACCAAATTCGCGGTAATACGACGCGCTATGACGTGTTTATGACGAAGTAGGAGCGCCTGGTATCCAGGCGGCGTGGCCCTTGTCGCCGCCGTCCGGTGTGCCTTTGCTGCGCGCTTCTTCCTCGCGCGCCTCTTCACGCGCGGCGGCGATGATATCGGCGAGGAAATCGGGAATCTCGGCGGGCAACCTTTCCGGTATGCGCTGTGCAGGTTTGGCGGCCGTTTTGGGCGCGTAGTGGCGTTGCATGACGTCAAGACCGATGACCGCCTGCAGCCCGTCACGCGCCTCGGTTTCCCTGAACGCCGGATCCTGCATGACCAAACGGTTCAGCGCATCGATCTTGCGCTCGCCATATTTGCTCCAGATCATTTCGACGAAATCCATTGTCTCTTCCGGGATATCACGGACCGAAACCTTGGGCGGCTCATGCTCGATGGCACGGTGAATATTGGGCTCGAGCGGGCCAACCTCGCTGACCACGAAAATTGAAGGCATTAGGGGCTGGCCATCATGCTGCCCGGCATAGTATGCCTGGGCGAGATAAAGCAAACGTTGCAGCTTGAGCGGCGAGATATAAACTTGACCCAGCTCACCGCGCTGCAGGAACCAGTGTGCTATATCGAATGTAGACGAAACGATCGGTACCATGTTCGCTGTCTGAATGTTATGAAGCGCAAGACGGCGCGCGTGTCCGCCCCAATTGTTGGAAATTTACCGTAAACAAACTGTTAAGATTGCCCGATATTCCCGGCAATAATTTACCTGCACATCGGAGGCATAATGAATTTAAGCGGCGAACACCAAATTCCGGCCCCTCGCCAGGCAGTCTGGGAAGCATTGAACGACCCGGAAATGTTAAAGGCATGCCTGCCCGGCTGCGACGATCTGGAAAAAACCTCCGACACCGACATGACGGCAACCATCACGACCAAAATCGGCCCGGTGAAAGCCACATTCCATGGCGCGGTCACCCTCTCCGACCTTGATCCGCCGAACAGCTACACCCTCAGCGGCGAAGGCCAGGGCGGCGCGGCGGGATTCGCCTCGGGTGCGGCAAAGGTAACGTTAAGTGAAGGAGATGATGGCGGCACGGTGTTGAACTATAGCGTCGAGGCCAAGGTGGGCGGTAAATTGGCGCAAATCGGGTCGCGCCTGATCGATTCCGTCGCCAAGAAACTGGCGGCTAAGTTTTTCGAGGCCTTCGTCGAGAAAATGGTCGAGCGCGGCGAGAGCGCTGCGGCACCGGAAAGCGCCGCCGCCCCGGAGAGCACCGAGGCCGCGGCGCCCAGCGCCCCAACCACAGCAAAATCCGGCGCCGCAGCCAAGCACGGCATACCCACCCCGATCTGGGTTATCAGCATTATTGGCGCCGTCGCTGTTTTAATTCTTTGGGCCGCTGGCGTCTTTTAAATCCATGACTCTCGTCGGCATTCGCGGCGGCGGCCTAAGTGAGCAAGCCGAATTGACCCGCTCTTTGGTGGCTGCGCTACGGGCACGGGACAGAAGCGTCTCGGTGATTACCTATGCGGGCGCTTCGACGGAAATCGATATCCCCGGCAAGGACAGTTACGAGCACCGCCGGGCCGGCGCGCGCGAGGTGCTGGCGGTCTCGCGACTGCGCTGGGCACTGGTGCATGAAACAGACACCCCCGCCCGCCCCGAATTGGCTGAGCTGTTGGCCCGCCTCGATCCGGTCGATATCGTTTTGGCGCCCGGTTTTGAGGACGCGGCGGATGTCAGCCTTGAGCTGAAAGGTGTGGGTGATGCCATGCAGGCAACTCATAGCGGACAGGCTGAGACGGCTTTCCAGCTTGACAGAACAGAGCAAATCGCCGACTTCATTCTTAGCCCGCCACCGCAAAAGAACCCGTGACCATGACTCGTGCTCTGCCCACCTCCGTCGACGAGACGGTCGACATACTGACTGCCGGAAACTATGTCGCCGACCGCAATCTGGCGACCAGTCTCTATGTATCCTTAAGCCTGCAACGGCCGATTTTTCTCGAAGGCGAAGCCGGCGTCGGCAAGACCGAGTTAGCCAAGGTTCTGGCAACGCAATTCGGGCGCAAGCTGCTGCGCCTGCAATGCTATGAGGGTCTCGATGTCTCTTCCGCGGTTTACGAGTGGAATTATGCCCGCCAGATGATCGAAATCCGCCTCTCCGAGGCGCTCGGCGACCGCGACCGCGATTCGCTCGCTGAGGATATTTTCTCCGAGCGCTTCCTCATCTCGCGCCCGCTCCTGAGTGCCCTCGAGCCGGCCTCGGAGGGCGCGCCGGTTCTCCTCATCGATGAGCTCGACCGCGCCGATGAACCATTTGAGGCATTTCTCCTTGAGGTGCTCGCCGATTACCAGATCACCATCCCGGAAATCGGCACCGTGCAAGCGGCGGAACCGCCGATCGTGCTCATTACCTCGAACCGCACGCGCGAAATCCACGATGCGCTCAAGCGACGTTGCCTCTATCACTGGATCGATTATCCCGATGCCGAGCGCGAGCAGGCCATTCTCGCCACCCGCGTGCCCGGTGCGGATCAAAATCTCAGCCGCCAGGTGGTCGCCTTCGTTCAGGAATTGCGCAAACTGGACCTGTTCAAGCTGCCCGGCGTGGCGGAAAGCATCGATTGGCTGTCGGCCCTTGGTATCCTCGGCGTCAACAGCCTGGAAGCGGATATTGTCCGCCAGACGCTCGGCGTGCTGCTCAAATATCAGGACGATATCGAGAAAATCGAGGGTGACGAATTGCGTCGCCTGCTGGATGCCGCCGCCTGACCAGAAGACGGCGCGGCGCGCCCTTGCGGAGCGAACGGCAAAGCTCTACATCTTGATTGTCGCTTTGGCTAATTCCAGGGACCGGTGAAAATGACAGCACGACAGGACGATATTTTAAAAACCGCCGCGGCATGGCGCGACGGTGGCCAGCAGGTCGCATTGGCCACAGTCATCGCCACCTGGGGTTCCTCGCCACGCCCTGTCGGCAGCCAGTTGGTGGTCGATGGCGAGGGCCATTTTGAGGGCTCGGTGTCGGGCGGCTGCATTGAGGGCGCGGTGATCCAGGCGGCCAAGGGCGCGATGGAAAGCGGCGAGCCGGCGATACTTGAATTCGGCGTCTCGGACGAACAGGCCTGGGAAGTCGGCCTCGCCTGTGGCGGTAATGTCCAGGTTTATGTCGAGAAGGTCGAATAAGCCATGAAGCGCGACATGCTTGACCGCCTCAATGCGGATAGAGAAAGCAAGCGGCCGGTCGCGCTGGTCAGCGAAACCGGCGCCGGCGGCCAAACGCTGGTCTATGAGGACGGGCAAACATCCGGCGAGGATTTAGCGCAGGAAATTCAGGCCCAGGCACGCGCCGCGCTCGCCGACGACCGCAGCGTCGCGGTCGAGAACGGCGGCAAGCAATATTTCATTCAGGTTCACAATCCGCCGCTGCGCCTTTTTATCGTCGGCGCGGTACACATCACCCAACCGCTGGCGCAAATCGCCTCCCTCGCCGGCTATGGCGTGACGGTGATCGATCCGCGCCGCGCCTTTGCCGATAGCGAGCGTTTCCCCGGCGTCGAAGTCTCGACCGAATGGCCCGATGACGTTCTCGGCCGCGCCGCGCCCGACCGGCGCACCGCTATCGTCACCCTCACGCACGATCCCAAGATCGACGATCCGGCGCTCGAATCGATATTGGCCTCCGAGGTGTTTTACATCGGCTCGCTCGGCAGCAACCGGACCCATGGCAAGCGTCTGGCGCGGCTGCATGAGAAGGGCTTCAGCGAGCAGCAGACGGGGCGCATTCATGGCCCCGTCGGCCTCAATATCGGCGCCAAATCGCCGGCCGAGATCGCCATTTCGATCATGGCCGAAATCACCGAGGCGCGGCGCATGGCAGCGGCAAGCGGTGGCGCATGATATTCGGCGAGATCCCTGTCGCTGAGGCAGAGGGCTTGATCCTCGCGCACAGCGTTCGCCTGCCCAAGGGCGCCTTTAAAAAGGGCCGCATTCTCTCAGCCGAGGATATCGAGCTGCTGCGCTCGGGCGGAGTGGCGAAGGTCTCGGGCGCGCGGCTCGAAGCGGATGATATTGGCGAGGATGATGCGGCACTTGTTTTGGCAACATCCTTGGCGGGGCCCGGCCTCGCGCTTGGCAAGGCCTTTACCGGGCGTTGCAATCTGTTCGCCACCGAGCGCGGTCTCACTATCCCGGACACGGCGCGCATCGACCGCATCAACCTGATTGATGAAGGCATGACCATCGGCACGCTGGCGCCCTATAGCCAAGTTGAGCCCGGGCAAATGGTGGCGACGGTTAAGGTAATTCCGTTCGCCCTGCCGCGCGCCATTATCGATGGCTGCCTGGCGGTCGCGCGGGAAGACGGCGACATGGTCCGCATCGCGCCGTTCCGCGGTCGCCGCGTCGGTTTCGTCCAGACCCGCCTGCCCGGCACCAAGGAGAGCGTGCTCGATTCGACCACCGGCACCCTCCTCGGCCGGCTCGCCATTCTTGATGGCGAACTGGCGAGCGAAATTCGCTGCGCCCATTCGAGCCATGAGATCGCCGAGGCCGTGCGCCGCTTGGCCGGCCTCGGCTGCGACATGATCCTGATCGCCGGCGCCTCGGCCATCGTCGACCGGCGTGATATCGTGCCGAGCGGGATCGTTGAAGCCGGCGGCGAGATCGACCATTTCGGCATGCCGGTCGACCCGGGCAACCTTCTCCTCACCGCCCATCTCGGAGAAATCGACGTTCTTGGTCTGCCCGGCTGTGCGCGCTCGCTCAAGCTGAACGGCTTCGATTGGGTGCTGCGCCGCCGCTTTGCCGATATCCCGGTGACCCGGAACGATATCATGACCATGGGCGCCGGCGGCCTGTTGATGGAGATTTCGAGCCGCCCGCTGCCGCGCGCCTTCGCCTCCCCGAAAGACCCGATGGCGCTGCCCGAGGATACGCACGAGAGCGGTGCGGCGAAGATCGCCGCGATTGTGCTGGCCGCCGGCCAATCGCGCCGCATGGGCTCTATCAACAAGCTTCTGGTTGAGGTCGATGGCACCGCCATGGTGGCGCGCGCCGTCGATGCCGCGCTCGCCAGCGGCGCCGATCCGGTGATCGTCATCACCGGCCATGAACATGAAAAAATTGAGCAGACTTTGGCCGGGCGCGCCGTTGAAATACGGCACAATGCGGACTTCGCCGAAGGCATGAGCACTTCCGTCCGCGCCGGTCTGAATGCGCTGCCAGCCGATAGCGGCGCGGCGCTGATATGCCTCGGCGATATGCCGCATGTCGATTCGGCCCTGATTTCACGCCTGATCGAGGGCTTCGATCCAGCGCGCGGGCATGCCATTTGCGTGCCCACCTATAAGGGTAAGCGCGGCAATCCAGTGCTGTGGGCGGCGCGCTATTTCCCCGCCATGAAGAACCTGTCCGGCGATGTCGGCGCGCGTCACCTGATTGGCGAACATAGCGATGCGGTGTTTGAGATCGAGTGCGGCGATCCTGCCGTCACCTTCGATGTTGATACGCCCGAGGCGCTGAAATCCTTGAAAAAGAGCGGCTGAGGCGGATTGATGCCGGACAAGGATCCGCTGCTCCTCACGCCCGGGCCGCTGACCACGAGCCGGGAGACCAAACAGGCGATGCTGCGCGACTGGGGCTCGCGCGACGGCGCTTTTATCGAACTGACGGCCCGCCTCCGGCAAAGGCTGAGCGCGCTGGCACGGGCAGAGACGGATCATGTCTGCGTGCCACTACCGGGCAGCGGTACATCGGCGGTCGAGGCCATGCTCGGCACACTGCTGCCGCGTGACAGCCGCGCGCTGGTGTTGATCAACGGCGCCTATGGCCGGCGCATCGGTGAAATTCTCAATATCAGCGGCCGCGCTTTTGATACCGTCGAGGGACCGGAACATTTGCCGATTGATGCCGACGAGGTGGCGCGGCGCCTCGATGCGGATAGCCGCATCAGCGACGTGGTGCTGGTCCATTGCGAAACCACCAGTGGCGTTCTCAATCCGCTCGATGCCATTGCCGAAGCGGTCGCCCGGCGCGGCAAGCGCCTTTTGGTCGATGCCATGAGTTCGTTCGGCGCAATTCCGATAGATGCCCGCCAGACCGCCTTTGACGGCCTCGCCGCCTCGGCCAATAAGGGCCTTGAGGGCGTGCCCGGCATGGGTTTCGTGCTGGCGCGCCGGAGCCGGCTCGAAGCCTGCGCGGATAACTGCCACAGCCTCAGCCTCGACCTTCATGCCCAGTGGCGGGGATTCGAGAAAAACGGCCAATGGCGCTTCACCCCGCCGACCCAGGTGCTGGCGGCGCTCGATAGCGCGCTCGACCAGCTCGCGGCGGAAGGCGGAATCGGCGGGCGTTTCGCGCGCTACTGGGAAAATTGCCGTACCCTGGTCTCGGGCATGCGCGTGCTAGGTTTTGAAACATATGTGCCGGACGAGACCCAGGCGCCGATTATTGTGACCTTTCGCATGCCGAGCGACCCGGCATTCGAATTTAACGCCTTTTATGATGCTTTGGCGCACCATGGCTATCTGATATATCCTGGAAAACTAACCAGTGACCCGAGCTTCCGGATAGGTTGCATCGGCGATATCCGGGCCGCGGATATGAACGGCTTGCTCGATGTGATCCGGACCGTACTCAAGGATATGGGTGTGAGCATGACCGGCGGAGGGGAGTAACAGCATATGCCGAACCGTTTTTTCATCAGAAAAGCCAAGGTATCGGTCCAACTGCAAATGACCGATGGCGTTACCATGAAAGGCAATGTCTTCATTAATATTGATTCGCGCGTGCTGGATCTGATCAACGATTCGCCGACTTTCGTCCCGTTCGAAGCCGAAGACGGCAGCATTCATCTGCTCAATAAGTTCGAAATTCTCCGCCTCACCCCGACCGGCCATAAAAGATAATCGATACACCAATTAATTGGTATTTTTTGATCCACATCAAAGTGATGCGGGGGCACATATATAGGATGGGCCTTGTTGTGGACGGTGTGATTTAGAACAAATCAATTCGGGGCTCATCGCGACTGGTTCCTTCCCTGCGCTGAACCTTCACTCCTCCCTCGCGACCCGGACCCTCCTGGGGCGCCGCCCGCAACACCCCTCCTCTCCTCCAGATTGAATTCTTCTGTCACCGATTTTGCGCGCGCTTCACATTGTCCGCCCCCCGGTGCGCGGCTATGATGCCGGCCTGATGAGGGCCAACAGGAGAGACGTGGCATGAGTGATAAGAGCGCCGGGGGCAAGAATGTCGCCTTTGTGGGACTGGGCGTCATGGGCTATCCCATGGCCGGGCATTTGGTAAACGCCGGGCACAATGTTGCCGTCTTCAACCGAACCCGGGCGCGCGCCGATAAATGGGCCGGCGAGTATTCGGGTCGTGTCACGGGCAGCCCGGCGGAAGCCGCCAAAGACGCTGAAATCGTCTTCACCTGCGTCGGCGCCGACGATGATTTGCGCGAAATCGCCTATGGCGAAAACGGTGCGCTGGCCGGCATGTCGGAAGGCGCCATATTCGTCGATCACACCACCGATTCGGCCGATGTTGCGCGCGAAGTGAACGCGGCGGCCGAAAAAGCCGGGCTTGGCTTTCTCGATGCGCCGGTTTCAGGCGGCCAGGCGGGGGCGGAAAACGGCGCGCTCACGGTCATGGTCGGCGGCGCCGAGGCGAGTTTTCAGACAGCCGAGCCGGTGATGCAGTGCTATGCGCGCAACGTCACCCATATGGGGGAAGCGGGCAACGGCCAGCTCACCAAGATGGTCAACCAATTGTGCATCGCCGGTGTGGTGCAGGGCCTGGCCGAGGGCATTAATTTTGCCCAGCGCGCCGACCTCGACGGCGAGCGCGTGCTCGATGTCATATCCAAGGGCGCGGCGCAATCCTGGCAAATGGAGAACCGCGGCTCGACCATGCTCAAGGGCGAGTTCGAATTCGGCTTTGCCGCCGATTGGATGCGCAAGGATTTAGGGCTTTGTTTCGAGGAGGCCAAAAAAAACGGCGCGCTTTTGCCGATGGCGATGCTGGTCGATCAGTTTTATGCCCACGTGCAGCAGCGCGGCGGCGGGCGCTGGGATACGTCCAGCCTGATCCAGCTTCTGCAGAAAATCTAGGCCTGAAAGGGCAGCAGAGCTTATTGCTTGGCGTGGGCGATTATGTCGCCGCTTGCGCCATCGAACAAATGGCAGCTCAGCGGATCGAGATGTAAGCGCACGGCGCTGCCAAGCTCGAAATCAGGCTGGCCCGCGACCTGCACCTTGAGGATCTTCTCGCCGATAATGATATCGACAATGGTGAATGCCCCGAGCGGCTCGACTTCATAGACCTTGGCATCGACGCCCGGCTGATCGGCGCCGCGAATTTCGAGATCCTCGGGCCGGATGGCCAGGGTTGCCGGACCGTTTTCGGCCACGCCGTCAAACACAACCTCGACATGCTCTTGACCGGCCGAGAATTTTCCACCCGCCAGGGCGCCATCGATAAAATTCATCGGCGGCGAGCCGATCAGTTCCGCCACATAGCGGCTGTTTGGCTTGTTGTAAATATCCGCCGGCGTTCCGACCTGACGAATACGGCCATCCTCGAAAATCGCCATCCTATCGGCAACCGACATGGCCTCTTCCTGGTCGTGGGTCACGTAAACCAGGGTGTGGTTTTGCTCACGCTGCAGGCGCTTCAACTCAACCCGCATTTCCTCGCGCAGACGCGCATCAAGCGCCGCAATCGGCTCATCCATCAGGAAAGCGCCCGGATCGCGCACCAAGGCGCGGCCAATGGCAACACGTTGGCGCTCGCCGCCGCTCAAATGGGCCGGAATTTTCTTCAGCAATGGCGTGATATGGAGCGTTTCAGCCACGCTGCTAATACGCGCATCCACTTCGCTCTTGTCCATTTTGCGCTCGGTCAGTGGAAAGGCGAGATTTTGCCGCGTCGTCATATGCGGAAAAAGCGCCAAATTTTGAAACACCATGGCGAGATTGCGTTCCTTGGGCGGGGCGTCGGTAACAACCTCCCCGCCAATGCGCACTTCGCCCGTATCCGGCGCAACAAGGCCGAGCAGCAAGCGCAGGATTGTCGTCTTGCCACAACTCGGCGGGCCGAAGATGCAGAAGAATTCATTGTCTTCGATCTTCAGGTCGATATCGGCAACCGCCACCTGCTCGCCGTAGGATTTATTGACGCCGCTCAGTTCCAGACTTGCCATGCTCTACTCCAAGCCTATCGCATTGCCGGATTCGGCATCGAAAATATGGCAGCGGCCCTTGGGAAATGCCGCCTTGACCTTGGCGCCAAGCTCGATTGGATATTGCTTGTCTTTTGCCACTTTGATTTTGTGCCCGCCGGCGGCCAGATGAACCACCGTACGCGGTCCAATGGGCTCTACAAAACTCACTTCCATATCAATGCCTGGACGTCCTACTTCACGTGGTTGAATATCGATATCCTCCGGCCGCATGCCGAACACCACGTCGGCGTTGCGCGCCAGTTTGCAGCGCCGCATCAGCTCGCCATCGTCAATTAATGATGTTCCGGCATCGCCAAAGTCGAGCGCGGTATCGCCGTCGCCATTGGTCAGCCGGCACGGCAATAAATTCATGCTCGGGCTGCCCATGAAATTGGCGACAAAGGTATTTCGCGGCTTGTTATAAACCTCGTTTGGCGTGCCATATTGCTGTAGCAGGCCCAAGTCGATCACCGCGATGCGATCGGCCAGGCTCATGGCCTCAATCTGGTCATGCGTGACATAGACCATGGTTTGTTGGAATTCATGCTGGAGGTGTTTGAGCTCGGTGCGCATGAAGGCGCGGAAGGCCGCGTCCAAATTACTGAGCGGCTCGTCGAGCAGAAAAATTTCCGGCTCGGTCACGGCGGATCGTCCGATCGCGACTTTCTGCAGCTCGTTCACACTGAGCTTGCTGGTGCGCCAATCGATGCGATCGTTGAGGCGCATCAGATCAGCCATGTTCTGCACCCGGCGCGCGATCTCGCTTTTCTCGACGCCCCGAACTTTAAGGCCGAATTCGAGATTCTTACGCACCGTCATGTGGGTGAAGATGGCATAATTCTGAAACACGAAGCCGACATCCCGCTTGTTGGCGGGTATCGTCCGCATGTCCTGCCCACCAAACAGGATTGAGCCGCTGCTTGGCATCTCGATGCCTGCGATCATGTTCATGGTCGTCGTCTTGCCACAGCCGGACGGCCCCAGAAGTGCGACGAATTCCTTGTCCTTGATCTCAAGATTGAAATCGTTGACGGCGATCAGGTCACCGAAATTCTTGGTCAGATTTACCAGTTCGATTGATGCCATCAGCTCACGCCTCCGCCTTCTTTTGCGCGGCTTGCATATAGTAGATGCCAACCACAGCGATCAGGCTGAGAACAACCAGAATGAAAAGGCCGATCGATGCAACATAAGACCATTCCAAATCCTTGAAGGTGAGATCCAGGATATAGACCGAAATCGACTTGGTTGCGACACCCGGCCCGCCGCCTGTCATGACGTAGAGAATATCGAAAATCTTGAAACATTCGACGGTACGGATCACCAGGGCGATGATCATGACCGTCTTCATGCGCGGCAAGACAATACGCCAGAAGCGGTGCCAGGCATTGGCGCCCAACAGCGTCGCCGCTTTGATTTGATCCTCGGGAACACCGACCATGCCGGCAAGCAGAATCAGGAACATCAACGGAGTCCATTGCCAGATATCGGCGATCATCACCGAAATCATCGCCAAATCGGGGTCCGCCAGCCACAGCGTGTCGACCCGGGTCCCGGCAATGGAGCTCAGGATATCGTTAATCGGGCCGTTGCTCTGGAACAGCATGAAGAACATATAACCGGCGACGGCCGGCACGATCATCATCGGCATCAGCATGATCGAATAGAACACGCGTTTGCCGGGGAATTTGTCGGCGAACAGCATGGCGAGGCCGAGGCCTAGCAAAAACTCAATCGGCACGACAACGGCGACGATCAGGAAGGTACGTCCCAACGACTCCCAGAATTTGTCGTCCTCGAATATTTCGCCGTAATTGTCGAACCAATTTAACGTCTCATATGCCTGCGTCCAGGGCACGCCATCGAGCGGTGTCCACCAGCTTGTAAAGCCCCCGTCTTATGTACCACTTCCAGATAGAGTTTCGGGCACCGGTGG
>CAYSDJ010000052.1:0-27172 GCA_964429775.1 uncultured Rhizobiaceae bacterium
GACCGTTGGCCAGCCTGTCATGGACGAAGTCTATACTCCAGATATGGTTCCGATAGCCGACGAACGAGACCAGCGGCGCACCCGTGTGGCGCCGGCAGTCGCGGCAATGGCAGTAGATGACGCTCGCGGGTGCGGGGGCCTCGTAGCGCACCGCGCCGCACATGCATCCGCCGGTCACTTCTTGGCTGCTGTCTGGCATGAAACCTTCCTCATGAAATTATTTCTGGGTTCTTGTCTTATTGGTTTGATCCCTCAAACGCCGGGCGGGGGCATCCGCCCCCTTGGCTACCTCGTATTAACTCGGGCGCGAAGTCTCGCTTGCCGGAATGCATGATGCATTCCGGGGGGTGGTTCCGCTTTCGGAATCGGTGGGGTCTGATCCCACCGATTGCTATTTCGGCGAGTTGAGAAGGGTGTCAATATTGGTGTGTGCGGAATGTGCCGGATGAGCCCGGAGGGCTCCCGGGCAGACTTGGCCAGCGAAGGGAAGCAGCGTGAAGCCGAGTGATAAACGCTATCTGATCGTGAGCGGTGCCTTGGTTCTGGCGTATGTCATTTACGCTATTGTAAGGTGAGCGTTTCTTTTTAGTCGGTCCCTCAGACGCCGGGCGGTCGCATCCGCTCCCTTGGCTACCTCGTATTAACTCGGGCGCGAAGTCGCCCTTGCCGGAATGCATGATGCATTCCGGGGGGTGGTTCCGTTTGAGGGAATTTTTCTGGGCTCCCTCAAACGCCGGGCGAGCGCATCCGCGCTCTTGGCTACCTCGTATTAACTCGGGCGCGCAGTCGCGCTTGCCGGAATGCATTATGCATTCCTGGGGGTGGTTCCGTTTGTGAAATTATTTCTGGGTTCCTTTCTTTTTAGTCGGTCCCTCAGACGCCGGGCGGTCGCATCCGCTCCCTTGGCTACCTCGTATTAACTCGGGCGCGCAGTCGCGCTTGCCGGAATGCATGATGCATTCCGGGGGGTGGTTCCGCTTGGTTGATGCGGACTAGAGCGAACGCAGAAAAGCGAGCAGGTCGGTGCGCGCTTCAGCGGGCATGGTGCGGAATTTTTCCCGTGCGGCCTTCGCCTCGCCGCCGTGCCACAAGATCGCCTCGGCGATGCCGCGGGCGCGGCCGTCATGCAGGAGGAATTCGTGGCCATTCACGGCCTTCAGCGAGCCCAGGCCCCAGAGCGGCGGGGTGCGCCATTCTTGGCCACTGGCCAAGTAATCGGGGCGGTTGTCGGCCAGTCCTTTGCCCATGTCGTGCAGCAGGAAATCGCTATAGGGGGCGATGTTTTGCCCGGCGAAGGGCGGACCGGTTTGGGCGCTGGGGGTGTGGCAGGCGGCGCAGCCGGTGGTGTGGAATAAGGCTTCGCCGCGCCTCACCGCCGGGTCTTCGGCGTTTTGGCGCGGCGGGGGGGCGAGAAAGCGTAAATACGCGGTGAGCGCCGCCAGCCGCGCGGCGCTCAGCTCCGGGCCCTCCGCCGCCGGGGCCGCTTGGCAGGCGTGTTGCGGCGGCGGGCAGGATTGCTCGGGGTGGAGCGCGGAGGTCAGGCCCATATCGCCAAAAGCGGCACCCGCCGTTTGTTGCATCAAGCCGGCCTCGCCGGCCTTCCAGCCGAAACGGCCGAGGCGCTTTGCCGCCGCCAGCGCATCCCAAACATAGTTGGGTCGGCCCGAGATGCCGTCGCCATCGGCGTCTTCGGCGTCGGCGCGGGCGAGGATATCGGCTTCGGGGATGGCCTCGAGCAGCCCGGCGCCGGCGAGCGCCGGGGCGACGCGGGGCGAGATCATGGCCGCATCGCCGAGCGGGCCGAACGATAATTGATAGGAGACATAAACCGGGTGGCGCAATTGGTAGGGCGTACCGTCGCCGTATTTGCCGGGCCGGGCGCTGTATTCGACGAACAATTTCGCTTCGGGCGGCACGCCCTCTATCGCGCGCCCGCCGAGCTGGCCGCCATAGGCCGGGTGCGGGCGCGGGCCGCCATGCGCGCCCTGTCCGGGAACGCTGAGGCGGATTAAGAGCGAGCCCAGCGCCTCGCCCTGGCGCACCGGCGGGCGGCCGCGCCCGGCGCGGACATGGCAGGCGGCGCAGGCCACCGCATCGAAAGTCGGGCCGAGGCCGGCGAAAGGCGCATCTTCCTCGTCCGCGCCCTCCACCTCACCAACAGCCGACCAGCGCTGGCGGAATATCTCGGCGCCGTGGCGGAATTGTTGTTGCTCGGCCGCGCTTAAGCCCTCGATCGGCCGGCTGAAACTGGCGCGCACGCCGTCGGAGGACGCTTCGTTCCCTTCGCTCGAAGCCGCAAAACCCGGGTTGAGTGGCCAAGACAGGAGCAACAGTGCCGCCAAGCCCAGCCACACGGAAGCCGCCCGCGAAAAAATCGCAAAATTCGAGCTATTTCCAAAATGTGACCGTGTGTTCACGACCCTATCATAATGGCAAGCCGGTTCCGCCCCGGCCACCATTTGCCTTCAAATTCCTCGTTCATATCTCTCGGATGATAATAAAGAGGATGCATTTTCTGAGCGCAAATAACTAATTAAACCAGTCGATTTCTAATTTACTTCGCTGAGAAACATGACAAGTTTTTCCAGTCACGGCGGGTAACAGTGAAGTGATAAAAATCAACTTATCCCCAAGCCCTGCTAGGAAGTAGGGTTGTAATTGTGATGGTGGATACATTAGAAACTATTCCGGTGTGAAAATGTATCTGATGCTCACATGGGGTTGGTAAGACGGGCGCCGCGATGATTACGAGCATCCGCCAGTTCGATAGCTTTGCAAACCGCTTCCTTTCTCCGGACGGTTCTCTGGATTTGGATGTCCGGCGGCGTGAGCGCATGTTTGTCATCGCCCATCTCATTTCGCCGATCTGCGTCGTCATCATGGCGGCCATGATGTACGGCCTGGCCGGCATTCAATCGTCGCAATTCTTTGCCCTCGTGGCCGGCTTCGCCAGCTTCTATGCCTATCCATTTTTGCTCAACCGCGTTCTCTCGTTTCGCACCGCGAGCTATCTCTCGACCACGCAGCTATCGGTGCTGGTGTTCCTAACGGTCTATTATTTTGGCGGTTGGTCCTCGTTTGCCCTGCCCTGGATTATGGCGCTGCCGATGGTGGGCATGCTCTATTTGGGTTTTCGCGGCGCTTACTCTACCAGCGCTTTGGCCCTAGCGGGGATCCTAATCCTCTTCGCGCTGGACATGTCCGGTCATGTCTTCGCCAATCCGATTTCTCAGCCCTGGCAAACGGCGATGCTGATTACCTCGATCGGGCTCTGTATTGCCTTCAACACCGGCATCGCATTTTTTCATGTTCGCCTCAACACTCTGTCCAAGACGATGTTGCAGGAACGCGATCGGCTTTCCGTGCATGTGCAAAAACTGGCCCATCTCGGCGTTTGGGAGATCGATTACGCCAGCGGTAAGATGGCGTTATCGGAGGAAGCATTTCAGATCGTTGGCATAACGCGCGCGGCGTTCAACGGCACCGAGGGAGGTTTCCTCGACTGCATCCATCTGGATGACCGGGCGCTCGCCAAGCTCAACGGCGAACGATTGGCGGGGCGGAAGAAAATTGACTTTGTCTGCCGCATTGTCCGCCCTGACACGACAGAGAGGATCGTCAACATTCAGGGCGAGGCGACGCTGGTCGAAAACGGCCACGTGCTGCAGGCGCGCGGCTTTATTCACGACATCAGCGAAAGCGCCGAGGCGGAAGCGGCGCTCCGGGCCGCCAAGCGCGAATCCGATCTGGCCAACCAGGCGAAATCGGAATTTCTCGCCAATATGAGCCATGAATTGCGCACGCCGCTCAACGCCATCATGGGATTTTCCGAGATCATCTCGCTCGAAACCTTCGGCTCTGTCGGCTCGCCGCGCTACAAGGAATATGCCGACGATATCCATGAGAGCGGCGCCTATTTGCTCAACCTCATTGGCGATATTCTCGATCTTTCCAAGATCGAAGCCGGGCGCTATGTGTTGGACAAGACGGAAATCAAATTGGCCGATGTTGCCGCCTCGTGCGTGCGCATGGTCGATGAACAGGCGGAAGCAGCGCAATGCGCGATCGAAACGGATATTCCCGATTTCCTGCCCCTGCTCAGGGCCGACGAGCGGGCGTGCCATCAAATTATTCTCAATCTGCTCTCCAACAGCATTAAATTCACCCCGCCGGGCGGCCGCATCTCGCTCAAAAGCGGCGTTGTCAGCGAGGGCGGCCTGTGGCTTTCGGTCGCGGATAACGGCATCGGCATTCCGGCGCATGAAATACCGCGCGTGACCGAGCCCTTTACCCAAATCGACGGCTCCCTCACGCGAACCCAAAAAGGCACCGGCCTCGGACTTTCCCTGGTGCATTCCCTCTGCACCCTGCATGGTGCCGCGCTCAATATCGAAAGTGAATTGGGAAAAGGAACCGAAGTGATGGTGCGATTCCCCGCCCGCCACGTCATTTCGCTCGGCGAGGATGCCGGCCTGGCAATCGCCAATTAGAACGGCCCGCGCCAATTATTAATTCACCACCCGGTGACGCGACGCTCGCTGCGGCGCCGATCAAAGCGCCTCGGAAGCCACGGCTTCGTCCGGCCGCTTGTGGCCCGGCAGCCACAATGTGGCGATGGCAACGACAAGCGCCATGCCGGCGAAGGCCAGGAACAGCCAATGGAAGCCGCCATCCGGATTGTGCAACAGGATGATCAGCCACGGCGCCAACGCGAAAGCACCGATACCGAACAGGAATTTCATGCCATAAATTCGCGAACGCCAGGAATCGCTGGTGTGGCGCGCCACCAGGGTATCGGAAATCGGCACCTCGCCGACGACCATCAGCATCGCGGCGAAGGTAACGAACAGCATGCCGGCTTCCGACATCCAGCCGAGAACGCCGAGCAGCGGCACCTGGACAAACAGCATCACCGCCCAGACAAGTTTGAGCGAAATCTTTTCGATCAAATAGCCGACGAAAATCTGCATGAAGGCGGCCACGGCAATCACCAGCGAGACCATCAGGCCGACATCGACGACTGAAACGGCGAGCGATCCGAGCCCTTCCTCGAACATTTTGGGCATCACGATCACCGAGCCCTGAAACACCAGGCCGCTCAGAATGGCGGCAATGGCGACAACGCCGAACACCCGCCACATCACTTGCGGGCTGGAGGCCGGCTTTCTCACTCTCTCCGGCCCGGAGGCGCTACGCTGGCGCGCCGCATGGGCGGAAATGGTCTCCTTCGGACGCAGGCGGAGATAGATGACATAGAGAATACCGGTCACCACACCGACGATTCCGGGCACGATAAACGCCGCCTGCCAGCTAATGGAATCCATCAGGCCGGCGGCGATTATGGCGGCGGCGGCAACGCCCAAATTGCCGAACACGCCGTTGAAACCGAGCAGCTTGCCGACTTCCTCGCGCCCCTCGACCACCATCGAGATGCCGACCGGGTGATAGATCGAGGCGAAGATGCCGATCAAGGTGAGCCCGCCGGCAATTTCCGCCGGCGTGCTGGCAAATCCGGTAAGGATCGACGATGCGCCGATGCCGATAAAAAACACCGCGATCATGCCGGAGCGGCTCCAGCGGTCGCCGAGCCAGCCGGCCGGCAGGGTGCCGGCGGCAAAGGCGATAAAGCCCGGGCTGGCAAGCGCCAAAAGCTCTTCATAGGACTGCTCGAACGCACCTTCCAGGCCCAAAACCACGGTCGGAAACAACAGCATGAAGAGATGGTCGTAGGCGTGGCCAATATTGAGAAAGCCGAAGCCGACGCGGTTGGAGACGGTTGGAGACATAAGCTGGCTCTGGTGCCGAAGGGAGGATGTTTCATAGCGCATGCGCGTGCGCTTGCCAAACAGTCGCACGGCGGCGGCACAAGCGCTAGACTGATCCCGGAACGAACACCAGAGCAGAAGAGAATGGCCGCATGACAAAAATGAAAGCAATTCAAGTAAGCGCGCCCGGCGCCGAGATGGAACTGGTCGAGGTCGATATGCCGGAGCCCGGCCCGGGCGAGGTGCGCATCAAGGTCGAGGCGTGCGGCGTTTGTCATAGTGATGTCTTTGTTAAAGAGGGTGTCTTTCCCGGCATCGACTATCCGCGCATTCCCGGCCATGAGGTCGCCGGCACGATCGAAAGCCTGGGCGCGGGCGTCGCGCACTGGGCGGTCGGCGCGCGGGTCGGCGTCGGCTGGCATGGCGGGCACTGCTTCCATTGCGATCCGTGCCGGGCCGGCGATTTCGTCAATTGTCAGAATGGCGTCATCACCGCGATCAGCCGCGATGGCGGCTATGCCGAATATATGACCGCCAATGTCGACGCGCTGGCCCGCCTGCCGGACGATTTGCAAAGCGCCGAGGCGGCGCCCTTGCTGTGCGCCGGCGTCACCACGTTTAATTCCTTGCGCAACTGCGCCGCCCGGCCAGGCGATCTGGTCGCCATTCAGGGCGTTGGCGGGCTCGGCCATCTCGGTATTCAGTTTGCCGCCCGCATGGGCTTTCACACGGTTGCGCTGTCGCGCGGGCGCGATAAGGAAAACCTCGCCAAGAGCCTCGGCGCGCATGCCTATATCGATACGGCGGCGGAGAATGTTGGAGAGGCGCTGAGCGCCCTGGGTGGGGCGCGGATTATTCTCGCCACCGCGCCGGATGCCGCTTCGATGACGCCGCTCATCGACGGCCTCGGCGTCGACGGGCAAGTCATCATCGTCGGCGCGGATGGCGCGAACCTCGAGGTCTCGCCGATCCAGCTCATTCCCGGGCGACGCTCGGTGCGCGGCTGGCCGTCAGGCACGGCGATGGATTCCGAGGCGGCGCTCAATTTCAGCAGCCTCTCCGGCGTGCGCCCGACGATCGAGGAATTCCCCCTCGCCCAGGCCGGCGAAGCCTACGCCCATATGATGGCCAACGAGGCGCGCTTCCGCGCCGTGTTAAAAATAGCCTAAGGAGCCCGCCATGTCCGATCTGCCAAGCGTTGTCAGCGATAGCGAACTGAGCAATAGCTTCCTCAGCGAAACGATTCAGGTGTGCGTCGTCACGCGCGATTACAAACGCACCATGGAAGGCTTGGTGCGCCTCGGCCTCGGGCCGTGGCGGGTCTATCATTATCTCGATGCGCCCGGCATCAAGGACACGGTCTATCGCGGCGAGGAGGAGAAATTCAAAATGACCCTCTGCCTCGCCTGGACCGGCGCGATGATGTGGGAAATCGTCGAGCCCCGGGGCGGGCGCACGATCTATGACGATTTCCTCGAAGAACATGGCGAGGGCGTCCACCATGTCGCCTTCGCCGGGCGCGAGGAGGACGGCGAAGAGATGGATTATGACGATCAAATCGCCGAATTCGCCAAGCGCGGTTTTCCGGTCATACAGTCGGGCCTGATCAAGGATATCGCCAAGTTCCACTATTTCGACACCGAACAGGCGACCACCACGACCTTCGAAATCTACAGCCTGAAAGGCCGCGATTTGCCCGAGCCCGACGAATGGTATCCGGGCCCGCCGCCTGAATAGGGCCCGCCGCGCCGCGCCGGGCCATGAATATCGCCGACGCCTTTCACGCCCATGCCGAAGGCCAGTCCGGTCATGCGGCGGTCGAGGACGGCAAGCGCAGCGTCACCTACGCCCAACTCGAGGCCCTGGCCAACTGCGCCGCCGCCAATCTGCTCGAGCAAGGGATCGCCGCCGGCGATATCGTCGCCATGGCGCTGCCGGATTCGATCGAGCATGTGGCCCTGCTCTGGGCGCTGGCGCGCATCGGCGCGGTCGCCTTTCCGGTCAATGCCGAGCTGTTGCAGAGCGAAGATGAAGTGGGGCTCGGCGGGCGCGAGCTCAAGGCGGCGATTGTCGATGGAAGCGCGCCAGCGTTGCTGTCGGCAACCAGAACAATCCTGTTGAAGCAGATTTTTGCGAGAAATTTACAGGCCGAGCTTCCCGCCATGGCACCCGGCGGCCGGCGGCCGCTCTGTTGCGTGCAATCCTCGGGCACCACTGGCCGGGCGAAGACCTTTTTCAAGAGCCATGATCAGATGATCGCTTCGTTCCACAGCGGCACGCCGTCCCTGTGCTGGACGGCGGAGGACCGTTACCTGGCGCTTATCCGCCTCGGCTTCAGCGCCAGTGCGCGAAACTGCCTGGCGGCGCTTTTCGCCGGCGCGACGATCATTCTCGATCACGACAAGCGGGCCGAGGATTTGGCCCGGTCCCTGCAGGAGAAGCGCATCACGGTGGCCACGCTGACGCCGCTTCATCTCCGCCCGCTGTTGAATTATGCCGCCGGCAAGGAACTCCTCTTTCCGCTGCTGCGCTCGCTGCGCGTGGTAACCGCAGCCATCACGGCAGAGGAACTGGCGCGCGCGCGCCAACTGCTGACGCCAAATGTCTATATCGTCTATGGCGCCAACGAGCTGAGCTGGATATCCGTTGCGTCGCCGGCGGATCAGGATGCCTATCCCGGCACGGTGGGGCGCCCCGTGCCCGGTGTCGAAGCGGAAATTGTCGATACCGATCACCAGCCGGTGCCGCCTGGTGATGCCGGCCTTCTCCGCCTGCGTTCGGATTGCGCCGCAAGCGGTTATCTAAATGACCGTGAAGCCGATGCGCGCAATTTTCAGGGCGGCTGGTTCTACCCCCAGGACCTGGCGGTGATAAATGAGGACGGCTATCTCTTTCTCCAGGGCCGGGCCGACGATCTGATCAGCGTCGACGGCATCAAATTCTACCCCATTGAGACCGAAACCGTTCTCCTCAGCCACCCCGCCATACGCGAAGCGGCGGTCTTCGCCTGGCCCCATCCGCTGCACGGCGAGGTGGCCGCGGCGGCGGTGGCCAGCGACACAGCCGTAACGCGCCAGGACATCAAGGCCTTCTGCGCACGCCACCTGGCGCCCTACAAAGTGCCGCGTATCGTCATGCTGCTGTCGAAAATGCCGCGCAACCCGGCCGGCAAAATCGTCAAGCGCCGCCTCAAAGAGGGGCTCAAGCGCAAGATAGCGGCGCGGCGCGGGGAAGCCTGAATTGCGGCCTCCGAAAGAGGCCATATTTCAGCCTGTATTCGCTTGCCATCCCGGCCCTCTCAGGCTACCCCATTGCCAGCATATCAACCCGGCTTTGAACGGAGGACGGCATGAGCATTCGTGTGGGTATTAATGGGTTTGGCCGCATTGGCCGCAACATCTTGCGCGCCATCCATGAATCGGGGCGCGACGATGTCAGCGTCGTTGCCGTCAATGATTTGGGGCCGGTCGAGACCAATGCCCATCTGCTCAAATATGATTCTGTGCATGGCCCCTTTGCCGGCGATATTTCGGTCCAGGGCGATGTTCTCGATATCGGCAGCGGGCCGATCCAGGTGTTCTCGGAGCGCGATCCGGCCAAGCTGCCATGGGGCGATCTTGGTGTCGATGTAGCGCTCGAATGCACCGGTATCTTCAGCAAACGCGAGGATGCGGCCAAGCATCTCGCGGCCGGCGCGCGCAAGGTGCTGATCTCGGCGCCCGGCCAGGATGCGGATTTGACCGTCGTCTACGGCGTCAATCACGACAAGCTGACGGCGGCGCATGAAGTGGTCTCGAACGCGTCGTGCACGACCAATTGCCTGGCGCCGGTGGCGAGCGTGATCAACGAGGCGTTCGGCTTCGAGCGCGGCTTTATGACGACGGTCCATGCCTATACGCTCGATCAATCGATCCTCGATACGCTGCACAAGGATTTGCGCCGCG
This sequence comes from uncultured Rhizobiaceae bacterium, assembly GCA_964429775.1. Lineage (GTDB taxonomy): Bacteria > Pseudomonadota > Alphaproteobacteria > UBA828 > UBA828 > PTKB01. Next base: position 9,710 of record CAYSDJ010000052.1, read on the forward strand.
CGCGCGGTGCCGGCACCTCGATGATCCCGACCTCGACCGGAGCCGCGCGCGCCGTCGGTCTGGTGTTGCCGGAGCTGCAAGGCAAACTCGACGGCACCGCCGTGCGCGTGCCGACCGCCAATGTGTCGATGATCGACCTCACGGTTGTCACCAAACGCGACACGTCGGCGGAAGAGATCAACGAAGCCATGAAGGGCGCGGCAAACGGCCCGCTCAAGGGCGTGCTCGGCTATACCGACGAGCCGCTGGTATCGATCGATTTCAACCACAACCCGGCCTCCTCGACCTTCGATGCGAGCGGCACCACGGTGATCGACGGCACCTTCTGCCGCGTGCTCTCCTGGTATGACAATGAATGGGGCTTTTCCAACCGCATGGGCGATGTCGCCGCCGTGCTCGGCGGGCTGTGAGCGCCTTCCGCACACTCGACGAGCTGGAGGTAAGCGGCAAGAAAGTCCTGGTCCGCGCCGATCTCAACGTGCCGATTGCCGATGGCGAGGTGAGCGACAGCAGCCGCATCGAGAGCGTCGCGCCGACCCTGGCCGAGCTCGCCAAAAAGGGCGCCAAGGTTGTTATCCTCAGCCATTTCGGCCGCCCCAAGGGCCGCCATGTGCCGGCCATGTCGCTCGCCCCGCTGGCGCCCCATGTGAGTGCGGCTCTCGGTGGGCGCGATGTTGCCTTCGCGCCGGATTGCATCGGCGAGCAAGCGCGGCAAGTGGTCGAGGCGCTCGGCGATGGCGATGTGGCGCTCCTCGAGAACACCCGCTTTCATGCCGGCGAAGAAAAAAACGACGCGGAATTCGCCGCCGGCCTGGCCGCGCTTGGCGATATCTTCGTCAATGACGCCTTCTCGGCAGCGCACCGCGCCCATGCCTCGACCACCGGCGTCGCCCAGCTTCTGCCCAACGCCGCCGGGCGCCTCATGCAGGGCGAACTGGAAGCGCTCGAAGGCGCGCTCTTAACGCCTGAGCACCCGGTCGTTGCCGTGGTCGGCGGCGCCAAGGTCTCGACCAAGATCGACCTGCTGGTCAATCTGATCGAACGTGTCGACGTGCTGGTCATCGGCGGCGGCATGGCCAATACATTTCTGCATGCCGGCGGCATCGATATCGGCGCGTCGCTGTGCGAGAAGAATCTCGTCAAAACCGCCAACAAAGTGATGGAGAAGGCAACCACCAACGATTGCCGGCTGTTGCTGCCGAGTGACGGTGTTGTCGCGCGTGAATTCGTGCAAGGCGCGGCGAGCGAGATTTGCGCCATCAACGAAATTCCGGCCGGCGGCATGATCCTCGACCTCGGGCCGAACACGGTGGCGGACATAGAAGAGGCGATTGCTTCGGCGCGCACCGTCGTTTGGAACGGCCCGCTCGGCGCCTTCGAGATTCCGCCTTTCGATGCCGCCACCAACGCCGCCGCGCGCACCGCCGCCACATGCACGCAGGACGGCGGGCTGTTGTCAGTGGCCGGCGGCGGCGATACGGTGGCAGCACTCCGCCATGCCGGCGTGACGGATGATTTCAGCTATATCTCGATGGCCGGCGGAGCGTTCCTGGAATGGCTGGAGGGCAAGGCGTTGCCCGGTGTCGAGGCATTGAAAGATCAAGGCTAAAGCGGATACGCACATCGTCCTGGTCCATACCCTGGCGCATGCCGAAGCGGCGTTGCGCGCTGGCCACTCGCATTCTCAAAACATCACGCTGCGCTCCGCCCCCGGCGCGGCGCATTATGTTGGCATTGACTTCCTCAAATCGCTGTTTGAAAACGCCGCGGGTGCCTGCCCCGAGGCCAAACATTCGGTCATTATCGATTGCGGCACAGACGCCGCGCTGGCGCACCGCGCCATGGTGATGGGCTTTCGCCGCGTCGCCTTCTCCGGCACGCGCGCCATGCGCGACAAGCTCGGCCAAGTGGGGCGCAAATGCCGCGCCGAGATGGCGCCGGCGCGTGCGCCCTCGCACGCCCTCGACCTGCTCGATTCGCCCGACCCGGAGGGCGCCTGCGGTGCCTATCTCGACCGTCGGAAATCGCAGAAATCCAGGAAAAACACAGGCTTGCGGCAGAGCGATTGAAATGCCTTCCGCCCTGCGTTAATCAGGGTCTAGATGCTCAACAAATAAGGGTCAGTAAAAATGAAAGTTACGCAGCGAGTCCGCAAGATCCTGGCCAATTATGAGAGCGATAATCCCGGCACCAAAGCCAACCTTGCCCGCATTCTGATGCAGGGCCGCCTCGGCGGCTCAGGCAAGCTGGTGATCCTGCCGGTCGACCAGGGCTTTGAACATGGCCCGGCGCGCAGTTTCGCGCCCAACCCGGCCGGTTATGATCCGCATTATCATTGGCAGCTCGCCATCGATGCCGGCCTCAGCGCCTTCGCCAGCCCGCTCGGCATGATCGAGGCCGGGGCCGACAGTTTTGCCGGCGCGATTCCGACCATCCTCAAGGTCAACAGCGCCAATTCCCACGCCGTCACCAAAGACCAGGCGGTGACCGCGTCGGTCGAGGATGCGCTCCGTCTCGGCTGCGCCGCCATCGGTTTCACCATCTATCCGGGTTCGGAAGACCAGTTCGAGATGATCGAGGAATTGCGTGAACTGGCGCTTGAGGCCAAGGCGCATGGCCTGGCCGTGGTGGTGTGGTCCTATCCGCGCGGCGGCAATCTCTCCAAGCAAGGCGAGACGGCGCTCGACGTCACCGCCTATGCCGCCCATATCGCAGCTCTCCTCGGCGCCCACATCATTAAGGTCAAGCCGCCGACGGCGCATCTTGAGCAAAGCGAAGCGGCCAAGGTCTATGAGGCGCAGGACATCGACGCATCGAGTCTCTCGGCACGCATTGCCCACGTCATTCAGTCGTCTTTCAACGGGCGGCGCATCGTTGTTTTCTCGGGTGGTGCTGCGAAAGGGCTGGACGGGCTCTATGATGAAATCCGTGGCATCCGCGACGGCGGCGGCTCGGGCTCAATCATCGGCCGCAACACTTTCCAACGCCCGCGCGACGAGGCGCTGGCGATGCTCGACACGATCATCAAGATTTATCAGAACAAGGCCTAGGGTTCTGGTACCTGTTCTACGGTAAAGAGACGAACCGGCTCACGCACACTTCTAAGGCCATGGCGGCCGAGCGGTAAAAGGTCCGGTGCACCCTCAGGCATGGCATTTGCGAACGCTTCTGAAATCAGCAGGCGGCGTTCGAGCGAGTCGCACATGCCTTCGAGGCGTGACACTTCATTCACCGCCGGGCCGATGACGGTAAAGTCGAGGCGCATCGGCGAGCCGACATTGCCGTAGGCGACATCGCCGAGATGAAGCGCGATGTTGAGCGCCATGGTCGGCTGGCCCGCCATGCGGCGTGTTGCGTTTAATTCAGAAATGCGAGTCAAAGCATCCTGCGCCGCTTCGAGCGCGGCGATGCAAGTCTCACCGTGCACTTGGGAGCTGCCTTCTTCCGGCAGTTCGAATGTGCCCAACATGCCGTCGCCCATGAATTTCAGCACCTGGCCGCCGCGTGCCTCAACCGGCTCGGCCATGCACGACAAATATTCGTTGAGCAGTTCGACCAGCTCATGCTGGCCCATACTGTCACCCAGCGCGGTGAAACCGCACAAATCACTGAAAAACAGCACGGCGGAGACCGTTTCCACATGGCCACGGTCGATCTCGCCATTCAGCACCCGGCGCGCCGCATCGCGGCCGAGATAGGCTTCGGCCACGGCCTGCGTAAAGCGCCGATTGACGGCGACGCGGAGCGTCAGCGCAAGGGTGGGGAGAATCACTCTGAATAAATCGAGCTCGGCATCGCTGAAACCGCCATCCCGGTCGGTGGTCCAGGTGAAGACAACGCCAAAGCGCCGCTCATTGGCGGTTTCGATCGCATAACCGCAAATCATGCCGAAATAATCGGTTGCTCCCTCCTGGCGGAAATCCTCAAGGATGGGAAATTCCTCACCCGCCTCGGGGCCGAGAATGCGGCGGCGCAATTCGGGCGCGCCATCATCGACCATAACCTTGAGGGTGCTGCGCTCCCACACGTCAGGCGACGCATTCTCAGCCGTGTAGATGTCCTCTTTCACGCCCGCCACACCGCGCCGCCAGATCATACCGAAACCCTTGTAGAGCGGATGAAGTACGCGCATGGCACAGAGGCCACGCTGAATTTGAATGCCGCCCGCCGATAATTGGGTACAGAAGCCGTCGAACACCGCTTCGGCGGTGCAGCCGTCCAGTCCCTGCTGAACGATCCACTGATGGAGCGCCGCCGCGTCGGGCAGGCTGCGTTCGGTTTCGTTTGCGAGAGTTGCCATGATCCCCAAAAGCGATATGTTGACGCGCCTGGCCATTGTAAACCGTACTGGGCGAAAACTTATACGTTGATCGCGATACCCTGCCCATGCCCGATACATGCCGCCTTTATCTCATCACCCCGCCCGCGCTCGACGCGGCGCCCTTCGCCGACAAGCTTGCGGCGGCGCTGGACGGCGGCGATGTGGCTTGTTTGCAGCTTCGCCTGAAGGGCGCGGATGACGATACGATACGTGCCGCGATTGATAGGCTGATGCCGGTTTGCCACGCCCGCGACGTCGCCTTTATCGTCAATGACAGGCCGGATCTGGCGGCGGCAGCAGGCACCGATGGCGTCCATATCGGCACCGATGACAGCGACTATGCGAGCGCCCGGAGCCTGGTCGGCGACGACGCCATCGTCGGTGTGACCTGCCATGATTCGCGCCACCTCGCCATGCAGGCCGGCGAGGCGGGGGCCGATTACGTTGCCTTCGGCGCCTTTTACCCGACCAGCAGCAAAACCGCGCGGTTTCACGCCGAGCCCGAAATTCTCGAGTGGTGGCACGAATTAACCGTCGTGCAAAGCGTCGCCATCGGCGGCATTACGGCGGATAATTGCGCGCCGCTGGTGAAATCGGGTGCGGATTTTCTGGCTGTTATCGCCGCTGTGTGGGATCATCCGGAGGGGCCGGCAGCGGGCGTGAAGGCGATCAACGATGCCATTGCGGAAGCAGACGCCAGTTGATATAGCAGCGCCCGCAGCTAAAGAAATATTCGAGAAATTGTTATGAAAATCAACGGCAACGCAATTCGTCCGGGCATGGTGATTGAGCACCAAAACCGGCTTTGGGTGGCGACCAAAATCCAGCACACCCAGCCGGGCAAGGGCGGCGCCTATCTGCAGGTCGAATTGAAGGATTTGCTCTCCGGCAGCAAGCTTAACGAGCGCTTCCGTGCCTCGGAGAATGTCGAGCGCGTGCGCCTCGACCAAAAAATCCACCAGTTTCTCTTTGCCGATGATGACATGCTGACCTTCATGGATATGGAAAGCTACGAGCAGATTTCCCTGCCGCGCGACCTGATTGGCGAGCCGGTGGTGTTCCTGCAGGACGGCATGGAGGTGACGGTCGAATCGCATGAGGGCACGATTATCGGCGTCGAGCTGCCCGAGACGGCGGTGCAATCGGTCACCGAGACGGAACCGGTGGTCAAGGGACAGACGGCGGCGGCCTCCTACAAACCGGCCGAGCTCGACAATGGCGTGCGCACCATGGTGCCGGCCCATATTCATCCCGGCGACAAGGTGGTGGTGAATACCGGCGATGGCAGCTATGTCGAACGCGCGCGCGACTAGACCATTTCACGTTCGCATGCGCTCACATGAAATGATCTATCTCTTTGTAGTTGAAGCAAATGCGTCGTCGCAGGTGTTTTCACCTGCTCGGGATTTGCTGTAGTGTCCCGCCGCTCCCCCCTCATTACCGTGATGGCCAACGCCGCCTATAAGGCGGCCAAGGGCCTGGCGCGCGATTTCGGCGAGGTCGAGCAGCTTCAGGTATCGAAGAAGGGCCCGGCCGATTTCGTCTCGTCGGCCGATCACAAGGCCGAGGCCTCGCTGGTTGAGGATTTGCAGAGATCGCGGCCCAAATTCGGTTTCCTGCTCGAGGAAGGCGGCGTTGTCGAGGGCGCGGACAGCTCCAACACTTGGATCATCGATCCGCTCGACGGCACGACGAATTTCCTCCATGGCATTCCCCATTTCGCCATCTCCATTGGCCTCGAGCGCGATAGCAAGATGTATGCCGGGGTGATTTACGATCCGCTGCGCGATGAGCTGTTTTGGGCCGAGACCGGTGTTGGCGCCTTTATCAATTCAAAGCGTCTGCGCGTCTCCTCGCGCCGCAGCATGAGCGATGCGGTGATCGCCACCGGCATGCCGTTCAAGGGGCGCGCCAGCCATCCGGAATATCCCCGCATGCTCGATATGGTCGCCGGCGAGACCTCCGGCGTGCGCCGCTTCGGCTCGGCGGCGCTCGATCTGGCCTATGTCGCGGCCGGGCGCTTTGACGGGTTTTGGGAATTTGCCTTGTCGCCCTGGGATATTGCCGCCGGGCTGGTGGTTTTGCGTGAAGCCGGCGGCCTGGTTACCGAAGTGGATGGCGGCGATCAGATGATGACATCAGGCGATGTGCTGGCGACCAACGGCGCCTTGCATAATCCCTTGCGCGAGCTTCTGGCGAAAGCGGCGGCCGGTTCGGGCAAATAGCGCCCAGCTTGGCGCGCGACGAGCCGGTTGTCGGCGGCAGCCCGCTATACTATTGTAAGCATGCTACAAAACGGGAGAGCGGATATCTCTAACACGCGCACCATCTCCGGCAAAGCCGCCACCCGGCCGCGCTTTGGACGGCCCCTCCTCATTGTGCCCGCTGTCATTGCGCTGCTTGGCGCGGCGCCGGCGCTTGGCCAGGAGACCATCTATATCGGCGGCAGCGGCCAGACCAGCGTCGAAATCGATCTCGGCGCGCTCGACCACCGCGTACAGTCGCGCCCTGTCGTGTTTGGCTTGCGCCACCCCGGCGATTCCGGCGCCGATCTGGCGCCGGTAACGCTGCGCCGGCCGAGCGATACACCGAGCAGCAGCAAAACATCGGCACCGGTCGAAACGGCGGCGATCGAGCCGCCCAAGCCAGAGATGGTGACCAAGCTCGAGCCGCCGCCCGCCGCAGCATCGATTGCCGAGGAAATCGCCGAGCCGGCGCCGGCGCCGGCCGCCGAGACCGATCCGGATAAAATGACGGCGGAGGAACGCGCCGCCGCTGTCGCGCGCAACAAGAACATGGTGTCGAGCACTTCATTCGCCAACGAGCTGGCGCGCAGCAGCGGGAGTGAGAGTGACGCGGCGCCGGCAAAAGCGGCCGAACAGCCGGCACAGAAAAGCAGCGCGGAACCGGCACAGAAAACCGAAATGGCATCGCTCGCGCCGGCCGACGTCCCGACAATGCCGGGCCAGAGCCTGCAAATCGCCTTCGCCGCCGGTGAAGCGGTGCTGCCGGACGGTGCGCATGTGCCGCTTGCCGCGATTGCCGCAACACTTGCAAATGACGATACGCTCCGCCTGCAACTCAAGGCCTATGCCGGCGGCGGCGCCGATTCGGCTTCGCACGCGCGCCGCCTGTCCCTCTCGCGCGCCCTCGCGGTACGCTCCCAGCTCATCGAGCAGGGCGTGCGCTCGACGCGCATCGATGTCCGCGCGCTCGGCAACAAATCCGAAAGCGGGACGAGCGACCGGGTGGATGTCATCCTGGTACAGCGCTAAGCGGCGTGGCGTAAGGGCCCCCGGACGGTAGCCGCGATGAATGAATTGCGCCCCTTTCTGATCCGCATGAGTGCCTTTTTGGCGATTGTCGTCGCCATTTGCGCCGGCCTGTTCGCCACCCTGCTCGATGCCTTCCTCGCCAATCCGGCATTGAACGGCGTGATTCTCGGCGTGCTGTTGATCGGCATCGTCTTCATCTACCGCCAGGTGCTGCGCTTGGCACCCGAGGCGGCCTGGCTCGCCGCGGCGCGCACCAATGCGCCCGGCCAATCGGTGCAGCGCGCGCCGCGCTTGCTTGCACCGCTCGCCACCATGATCGCCGAGCGGCGCGGGCGGGTATCGCTCAACGCCGTCTCGATGCGCAGCGTGCTCGACGGCATCGGCTCGCGGCTTGACGAAAGCCACGACCTGGCGCGTTACCTGATCGGCCTCCTGATCTTTCTCGGCCTCTTGGGCACCTTCTGGGGCCTGTTGCAAACCGTATCCTCGGTCGGCGACGTGATCGGTGGGCTTTCGGTCGGCGGCGAGGATTTGGGCTCGGCCTTTGACGATCTCAAGGGCGGCCTCGAAGCGCCGCTTGCCGGCATGGGGACAGCGTTCAGTTCGTCGCTCTTTGGTCTCGCCGGCTCCCTGGTGTTGGGCTTTCTCGAATTGCAGGCGTCGCAGGCGCAGAACCGGTTTTACAATGATTTGGAAGACTGGCTGTCGTCGCACACCCGCCTCACCGGCGGCACGCTTTCCGTCGAGGGCGGCGATCAGTCGGTGCCAGCCTATGTCTCGGCGCTTTTGGAGCGCACCGCCGACAGCCTCGATGATTTGCAGCGCACGCTGGTGCGCGGCGAGGACAGCCGCGCCTCCTCCGGCGCCAATCTGCTGTCGCTGACCGAGCGCTTGGCGACGCTGACGGACCAAATGCGGGCCGAACAGGATCTCATGGTCAAGCTGGTCGAAAACCAGATGGAAATGCGCCCGGTGCTTGAGCGCCTGGCCGAATCGGGCCGCCAGCCGGTCGCCCTCGACGAGGCCAGCCGCGCCCATTTGCGCAATCTCGATGTCTATGTGAACCGGCTGTTGGAAGAGATGGTGGCCGGGCGCGAGCAGAGCGTGAACGAGCTCAGGAGCGAATTCAAACTGCTCGCCCGCACGATCGCGGCCGTCGCCGAAAACGAACGGCGCGACGGGCGCAAATAGCGCGGTCCGGCCGCGATGTCATTCGCCTCCCGCTCACGCCGCCGCCGCGGCACCTCCACCGATATTTGGCCCGGCTTCGTCGATGTGTTGTCGACGCTGCTGCTGGTGATGATTTTCCTCCTCGTGGTTTACATGCTGGCGCAATATTTCCTGCAACGTTCGGTTTCGGAAAAGAGCGAAGAGCTGAGCGAGCTTGATCAAGCGGTGGCGGAATTAAACGATCTGCTGTCGATCGAACGCCAATCCAATAGAAATATGCGCAGCAACATCTCGCAGCTTTCGGCCGAGCTGCAAAGCTCCCTCTCGGAACGCGATGCGCTCACCCTTGCGCTCACCCGGGCCGAGGACGAAACGAATACCTTGCGTCTGCGCCTGAGAGACATGACATCCGAGGCCCAGACCGCCCTGGCCGAGGCGACGGAGGCCAATCAAAAAACCGCCGAGGCGCTGCTGCGCGCCGAAGCGAGCGAAGAGAAAATCAGCGTTCTGTTGAGCGATGTCGAGCGCTTGCGCCGCGATATTGAGGCGCTGCAAACGGTGCGCGATGACCTGGAGGGAGACGTCAGCGAGCTTGCCGCCTCTTTACAGGTGAGCGAGGAAGAGCTCCGCCAGCTTGCCGCCACGCTACAGCTCAGCGAAGACGAGGTAAAACGCCTGGCCGCGGCGCTGGCCGAGAGCGAAAGCCTGAAAGAGGCATTGGATAAGGCCTTCACCGCACAGCGCGACCGTTCGAGCGAGCTCTTGGCCGAGCTTTCCGATGAGAGCGAGCGCACCGCGCTGGCGCAGAGAGAGCTCGAGCAACGCGATACCCGCCTGCGCGAATTGCAGGATCTCTATCTGCTGTCGGAAAACCAGCTCGTTGCGTCGCGCGACATCAGCCAGCGCCAGTCCGACGAGATTGGCATCCTCAATCAGCAAATCCTGGCCTTGCGCGCCCAGCTTTCGCGTATTGAAGTGGCGCTGCAGGCTTCGGAAGCGGCAACGGCGGAACAAGAAGTGGTGATCGCCGATTTGGGCCGGCGCCTCAACCTGGCGCTGGCCGCGAAAGTCGAAGAGCTGGCCGAATACCGCTCGGAATTTTTCGGCCGCTTGCGCCAGGTTCTGGCCGGCCGCAAGGGCTTTACCATCATCGGCGACCGCTTCGTCTTCCAGTCCGAAGTGCTGTTCGGCTCGGGCTCGGCTGATCTCGGCGCGGCCGGCAAGCAAGGCCTGCAAACTTTCGCCAATGTGCTGAAAGACGTCATGGCGCGCATTCCGGAAGACCTGCCGTGGATTTTGCAGGTCGATGGCCATACCGACCGCATCCCGATCAGCACGCCGCGCTTTCCCTCCAACTGGGAGCTGTCCGCCGGGCGCGCCATCGAAGTTGTCAATTATCTCGCCAGCCAGGGCATTCCGCCGTCACGCCTGAGCGCCACCGGCTATGGCGAATTTCAGCCGATCGACACGCGCGACGATGAAATCGCCTACCGGCACAACCGCCGGATTGAGCTTAAGCTGACTCAGCGCTGAGCGGCGCGCCTTCCGCGCCACCGTTCTCCGTGCCGTTGCTGTCGAACTGAAGCGCCGCCAGGCGCGCATAGAGGCCATCTTCGGAAACCAGGGCATCATGCGTGCCCTCGGCAACGACGCGGCCATGCTCCATCACCACGATACGGTCGGCCTTTTGCACGGTCGCCAGGCGGTGAGCGATGACCAGGGTGGTGCGGCCCACCATCAGGGTTTCCAACGCCTCCTGCACGGCGCGCTCGCTCTCTGCGTCGAGCGCGCTGGTCGCTTCATCGAGCAACAGGATCGCCGGGTTACGCAAAATCGCCCGGGCAATCGCCAGGCGCTGCTTCTGGCCGCCCGAGAGGCGCATGCCCTTTTCACCGAGAAAGGTGGCAAACCCCTCGGGCAGCGCATCGAGAAAGGCCTCGGCGCCGGCCGCGCGCGCCGCCGCGCGAACCTCCTCGTCATCCGCGTCGGGCCGGCCAAAACGGATATTCTCCCACGCATCGGCGGCGAAAATCACCGGATCCTGCGGCACCAAACCGAAGCGCGCGCGCGCCTCCTCGGGCTGGACGCGGCGCAAATCCATGCCGTCGATTTGGACATCGCCCTCCGCCGGATCATGGAAGCGCAGCAGCAAATTGAACACACTTGTCTTGCCGGCGCCGGACGGCCCGACCAGCGCCACATGCTCGCCCGGAACGACGTCCAGACTGAAGCTATTCAGTGCCGATTCATCCGGGCGCGAGGGATAGCTGAAGGTAACCTTCTTCATCGCCACGGCACCGCGCGGCGGCGCCGGCAGCGGCTCCGGAATTTCCGGCGCGGTAATATCGGATTTCTGGCGCAACAGTTCGGCCAGCCGCTCCGCCGCGCCCGCGGCGTGCTGCAGATCGCCATAAACCTCGCTCAACGAACCAACCGAACCGGCGACAACGACGGCGTAAAACAGGAAGGCGATAAGTTCCCCTCCCGTCAGGCGGCCATCCAACACATCGTGGCCACCGAGCCAGAGCACCAGGGCGATGCCGGTAAAGACGAACAGAATGACAAAAGCGGTGAGGAATGCGCGCGCCCGCACCCGCGTGAGCGCGGCCTGAAAGGCGCCGTCAACCTTTTGCGAAAAACGTGTCAGGACATTGGCCTCCTGGCCGAACGCCTGAACGGTATGAATGGCGTTGAGCGCCTCCTCGGCCTGGCTGCCGAGATCGGCAACACGGTCCTGGCTGAGGCGCGAACGCTGGCGCACTCGCTTGCCCATAACGACAATCGGCAGGACCACCACCGGGACGAGGATGAACACCAGACCGGTCAATCTCGGGCTGGTGATAAACAGCATCACAATGCCGCCCGTGAGCATCAGGAGGTTGCGCAGCGCCGAAGAGGCCTGGCTGCCGATCACGGTCTGCAGCAGGGTCGTGTCGGTGGTGATGCGCGAGAGCAGCTCGCCGGTCTTGTTGATCTCGAAAAAGGCCGGGCTGAGGCGCAGAATGCGCTCAAAAATTTCGCGCCGGATATCGGCCACGACCCGCTCGCCCAGCCAGGAAACCGTGTAAAAGCGGGAAAACGTGCTGGCCGCGAGCAGCACCACCATGCCGATCAGGTAGAGCAGCGCCTTGTCGAGCAGTTCGACATTGTCGCCGCTGATCGAATTATCGATATTGCCGGCGCCAAGCCCCTCGTCGATCAGCAGTCTGAGGCCGACGCCCATGGCCAACACGGACGCGGCGGAAACGGTGAGCGCGACCAGTGCGCCCGCGACCATCGGCCGGTAAGGCCGCACAAAGCGCATCAACGGGCGAATCTGGCCGAGATTCTTGCTTTTTTCACGGTCGCCAGGGGACTCGCGGCGGCCGCCGCCGCCAGGGCCGAAGATGCTCATGCGCCAGTCCCCCCGCAATGGGGTGTCCCCGCACCGGGCGAGCCGCTATGCACAATGGAATGTGGCAAGTTCATCAACGCCATCAGTTTCGGATAAGTTTCAGGGTGAGGGTTGGGTATATCAGCCACGGCGGGGAGGGCCAACCACCACGGCCCCTTAACCTTCACAGAGGGCTTGCCAGAAATCGGCGATGGTTATATATAAGCGCCCTCATCGAAGGGCCGAAGCCATGAAAAAAGAAATCCACCCCGATTATCACGAAATCAACATCGTGCGCACCGACGGCAGCACGTTCAAGACGCGCTCGACCTGGGGCAAGGAGGGCGACACCATGACGCTCGACGTCGACCCCCTGTCGCACCCGGTGTGGACCGGCGGCAATCAGCGGCTGGTGGATACGGCCGGCCAGGTTTCGCGCTTCAACAAGCGCTTCGCCGACTTCGGCATCAAATAAGCCGCCCGGCCGCGCGCCAACCTATTCGAACGCCCTGCCCGGGTGCAAACCGCACCCCGCTTCCGCGCGCCTAAATCTTGACGCCGAAGGTCAGCCAGATTTTCTCGGAATCGGTGGAGAAATCCTCGGCGTCGAAATCGGCATATTCGAGCGAAAGCTTGAAATGTTTGTGGAAAGAACTGAACACGCCAACATTGATCTCATTGCCAAAATCGCGGCTGCTGTCTTCCGCCGAAAAGTCGTGATAGACGGCAAGCGCGGTTAAACTGTCGAGAAAACCGATCTCGCCAAAACCGTATTTCGCGGTGACGTAAGCATCTTCGATGCCATCCGCCGGCGTGGTGAGGAATTTGTCGGCCCAGCCCTGGAACTTATGCCCCGTCGCGAGCGGCGTCTGGAAAGCGGCGGTGGAATTTCCCTCGAGCACTTCATAGTCGAATTTGAGGGTCAGCCCTTCATATTTGATGCCAGGTTCGATCAAATAATAATTCAGCCCATAGCTGTTCGGGTTGTCGGCGTAATCGGTTTGATGGGCATATTCGCCGGTATAAAGCAGCGTCAATGAATCGCCGAGCGCCCGCTTGCCGCTGGCGCGCACACCAATGGTGCTGGAGGAGAGCGTCGCCGCATCATCGTCGACATCGAGAAAATAACCGTAGCCGACAATATTGGCGATATCGAGGCCGCTATAGGCGGCGTGAAAGACATGACTGTTGGAGTTGAGGCTGCCGAGGGCATTGTCATTGCCGAAAATACGCAGGATCTGTTTGACATAGACATAGGCAAGGCCGAGATCCGCGACCGAGCTGTTGGCCACGGTCAAAGCATCAAAGGTTTGCTAGTTCTGGCGAAAGCCGACATCGCCGACAAAACGTGCATTGTCGAGCACCAGACGCTGGCGCCCAACTGTCACCACCGTGCCGGGAATATCGTGATAGGAAAGATGCGCCTGATTTAATTCGGAATTTTCCGGATCCGCCACGGTGGGGAAATTGGTTCTGCGGTTGGTCGTGCTGTTGTAATCACCCGACCCGATGGCCGCGACATTTTCAAACTCAATCAAACCGCTCACGCCGTGATGAATATCGCTCTTATAGCCAAGATGGGTTTGCACGGTGTGCGCATTGGCGTTCTTGGTGAACCCCTTGTCGTCGACATGTTCAAAGCGGTAGCGCGCGCTGAAAAACACGCCGGTCGCCTTGACCGCCTCGATCCATTTGCCATGTTCCGTCGTTGCACCGCCATGCTGATCGGCGTTCGAAGTGGCAGAAAAAGCGGCCAGACCGAGAACAATGCCGAGCACGCCGGCAAACACCGGCAAGAGCCGGCTGAAGATTCGAAATTTCATGATACCCCCTGATGAACGACGGATACGCTTCCGCAATGCGGCCGCAACATTCCTGCGGCGGCCGTATTAACGATAAAGAAATTATGGTTAAGAAATACTTACCAAATATGCCCGGGGGAATGGCACAATTTGTCGCGCGTCAATGTGACCATTGCGTGAGCTAGGCGCCAAGACTGAATTAGGCAAATATCACTTCGCCCTGGCTGGCAAGCTCCGCTTTATCATTCGCAGCCCATACGGCGGTGCCCGGACCCTCCTCGGCCGGCGCGGCGCCGAGCGTCATGGCATGGTCGACGAAAAGAGGCGCCAGCGCACGGAAAGAAAATGCCTTGATCTCGCCGTCCGGGCGGCTGCGCCGGCAGAGATCGACCATCAATGTCGCGATCAGCGGGCCATGCTCGACCAGGCCGGGATAGCCTTCTTCCCCGGTGACATAGGGTTGGTCGTAATGGATGCGGTGCGGGTTGAAGGTCAGTGCCGAATAGCGGAACAGGAGCACCGGATCGGGCCGGAGTTCGCGCCGCCACACCGCTTCGCCCGGCGCGGGGCGCGGCGGCGGCGGGGCGGCGCCGGGCTGCGGCGCTTCGGTATAGACGATATTCTGTTCCTCCTCGATCGCCAGCTCATCGCTGCCGTTCAAGACCGTGTGGCGCAGATTGACGAACACAAGCTGGCCGCTCTTGCCGCTCTTTGGCGTGATGCTCTCGATCTCGGAGCGCTTGACGGCCAATTCGCCCAGGCGCAGCGGCGCGTGAAAGCGGATCCGGCTGGCCGCCCACATGCGGCGCGGCAGCGGCACCGGCGGCATCAGGGCGCCGCGCTCGGGCAAGCCGTCCGTGCCCAATTTGGATTGCACAGTGAAATCGCGGAAAAACATCCAATGCCAGCACGGCGGCAGCGGATCGCCATCGCGCGGTGGCGCATCATCGCGGTCGAGCGCAGCACTCATACCAGCGGTAATCGCCGTCTCAATGCGCTCGCGCTGCTCGCGTGATTTTCCCACCCAATCTTCAAACGCCATTTCAGCTTCGCTCATTCCAATCTTCTCCCTCTCGCCCGGCTCACGCGAACTCGGCGCGGACCGATTCGCTATGTTCGCCCAATGCCGGCACCGCGCCAAGCCCGCCCGTGTCGCTGGCGAATTGCGCCGGCGGGGCGATGATCTCGACCGGGCCGGTCGGGCTCGCCACCGTCACACGGCGCAATTGCGCATGGGCCGCCAAATCCGCCACCTCGTTGAGACGGCCAAAGGCGATGCCGGCTTTGCGCAGAAGAGCGCCCAGCGATTCGGCATCATGCGCGGCAAAACAGGCCGCGATCAGCGCATCCATTTCGCCCCGGTTGGCGATCCTGAGAGCATTGCTGCAAAAGCGCGAATCCTCCGCCAAAGCCGCATCGCCGAGCACCTGCGCGCAAAAGCGCGCCCATTCGCGCTCGTTCTGGATGGCGATAACGATGCGCCCGCCGGCACCGACCGGATAGGCACCATAAGGCGTAATCATGGCGTGGCTGAGACCGCTCCGCCCCGGCGCGCCAGGGCCGTGTTGATGGTGCATCAGCGGCACGTTCATCCAATCGGCCATGCCATCAAAGAGCGATATGGCAATGCCGTCACCTTCACCGCTTTGACTCCTGGCATAGAGCGCTTCGAGGATGGCGCCATGCGCATTCAGCCCGGCGCCGATATCGCAGGCCGAGACGCCGACCCGCGCCGGCTCATCCGGCGTGCCGGTTACCGCCGCGATACCGGCCTCGCACTGGACGAGGAAATCATAAGCCTTCATGTCACGGTAGGGTCCCGCCTCGCCATAGCCGCTGATATCGCAGGTGATCAGACGCCGATGCTTGGCGCGCAATTCATCCGAGGCGAAGCCGGCGCGCGCTGCCGCGCCCGGCGCCAAATTCTGTACGAAGACATCGGCTTGCGAAATCAGGCGGTGGAGAAAGGCGGCATCGCCGGGTTGCTTGAAATCGAGCACGACTGATTGCTTGCCGCGATTGAGCCAGACGAACCACGAGCATTCGCCGTGCACATGATGATCATAGGCGCGGGCGAAATCACCCTCAGGGCGCTCGATCTTGATCACCCGCGCTCCGGCATCGGCGAGGCGCATGGTGGCAAACGGCGCGGCCACGGCTTGCTCGACCGAGACGACAAGCACATCCTTGAGGCGGGCAGCCATGGCTCCCTGCCCGATTAGTAGGAGCGCGGCATGCCGAGCACATGCTGGCCGAGATAGGCGAGAATGAGATTGGTCGAGATCGGCGCGGTGCGGTAGAGGCGCGTTTCGCGGAACTTGCGCTCGACATCATATTCCTCGGCATAGCCGAAACCGCCAAAGGTTTGCAGGCAAACATCCGCCGCCTCCCAAGAGGCTTCGGAGGCGAGCAGTTTGGCCATGTTGGCCTCGGCGCCGCACGGCGAGCCGGCATCGAACAGGGCGGCGGCCTTCTTCGTCATCAATTCGGCTGCCTGGGCATTTGCATAAGATTTTGCGATGGGGAACTGAATACCCTGATTGGCGCCGATCGGGCGGTCGAACACAACGCGTTCGGAAGCATAGGCGCTGGCCTTCTCGATGAACCAGCGCGCATCGCCGAGACATTCGCCCGAAATCAGAATGCGCTCGGCATTCATGCCGTCGAGAATATATTTGAAGCCCCTGCCCTCCTCGCCGATCAGGCTGGTGGCCGGAATTTCGAGATTGTCGAAAAAGAGCTCATTGGTCGAATGATTGACCATGGTGCGGATCGGGCGGATTTCGAGGCCATTGCCAACCGCCTTGTCGAGCTCGACAAGAAAGACCGAGAGGCCATCCGAGCGCTTCTTGCACTCTTCCTTGGGCGTGGTGCGGGCGAGCAGCAGCAGCAGATCGGATTGCAGGGCGCGCGATATCCACACCTTCTGGCCATTGACGACATAAGTATGGTTGCCCTTTTTCTCAGCCATGGTGCGGAGCTGGGTCGTGTCCGAGCCGGTACCGGGTTCCGTCACACCAAAGGCCTGCAGGCGCAACTCGCCGCTCGCCACCTTGGGCAGGTATTTTTGCTTCTGCTCGGCCGAACCGTGCCTGAGCACGGTGCCCATGGTGTACATCTGCGCATGGCTGGCGCCGCCATTGCAGCCCGAGGCATGGATCTCTTCCAAAATGGCCGCGCCGGCGCCGACGCCAAGACCGCTGCCGCCATATTCCTCCGGGATCATCGCGGCGAGAAAGCCGGATTCGGTCAATTCGCGCACGAATTCCGCCGGGTATTCGCGCTCGCGGTCCTTGGCGCGCCAATATTCGCCGGGATAGTTGGCACACAGTGCGCGCACCGGCTCGCGCAGCTCTTCGTAATTGTGGCTGAGGTCGATCACCGCTTCTGTTTTTTTTGTCATCTATCGGTGACTTTCACTCGACGGTTACGGTAATTTCCAAGTTGCGGGGTTGATCGTCATGCTATCACCACCTTCGCCGACCGGTAAGTGCTTAATACCCAACGTTTCCGCCTAGTTAC
>CAYSDJ010000053.1:0-26919 GCA_964429775.1 uncultured Rhizobiaceae bacterium
CCGGAGAGAAGCGCCAGATCCTCATTGTCGGAATAGGCGCGCATCGCCTTGCCGGTGCGCGATTTCTGCAAAAAGCGGAACAGTGCGACGACGACGATCAGCGTCACCAGAACCGTAATGCCCTGGGAAAGTTTGATCGCCAGGCCCTCATGCAAGCCGGTCGCCTGCTTAAACTCGCGCGCCTTAATGATAAAACGCGCGCCATCGCTGAAGCGCTGATCGTCCGGGCCGATGATAAATCGGACGATGCCATTCATGACAAACATGACGCCGATTGATGTCAGGATATAGATCACCGAAGGCGAGCGGCGGCGGCGGTAGAAGCGATAGACCAGACGGTCAGTACCGAGGCTCATGGCAACCGCAGCGGCAATGCCGATGGGCAGCGCAATCAACGCCACCGGCAGCGGCGCGATGCTAAATCCGATCGATTGGAACCACCAGGTGATGAGAATCACCACCATGGTGCCAAAGGCCATCATGTCGCCATGGGCGAAATTGGCGAAACGCAGGATGCCGTAAATCAGCGTGACGCCAAGCGCGCCCAAGGCCAATTGCGAGCCATAGGCAATGCCCGGCACCAGCACGTAATTGGTGAGCAGCACAATCGCGTCGAGAAAATCGGTCATGCTCAGCCGCCGCCCTCAACCACCGAGGAAGGAACGCCTGACTTCGGCGTCTTCGAGGAGGGCCTGGCCAGTATCGCTAAAGCGATTCTCGCCGTTTACCAGGACATAGCCGCGGTCCGCAATCGCCAATGCTTGGGCGGCGTTCTGTTCAACCAACAGGACGGCAATGCCACTGTCGCGGATTTCGATAATGCGGTCGAACAGCTCGTCCATGACGATCGGCGAAACGCCGGCGGTCGGCTCATCGAGCATGAGGACGCGCGGCTGCATCATCAGGGCGCGCGCCACAGCAACCTGCTGGCGCTGGCCGCCGGAAAGCTCGCCGGCGATCTGGCGGCTTTTCTCGTTCAGGATCGGGAATAGCTCGAAGATCTGCGCCATGGTGTCGGAATAGTCGTCGTCGCGCAGGTACGCACCCATCTCAAGATTTTCGCGCACCGTCATGGAGGTAAAAATATTACTCGTTTGCGGCACAAAGCCCATGCCACGGCGCACCCGCTCCTGCGGGCTGAGCTTGGTGATCTCATCGCCGTCGAGGCGCACCGAACCTTGGCGCAAATCGAGCATGCCGAATACCGCCTTCATGGCGGTCGATTTGCCGGCGCCATTGGGGCCGACGATGACGACGATCTCGCCCAGTTCCACAGCAATGGTGCAGCCATGCAGAATATCGGCGGCGCCGTAACCACCGGTCATATTCTCGCCAATGAGGAAGCTCATGCCGGCACTTTCGGGCGGTTCTTGAGGCCGGTGCCGAGATAAGCCTCGATCACGCGGCTGTCCGATTTCACTTTCTCGGCGCTACCCTCCATCAGCACCGCACCCTCGGCCATGACGATCACCGGATCGCACAGGCGCGAGATGAAATCCATGTCATGCTCAATCATGCAAAAGGTATAGCCGCGCTCCTGATTGAGGCGCTGTATCGCATCCCCGATAGTGCGCAGCAGCGTGCGGTTGACGCCGGCGCCGACCTCGTCGAGAAAAACGATTTTGGCATCGACCATCATGGTGCGGCCGAGCTCGAGCAGCTTTTTCTGCCCGCCCGAGAGATTGCCGGCCTGCTCCTGGGCGAGGTGGGTGAGGCCGAGAAATTCGAGCACTTCCTCGGCCTTGTCGCGGATCCGTGCTTCCTCGGCGCGCACCAGGCCAGGGCGGAACCAGGCGTCCAAGAGGCCCTCGCCGCTTTGCCCACCCGGCACCATCATCAAATTTTCGGTTACCGTGAGGGTGGTGAATTCATGCGCGATTTGAAAGGTGCGCAGCACGCCCTTGTGAAACAATTCGTGCGGCGGCAGGCCGGTGATGTCGTTATCGTCGAGATAGACGCGGCCCGAGGTCGGCGCGAAAGCGCCGGCGATAACATTGAACAAGGTCGTCTTGCCGGCGCCATTGGGGCCGATCAGGCCGGTGATCGAGCCGGCCGCAATTTCCAGGCTGGCGCCATCCACAGCCCGGAGGCCGCCAAAGCGTTTATGCAGGTTCTCGACGCGGATCATCGCCCGCACCTATCAGGTTTGCGCCGGCCTGCTAGCGCAAGCCGGCCCCATGTGGCGCGGGCGACGGCCCGGCTGGGAGCCGGGCCGCCACGCATCACCTTGTTTAGTGAACCTTGATGGTCTTGAAGGCGCCGCCCATGACCTCAAGCTCTTTATAGGAGCCCGCGGCTTCGCCGGGACCGATCAGCTCGACATTGGTCGCGCCCTGATAATCGATCTCGCCGCCATCGGCCAGGATCTGCAAAGCCTTGCCAAGCTCGCCCGGCAGGATTTGCTCGCCCGGTGCGTTGGCCACGGCCAGCATATTGGCCTGGATGGAGCTGCGGTCCGCCGAGCCACCGGCCTGAATCGCGAGCGCGATCAGGGCTGCGGCATCATAGGATTCGGCACGGAACGGGCCGTCGCCGTCAACGCCGCCAGCCGAGGCAACATCAAGGAACATCTTGGCGCCCTGGGATTCAGAACCCGGCAGGGTGCCGATAGCGCCATTGAGGCCTTCGCCGATGCTGTCGATCAGCGACTGGCCGATCATGCCGTCGGCGAGAACGAAGGCGTCAAACGCGCCGGTATCGAGCGAGGTTTGAATGATGCCCTTGCCGCCCTGATCGAGATAACCGAGCACCACGAGATGGGCCGAACCGGAAGCAGCGAGCGCGCCCACTTCAGCGGAATAATCGCCCTTGCCGTCTTCATGCGCAGCATTGATCTCGACCGTGCCGCCCGTCGCCTTGAAGGCGTTGACGAAGCTTTCGGCGAGGCCCTTGCCATAGTCATTATTGGTGTAGGTTACAGCGACATTCGAGATGCCACGTGATTGCAGCACATCGGCCAAGACCTGGCCCTGACGCGCGTCGGAAGGCGCGGTGCGGAAGAAGAAGCCATTATCCTCAATCGTCGAGAGCGCCGGCGAGGTGGCTGACGGAGAAACCATCACAACACCATTCGGCACCGCCGTGTTGTTGGCGATCGAGGTCGTCACGCCGGAACAGTCAGCGCCCATGATGGCGGCA
Organism: uncultured Rhizobiaceae bacterium; assembly: GCA_964429775.1. Classification (GTDB taxonomy): domain Bacteria; phylum Pseudomonadota; class Alphaproteobacteria; order UBA828; family UBA828; genus PTKB01. Next base: position 3,139 of record CAYSDJ010000053.1, read on the forward strand.
ACCGAATCGGACGTGATAAGACGCTCGGCCGCTGCCGTCGCGGCGGCTGAATCGACGCAGGTCGAATCGGCGCGCACCGCCATGATCGACTTGCCGCCGAGCAACTTGCCGGAATCGGAAGCCTCCTTCAGCGCCAGCTCGGCCGAATCGGCCATGCCTGGAGTCAGCGATTCAATCGGGCCGGTGAAGCCGAGAATAATCCCGACCTTGATGGCATGACCGTCGGCCTTGGCCTCGGGCGCCATGCCCAATCCCATTGACGCCACAAACGCCACAGCGGACGCGGCGGCAAGAAGTTTCATTCTGAATTTCATCTTATAGTGCCTCCCAGGTTATTATTGATGGCGGTTTTCCGCCGATACAGTTCTTATCTTAACAACAAGCATCTATTGTGAAACATGCCGCAGTCAATATCCAGCACGCAATGATACACCTATTAACTTTGCCTCTAACAGGAACGACATGAACGAAACCGAGCAGAGAAACCTCAAAATCATCACGGATGTGTGCGAGGCTTTCAATCGGCACGACCCAGAAGCCATTTTGGCCCATTTCGCCGAGCATGCGGTGTGGCTGGCCTCGCGCGGCACGGCGCCGGACGGCCTCAGGCTGGAAGGCAAAGCGGCGATCCGCACTATGCTGCACCAGCGCTTTTCCGCCATCCCCGATATGGCGTGGGAAATTCACAGCCATTGGGTCGGCGCCAACCGCGGCTGCTCGGAATGGACAGTCACCGGCAATGAGAGCAATGGCAACAAGCTCAATTGGCTCGGCTGCGATCTCTGGTTGTTGCGCGAGGACGGCATGATCCTGCAGAAGGATACTTACTGGAAATATGCGGGTGGTGAGTAGCTGGGCGTCAGTCCATCAATCCCGCCTTGCGCAACCCTTCCCGAATTTTCTCGCGGTGTTCGGGGTTTTGGAAAGGCAGCCGGCCGATATGACCCTCAGCCGAATATTCCGGATTTATTTCCATAAGCTCACGCCAAATTCGGCCGGCCTCTTCAACCTGATCCAGGTGGCCCAACGTCGCGACGAGCAATCCACGCGACAGATCGGTTGAAGAATTAGCCGCAATACGCAGCCTGAAAAAATCCGCCGCGCGCTCATAATCTCCGGCGACAAAGTGGGCTGCCGCGATGAAATGCAGATATTGGTCCTGAAATGCGGGATCTAGGCGCATCCCCCGTTCAAGGTAAGCGATCGCCTTGTCTGGTTCCCCTGTATAAACAAAGACAACGCCGCGCGCACCTGTTGCCGGCGCATCGTTGGGGCTCAGCGAAAGGGCTGTGTCAGCGGCGCGCGCCGCTTGCGCAAGGTCTTTCTTGAACGAGGCAACCATGCTGGCCACCAAATGGGCGAACGGCTCCTTTTCGTCGAGATCGATGGCTTTGCCGACGAGCCGGTCCGCCTCGTCAATCGATGTTTCGGGCGCATCGCTCCAGCGGTTCTGATAATCCAGTAGATATGCCCCGGCGAGGCCGGCATAAGGCAGGGCATAATTTTCATCGAGCGCAATGGCGCGGCGGAAATACTCGGTGGCTGCCTCGAAATTTTCGCGGTTTTTCTCTCCCGCCCAAATCGTTTCCCGGCCTTTGAGAAAGAGATCATGCGCCGCCATGTTGTCGGTGCCGCCGCCGGCGATCAGGGATTTCTCGGATTCGTTCAATGTAACCTTTAGCGCACTGACGATCTCCCGCGTGACCTCGTCCTGCACTTCGAAAATGTCGGTGAGATCGCGGTCGTAACGCTCGGCCCAGAGGTGCCCGCCGCTTGCGCCGTCGATCAGCTGGGCTGTAATGCGCACCCGGTTGCCGGCCTTGCGGATACTGCCTTCGAGGGCGAACTTCACACTGAATTCGCGGCACACATCGGGCACCTTGAAGGTCTTACCCTTGTACACAAAGGCCGAGTTGCGTGCGATCACAAAGAGGCCGGACACCTTGCTGAGATCGGTAATGATGTCCTCAGTGATACCGTCGGAAAAATATTCCTGCTCCGGATCCTGGCTCATATTGTCGAACGGCAGAACGACAATGGATGGCTTGCCGTCGTCAGCCGCCGCATCGGGCCCCGTTGGGTCATCGGCTTCGGGCGCCTCTTTGACCGCGCTATCGATCACGATTTGAAATATTCTTACCGGCCTCGGGATATTTTTGACTTCGATCTCGCCCAAATCCTCGAGCGTATGGTCGAGCTTGTCGCGCACTTGATCGCGCGCCGCGCGGGAGATACAGATGCCACCCGGCTCGGCAATGCCCTCGAGCCGCGCCGCGACATTGACGCCGTCGCCGAAGATGTCATCGCCCTCGGCGATAATATCGCCAACATTAACGCCAATACGAAACAGCATCTGCTGGTCTTCCGAGAGGTCGGCGGCGCGCAGCGCCATGGCCGTTTGCACCTGGACGGCACAGCGCACCGCATCGACCACGCTGGCAAATTCGACAAGAAAACCATCGCCGGTGGTTTTTACAATGCGGCCATGATGCGCGGCGATCTCGCCGTCGAACATTTCCGCCCGGAGCGCCTTCAGGCGCGTCAGCGTACCGGATTCGTCCGCCGCCATCATGCGGCTATAACCGACGATATCGGCGGCCAGAATCGCCGCCAGGCGTCTATTCTCTCCGCTCTCAGACACGTGCTTTGGCCACTATGTTTCCCATTCACTTTAATTACGGCGCGCCAACGCCCAGGGCAAGACTTCCGCACCGGGCAGCGGTTTGGTGAAATAATTGCCCTGCGCCAGATTGACGCCGAGCCCGCGCAACAATTTCCAATCCTCTTCCTCTTCGACGCCTTCGGCAACCAATAACAATTCGAGCTTTTTGGCCAAGTCGACGCTCGATTCGAGCATGGCGCGCACCTGGGCGTCGCGGTGCGCGCCATTGACGAAGGCGCGGTCGAGCTTGAGCTCGGTGAAGGGGATCGTTTTCAGACGGCGCATCGAGGAAAAACCGCTGCCATAATCGTCGATCGAGAGGCCAAATCCCTTGAGGCGGAAGCGGGTCAAGGTTTCGAGCGCCGTGGCGACATCCCAGATCAGCCAGCTTTCGGTAATCTCCAGGGTGATGCCGCCGGGCTCGAGACCGTAAGCCGAGGCCAATTCCATCACCCTGTCGGGCAGATCGAAGCGTGTCAGGCTCGGAATCGAAAGATTGATCGAAAGCTGAAGCGCGACGCCTTCCGTCCGCCACAGGCTGCCTTGCTTCAGCGCGGCATCCAATATGGCGTCGGTCAACGGATCGATCAGCCCGGTTTTCTCGGCCAGCGCGATGAACTGATCGGGGAAAATCAGGCCGCCATCGGCGCGCCGCCAGCGCGCCAATGCCTCGACCCCGCGCACGCCGCCATCCTCAAGGCGCACTTGCGGCTGATAAAAAGGCTGGAGCGCACCGGCCACGATGCCGTCGCGCAATTCCGCCTCGCCGAGTGCGCCGCGCGCAGCACCACGCCGTTCGGTGTGCGGCGTATAGGCGGCGAAGATATTGGCCAACAGCGTTTTCAAGGCAACCGGCTCGATCGGTTTGCTGATTTCGCCGATGACGCGGAATTTATGCGCCAGCGCCATCTCGCGCGCGCCAAAGAGAACCGCCTTGTCGCCGCTGCCGATCAGAATAATCGCCGGGCGCACCGGTCGGTGGGCGAGATGGCGCAGGAATTCGAGCCCGTCCATGCCGGGCATGTCTATATCAAGGAGCACGAAATCGACCCCGCCCGGCATCGAATCATGGCAGGCGAGCGCCACCGCGCCGTCTTCGGCCAAGGCCACACTGCCGATACCGATGCTGCCGAGCACGCTCTCCATCAGGCGCTGGGCAATGGCGTCGTCATCGGCGATCAGCACGGAGAAGCCATTAAGGTCAGCTGTCATTCTGTCGATTCATCCAAAAACAACCGTTCTATTGCCGCATTGCGGTAAAAAAATTCCATTTTGGAAAATTGGACATTGGCGTGCGAGGGCAATCCGGGTCAAGCTGCAAGCCATGAAAACTTCGAATCTCGTCATCCCGACGATCCTGTTGCTGCTCGGCGGCGCCGCCTATGGCAGCGTTCCCTCGGCAAACAAGATGGCGGTCGATGCCGGCATGCCGGCGCTGGCGCTCGCCTTCTGGCAGATCGTCATGGCGGCGGCGGTGCTGCTGCCGGTCTCCGTGATGTTGCGCTCGCCGCCCAAGCTGAGCTTCCAGCACTTACGGGTCTACGCCTTCGTCGCCACGGTTGGCCTGTCGGGCCCGACGCTGATCCTGGTGGTGCTCGCCGACAAGCTGCTGCCGTCGGTCATTACGCTCCTGGTGGCGCTTATTGCCGGCGTGACCTATCTGCTGGCGCTCGCCGTGAAGAGCGAATCCTTCCGCTGGCTGAGCCTGCTCGGCGTCGCGCTCGGCTTCGCTGGCGTGCTCTTCATCGTGCTGCCGGAGGAGGGCCTGCCGAGCCGAGCCTCGGTGGGATGGGTGCTGTTTGGATTGCTGCTGCCGGCCAGCGCCGCGGCCAACAACGTGTTTACCGGCCGGCTGATGCCGGAGGGTGTCAATTCCCTCTCGCTCACAGCCGGGCTGATGACGGCGAGCGCGATTCTCCTGTTCATCATCATGCTGGTGTCCGACGGGCCGCTGCCGCTCACCCATGCCGGGCTCGCCGCCGTCTGGCCGGCGATCTGGGCGGGCGCGGCCATCGTCATCACCTATCTTTGTTTTTTCGAGATCATACGCCGCGCCGGTGGCCTGTTTTTCGCCCAGCTCAACTATGTCGTCGTCGCCGCCGGCGTGCTCTGGGCTTTTGTCATTTTCGGCCATGAGCCCAATGTCTGGCTATGGGCCGCAATTGCCGTCATCGCGCTTGGCCTCGGCGTCATGAACTATTCCAAGGCCCGGTCGGAAAAAGTTTCGTAGGCATAAGGGAATTATGGCTTTAGGCTAGAGCGCAGCAAAACAAGAAACATGAGGCGGGGGAGGTCAAATGTTTAAGACGAGCGACGGCGAGGAAATTTTTGTAGTCGATGCGCATATTCATCTCTGGGATGCGCGGCCGGAAAACCAGCGCAATATTCATGGCGCGCAATTCATCAACTGCTTTCACGATTATCATAAAGGGCTGAGCCCGGAGGAATATCTCTGGCCGGCCGACAAGTTCCAATATTACGGTATCGATACTCTCTACGAAGATATGTTCGTCAACGGCTACGCTGATATGGCGGTGTGCCAGCCGACCTATCTCAAGGAATTCTATAATGACGGCTTCAACACGACCGAGCAGAACGCGGCGCTGCGCGACAAACATCCCGACCGTGTGATCCTCAATGGCGCCTTCGATCCGCGCGACGGCGAACCCGGCCTCGACGCGCTGAGCGCTCTGGTCGAAACTTATGGCGTCACCGGGGTCAAGCTCTACACCGCCGAATGGCGCGGCGATTCGAAGGGTTGGAAATTGTCCGACCCGTGGGCCAAGCGCTATTTCGAGCATGCCCAGGGGCTCGGCATCAAAAACATTCACGTCCACAAGGGCCCAACCATCCTGCCGCTCAACCGCGATGCCTTCGATGTTGCCGATGTCGACGATGCGGCGACGGATTTCCCCGAGCTCAATTTTATCGTCGATCATGTCGGCCTGCCGCGCCTCGATGATTTCTGCTGGATCGCGACGCAGGAAACGAATGTCTATGGCGGCCTGGCCGTCGCCTCGGCCTTCGTCCACTCGCGGCCGCGCTATTTCGCCGAGATGATGGCCGAGCTGCTGTTTTGGGTCGGCGAGGACAAATTATTGTTCGCCAGCGATTACGGCATCTGGCAGCCGAAATGGCTGATCGAGAAGTTCATGGCCTTCGAAATGCCGGAAGATCTCAAGGCCGAGACCGGCGTCGATCTCACGCTTGAAGGAAAACGCAAAATTCTCGGCCTAAACGCGGCCAGGCTTTACGGTATCGACGTCGATGCCAAGAAAGCCGAGTTGGCGAACTGAGCCGCCATGAGCGTACCTGCCCCAGAGAGCGTTGATACGCGCCAAGCCGAAGTGTGGGCGCGCCTCGCCACGGTAACCGACCCCGAGCTCGATGAGTCGGTCGCCGATATGGGCTTCGTCGAATCGCTCACGCTCGACGATGCGGGCGAAGTGCGCATCGGCTTCCGTCTGCCGACTTTTTGGTGCTCGCCCAATTTCGCCTTTCTCATGGCGCATGACATGCGCGCGGCGGTCGAGTGCCTGCCCTGGGTGTCGCGCGCCGTGATCAGCCTCAGCGATCATTGCCATGCCAAGGAGATCAATCACGGCGTCGCAGAGGGTCTCTCGTTCAGCGATACCTTCCCCGGCCAAGCCGTGGCCGAGCTCGACAAGCTGCGCATCACCTTCCGCCGCAAGGCCTTCCAACGGCGCCAGGAACTGTTGCTGCGCAGTTTGCGGAAAGCCGGCCTGAGCCCTAAGCAATTGTGCGCCATGGGCATGGCCGCGTTGGCCGCGCTGTCCCTGGAAGATGCCGAGGCCGACTCCTTGCGCGCGCGCTATGTGGAAATTCGCGGTGAGTTCGGCGGCCCGGCGGATGCGGACGATCTTGCCTTCGCCACGGATACCGGCGAAGCACTGACACCCGATATGTTCGCCGACTATCTCCAGGATTTGCGCCGCGTGCGCGTCAATGCCGAGTTCAATGCCAATCTCTGCCGCGGCATGCTGAAAACGCGCTACGGCGAGACGGTTGCGGAATAGACGGCGCGCCTCCGCCGTCATCCTGTTTGCCGCATTGATCGCCGGCGGCGCGGCCCTGGCCGAGACATTTCCCGTCCGCTGGTCGCCCTCTTTCGGCCTGCAATCGCTTGATGATATCGACCGGCGCCTGCAACAGCCGCTCTGGGACGACGCGGGCATTACCGTTGCTTTCCGCTGGCGTTTCACCGGCGCCGGCCAGGCGCCCGAGCCGATCGAGCCTCAGCGAATCGTTTCTTGCGCCGACCACGAGCGGCTCGACGGCACAAACTATCAAACCGCATCGCAAAGCGACCATAATCACCTCGCCATTTTCGCTTCCACCTGCGAGGCGCTGGAAGCGCTTAAGCACGCCGCGCCGGCACACGAGAGTTTTGTCGCTAACTTCCATCTCGATGCCGCAGCGGTGGATTTCCTACCCGCCGCAACCGCCGTCGCCATCGGTCCATGGCAGCAGGAGGAGATCGATCAGGCGGGCGCGAATGGGTTGTCATGGCGAGCCTGGCGCGCCAGTCAAAATGACAAACTCCTCGCTTTGCGCAGCGATGGGGAACATGCGGCGCTTTATGAATGGACGCGCGGCAAGAGCCGGGTGGAAATTTTCGGCCGCGGCGATTTTAACGCCGACGGTAGCGAAGATCTGCTGCTGCACATCACCGAATGGCCGGGCTACGCCCACAGCGCCAAGGCCAAAACATTGCTGGTGACGCGTACCTCGGCCGGGGCGGTGATGCATGCCCTCGCGCTTAACTGAAATAGGCGAAACGGGTGGCGAAGCCGCAGCGCTCGGCATAGTCCCATTTCAGCATACCGTCGTCGCAGGAGAGGTTGGAGACGGATTCCTGGCCCGGGCGATCATGGCCTGAAATGAAACAGGTCACGGTGCCGTCGAAGGCGACGTCCTTCACCACTTCGGCTGAGGCGATATTGCCGATCATGATGCGTTCCGCACCGGCGCTGTGGTCCAGCTCGATTCGCGCCCGCTTGATGCCGAGAACTTCGCCGAAGGCGCTGGTGAAGCGCATATTGCCGCCGGCATTGCCGCTGAATATCTCACTGAGCGCGGCGAACTGATCGTCGTTTGCGGTTTCGTCGATATAGATCATAACGCGCCAAGGCACGCCCGGCTCGTCATCGTCATAGCGGCCGGCGATGCCGACCGCGAGGCCGCTCAGGTCGAGCGCCGCCGCCGCGCCTTTCTCGATCTGCCAGGAGAGGACGAAATCGCAGATACCGTAGGTCGAGCGCCCGTCAGCGACGCCGTTCTGTTTGCGGCACGGGCAGATTGCCGCGCAATTGCAGGCTTCGTAATAGCTGCCCTCGATGCGGTATGAATTCACCATTCGCCGTCCCTCCCTAGTCATGCCTGAGCGTAGCATGACGCGCCGGGGGCGAAAAAGTTTGCCAATTTCCCATCCATGCCTTGGCTGTTCGGCGCTTTTCGTTACAGTGCCGCCATGCTCGACGCCACGCCGCTTCTCCGCCTCTACGCCAAACGCCGCCTCGCGGCCTTGCGCCGCCAGCGCCCGGTCGAATCCCAGAGCCGCGAATTGCTCAAGCTGATCGGCAAGGCGGCCGGGACGCGTTTCGGCCGCGATCATGGCTTTGGCGATATTCAGAGCGTCGAGGAATTTCAGGCGCGCGTGCCGTTGCGCCGGTTCGAGGATATGGAGCGCGACTATTGGAGCGCGGCGTTTCCCACCCTCGACAATTGCAGCTGGCCTGCCCGCATGCCGTATTTCGCCGTCACCTCCGGCACCACCACCGGCATCGATAAGTTCATCCCCTGTTCGGCGGAAATGGTGCGCGCCAACAAGCGTGCCGCGCTCGACCTCCTCAGTCACCATCTCGCCAACCGGCCCGATAGCCGAATCTTCGGCGGCAAGACCTTCATGCTCGGCGGCGGCACGATTTTGAAACCCGAGGCGCCCGGCGTGTTCAGCGGCGAGTTGAGCGGCATCGCTGCCAAGACGGTGCCGTTCTGGGCGCGCTCGCGTTTCTTTCCGCCGCCCCATCTGGCGGTTCTCTCCGAATGGGAGGAAAAGGTCAGCAAGGTGGCGGCGGCGGCGATCGGCGAGAACATCAGGGGCTTTGGCGGCACGCCGAGCTGGGTGCTGATCTTTCTCGACAAGCTGGCCGAGCTTAGCCCGCTCGCCGACAAACGCAGCCTCAAGCCCTTTCCCGATCTCGAGATGATCATTCATGGCGGCGTCAATTTCGCCCCCTACCGGCGCCAGTTCGACGAACTGTGCCAAGGTACAAAGGCCGAGCTGCGCGAGGTCTATCCGGCGAGCGAGGGCTTTATCGCCTTGCAGGACCGGGGCGCAGATCAGGGCCTCCGCATGCTGCTCGACAATGGCCTGTTTTTCGAGTTCGTGCCGCTTGAGGAGCTCGATTCGCCCAATCCGACACGCCACTGGATCGGCAATGCCGAGCTTGGCGTCAACTATGCGTTGATCCTCAGCAGTTGCGCCGGCATGTGGTCCTATGTGATCGGCGACACGGTAAAATTCGTCGATCTCGACCCGCCGCGCATCCTGGTGACGGGGCGCACCTCCTACATGCTCTCGACCTTCGGCGAACATCTGATCGGCGAACAGATCGAAACCGCCGTCTCGCTCGCCGCCGGTACCATCGACGCCACGATCAGCGACTATTCCGTCGGCTCGGTGATGCCGGAAAAAGAGGGCGAGCTTGGCGGCCATCTCTATATCGTCGAATTTCTCGAAACGGAGATAAGCCAAGCCCGGCTCAACACATTCGGCCAAACCCTCGACCAAAAGCTGGTCGATACCAACGAAGACTATAAGGCGCACCGCTCCGGCGGCTTCGGCCTGCACGCGCCGGCCATCCACGCCGTGCCGCCCGGCAGTTTCGCCGCGTGGATGAAAAGCCGCGGCAAGCTGGGCGGGCAAAACAAGGTGCCGCGCATCATCAATGACACGGCGCTGTTTCAGAGTTTACGCGATCAGGTGAAATCGTAGAAGCTGCCGCGGTGTTTCCGCTAAAGTGCCGGCATGTTTGACGCGACCCCGCTTCTCCGGCTTTACGCCCATCGCCGCCTGGCGCATTTGCGCGCGCAACGCGCCGATCAATGCCAACGGCGAGAGCTGCGCAAGCTCATTCGAAAGGCGGCGCGGACGCGCTTCGGCCGCGACCATGACTTCGCCGATATACGCGGCGTCGGGGATTTTCAGGCGCGCGTGCCGTTGCGCGATTATGACGACATGCGGCGCGACTATTGGCAGGCGGATTTTCCCATTCTCATGGATTGCAGCTGGCCGGGAAAAATGCCGTTTTTCGCCACCACCTCCGGCACCACCACCGGCGTGCAAAAATATATCCCCTGTTCAAGGGAAATGGTGCGCTCCAACCGGCGCGCCGCACTCGACCTTCTCTGCCATCACCTCGCCAACCGGCCGAAGAGCCGCATCTTCGGCGGCAAGAGCTTCATGCTGGGCAGCAGCACCGCACTGGTGGCCGAAGCGCCCGGCGTTTACAGCGGCGCGTTAAGCGGCATCGCCGCCAAGACGGTGCCGTTCTGGGCGCGCTCGCGCTTTTTTCCGCCCCAAAACCTGGCCACGCTGGCCGACTGGGAGGAGAAGGTTTCGCGAGTGGCCGAAGCATCTATCGGCGAAAATATCCGCGGCTTCGGCGGCACGCCGAGCTGGATGCTGATCTTTCTCGACAAGCTCGCCGCACTCAGCCCGGGCGTGACACAGCGCAGCCTGGCGCCATACCCCGATCTCGAAATGATCGTCCATGGCGGCGTCAATTTCGCCCCCTACCGGCGCCAGTTCGACGAATTGTGCCACGGCACGCGGGCCGAGCTGCGCGAGGTCTATCCGGCGAGCGAAGGCTTTATCGCCATCCAGGACCGTGGGCCGGATGAAGGCCTCAGGCTGCTGCTCGATAGCGGCCTGTTCTATGAATTCGTGCCGCTGGAAGAACTCGGCTCACCGGATCCGGTGCGGCATTGGATCGGCAATGCCGAGCTCGGCGTCAATTATGCCCTGGTGCTCAGCAGTTGCGCCGGCATGTGGTCCTATGTGCTCGGCGACACGGTGAAACTGGTGCAACGCGATCCACCGCGTATCCTCATCACGGGCCGCACCTCCTATATGCTCTCCGCTTTCGGCGAACATCTGATCGGCGCGGAAATCGACGGCGCCGTCACGGCCGCCGCCGATGCCATCGGCGCCGCGATCAGCGATTATTCGGTCGGCCCGCTAATGCCGGCGCGCGAAGGTGACGTCGGCGGCCACCTCTATATCGTCGAATTCCTCGAGACGGATATCGCAGAGGCGCGGCGCGAGACATTTGCCAAAAGCCTCGACCAGGAGCTTGCAGCCATCAATGCCAACTATAAAGCACGCCGCCTGGACGATTTCGGCCTCAACCCGCCGACCATCCACACCGTCCCACCCGGCACCTTCGCCGCCTGGATGAAAAGCCGCGGCACACTCGGCGGTCAACACAAGGTCCCGCGCGTCATCAACAACGCAGAGCTGTTCCGGAATTTGCGCGAGTTTGCAGACGACTTAATGCCCTAATCCTCTACCGATTCCGCAGGCAGGCACGCCAGTGCGGTGAATCGCTGAACAGGCGGCTGGCGTTGTGGCAAAGGCATTTCACATTCTATTCCGTTCGGTTGATTGACTTATCCGCATAGCAACCAAGTTTGTATCCTGATATCGTCCAGCTGTAAGATTTCCAACGGACACCTTGATCCATGCGACTAAAGAAAAAAATTGAGTTCAAAACCTCGTTCTCGACATATATCGCCCGGGAACAAATCGGAGAAGGCGGAAGCGGAACTGTATTCGGTGCTGAGGATGCGGATGGTTTAGCTGTCGCGATCAAACGTTTGGATCAATCCAAGGTAACTCGAGAAAAACTAAAGCGTTTCAAGAACGAGTACCGATTTTTGCAGCCGAAATGAACATCCAAATATCATTCATGTGACAGACCATGGGTTGGCTGAAGACAACTCGCCGTTTTTTGTCATGCCTCGCTACGACGGCTCTTTGCGAACCCTATTAGGATGCGATGGCATTGATGAAAGAGCTATGGAAATTTTCACCAAGATTATTAATGGCGTTGAGGCTGCTCATCTTGGGGGCGTAACCCATAGAGACCTTAAGCCCGAAAATATCTTAATTCGGGGTGACGGTGATGAATTGGTGGTCGCCGATTTCGGTGTAGCGCGGTTTATGGTGGAAGAACTCTTCACGACGGTAGAGACGAAACCGAATACCCGATTAGCGAATTTTCTATATGCGGCTCCCGAGCAGCGCAATCGGGGGGCTCGGGTGGATAACAGGGCAGATATATATGCGCTTGGCCTAATCCTAAACGAGCTTTTCACTGGGTCCGTTCCAGCCGGGACAAAATACAAATCGATTGGCGCCACAGTTGAGGAGTTCGAATTTCTGGATTCTCTCGTTGCGGACATGCTCTCCCAGAACCCCAGCGACCGGCCTGAGAATATTCGCGAAGTACGCCAAGCTGTGAACGCTAGTCAAAGAGAATATCTGGCACATCAAAAACTGAGCGTATTGAACGGTATTGTGATACCGGAGGGCGAGATTGACGACCCTCTTGCATTCGCCTCCCCTGAAATTGTTGATGTAGACTGGAGAAATAACACGCTTACATTAATTCTCGACCGTCCCGTAAACGATAAATGGGTGCTGGCGTTTCAGAGTACGAGACACCGCAGACATTATTCTGGACGTGGACCTGCAGAGTTTCAGTTTTCGGGAACCAATGTCAGTGTTCTTGCATACGAAAACGAGCCTCAGCGGATAATTGATGAATTCAAACAGTGGCTCCCAAATGTGACCGCCCACTACAAGAATATGCTTGAAAGCGAAATTCGAGATGTCCGAAATGCTGAGCTACAAAAAAAGAAAGTTGAGATAGAGCAAGAAGAACAGCGCAATCGTGTGATGCAACGCCTGAAATATTAGCTGCTTTCCCTCTCTCTATTCCACCGTTTCCGCCAGCAAGCACGCCAGCGCGGTGAAGTTGCTAAAGAGACGGCGCGCGGCGCGGTTGAGACGGGCCATATTCTCCGCCGCCCGGGCTTCGAAGATGACGAGCGCGTCGGGTCCTATATCTATTCCTACTCATCCACCCAACCGACCCGCCCGACCAGGCTAATAACTGGCGTTATTGGCGCTTGTTCCTCCGTGTTTATTTCTTGCCAATTTTGCTCAACTTCATCGGAAGTGAGAATATCGACGGTGAACACGTTTGCTATTGTTCCTCCTGAAAGCTCATTTTTATAGTTTGAAATATTAAGTATTGGAAATTGGCCAAAATATAATTTTCTTTCTACGTTCAAAGAGACCGACACATTTACAGGAATCTTCATCCCATATCCATTGTCTGTGATTACTTCCGACGTATCAAAAATTAGTAGATCTAAATGTTCTCCAGGTTCACCTGGGTAAATTCCGACATTCCAATTGCTCATAGATTTCTCCAACATGGTTCCTAATTCGTTGTTCAATTCATCATATATTATATTTGTTGCATAGAAATCGTTAGGCATAGTAAACGGAAGTGGGGCGCTCGTACTAAGGCTAAAGGCCATACCGGCGGTCCGGTAATCGCAAAGTGCTGGAATTGTCGGATCTATTTCCCACGTATTTGGATCGGTATCTACAATACTATAGAGATCAATTTGTAATCCTTTTGCGCGTGTTTTTGCAGTAGATGTAAATCCCTTTGGGCAAACTAATACTCCTTTTTGAGCGCCAACATCCTTTAATAACCCATCGAATTGCTCGACACCCTTTACATCTATTGGCCTGGAATAATCTTTACAGTCTATAATAATTGATATTTCATATTGTCCAATATTTTGTTTAACTAATACGTCAATTTGACGCTTCCGTTTACTATGTATTCCATCAAGTTTCACATCATGAAAAACTTCAGAATCAGGCGCTAATTGTCTCTGAATGTTAGCAATTAATATCTCTAATTCTCGAAAGGCCTTACTCATATCACTTACTCCAAATCGTAATCATAGTGTAGTGCCATCAGTTTCGGGTAACTACACGTATTCGGATACGTATCGGCAGTATGTTCTGAGTGCGCAGATGTGGTGCTGTTAGCTGAATCTTAGATTAACAGTCTCGATAAGAGAATCATGGCTGTTGCCGAACCAGCTCATTGAATCAGGGAAATTAGTCTTCATCCGCGAAATCAATACTTGAACCACCTCTGACCCCTCACTCCTCCACCGATTCCGGCGGCAATTGCGCCAGCGCGGTGAAATTGCCGAACAGGCGGCGCGCGTCGCGGTTGAGGCGGGCCATGTTCTCCGCCGCCTCGGCTTCGAAGATGGCGTGCGCGTCGGGGCCGAGATGTTTTTGCAGCGCTTCCGCGTGGCCGGGCGGCTCGAGCCATTCGCGGACCGTGCTGGCGCAGGTCTCGATATGAAATTGCACGCCCCAGGCGCGCGGGCCGGCGCGCATCGCCTGGATGGCGCAGGCATCGGAGTCGGCGAGCAGAATCGCGCCGGGTGGCAATTCGGCCACCTGCCAGTCATGCCATTGCAGGCCGGGAACCGCCGCCTCCAGGCCGGCGAATAATGGGTCGCGTTTGCCCGCCTCGTTGAGGGTGATGTCGACCACGCCGACTTCGGTTTTTTCCAACACTGAAAGCGAACCGCCGAGCGCCTCGGCGATCAGTTGATGGCCGAGGCAGATGCCGAGGGTGGGTAGGGCGCGCTCCACGACCGCCTGGCGCACAAGTTCCGTTTCGCCCTTGAGCCAGGGATGGCTGCCATAATCCTTCGGCCCCATCGGGCCGCCGAGGACGATCAGCGCGTCATATTTATCGAGCTTGGGCAGGGCATCGCCCTCATCGAGCGCCGCGACATCAAACGCGATGCCGTCGTCACGCATGAAGTCGCGTAAAACTCCGGCATGCTCGAATCCCGCATGCTGTAAGACAGAGATACGCATGTTCAGGCGCCGGGGGCGGCAATTTGCTCCCGCCCGGCCTCTTGGGGGTTTCGCGATACGGCATCATCGGCCATTCTCTGGCGCTCCACTCAGTTTGAACTTTGGCGCGCCATTTAACAGGAGCCGGCGCCCCGGCGGCAAGGAGATCAACGATTAAACAACTCACCATCATGCGCCACGGCGAAGCAGAGGGGCGCGGCGCGGAAGGCGACGAGGCGCGCGCACTCACGGAGCGCGGCAAAAATGATTGCCGCCGCCTGGCCGCGCATCTCAAGGGCGAGGGCGTGGCTTGGGACCGGGTGCTGTGCTCAAGCGCCCGGCGCGCTGAGGAGAGCGCCGCGTTTCTGGCCGCGGCGATGGAAACGCCGCCCGAGCTTGACGTGCGTCAGGAACTTTATCTCGCCGGCGCCGAGAGTCTCTTGATGCAGCTCCGCGACCTCCCCGGCACGGCAAACGATGTGCTGCTGGTCGGACATAATCCGGGCCTGCACGCGCTCACCCGTTTTCTCGTCGGCCGAGGCGGCGGCAATTTGGCACGGCGCGCGGCACGCGATTGTCCGCCCGGCGCCATCGCCATTTTTACTTGCGAATGCGAGGCATGGGCCGATCTCGGCCCGGACCAAACCGCCCTGCGCGCTTTTCTCACGCCAAATGACGCCAACTAACCAAATTGTGTGACGTCAGTTACAAAAAAAACTAATAAAAACAGATAATTGTGATCTAGATCACAGCGCCGCCGCCCTAATTTAGCCATTATCATGACTATCTTCCCTGATACCCCTCCCGGAAGAGAGAAGCGCGGCAATCGCGAATCTCATCTCCCTCCCTCCGGGCCGGTAAATAACCGGCCCGGTTTTTTTTGTTTGAGAATCCCCTGTCGATACCGAGCTGAGTCGGAATAAGGCCCTTCCTCCCCAGCGGGGAGGAAGGGTTTGGGTTGGAGGGGCGAACAAAGCGGGTAACGCGCGCTACCGTGCCCAAACCGTAATCACCCCGCTCCTCCCCGGTATCTCCTGCCCGCTCCGCTCGGAAAAATCCTCCAGCAACCCTTCACCACCACCCTCACGCCGCACCTCCGCCACCAAATCCCCGCCAACAACAATCTCGGCATCAAGCGTGCGCGTCAGCCGCTCGAGCCGGCTCGCCACATTGACCGTATCGCCAATGACGGCGAATTCGAGCCGGTGCGAACCACCGATATCGCCGAGCACCGCCGGTCCGTATTGCACACCAATACCGGCCTCAACCGGCGCCTCGCCCGCCACCGCGCGCTCGGCATTCCATGCTTTCATCGCCTCCGCCATGGCGCGGGCGCAGGCGAGCGCGTCGCTGGCGTCATGGGCCCCGCTCTCCGGCGTGCCGAACGTCGCCATCACCGCGTCACCAATATATTTGTCGAGCGTGCCGCTATGCGCGAACACGATCTCTTCCATGCGGCCATGAAAGCCGCGCAACAGCGCAATCACCTGTTCCGGGCTATTTTTCTCGCTCATGCCGGTAAAGCCAACGATATCGGTGAAGAGAACAGCAACATTCTGCCGCCTGACAGCGCCCAAGGGCGTGTCGGTGGCGGCCAGTTCATCGACCATGTTGGGCGAAAAATAACGCGACAGATTGGCCCGCTCGCGCTCGGTCGAGGCTTGCGTTTCGACCAAGCGCCGGGCGCGCCAAACCACCAGGGCCATTATGGCGGAGAAGATGGCGTAGGTGACGATCTGCTGCACCCAGCCCATGACGAATATGAAATTCTCGTCGAGAAAGATGCGCCGCGTTTCCTCATTCGGCAGAGGCGATGGATAATCGAGAAAGGTGATGGATTCGGGCAGCGAGATGATCCACCACACGCCGGTGCTCCACGCCGCCACCGTCACCAGCCCGTTATAGAGCACCAGGCGCGGCGAATAGGACAGCATCGTGCTGGCCAGAAGAACGAGGAAATAGAGGAAGTTGGGGCCGCGCAACAAAATCGCCGGAATTTCGAAGGTATCGTCGAACGGCGGCGGCATAAGCAGGGTAAAAACGAGCAGCAAGACATCCGCCGTGGTGAAAAGATATTTGTGGACCGCATGGGCATAGCGCGATTTCGCCAGCGCGTATTGGGCGATGCCAAGGACAAAAAAGATCGCCAGCAGAACCTCGAAATAAAGCGTCGCGGCGAGGCCGGCCTCCCAATTCTGCACCAAGACGAGAATGGCAATGGCGCCAAGCGCGATACAGCGCGCCCGCGTCGAAACCCTGAGGCCGTTCATCACCTCGCGCTGGAAGGCGGCGTTAAGGCGTTTGGCGGCGGCGTCACCGGGCGGGCTTGTAGCGAAGGTGGAGTTGGAAATCGCGTGGTCCGTCATGGCGGGATTCTTTCGCGCTGTCGGGTTGGGAACAGATTCCCGCCGAGTGTACTTTTATTTGGTCAGGAAAGGCATCGCGCGTGTGGCGACGGTATCGCGATCCTTGCACGCAACCGATCATTGATTAGAGTGAGGCTGGAAGCTACCCGGAGGACGAAAGCTTGAGCCCCAGCGAAAGCCAAGAGCGCCTCGACCGCCTGCGCGAATCGGCCGACGCCAGCGCACGCAATTTCCGCACGGTCTACGTCTCTTACCTTGTCATCGCGCTCTATATCCTTGTTATCATCTCATCGACAGACCACGATCTGTTGTTCCGCGCCGGCGACGTACAGGCGCCAGTTATCAATGTTGGCATGCCGGTGGTGTGGTTCTTCACCTTCGTTCCGTGGATTCTTTTATTCCTACATTTTAACTTGATGCTTCAGGGCACTTTCCTGGCGCGCAAGGTGAGCGCCTTCAGGGCGGCCGTGCGGCGTTCCACGCCACTGGATGGCACGCGCGACGAACAGTTGGACATGCTCTTTCCCGCGCCGCTCGCGCATATGGTGGGCGGTGGTGATTCCCGGTCGGGTACACGTTACCTGTTGACCGGAATGGTGGTTCTCACCGTCGCTGTTCTGCCCATCGCCATTCTCGTATATGCCCAGGTTCAGTTCCTTCCTTATCAGGACGATGCACTTACCTGGATGCATCGCTCTATCGTAATGGTGGATTATTTTCTTCTCTGGTCCTTTTGGCCGCATATGGCGACACCTGGGTGGAGTTGGCGTGAATGGTGGACCAAGCCCTGGCAACGCCGAGATCAGGGCTGGATAAATCTGGACACGCCGCCCAGGCATTCTAGAAACGCCGCCAGCATCATTGTTACTCTTGCCACGATTTTCTTCAGCGTCGCCATCGCAGAAATTCCTGGCGGCGCGATCGATAAGCTGTGGCCGTTCGACGTAGGCCGGGACGGATTGAACCGCAAATTCGATTTTCAGAACAAGACACTAGTAGCGAGAGAGCCTTCGCCCGAATTGTTGGCCGAATTATTGGCGCAAAACAAAAATGCTTCGATCAAGCGCGGGCAACCAGATTGGTGCATTCACGCCCAGGCGCTTGACCTTAGAGACAGGTCTTTTAGATACGCAAATTTTAAAGATTCTTCTTTTTGCAATGACGCAATTTTCTTCCGTGCTGATTTGAGCAATGCGAATTTTTCGAACACCTATTTAGTTGGCGCGAAAATGGAAAACCTGCGTGGCTCTCAGGTCAATTTTAAAAGCGCAAACTTACATTCCGCCAATATGATCTACGCGGACCTCAGTGGAGCCAACCTGAGAAACGCAATTCTCGTCAGATCAGGAATTAACCGTAGCATTCTCAGGGGTGCGAACTTGCGACAAGCCAAGCTTCACGGTGCGAACCTGCCGGGGGTGGAGCTTCATGGCGCTGATCTTTCTCAAGCCGAACTTCACGGCACAGACCTGCAACAAGCAGTGTTAAACGGTGCGATCCTCCGGCAAGCCGAGCTTCACGGTGCAGATCTCAGTTTGGCTAAGTTTCACGGCGCAGACTTGCGAGAGGCCGAGCTTTACGGAGCACAATTAAACAAAGCAACGTTTCACGGATCGAATCTACGCGCAGTCAGGCTTAACGGAGCAGATTTCAGCGGACATGTCGCTATGCCGGGCGGGCCAGGAGTTATTCCTTGGAACGCCCATTTCCCATCCGCTGAGTTTCGCGGCGCGGATTTGAGAGGCGCAAACCTAGCCGGTATAAATCTCGTGTTCACCAAGCTGATTTTGAGCGACTTAAGGGCCATAAGACTGACGGAAACTCCGAATTGGTTTTGGCTGCATCGAGAGGTGAAGAAAAAATTAACCGATCAGGAAACTAAGACGCAAATATTAGAGATGTTGGCATCAGCGAAGCTGAGTAATACTAACATTTCGCTAGATTCAATCGAAAACACTATGATTGGCAGGCATTATGAAATGGCGCGTGGCCTTCGCTATCTACCCCCGGAACAAAAAACATATTCTCCGGATCACGAGGCGGAATATAACAGCGTTCTCATCGACTACCTAGCCAACGACCTTGCCTGTCAAGATAGCGAAGGCTATATCGCGTTCGGACTTATTCTCCGCGCCGGATTCGAGAATGTGGATTCCCTGCATTTTCCTTCAATCGATTTCGAAATAACTTTTGGCGCTGAACCACCTCCTGGGTTGCGAGCAGCGTTAAAGAATGCGCCTTGTCCGGATACGATAGAGAAAGGGCTAAACTTGTGGCCGGTGGAATTACCCGATGAAGACAAAGTGGGTTTACGCGAAAGATTCTATATGGCCACCGGTGAGGAAGAGAAGTGAATATATTCTCAGCCACCTTCATAACCATTTCATCCGATAACGCGCCCGACATTGTTCGCAAAAATTGCGACATACATTCGGGGCCCTTATGCGTCAAAACAATTACAAGTGGGATACCATGACCAACGGCATCGTCCCCCTAATCGACATTGCGCCATTCCCGCATGGCAGCGTAGAAGACAAAGCGCGCATTGCCACCGAAGTCGACCGCGCCTGCCGCGAGATCGGGTTTTTGGTCATCTCCGGACATGGCGTGCCGGAGGCGCTGATCTCCGACATGCATGCCATAAGCGATGAATATTTCGCTTTGCCGCTTTGGGAAAAAATGCGCCACAAAATCCCGGCGGACCGTTTACGCGGCTATTCGCCGTCGGAGCATCACAGCCTGGCTTACAGCATGGATGAGGAGACGCCGGAGGATTTGCGTGAGGCGTTCAATATGGGGCCGTTCGATCACCCGCTCGACGAATATCATTTCGGCGAGGCGGGGGCGCGCCATTTCGCGCCCAATATC
Source organism: uncultured Rhizobiaceae bacterium (assembly GCA_964429775.1). GTDB lineage: Bacteria > Pseudomonadota > Alphaproteobacteria > UBA828 > UBA828 > PTKB01. The sequence goes on from CAYSDJ010000053.1 coordinate 23,030, forward strand.
TGGCCTGACCGGCCCGGCAATATGCGCGAGCTGTGCGAGGCATATTTCCGCGAGATGGAGAAGCTGGCAGGGGCCTTGATGCGCATCTTTGCCCTGGCACTTGGGCTCGACGAAACATTCTTCGAAGACAAAATCGACAAGCACATCACCAATTTCTGCCTCAACCACTATCCGGCCCAGCCCGAGCCGCCGAAGGAGAAACAACTGCGCGGCGGCGCGCATTGCGACTATGGCAGCCTTACCATCGTCCACACCGATACCGATATCGGCGGCCTGCAGGTGTTCCGCAAGGACGGCACGTGGGAGACGGTGGCGCGCATCCCCGGCACTTTCGCCATCAATATCGGCGATCTGATGGCCGAATGGACCAACGACCAATGGGTCTCAACGTTGCACCGCGTCACCAACCCGCCGCGTGAGAAGGCGCATTTGAGTAAAACTTCGCTGCTGTTCTTCCACCAGCCCAACTACGACGCACCGGTCGAGTGCCTACCCAACTGCTTTGGCCCGGACAACCCGCCCAAATATGCAGCCACCACATCGGGCGAGCACATCACAGCCAAATTTGAAAAACTACGCGCGCCGGAGTTCGAATCGGCGGCGGAGTAGCCCTGAGAACGTGAACACGGCACCACCAACCGGCGTGCACAATGCATACCGGCAAGCGCGCCAAGCTAAGCACGCGGACGCGCGCGCCCGGCGTCTAAGGGATAAAAATTAAGGCCGATCCGTTGAGTGGACGATGACGCAGACGAAGCGGATCGGTGTTTCGACCAGATTTTCCGGGCCGTGCGCCGCCTCGGCGTCAAAAAAGAGCGAATCGCCCGGCCCCATGGAATAGGTGGCGCCGCCATGGTGATAGTCCATGCGGCCTTCCAGCACATAGAGGAACTCGGTGCCCTCATGTTCGAAGGCGGGAAACACCTCTGATTTATCCGTCAGCGTAATGACGAAGGGCTCCATGGTAATCTCTTCGTCGAGCGAATGGCCGAGCACACGGTATTCATGCCCGGCGCGCGTGCCGCGGCGCTGAATTTTGAGCCCGCCGCCGGCGGCGACAAAGGTCGCGTCGCGCCGTTCCTCAAATTTGCGCATTAAGGCCGTGACCGAAACATTGAGCGCCGAGGCCAGCGATTGCAGCGTTGTCAGCGATGGCGACGTGTGGCCGTTCTCGATTTTGGACAGCATGCCCGACGACAGGCCAGCCAGATCGGCGAGCTCGGTGACCGTCATATCATGCTTGCGGCGCAACTGGCGCACTTCGCGTCCGATGCACATTTCCAGCCGATTGGCCCGCTTGTCGCGCTCCGCCGCCGATTCAAATTCGGCGACCTTGCCATTGCCTTGTTCCTCGAACATGCCCCTCGTTCCGCTCGCGGCGATCATACGCCGCTCAAAGTTACCTAGACCAACCTACAACCTGGGCAATCCGTTGGGCAAATCAATTACGCCGGGTGAATTTCCCTTCAGGAAAATATTGTTCATTTTAGTTGAATATTCCTGTGAGGAATGTTATTTTCCTCTTGTTAGTTCATTTTTATGGCGGAGACTGAGCATATGTGCGGAATCGTTGGTCTTTTTCTCAAGAATCCCGAGCTTGAAAATTCTCTTGGCCATTTGCTGACGCCGATGTTGGTGGAAATGACCGAGCGCGGTCCGGACAGTGCCGGATTCGCGCTTTATGGCCCGCAACCGCCGCAGGCTCGCCTCAAATATACCCTGAGTGGTGCTGACCGGGCGTGCGATTGGCCGTCCCTGGCGGCGGGTTTAGAACAATCGCTGGAGACGGAAGTCGAATATTTTGTCCGCGCCAATCATGCGGTGTTCATTTTGCCGGCGAAAGAATCGCAGCTGCGCGAGTTTATTACCGCACATCACCCCGATCTTCATATCACCGCCATTGGCAGCCAACTCGAAATTTACAAAGACACCGGCTTGCCGGCCGGTGTGGCGGCGCGGTTTGGGTTGGACGGGATGATCGGCAGCCACGCCATCGGCCACACCCGCATGGCGACGGAAAGCGGTATTTCAGGCAAACATTCCCACCCGTTCTGCGCAGGCCGCGATTTCAGCCTGGTGCATAACGGCTCGCTCTCCAACCATAATGGCGTGCGCGACAAGCTGCGCCATGAGGGAGTGACGTTTGACAGCGACAATGACACCGAGGTCGCGGCGCGCTATATCGCCCATCGCCTCGGGCGCGGCCGTTCGCTTAACGATGCGCTGCAAGATGCCTTAACGGAACTGGATGGTTTTTACACCTTCGCCGTCGGCAGTGCGGACGGCTTTGCCGTGCTGCGCGATTCGATCGCCGCCAAGCCGGCGGTGCTGGGCGAGACCGGGGACTGGGTGGCGATGGCGTCGGAATACCGTGCGCTGGCGGCACTGCCCGGTATTGAGAAGGCACGCATCTGGGAGCCCAAGCCGGCCACCGTCTATAGTTGGTCGCATGACCGCATGGCGCGCGCGGCATGAGAACCATCGATCTCGATACGTCGAGTGTGCGAGAGCTCAATGCCGGCCTGCACGGCGAAGGCGCGGCGCTGGACGCGTGGCAGGTGCTTCATCCGCATGGCAAGCATGCGCTTGCTGTCGGCCTCGAGGCGGCGCACAAGGTCTCGATTGAGGGCCATGCCGGCTATTATTGCGGCGGCATGAACAAGGCCGCCGAGATCACCGTCAAGGGGCAATGCGGCAAGGGCCTCGGCGAGAATATGATGTCGGGCACAATCCGCGTCGAGGGTAATGCGGCGGAAGCCGTTGGCGCATCCGGTCATGGCGGCCTGATCGTCATTGAAGGCGATGCCTCGTCGCGCTGCGGCATTTCGATGAAAGGCGTCGATATTGTCGTCAAGGGTTCGGTTGGCCATATGAGCGGCTTCATGGCCCAGGCCGGCAATCTGGTGATCTGCGGCGATGCCGATGACGATCTCGGCGATTCGATCTACGAAGCGCGCATCTTTGTGCGCGGCAAGACCGGCGCGCTCGGCGCCGATTGCGTCGAGAAGGAAATGACGCCCGAGCATGTCGAGGCGCTTGAACAGCTTCTAGAAAAGGCCGGAATGGCGTGTGGTCCGGAAGGATTCCGCCGCTTCGGCTCGGCCCGCAAACTCTATAATTTCGATATCGACAATGCTGAAAATTACTGAAGAGAACATTGCCCTCGGCGGCGTGGATGAACGCCAGCTCGAGGAATCGCGCACCTTTCCCAAGGGCGTGATCGCTGAAATTCAGCGCATGGCCGATGAAGGCATCTATGCCATCAGGGGCTTCGGCGCCAAGCGGCAATTGCCGACCTTCGACGATCTGGTGTTTCTCGGCGCCTCGGCCTCGCGCTATCCCTTGGAGGGTTATCGCGAGCGCTGCGAAACCGGCGTCACCCTCGGCACGCGTCACGCCAAAAAGCCGATTGAACTTAAAATCCCGATCACCATCGCCGGCATGAGCTTCGGCGCGCTCGGCGCCCATGCCAAGGAGGCGCTGGGGCGGGGTGCAACAGCGGCCGGCACCAGCACCACCACCGGCGATGGCGGCATGACGCCGGAGGAGCGCCAATCCTCGAAAACCCTGATCTATCAGGTTCTGCCGTCGCGCTACGGCATGAACCCGGACGATCTCAGGCGCGCCGACGGCATCGAAATCGTCATCGGCCAGGGCGCCAAACCGGGTGGCGGTGGCATGTTGTTGGGTCAGAAAATAAACGAACGTGTCGCCGGCATGCGGCAATTGCCCGAAGGCATCGATCAGCGCAGCGCCTGCCGCCATCCCGATTGGACCGGACCGGACGATCTCGCCATCAAGATTCAGGAAATCCGCGAAGTGACCGATTGGCAAAAGCCGATCTACTGCAAGATCGGCGCGACGCGGCCGCAATATGACGTGCCGCTTTG
>CAYSDJ010000054.1:0-25648 GCA_964429775.1 uncultured Rhizobiaceae bacterium
TTCGCATCGGAGGATGCCTTCGCATCGGAGGATGCTTTTGACTTCGAGGCTTTGGCGCCGCTGCTTTTCTTCTCGCTCACTTGGTCATTACCCTTGGTCGTGGATTTTAGACCTCGGGGTTATACAATCAGCGCGCCATTTGTGCTGCAAAAAAATGGCGGGGGAGGGATATGCCATTTACTCTGAAATTGAGGCCTATCAGGCGCGCCGTCTCGGCCGTCGCGCTTGCCGCCTTTCTCTTTGTCGGCTGGGCCTGCGATGCCGAGATTGTACTGATAAAGCCCTATGAAGGTGAATATGCCGAGCTCAAGGGTAAGACAATCTTGGTTTATTTCGCCGAGGATGCTGAAGAGCTCAAGAATATTTGCGAGGGCATCATTGATACGCCATGGCAAACAGGTGGTTGCGCCAGCGTTGGGGTGAACCGGGAAGAAACACTGCGCATGCGCAAGAGCTACGCCAAAGCGGCTGAATCGGTCGAATCTGGTATCGATTGTGTGCTCATATTACCAACCAACCGCGAGGTGCTGGTGCATGAATTGGGCCTTTGCGCCACCTTGGCCAAGGATTATTGGAACAAGCAGGAGCACGACGTAAACAGCCAATAAATTATACCCGGGCGGCGGATTGCGGCCCGGGCGGGCAAACCATAGGATGGCCGGAATATAGCAGCATTATTTGCCGGGGAATGGAGATTGAAGTTGAGATTGAAAGCATCCGGCTGGCTCGTCGTGTTTTTGCTCGCTGGGCTTATTTGGTCCGCTCCCGTGTGGAGTCAGGAGCGCGAGTTGGCCGAGGCAATCGCCCAGTCCAAGGATTTGCGCGACCAAGGGAAGCCGGAAGAAGCGGTGCCTTTCGCCGAAAAGGCATTGTTGCTCGGTAAAGCCGTATTTGGCGATGAAAATCCCAAGGTCGCGATTTTGACCGATAATCTTGCCGGCCTCTATAAAGCGCAAAACAAATTTGCCGAGGCCGAGAGCTTTTACGAACAGTCGCTGGCGATCCGCGAGCAGGCGCTTGGCTCCAATCACCCGGATGTGGCGGCCAGCCTAAATCGGCTGGCTGTCCTCCTTCATGGCCAGGGAAAGCTGTTTTCGGCCGAATTTCTTTATAAACGCGCGCTTGAAGTGATCGAGATGGCGCTCGGCCCAAACGATATAAAAATTGCCAAATATTATAATAACCTGGCCGCGCTTTATCAGTCGCAGGAGGGTTACAAGGAGGCGGAATTTTACTATCAGCGCGCCCTCGCCGTACGAGAAACAGTGCTTGGGTCGGATCACCGCAAGGTCGGTGACAGTCTCACCAAGCTGGCCCAACTCTATCATCATATCGGGCGCGACAGCGCCGCCGACTTTCACTTCAAGCGGGCGCTGAAGACCTACGAAAAGGCACTCGGGCGCAAACACCGGGGAATCGTTCGCGCTTTGGGGCGCTATGCGTCATTCTTATCCGCAATCGGGCGCAACAAGGAGGCCAAGAAATATCGCGCCCGGGCGGAGGAGATTCGTAAGAATAATGGCAAATAACGCTATTGCGGCGCGGCCGCGGCGGTTGGCGAGATATAAATGACGCTGGCCGAGGCGATGATCGCGACGCTGAAATCGCATGGCGTGAAGTTTTTGTTTGGCGTGCCGGGCGGTGGCTCGAGCCTCGATTTGATCGCTGCCGCCGAGCAAGCCGGCCTGCACTTCATCCTTTGCCGCGGCGAGACATCGGCGGCCATCGCGGCGGCGGTGGTTGGCGAACTGACGGGCACGCCCGGCGTGGTTCTGACCGCCATCGGCCCGGGCGCCGCGAGCGCTGTCAATGGCGTTGCCTATGCCCACCTCGAACGGTCGCCCTTGATCTTGATCGCAGACGCGCGCGAACAGGGCGAGGCGATTCCGCCGCATCAGGTGTTTGACCTAGAGGCGCTTTTCAAGCCGATCGCCAAGGCGTGCCGCCGCATCACAGGCGAAAATGGCGTGGCGCAGTTCGCCGATCTTGTTTCCCTGGTGCAGGGTAAGCCGCACGGGCCGGTACTGGTCGAACTTTCAAGTAGCGATGCCGGGCAGGCGGTTACGCCGATTGCAAATATGGTGCAACCGATGGACGCGGCGGAATCGCAGGCCGAGGTTATGAGCGATGACCCGGCCGCCCACGAAGCGGCCACCACCCTCCTTGCCGGCAGCCGCTATCCGGTACTGCTGGTCGGGTTGCAGGCCGCATCGCCCGACAGCGGCGCTGAATTGCGGCGCCTGGCGGAGCGTCTGGGTTGTCCCGTTTTGACAACTTATAAAGCCAAGGGCGTGGTGGCGGACGGGCATGCGCAACTGCTCGGCCATTTTACCGGCGCAGATGGGGAAGGGGAGGCGCTCCAGCGCGCCGACCTGATCATCTGGGCCGGCGTCGATCCGGTCGAATTGATTCCCGTTGCCTGGCGCCATACTGCGCCGCTTCTGGTGCTCTCCGATGTTGCTGGGTTGGACTATCCCGTGCCGCCGGCGGCGGCTCTGCTCGGCCCGTTGCAGCGGTCGATCGATTCACTTGCCGCCGCTTCTGTTCCTTCGGCTTGGAGCAGCGACGAGATCGCCGCGCTGCGCGAAAACTTGCGGCAACGCGCGCAGCTTAAGGGCGGCAGTGGCCACACTGCCGAGGATGTTGTCGATGCGGTCATTGCCGCCACTGCCGCCACTACCGCGGCGGGTGAGGATGTCTGCTTCACCGTTGATGCCGGTGCGCACATGATTTCCGCCATGGCCAAGATAGAAGCGCGGCAGGCAAAATCGGTGCTCAAATCCACCGGCCTCTCGACCATGGGGTTTGCCCTTCCGGCGGCGATTGCCGCCGCGCTGGTTGCGCCCGAACGCCGGGTGGTGGCGTTTACCGGAGATGGCGGCCTGATGATGTGTTTGGCCGAGCTCTCCACGGCGGCCCGACTCGGCTGCCGCTTAACCGTCGTGGTTTTGAACGATGCCGCGCTATCCTTGATCGATGTAAAACAGCAGCGCCGCCAGCAACAGCCCGTCGGCGTGCGCTATCCGGCGATAGATTTCGCCGCGGCGGCGAGCGGCCTGGGTTGCCGCGGCTGGACGGTTGAGCGGGACGGGCCATTGCTCGCCACAATTGACGCTGCGCTGGCCCATGAAGGGGCAGGGCTTATCGATGTCAGGGTGGACCCGGCAGGCTATGGCGACCAATTGGCGGCGCTCCGGGGATAAAGAAGAGAATACAAATAGATAGAGAAGATTTTCGCAGCGTTAAGGGAATAATAACATAGGTTAATATTCCCCCGCTGCCGTGCTGATACGGCGCCAAATATGAAGTGTTGGCACCGCCCGGCTTAACGAACGATTAGGCGTTTGTCCGTACTCTATCGGGAGAATTTATGCCGGGCCACCGTTCTGTCGGAGGCTCGGTGACCACTCGTATGATCGTCTGCAATATTGCGGGCGGTAAGAATCTGGATCAAGCGCTTGCAAACTTCTCGTGACCAATTCGAACGCCGCGCCGTCGATATTTCCAAATCGCGGCTGACGGCGTTGGAAGCAGAGCTCAACGAATCGCATGAGAATCTTGGCCGCTTGACCTCCCAGTTAGATCAGGTCAATCAGGATTTGGAGCGCCTGACCAGCTACGATTCCCTAACCGGCCTGGCCAACCGCACCCTGTTCTACGATCAATTGTCCAGCTTCATTGCCCTTGCCCGGCGCGAAAAAAGCAAGCTTCCCTTGCTTGTTCTCGACGTCAATGCCTTCAAGGACGTGAATGACAGCTTCGGCCACCAGGCCGGCGACAATGTCCTAAGAGAAGTGGCGAAGCGAATTTCCCATGTGTTGCGCGACTCGGATTCGGCGGCACGGCTTGGTGGAAACGAATTCGGCATCGTATTGCCGACCGCCAAAACGGTCGATGGCGCGATCGTGGTGGCGCAAAAAATTGCCGCCGCCGTGGAGGCGCCAATACAGCTAAACGGCCACCGTTTGATTCTTGGCGTCAGTATCGGAATATCGATCTTTCCCGACAACGGCATGGATGAGAAAGGGATCGTGAGTCTGGCACTGCTCGCCATGGAGGAGGCCAAGCGGTCCGGTGGCGGTTTTGTCGCCTGCGCACCGGACAAACAACATGAGCCCTCTGGCCCTGTGATGCTGGCAGGAGACGTTCGCGAGGCGATAGAAAAAAATGAACTGGTCCTCCACTACCAACCGAAAGTGGCGATGACGGACGGCCGGGTGATTGGTGCCGAAGCCCTGGTACGCTGGGATCACCCCGAACAAGGATTGATCTATCCCGATAATTTTATTCCGCTGGTCGAGCGCACCGGCCTGATCAACAGCCTAACGCTGGCTGTTCTCGACAAGGCGTTGGCGCAGGCGCGAATTTGGCGGGAAAACGGAAATCCGCTTAGCATTTCGGTCAATTTATCGCCGCGCGCCCTGCATGATGTGCGCCTTCCCGAGCATATTTCGGAGCGCCTCAAGTTCCATGCCGTGCCAGCCGAAAGTCTGATATTGGAGATCACCGAAACCGCGATCATGATCGACGCCGATAAGGCAATGGAAGTTGTGACCGAACTTTCGGCGCTCGGTGTCGGTATCGCCATTGATGATTTCGGCACAGGTTACTCTTCCCTGGCCTATTTGCGCCGCCTGCCGGCCCAGGAGATCAAGATCGACCGCTCCTTCGTGCTCAATATGCATAACAATGTCGATGACAAGACGATTGTTCGCTCGGTTATCGATTTGGCGAGAAATCTAGGTATGGAAGTGGTCGCCGAAGGCGTGGAGAGCCGCGAAATTTACGACCTTTTGAAAGAAATGGATTGCTTTTGCGCCCAGGGCTATTTCATTAGCCGGCCGGTTGGCGAAGACGATTTCAATAGCTGGATGCGCAATCCCACATGGGATGAATAGGCGCGCCGTTACTCCGCACTGTCGGCCCGATCCGTTTTCCGCGCATATTTGATATTGCCCGCCGCCACTGCGCCCGAAGGTAATTCGGCGCGGGGATCGGTTATCCAGGCGGCGACATCGTTCAGCACCGTTTCGGCCTGCAAATCGCGCAACAACATGTGCCAGCCATTCTCATAGAGCGCCACGGGGATATCTTCGGCGAGCTGCGATATCATTTCGGCTGTCGGTCCGGCGGAAATCAATTGGTCCTTTGCGCCGTATAGAACCAGTGCGGGGGCGGCCAGTTTCGCGCTGCCGCGAAGGGCGGAATCCATCAAATTGACCAGCCCCCACATGGCATCGATCCGGGTGTGTTTGATGACCAGCGGGTCTGCCTGCAGGCCAAGGATCATCTCCCTATTGTCAGATGCCACCACACCGAGGCCGCGGCCGGTCAATTCCATGGCAGGGAAAAGATGGGCGCCGAGCCAGAGGGCGGAGCGGGTGAATATATCCATGGTATCGCGCGCCCAAACCGCGGGCGCGGCAAGAATAACGCCGTCCGCGCCTAGTTCTGCCTGTGACGCGGCGCTCAGCAAAACCGCCGCACCCATGCTTTCGCCGAGCAAATAGACCGGAATTTCGGGATATTCAGCGCGCAGCAGGGCCAGGGCGGCCCTCATGTCACTGATTAGTGAAGTTTGCTGCGGCCAGATTCCAGCATTGTCCGTTGCACCGAAGCCGCGCTGGTCATAGGCGATCGTCGCGATGCCTCGGCCGCGCCAATATTGGCCGGGCGCGTCGAAGGCGTGGCTGTAATCGTTAAACCCATGCAGGGCGAGAATAACCGCACGCGGCGGCGCTTCTGGAAGCCAGCGCCTGAGGGGCAGGATTTCACCGTCGGCGGCGATCAGGCTGTTTTCGCTGAAATGCGGTGTTGTGCTGGATGGCCCCGCCGTTTGCTGGTGGGGCGTGGCGCAGGCGCCGACAATGGCGAGGAGGAACAGCAGTAGTGCGGCGCGCCGCCGGCCTGCCGCAAACGTGGCTGAAACACGGAGGCGGAAGAATTTATCCGGCAAGAGCGTTGGTGCGGGCCGACCGGTTAGGACCCGGCGGTCTCTTCAGAAGCTTCTCCACTGCCGGAGGCGGCGCGTTTTATCGTCTCCTGACGCTCCAGGCGGGTGCGCACGGCGGTCAGCAATTCCTCAACCGTGTAGGGCTTTGTAATGTAATCGTCGGCGCCCAACTCCATGCCCTTGCGCATATCCGCCCGGCTGGCGGCGGCGGTGAGAAAAATCACCGGAATGTCTGAAGTGTCGGGATCATCACGCAATGCCGCCAGGGCGCCGTAGCCATTCATGTCGGGCATGAGGACATCGCAGATGATCAGGTCCGGCCGGTTTTCCTGCGCCGAAACCACGCCGTCTCTGCCATTGGGCGCATCAATAACGTCATATTTCTCATATTCGAGGACGGTAACAATCTTGTCCCGAATGGGAGCTTCATCCTCGATAACCAGAATCTTGGTCATGCAGCGCGCCGTCCAATCGAATGATGCAGGTTAGTGTATGGCACCAATTCTACGCCTTATGGCGGCTGAACTGCAACCGACGCGCAATTCAACTCATTGTCAGTTGGCAATTATTCAAGCGGACCCACAATATCCTCAATCCGACGCCGCGAAATTGCGCCCGTGCGCAGCAGTCTGGGCGCGTCGGCGCTGAGGTCGAGCAGGGTCGATTCGTTTCCCGGGCAGGGGCCGCCGTCGAGCACCGCGTCAATGGCGTGCGCCATGTTCTGCATCACGTCTTCGGCGGTTTTCGGCGGGGCTGCGCCGGCCAGGTTGGCGCTCGGTGCGGTGAGCGGGCCGGCAAAGGCGCGCAAGAGACGCAGCGTCATATCGTTGCCCGGCGCGCGCAGTGCCACCGTATGGCCTTCGGGATTTAGCGCCCGGGAGAGCGGGCTGGTGTTGCGCTCCGCAACAATCAGCGTGAGGGCGCCCGGCCAAAAGGCGTGCGCCAGGCGCTCGGCGTTTTCGCCCAGCACGCCATATTGGTTGGCTTCCTCAATATCCTGAACGAGAGTGATCAAGGGCTTGTCGGGACGCCGTTCCTTGGCTTGAAACACTTTCACGATAGCGCTCTCGCTGCGCGCATCGGCACCCAGCCCATAGAGGGTTTCGGTCGGAAAGGCGACCAGGCCACCGCTGCGGAGGATGGCGGCGGCGATTTCAATATTGTCCGCGTTGGCCGGCAGAAGACGGGCGCGCGGCGGTGCTGCCGTCATGCCGGCTCGCTGTCCAGGCCGCGGGCGATAAAATGGGGATTGTCGAGACCTTCCTTGCCGTATTTGAGCGCCTCTCCAGTGGTGCGCCGCACGCTACCGCCCGCCGCCGCCAACACGGCATGGCCGGCGGCGGTATCCCACTCCATGGTGCGGCCATAGCGCGGGTAGAGATCCGCAGCACCACGTGCCAGCAAACCGAATTTAAGCGCGCTGCCGGCACTGGTGACGCTTTCAGTGTGGTGCTCGGCGATGAAGGCGTCTGTTTCGGCGTCGCGGTGATGGCGGCTGGCAACAACGACAGCACCGCTGGGCGGGACAGCCCGGGCGTGGATTTGTTTCTTCGTGCCGTCCCTGCGGATGAGGAAAGCACCGCTGCCATCCGCCAGATAACAATCATCGAGTGCCGGCGCGTGCATCGCCCCCAAAACCGGCGCGCCGTTTTCGATCAAGGCGATATTGACGGTGAATTCGTCGGTGCCGGAGATAAACTCCTTGGTGCCGTCGAGCGGATCGACAAGCCAGAACCGGCCGCCGCTGATATCGGGCAAATCGCCCTGGGCCACGCTTTCTTCCGAAACGATGGGAATACCGGGCGCGCCCTGGCGCAGCCCGGCAACGATATAGGCATCGGCCAATTCGTCCGCCTCTGTCACCGGAGATGAATCGGATTTATGTTGTACGGCAATGCCCTGGCGGTAGAGCTGCATTATTTTATCGCCCGCTTCGACGGCCAGTTTGTGGGCTAATTGCGCCAAATTGAGACGTTCCGAGTTGGTCATGAGCTGATTGTCTTTGCGTTGATGAAGAGGGCGGGGCGGGCGAAAAGGCGCAGTAACACGCCTTCAACTTATCGCGATACCCGTGCGAGACCCTTTTTCCCAGGCGGTGTTTACACCATTATCACTCAGTGTACAGGATTCGAACACCCGCATTTGCGGTTTTGAAGTTTCCGGTGGAACCAAAAGTGAAAACAGAGGAGTGAGTGAGACAATGTTGAAAGAAACCATCGTAGCGGTGACAGTTGTTACCATGACTGCCGGCGCATCCCTGCTTCCCACCGCCGTTTCGGCCGCTGAGAAGCCGATCGTTCTGGCGTCTTGTAGCGCCTGCAACCCATGCAACCCCTGTGCGGCCAAGAACCCGTGCAATCCGTGCAACCCCTGCGCGGCCAAAAACCCGTGCAATCCCTGCGGCGGATGCAATCCCTGCGGCTGATTGCCGAACGAGAAGTTTTTTCTTCAAAGAGGCCGTCTCCGGCGCCAGCGCGGGAGGCGGTCTTTTTTTGATCGCCGGCAAAAGGTGGGTTAAGCGCTGTTTGTCTTTTTCGCTTTTTCCTTGGCGGCAAGTGCAGCTTTGACGGCGGCGATCTGGGCGTTGATATCGACTTCAGCCTGGGAGGTGACTTCGAGGTCGCGGTCCTCGAACGCATCCTTTCCCGGCTTTTGTCTTTCCCAAGCTTCCACGCTCGCGTCACGCGCCTGCAGCAACAGGATGATCTGCGGCCAAAAGAGATGCACCATACCGTTGACCCAGCGGTTGGTCGGCCAGGAGGGCTGTGCGTGATTGATCTTGAACGGCTCGATCATTTTGATCACGTCGCGCGCTTTGTACCAGGCTTCGCCGGTCACCCAGCGATTGGTGGTAAAGAGGCGGATGGGATGGCCCTTGGCGTCCATCGAAATGCCGACGATATGGCTGAGCGCGTCGCTGCCGCTCGGCCACTGCGAACGGTCCGGGCGATTGATCGGCTTGATGCCGCGCGGCATGCCCTTGGCGCGCATAAAGGTATGGAAGTGACCATGTTCGGGGTCGCGCCCGCCGATCGAGTGGGCATGATAAAAATATTGCGAATGGGTTGTCTGGTCGAATACGTCGCCCTTGGGATAGTGATCCCATTCATAGAAGGTGCCCTGGTGGCGTAATATCTCACCGACCACATTGTCGTCGCTCAACTCCAGAACCCGACCAACCTCCAATACATCCTCACCGGCAGCCAGCATCATGCGCAGCCGCTTTGCCGGCTGCGTCGCCATGTCGAGCTGGCGCGGCGTTTCCTGTTTTTGCGCTTTCGTTGCGCTCTTGACCGCCATTCAAACCTCAATTCACAAATAACATCTTAGGATAGCATATGTGCCGAAGAGGGAATATTCCATACATTAGATAAGGTTAATGTTCGCCCCTCCTGGCTTGGCGCGTTTATTCCGCTCCGCTGATGAGGCGGAAGCCGATCAATATATGTTTTATCGTTTGCGGCCGGGCGTGACGCGCGGCGGGGCGGCAGACGCCGCATCCCTTGTCGTCCCAAGAGCCGCCCTTGACCAAAAACCGCCCCGGATTACCGGGCGAATCGGTCCATTCGAAAATTTGGCCGGCCGCATCCATCAGCCCAAACGGGCTGGCGCCGGCTGGAAAATGGCCGACCGGGAGCGTATCGAAGGGGCCAAAGTCGTGACTGTTGAGACGCGCCGGGTCGAACGCATTGCCCCATGGAAAGCGCCGGCCATCGCTGCCCCGTGCCGCCTTTTCCCATTCGAGCGCGCTCGGCAGGCGCCAGGTTTTTCCGCTCCGCCGACTGAGCCAGGCGGCATAAGCGCGCGCATCATGATGTGAAACCAGGACGACGGGATGATCCGCCCGGCCGATTGGCGGCTTTCCATTCTGCCAGGCATGGCGCCGCGTACGTTGATAGGGGTGAATCAGGCCATAGCCTTTCCAGGTGGTCTCGTCCACATCCGGCGCGGGATGCCCGCTTTCGGCGACAAATATCGCGTATTGCGCGTTTGTTATGGCCGTTCGCGTTATTTGAAACGCCGCCAGCCAGAGCGACGTGCGTGGCCGTTCGCGATCGTACCAGCCGAATTGACGCGTGCGGTCGTGACCATATGCCGCTTCGTCGAGCGCATAGGCGGCCTCGCGCTCGGCTTGATCCGAGCCAGCGATAAATTCGCCCGCCGGTATCGAAACCACCTCCGGCGTGGTGAATTCCTGCGCGGCGCTGGCGCACCCCGCCAGGCTCCACACCATGGCGGCGGCAATTATAAGGTGGCACAACTTAGCGCCATGACCGGTGGATGAGGTTTTCATGACCTTGTGAGGCTAATGCCCCCGGTCCGCCCCGGAAAATCACAAGAAGTTGACCCGGATTGCGTTGCGGTTGAAGGCTTTAATGGGAATATTCGGTTGCAAGGAAGCAACAAACTGTTCAGCAGGGAGCGCATCATGGAGTTTAAGAGGAAACTACTTTCAGGCACCGTTATTCCGGTCGTTATCGGTGTGAGTGTCGCCGTGTCGGGCGGTATCCAGCCCGCGTCCGGTGCCTTTAAGTCGGAAAACCCAACGGCGATCCCGCGCGGCGCGGATAGTGGCGGGATCATCCTCGCTTCATGTAACCCTTGCGGCGCGTGTAACCCGTGCAATCCCTGTGCGGCGGCCTGCAGCCCCTGTAATCCATGCAACCCCTGTAATCCTTGTGCCGCCGCCAATCCATGCAATCCGTGCGGCGCGTGTAATCCTTGCGCCGGTGGATGTGGCGCATGTGGCCCGTGCGGTGCGTGCAATCCTTGTGCTCCGTGCGGTGCTTGTAACCCATGCGCGGCGGCCGATTGTGTCGTGCCGGGAATGGGCGCCTGCAACCCGTGCAATCCGTGCGCGGCCAAGAACCCGTGCAATCCGTGTGGCGCGTGTAATCCTTGCGCGGCGGCCTGTGGCGCCTGCAACCCCTGCAATCCGTGCGCTGCGGCAAATCCGTGCGGTCCCTGTGGTGCATGCAATCCGTGTAACCCCTGTGCCGCCGGCGGTGACGAAATTGAACTTTCAGCCGCTCAAGCCAATGCCGCCTATGCCTGCATTAAGGGCAGCTTGAAAGCGGGCTACGCCAAATCCGGAAATGAGTGGGTTAAGTCCTATCAATCGTGGACCAATTACGCCACCCAGCCCTATGTCTCGGCCACCCATGGTGGGCGTTTCGTCAATAACTACGCCAATGCCAGAGGGTCCAATTACGGCCTCTATGAAAATGCCGGCCCCGCGCCGCAAGGGACGGTGCTTGCCAAGGACAGCTTTAAGGTCAAGCCAAACGGCAAAGTAAGCGCGGGCCCGCTTTTCCTGATGGAGAAAATGGCCAGCGGATTCAATGCCGAATCAATGGATTGGCGCTATACGCTGATCATGCCCAATGGCAAGGTTTTGGGCACCACGGGCGGCAAAAACTCCGCCAAGATGGGGTTCTGCGCCGAATGTCACGCGGTTATGGACGATCAGGATAGCCGTTTCTATCTTGATGAGGAGTATCGGCGCTAATAATCCTTAATAATTAGCCGGTTATAGTTGGCGCCGATGACTATTCCGGCGCGCGCCGAAGATTTTGCCTGCGACAATCGCAACGCTTGAACCGCTTGCGGTGGCGGCATATTGTGCGCCCTCTTATCGAATTTGGCATGAGGAGAACCTAGATGAAATTCCGCAATTTTCTGGCGGTCGGCGCCGCCGCGATTATCGTTGTCGCCAGCAGTGCGGCGTTCGCCGACGGCAACGTCAAGAAGGGCTCGAAAGTCTTCAAGAAGTGCAAGGCTTGTCACACCTTGGAAGCCGGTGGCAAAAACAAGGTGGGCCCGAATTTGCACGGCATATTTGGCCGCACGTCCGGTACCGCCGAGGGCTTCAAGTTTTCACAGGCGATGAAAGATGCGGCGATCGTCTGGGACGAAGCGACCATCGACGCCTATGTCAAAAACCCAAAAACCTACATCCCGAAGAACAAGATGGCCTTCAAGGGTGTTAAGAAAGAAAAGCAGCGCAAAAATCTGATCGCCTATCTGAAAGAAGCGACCCAGTAAAACGCGCAACACAGTAGCGCAGGAGCGGCGGTCGCCTCATGTCGATAAGGTTAGAGGACCATATCGGGGAAATTCCCGATTTTCCCAAACCGGGTATCCTTTTTTACGATATCTCGCCGCTCCTCGCCCATTCCGGGGCGTGGGCGGAGGCCGTGGAACAACTCGCCGCCGCCGTCACCCCCTATAAGCCCGACATTCTGGTCGGTATCGAATCACGCGGTTTTCTTGTTGCAGCGCCATTGGCCTTCAGGATGGGCTGCGGATTTATCATGATCCGCAAGGCAGGAAAGCTGCCGGGCGATACGATCAAATATGAATATTCGCTCGAATATGGCACCGACGCGGTGGAGATCAGAAAAGATTTCATTGCGCCCGGTCAGCGGGTGGTAATTTTGGACGATCTCCTGGCCACCGGCGGCACCGCCCAGGCGACCATGGAATTGCTCAACCAGGTTGGCGCCAATGTGGTCGGCGCTGCGTTTTTGATCGAACTGGAAGGGCTCGGCGGGCGCGAGCGCTTGAACGGCCTGCCCAACACCGCACTGTTGCGCTATCCGGCGTAGTTCGGAATTCTACTGTAGCCGGCGCATCGTCCAGGTTACGCTTTTCTTCAAGACCTTGTTGAGCGTTTCGTCGAAGGCAAAGACGATGTCGGTCATTGTTGTGCCGCCGGAGATGAAGCGCGCCTCGAAGGTCTCGGAGGCGACGATGACGCGCGCCGGCATGCGCACAAGTTTTGCGTTGAGGCGAACCCAGACGTCCGGCACGGCGCTGCTGCCGCCATATTCCGCCTGGAATTCACGCAATTCGGTTTTCAACACATAGTCGGCCCTGAGGTCGATGCCCTGGCGTGCGACCGAGATAATTTTCTCGGTGTTTTCGAACGATTCGACGAGCAGCGTTTGCACCAGCAGGGGCACTCGTTCGGTCCAGCGCGCGCCGGCAAAATAGTCGAGCGTTAGCGGGCTTTCCCTGAGCGCAATACGGTGGGTGTTCAAGCCCTCCGAGGCGACCGGAACTTCGACGACGAGTTGCGCCGTTACCCGGGGAAGCTCACTGCTAAAGGTCGATTTTGGGCTGAGGACAAAGAGCTTCGGCGCCGGGGTGTCATCGGCCAGCATGCCGCTCAGCGAGCAGCTGCCGATGCCAAGCGCGAGAGCCAGGGCGAAAACTGCGGCCAAGGCAGGCGCTCTTTTGCGGCTTAGCTTATATGCGCGGGCGATGGTCATTCTGTTTTGAACCCCTCATTCGTATTGCCGAATAGATAGCCCGATGGGTCGCTCTCGAGATCATCGGCAATGCGCGACAGGCTCGCAACGAGCGTCCGCATTTCGCTGATCAGGCTGGAAAAATCATACAAGCCCTCGGCGGTGAAATCACTGATCGGCTGGCGGTTTTCGGCTACCAATATTTGGACTTCGTTGCTCATGGTGGTGATCGAATTGGCCGTGCCGCGTAGGTCCGCAATCAGGGCGCGGGCATCGCTGCCGATGGTCACGGTTTCGTCGCCGAGCGTGTCCAACGTAGCGCGCGCCGAAATAAGCGTGGCATCGGCACTTGACGTCAAGTGGTTCAGGTCACCGCGCAATTCCCCGACGGTTGCGCGCAGTTCCGCCGCCATGGCGGCCGCGTCTATCATGAAGCGATCCAGCTTTTCCGAGCTTTCGGCAAACGAGCGCGTAACTCTTTCCGTGTTGGCCAGCGTATCGCCGATGGCCATGATGTTATCGACATCGAAAATCTTGGTGACGGTGTCGACCAATTTCATGACGCGGTTGATCAGCTCGGGCGTATCGGTAAATAGCTGTTCCAGTCCGGAGCGTTTTGAACGAATGACGGGATAGAGTTCGCCCTCTTTGGCGGTTAAATCGGGACTGTCCTGGCGGCCGCCCGAAATTTGCACCAGGGCAACGCCGGTGATGCCCTGCATTTCGATCGATGCGACAGAATCCTCCTTGATCGGTGTCTGGCCGCTCACATCTAGCGTCACCCGCACCCGTTCGACATTTTCGGGGTCGATGCGAATATCGGTTACCGTGCCGATCGGCACGCCGCGATAGCGCACTTCGCTAACCGTGCTGAGGCCGGATACCGAGCCGTCGAAATAGACATGGTAGTTGGTGTACTGCGCGTCGACATCGGCCTTGACCGCCCAAATGATAAACGCCACCAACCCTGCCACGAGCAGCAGGACAAAACTGCCGACGAGTATGTGATTGGTTCTCGTTTCCATATCTCAGCGTTCTCCGATTCAGCGCGCGGCGCGGCCGCGCGGGCCGTGGAAGTAATCCCGTATCCAGGGATGATCCTGTTCGAGCATTTCCGCCATGGACCCGGTGACGATAACATGTTTATCGCCCAAAACGGCGATGCGGTCGCAGACGGCGTGCAGGCTATCGAGATCGTGCGTCACCATGAAAACGGTGAGGCCGAGGCTGCGTTGCAGGCTGCGCACCAGCTCATCAAATGCCGCAGCACCTATCGGGTCCAAGCCGGCGGTCGGCTCGTCGAGAAAAACGATTTCGGGATCGAGCGCGAGGGCGCGCGCCAACCCGGCGCGCTTGCGCATACCGCCCGACAATTCCATCGGATATTTCGATGCCGCTTCGGGCGGCAGGCCGACCAGGCCGATCTTGAGTGCGCAGATTTCCTCGACCACATCAAGCGGCAGGTTGGTATGTTCAAACAGCGGCACTTCGATATTCTGCGCCACCGTTAGCGACGAGAACAGCGCGCCGCTTTGAAAGAGCACGCCCCAGCGCTCCTCGATTTCCCGGCGCTGGCGATAGTTCAGCTTGTCGAGATCCTGACCCAACACTTCAATCGTGCCGCGCACCCGTTTGTTGAGCCCGACGATGGTGCGGAGCAGAACCGATTTGCCGGCACCCGACGGCCCGACAAAACCCATCACGTCGCCCTGCCGCACGTCCAAATCGAGCTTGTCGAGAACCGCCACGCCGTGGAATGCGACGGTGATGTCGCGCGCCCGGATGGCTATGTTGTTTTGCTCCGCCATATTTCTCAGATTCCAATATAGGCAAAGAAAATCGAGAACATCGCATCGACGACGATGACGGCGAAAATGGCGTGCACCACGGAGCGGGTAGTGAGTTTGCCGAGGCTTTCCGAACTGCCGGTAACCTTCATGCCCATATAGCATGAGGTCAGTGCGATGATGGCGGCGAACACCGGCGCTTTCAAAAGGCCGGTACCGAGCGACCATGGGGCGAAGGATTGCCCGAGCCGGTCGATATATTGACTGGGCGAAATACCGAGCTCGATCATCGACATCACGCCGCCACCGATAAGCCCCATGATATCGGCAACAAAGCCCAACAACGGCAAAACGATCATCAGCGCGATCAGGCGTGGCAGGACCAACACCTGCATCGGATCGAGGCCGATGGTGCGCATGGCATCGACTTCCTCGTTTATTTTCATGGCGCCGATTTGCGCCGTGAAGGCGCTGCCCGAACGCCCGGCAACGACGATCGCCGTCAACAGAATGGCAAGCTCGCGCAGCACCGATACGGCGACCATGTCGACGACAAATATCTCGGCGCCGAACTGGCGCAACTGGATGGCGCCCTGATAGGCGATCACCAGGCCGATGAGAAAGGCGATCAGGGCGATGATCGGAATGGCGTTCAGGCCGGCCTGCTCCATGTGGTAAAAAATCGCCGGCACACGGAATAGCTTGGGCCGCATGACGGCGCGGGCGAAGCTCACCGCCGTAAGGCCGAGGAAGGCAATACTCTCCACGACCTCGACGCCGATATCGATCACGCTCTTGCCGATCAGCGCAACAATCGCCGCCAGCGGATTGGGCTTTGGCGGCTCGATCTCGACATGGCTCTCTATCTTGGCCAGGCGGTCGAGAATATCCCCGTGCGCGGCTTGCAAATTATCGAACGCCACCTCGATGCCTTCGGCGCGCAGCCGCTTGGCGAGGCGGAACAGCAGCCACGCTCCGGCCGTGTCCAGGCTATCGATTGCGGCAAAGTCGACGCGGAGAGCTTGCGTGCCGGATGGTCTTAAGTGGCGCAATTCTTTTTCGTGATTCTGGGCACAGCGCATATCCCAGCGGCCGCCGAGATTCAGCGTGAGCGAATCTGGTGCTTCGATTCGTTCAAGCCATCCTTCGCGTGCCGCTGATGTCATAGGCGCATCGATCCCGGAAACGAATTATGTGGCGCGTTTTACCCGCTGGGCGTCCGAATCACGGCTTCACCGCAACACAAGAATCGCCGCCGGATTTAATTTCCGCGCAGATCGCATCTGCCTCCGCCAGTGAGCCGAGCGGTCCTGCGAATAGGCGATGAAATATGCCCATTTCGGCTCCTAAATCCACTTCCGCAACCGCATAATTGAGGGCGGCAAGCGGGCCGGGGTATTTCCTGGAGAGGATGACCCAGCCTTTATCGGCGTTTTCAGGTTTGCGGTAAGATGCCAGCCGCACCCGGAAACTGCCGGCAAGCGAGGTCACGCGCTCGCCCGCCCCGGCGGTTGCCGGCGCGCTCGCTGTGTCCCCTGTGCTTTCCTGCTTATCACTCTCCACCACCTGTTCCACCACCTTCGCTTCTGGCTCTGGTTCTACCGGCGTGGGTGCCGCTTCGGCCGGCGCTACGGGTTCGGGCGGTAGGCTTTCAGTGATATCTGATTCGGCGGCAGGCGCCTCTATCTCCTCCGCGGCAGGCTCAGCCGGCTCCGGTGTGGGTTCGGGTGCCGGTTCCGCTTCCACTTTCGTTTCCGCCGTGGCGCTCTCGGTTTCGATCACGCCGGGTTCGATGCCTTTCTCCACAAGCACTTCAAAGCGTTTGCCGGCCAGTGCGACGCCCTGTTCCGAGGCGCGTTTATACCAGGCGGCGGCAAGGGGAAGGTCTGCTTTCAAGCCACTGCCGCGCTCATAGGCGGCGCCCAGATAATATTGCGCCTGGGGAAAATTCTGTTGTGCCGCCTTGCGGTACCAGGACACCGCCTTGACCGGATCCTTGGCGACGCCGGATCCTGTTTCGTAGGAATAGCCGAGATTGACCTGGGCGTGCGGCATGCCCTGCTCGGCGGCGCGGCGGAACCAGCGCACCGCCTCGACCGGATCTTTCGGCACGCCCGAGGCATTGAGGTAGAGATTGCCGAGGTTAAACTGGGCATCGGCCAAGCCCTGCTCCGCCGCCTTGTGGTACCAGACGGCGGCCTGTGTCGGGTCGCGCTCGACGCCACGACCATTTTCGTATGAGAGACCCATGCCGAATTGCGCCGGCGCGTGCCCTTCCTCGGCCAGCGGCCGCCAGACATCGAGCGCGGCGGCGTAATCCTGGGCCAAATAGGCTCGCACGCCATCTTCGAAACTTGCCTCAGCCGGTGCGGCGGACAAAATACCGATCAGTAGTGCGGCGCAAATTGCCAGGGCCTTAGGGATCGCGCGTATATTCGTCATTTTCTCTTGAACATCGGACAAATTATTCTATTCACCTAAATCGATTCGGCTGTTATGGCCAGAGAATATTACCCAATATTATCGCGGACGGGTATAGAGGCATAGAAATGTCGCCGATTTCCGCACGCACCTCTCGCAAATATTCAACACCAGCTGCCACCCTATGAATTCTCCTCACCGCCAGCGCCAGTTCGTCACGATTATCTGTGTGATCGCTGTCGCCTATGTCATGAGCCAGTTTTACCGCACTTCCAATGGCGTCATCGCCAAGGACTTAAGCTGGGAATTCGGTCTCTCGGCGGAAGCGCTTGGCGTGTTGACGGGGGCGTTTTTTATTTCATTCGCGGCGGCGCAAATCCCGCTCGGCATGTTATTCGACCGATTCGGCGTGCGCCGCACATTGCCGATTCTGTTGGCGTCCGCCGTGATTGGCACTTTGCTGTACGGCCTAGCCGGTGGTTTCGCCAGCCTCCTTGCCGGCCGCCTGATGATGGGGATCGGCGTGAGCGGGGTTTTGGTCGGCGCACTGTTCTTGTTTGGCCGCTGGGTGCCGGCGGACCGCTACGCAACATGGCTCGGGCGGATGATTGCGCTGGGCGGCATCGGCGTGCTGCTCTCAACCTCACCGCTCGGCCTGATCGCGGAAACCATCGGTTGGCGCTACGCCTTCTTTGGCGCCGGCGCGATTACCGCGCTTGGCGCGTTGCTGATTTACCTGCTGGTGCGCGACGCCCCGCCCGGCTATGTCGCCAGAACCAGCGCGCCGGAAGGCCTGAAGGAAAGCGTCAAAGGGGTTGTCGAAGTAATGCGGACAAACCGCCTGCCTTCGGTGATGTTTATGGCGTTTGCATCTTATCCGGTGCTGACCAGCATCCTCGGCCTGTGGGGCGGCCCCTACATGATCGACGTGCACGGCCTTGATACGATCTCAAGCGGCAATGTTCTGCTTCTGATAGCGGCGGCGCTGATCGCCGGCAATATTGTCTTCGGCCCGTTGGAGCGAATTCTGAACACACGCAAATGGCTGGTCGTCGGCTGTTCCCTAACGGTACTGGTGTCGTTTGCGATTCTCGCGCTGGTCCCGGAGATGCCGACTGCCGCCGCCATTGTCCTGGTTGGTTTGATCGGCTTTTTCAGCGCCTACAATATTGTCATCACCGGGCACGGCCGCTCGCTTTTTCCCGACCGCCTCGCCGGACGCGGCATGGCGATGATGGCGATTGCCCTGATGGGCGGCCCGGCGGTGATGCAGCCTGCAACCGGCCTGATCATGGGCGCCTTTCCCGATGTCGACGGGGTGGCGCCGGTTGAGGCCTACCGCGCCATGTTCGGCTTTCTCGCCGGCGTCGTGCTGTTGGCACTGCTGAATTATCTGCGCCTGCCCGATGCGCGCCCGAGCGAGGGTTTCGCCGAGGATCTGCGCGGCACCGCGCCGAGGGCTTAGCAAGAGGAAACCTATTCCGCCGCCGCGCCGCGATCTCGCTTGGCGCGCCGGCCGAGATCCAATTTGGTTTCCGCCATGTTCGATGCCTTGTCGATGCAGCGTATTTTAACCGGCTGGCTTCGCCCTCTTATGGGAATTTCATGCGCGGGGAAATCATCCAGGGCAACCCCGGCGCGCTGGCAGATTTCCTCTGAGACAATAAGCTGGCAAGTATATTCCTTGGTCGCCTGTTCAAGCCGGCTCGCGGTGTTGACCGCGTCACCAATGGCGGTGAAGGAAACCGCGTTGGAGAAGCCCATCTCGCCGACGATCACCGTGCCGAGATGAATGCCGATGCCGATTCTAAGCGGCTCCTCCAGGTCGGCGCGCAGTGATTGGTTGAGATCGTCGAGCGCCGTGCTCATGCGCCGCGCCGCTTCGAGCGCCCGGCGGCAGCCCTCTTCCGGCGTGGTATTGGCGCCAAACAGTGCCATCACGCCGTCGCCGATAAATTTGTCGAGCTCGCCGCCGGTCTGGTTGACCACTTCGCCCATGGCGCGGAAATAGCGGTTGAGAACGAACACCACGTCATAGGGCAGCTTGTTCTCGGAAAATTGCGTGAACTGGCGAATGTCGGCGAACAGGATCGCCACTTCGCGCTCGCTGCCCTGCAGGTGGGCGGGCTTGCGGTGGGCGTCCTTGGGTGTCGCGTTGGGCGGCAGCAGCGGGATAACTTCCAGATCCTGGGTCGGGCGCAGCTGGCAGGCGAGGCGGACATGCTCCGGCGCGCCGATGCGCTTCAGCACTTTCTGCTCGTCAGCACTCGCCGCCTCGGCATGCTCGCGCCCTTCACCCAGGCGGATACGGCAGGTCGAGCATCGCCCGCGCCCGCCACACACGCTGGCATGAGGGATGCCGGCTTCGCGGCTCGCTTCAAGCACGGTGATGCCCGGCGTGATCTGGGTGACGCGGCCGCCAGGATAGGTCAGGCGCACCACGCCTCGGCGCCGTTCAAGCACCCAGCGCAGGCCGCGCGCCACCACCACCGCCGCCAGCAACCCGCCGCAAATTTGCCAGATCACCACTTTCCAATAGCCGACCCAGTCGACCGCCGATTCGTCCGGCCAATTGATATGGATCGTCATATCCTCGAGCCATATCGGGCTCTCGGCCAATACTTTGATCTCGCGCCCGGCGGCAACGAAGCCAAAGATCGCCGTCACCGGCAGGACGATGGCGAAGGCGAGCAGATAGGGCGCGCAGGGGCGGTACCAAGGTTCGAGGCGGAGCCAGAAATGGAGACCCGCGCAACCATGCAGCCAGGCAGTGACGAGCAGCACCGTTTGCACGATGCCCTTTTCCGGCGCGTAGACCCAGAGGACGAGAATTTCATAGATGTAGTCGTCGATGACGCCGAACGCGGCATTGAGGCCGCGCGTGCCGAGCGCATGTTCGGCGAGGAGAAAGGGAATTGCGAGGCCGAGCAAAATCTGCGCCGCCTCCCAAATGCGCACACGGAACGAGCGCCGGTTATAGAGGCTCCACAGAATCAAAATGAAATGGGTGAGGAGAGCGCCATAAAGCAAAATGGTGCCGGGCCAGCTGCGCCATACGGTGACGAAAATATCGCGCCCGATATTGAGCGCCTCCATTGAGGCGAGGCCCCATGAATGGTTGATCAGGTGCGTGCCCACATAGGCGAACAACACCAAACCGGATGTCAATCGGATGGTTGCCAACAAATTCTGCCGTCCTCCTTGCGCACCGCCCATGATGGCAGAAAACGCGCTTCAATGCGCGTCTTTTGCGGGCGAAATTCCGCCTGTGCGCTTGATATCGGGCCTATGCGCGCCTACTCTCCGAACAACTCAAAAACCCATGGAGAGCGTTATGGCGAAGAAGGAAATTATTTGCGCGTTTGGCATCGATGTCGACGCGGTGGCCGGGCAAATCGGCTCCTATGCGGGCGGTAATTCGCCTTCCGATATTTCACGTGGCGTGTTCGCCGCCGAGGTCGGTACGCCGCGCATGCTCAAAATGTTCGACAAGCTCGGCATCCAGACGAGCTGGTTTATTCCGGGCCATTCGATCGAAACCTTCCCCAAGGAAATGAAGATGGTCGCCGATGCCGGGCATGAAATCGGCCTGCATGGCTATACCCATGAAAACCCGATCGCCATGACGCCCGAGCAGGAAGCCGACGTCTTGGATAAGACGCTGGACCTGGTAACCAAACTGGCGAAAAAACGCCCGACCGGCTATGTCGCGCCGTGGTGGGAAATGAGCAAGGCGACGCCGCACCTCCTGATGGAACGCGGCATCAAATATGATCACAGCCAGATGCATGACGATTTCCTGCCCTATTGGATGCGCATCAACGAGAAGTGGGATTTGATCGATTATTCCAAGCCGGCGAAAACCTGGATGAAGCCGATGAAGAAGGGCTCGACCTTCCCGATCGTGCAGATCCCCGGCAGCTGGTACACCGACGATCTGCCGCCGATGATGTTCATGAAGAACGTGCCCAACAGCGGCGGCTGGACCAACCCACGCGATATCGAGGACTGGTGGCGCGATCAGTTCGATTGGGTCTACCGCGAGATGGATTACGCCGTCTTCACCTTTACGGTGCATCCCGATATTTCGGGCCGGCCGCAAACACTCCTCATGCTCGAGCGCATCATTGGCCATATCAACAATCACGCCGGCATCCGCTGGGCGACGTTTGACGAAATTGCCGATGATTTCATCAAGCGCTCGCCGTTCAAGGGCAAGAAGCCGGCCAAGAAGAAGAAAAAAGCGGCCAAGAAAAAGAAATAGGCCGGAGCAGGGGAGCGCAAATCATGTGCGCGCTCTGCGGCGTGTTGATGGATGGCCCGCATTGGACCGAAGCCGGGACCGATGCGGGCCGTACCGACGACGCACCGGTCGGGCATCAACGCCAACTCGACCGCGACTACCGCATCTCACTGATCAACCGGGTGCTCGGCCATTATGGCTGCACCGCGCGCGATTTCGCCGGCAGTCAGTATGTTGTGCAGAATCTGTCCGGCGGGGCGAGCGAAGTGGTGATCAACCTGCCGCAAATGTGGCAGGCGATGGAGAACATCACACGCAAGGTGGCCGACCCGCTCGACGCCAAGCTGATCGGCCGCCTGGAAGGGCGCGCGTGATCTGTCATGGCCGCCTATAGCCGCCTGACACCGCTTTTCATCGTCACCGGGTTTCTCGGCAGCGGCAAGACGACGCTCCTAAACCGCATGCTGCGCCATCCGTCGCTGAAGGACGCGGCCGTGCTGGTCAATGAATTCGGCGATGTCGGCCTCGATCATTTCCTCGTTGAGAAGATGGACGAGAATACGGTGCTGCTCGAAAGCGGTTGCCTGTGCTGTACCATCCGCGACGATCTCAAGGACGCGATCATCGAGCTCAACAGCAAGCGCGAGCGCGGCGAGGTGCCTTACTACAAGCGCATGATCATCGAGACCACGGGGTTGGCCGATCCGTCGCCGATCATCTTCACGCTCAATTCCGATATCATCATCAAGCATCACTATCGCTTGGGCAGCATCATCACCACGGTCGATGCGGTGAATGGCCTCAAGCAAATGAAGCGCCACGCCGAATCGGTCAAACAGGCGAGCGTTGCCGACCGCATTGTCATCAGCAAAACCGATATCGCCGAGAAGGCCGATACCGAGCGCCTGCGCGCCAAACTCGAACGCCTCAACCCTTCCGCCGAACTGATCGAGGCGGTCGATGGCGATGTCGATGTGAAAAAATTGCTACGCGCCGATATCTATGACGCGCGGACAAAAGGCGCCGAAGTGCGGCGCTGGCTCGCGGCGGAAGAGAAAAATGATTCGGCGCATCACCACAGCCATGACGTCAACCGCCACGATGAGCATATCCGCACCTTCACCCTCACCTTCGACGACGCGCTCGACTGGACCGCCTTCGGCATCTGGCTGACCATGCTGCTGCATGCGCATGGCGAGAAGGTGCTGCGCGTCAAAGGCATCCTCAACGTGAAAGGGGTGGAGGCGCCAGTGGTGATCAATGGCGTGCAGCATGTCGTTCATCCGCCAATGCACCTAAAAGCCTGGCCGGACGATGACCGCCGCTCGCGCATCGTCTTCATCGTCGACGATATCGAGCAGGATTTGATCGAGCGCTCGCTCGCCGCCTTCAATGCCGCCGCCGCTGCCGATGCGGCGGCTGCGTAATAAGAAAAGGAGAAATCTGATGTCGGATAAAGTCGCAATATTGGGTGCCGGGCTGGTCGGCAGCGCCTGGGCCATCGTCTTCGCCCGCGCCGGGCGCAATGTCTCGCTGTTCGATGGCGAGGCGGCGCAATCCGAGCAGGCCCTCGTGCGCGTCGCGGAAAATATGCGCGAGCTGGTCAGATTTGGCCTGATCGACGATGCCGAGGCGGCGCTGAAGCGCATTTCCATCGCCGGCAGCCTCAAAGAGGCGCTGGAGGGCGCGGACTACGCCCAGGAGAGCGTCTTTGAGCGCGCCGATGTCAAAACCGAGTTTTACAAAGAGATCGACAAGGTAGCGCCCGCCGACGTGGTGATCGGCTCGTCTTCGTCCGGAATTCCGGCTTCCGTTTTCACCGAGGGTCTCAATTGCGCGCCGCGCTGCCTGATCGCCCATCCGATCAACCCGCCTTACGTCATCCCCCTGGCCGAAATCGTGCCGACGCCGTGGACCAGTGACGCGGCGGTGCAAACCTGTTGGGATTTCATGCTCGAGGTCGGCATGGAGCCTGTCCGCCTCACGCGCGAAGTGGACGGCTTTATCGCCAACCGTCTGCAGGCGGCGCTCCTCTGGGAAGCCTTCCGCCTGCTCGAAGCCGGCATCGCCACGGCGGAAGATATCGACAAGACAATCTCAGAGGGCCTTGGAAGACGCTGGACGTTTATCGGCCCGTTCCAGACCATCGACCTTAACGCACCGGGCGGCCTCGAAGACTATTCCGCCCGCCTCATGCAGGG
The DNA here is from genome assembly GCA_964429775.1 of uncultured Rhizobiaceae bacterium. GTDB lineage: Bacteria > Pseudomonadota > Alphaproteobacteria > UBA828 > UBA828 > PTKB01. Next base: position 23,859 of record CAYSDJ010000054.1, read on the forward strand.
CTTCTACGAATTCGTCAAACAAGGCGAGCCGGCGGAGCCGTGGTCGGACGCCGTTGTCGCCAAGGCGCATGGTGAGATGCGCGACAAACTCCCGCTTGAGGATCATCCCGCCCGCCAGGCATGGCGCGACAAGCGCCTGATGGCGCTGGCCAAACATTTCCAGGAAGTGGGGGATTAGGCATGAAGTATCTTGCCCTCGCCTGTTTCGCTGCGGCGCTGCTCGCGGCCCCGTTGGCGAACGCCGAAACCGTCCAGGTCAAACTACCCAAACTCTCGGCCGAGGCGCAAACCGGCGGCCAGGTTTTCATGGGCAACTGCGCCCAATGCCACGGCATGGTCGGCGGCGGCACCGACAAGGGTCCGCCCTTGATCCACAAAATCTACGAGCCCAGCCACCACGGCGATTTCTCCTTCTTCCGCGCCGTCAAACAAGGCACCCGCGCCCACCACTGGCCCTACGGCGACATGCCGCCGCAACCGAATGTGAGCGAGGCGGATGTGGAAATGATCATCAAATTCGTGCGCGAGGTGCAACGCGCCAATGGGGTTAATTGAGGGCACACGTCGCCGAATTATTTTGCGCAGGATGCGCTACACTCCTCGTTTCATGACGGGCGCCGGGGAGGCCAATGACAACGCAGAAAATAACCCGCAAGCTGACCGCTATACTTGCCGCAGATGTTGTCGGCTATAGCCGGCTTGTCAGGGCTGACGAGGAAGGGACGTTGTCCGCTCTCAAGCTCCTCCGTCAATCGTTGATTGATCCCAGCATCGCTCGGCATGACGGACGAATCGTCAAGACAATGGGCGATGGCCTTTTGGTGGAATTCCCGAGTGTCGTTGATGCCGTCCGAAACGCCGTCGAGATTCAAATCGCCGTTGCTGTAAACCAGGCTGATATTCCCGCAGAACGCCGAATCACGTTCCGGGTGGGAATCAATCTCGGCGATGTGGTTGTCGATGGCGATGACATCCATGGAGACGGAGTAAATATCGCGGCTCGGCTCGAAAGCTTGGCGGAGCCCGGCGGAATTTTTGTATCGGGAACAGTGCACAACGAGATACGTGACCGCACGGATTTCCCATTTGAGGATCTGGGCGAGAAGGAGGTCAAGAATATCGACCGCCCGGTTCGCGTGTGGCGATGGGCCAAGGATACGCACGCACGCGTTGGGGCGCACGCCAAGGCGGAGTCAAAAGTGCGTCTTTCCGCCAAACCGTCGATCGCAGTCTTGGCGTTTGATAATATGAGCGACGACCCCGAGCAGGCCTATTTCTCGGATGGCATTGCCGAAGACATCATCACAGATCTCTCCCGGCTCTCCGGTCTTTCCGTTATCGCTCGGAATTCGTCATTCGCTTTTCGCGGGCAGTCCGTGGATGTCCGGCGCATTTCTCAGGAACTCAGCGTGAAATATTTGTTGGAGGGCAGCGTTCGGAAGGCGGCCAATCGGGTGCGCGTTACGGCGCAATTGATTGAGGGCGAGAATGGTGTGCACCTGTGGGCAAACCGCTATGACCGCAACTTGGACGACATATTCGCTATTCAGGACGAGATTACCCAAAACATCGTCGACGCCCTGAAAGTCAGCCTGAGGCTCGAGGAACGGGAAAATATAGGCACCCCGAGCACAAGCAGCATGGAGGCCTACGATTATGTTCTTAAGGCGCGTAGTCTGATTTTTCGCGCCGAGCGTGAGAGCAACTCCGAGGCACAGAGATTGTTGGCGAAAGCGCTCGAACTGGATCCGGACTATATCGCCGCCTATTGGGGAAAGGCTGTTACGCTC
>CAYSDJ010000055.1:0-24884 GCA_964429775.1 uncultured Rhizobiaceae bacterium
AGAGTAACAGGTCGGAACAGACCTGCCTTGATGCCTTGGGCGCGCAAATCGCGCACAGACTGTCGGGCGGCTCGGGCAGAGATGCCGATCGCGGCGATCAGGACATCCGCGTCGTCGCACTCCAACTTGCGGAAGCTTTCAATCTTATCCCGATGTAGGACCAACTTGTCAGTTGTGCGCTCAAGTGCTGCCGCGGCTAGATCCGGGCTTTGCGTTGGAAAGCCGTTTGGCGCATGGGTCAAACCGGTAGTGTGCGTGCGGTATCCATCCCCCGGATAGGCCATAGGCGGCACCTTGTCTTCCGTCACTTCGTAGGGCTGGTGATTTTCAGCCGGACCAGTGGCCCACTTGCGCCAAACCTCTTCGTGATCTGGCAAATCTTCAAGATCAACCGTTTCGACCAAATGGCCGATCACCTCGTCGATCAGAACGACCACAGGCACGCGAAGTTCTTCCGACAAGCTTACCGCCCGATGCGTTTCGCTGTAGGCTTCGGCCACCGAGGCCGGTGCCAGCACGATTATGGCGTGGTCACCGTGGGTGCCCCAACGAGCCTGCATGATGTCGCCCTGTGCTGGACGGGTTGGCATACCGGTCGATGGGCCACCGCGCATCACGTTGACGATCACGCACGGAATTTCAGCGCCACAGGCATAGCCTAGATTTTCCTGTTTCAACGAAAACCCGGGGCCAGAGGTGGCAGTCATAGATTTGACACCACCCATCGACGCCCCGACCACAGCACCCATCGACGCGATTTCGTCTTCCATCTGAATGAAGGTACCACCCACTTTTGGCAGCTCGGCGGCCATTACTTCGGCCACTTCCGAGGATGGGGTAATCGGGTATCCGGCGAAAAACCGACATCCGGCGCGGATGGCGCCTAGGGCGCAGGCTTGGTTGCCTTGCAGATTGCGTCTTTGAGTCATTCAGCCGGCTCCTGCTCGGCACCCGAAACGGGCGTGTTGGTGATTTTGATGGCAAAGTCCGGGCACAGCCATTCGCAAATGCGGCAACCGGTACAGAGTTCCGGCTTGTGCAGTACCGCTTTCAACTGATCGTCGAGCTTGATGCAGCGCTCGGGGCACATTTTCACGCAAATATCGCAGCTCTTGCACCAATCGACATTGATATCGAGCTGAACGAAATCGCCCTCATGCTCGCCGGCCTCGGCGAGGAGCGCCGGGGTAATCTCCGGCGGGCGCAACTGATCGGCCGCATGGTCGGGATCTTCATGCACCAGCTCGGCCCATTCGCGGCCCTGGTCGAAGGCTTTGATATTGATCTCGACCGTCTTGGGCGGGACGAAGCGCGAGATCACATCGCGCCAGTTATCGGCGGGGAAATCGAGCGCGGTGGAAAGCACGCCCAGGAGCATGGTGTTGGCGGCGCGTTCATTGCCGAGGTCACGCGCCATGGTGGTCGCGTCCATGGCATAGCCGTCCTGAATTTGATCGAGGATTTCGCGCGGTGTCTCGCGCGTATAGGCGGCATCGACATTGCGCTGGCGGCTGCGGCAGGCAAAGGGCGGCATGATATGCTGGGTATCGGAAATAAACGTGCCCTTGCCGGGTTTCAGATGATTGATCCAGCGCATCGCCTCGGCCCACTCAAGTGCCAGCAGCACATCGGCGCCGCCTTTCGGAATGGTCGGCGACCACACCTTTTCACCGAAGCGGACATGGCTAAAGACGCCGCCGCCGCGCTTGGCCATGCCGTGCACTTCGCTCTGCTTGACCTGATGGCCCTGCATCTGACAGATCGTCGCCAGCACCTTGGAGACCATGATCACGCCCTGGCCGCCGACGCCGACAATGATCACATTGACCGGCTCAGGCTTGGCGTCGCGGGGAGGCTCCGACTGTTTGAGGTTGGTACTGATGTTACAAACTCGTGCCGGGCTGGATTGAATCGCTCGGGCAGACCTGGGCGCAGAAGGTACAGCCGATACAGGTATTGGGGTCGATCTTGACCTTGTGCCGGCCGTCGAACCATTCGTCGCTCCAGGAGATTGACGGGCAGCCGACATTCATGCACGACTGGCAGGCGGTGCAGCTCTCAGCCTTGACCTCCATCGCGATGCCCTTGACCTTGACCGGATCAATCACGCATTCGCGGTTGGAAACGATCACCGACACGCCTTTGAAAGCGATCGCTTCCCGCAGCGCCTTGTGCATCGCGGCGAGGTCATAGGAATCGACCGTGCGCACCCATTTGACGCCGGCCGAGCGGCACACATCTTCGTAGTCGACCTTGTGGGTTTTCTCGCCGCGCAAGGTCTTGCCGGTGCCGGGATGATCCTGGCCGCCTGTCATGGCGACGGTGTGGTTGTCGAGCAGCATGACGGTAATATCGGCGCTGTTATAGACCGCGTCGATCAGCGGCGGCAGGCCGCCATGCAGAAATGTGGAATCGCCGATGGTGGCGACGATCGGGCGCTCTTCGACGCCGGCCTTGGCCATGCCGACCGCGTTGGCGATGCTCGAGCCCATGGCCACGCAGGTATCGATGGCTCTGAGCGGCTCGATCGTGGCCAGGGTATAGCAGCCGATATCGCCGGCAACGCGCGCCTCGGCCTGGCGCAGCACCATATAGGCCGAGGTGTGCGGGCAGCCCGGGCAGAGCACCGGCGGGCGCGGCGTTGGCTCAATATGGAAGACATCGTCGCCGATGCCGGCATCGGGCAGCACGCCGGACTTGATAAAGCCCGCGCGCACCCGCTCGGGCGAAAACTCGCCGTCGCGCGGAAAGAATTCCTTGCCTTCGACGTTGAGGCCCCAGGCCTTGATCTGGTCTTCGATTACCGGTTCCAGCTCCTCGACCACGAACAGGCGCTCGACCGAGGCGGCGAAATCGCGGATCTTCTTTTCGGGCAGGGGATAGGAGCCGGCCAGCTTGAGAATGCTTGCGTCACCCAGCACTTCCTTGACGTAACCATGCGAGATGCTGGTGGTGATGACACCGACCGAGCGATCCGCCATTTCCAGCTCGGTAAGCGCGCAGGTTTCAAAAAATTCGCCGAGCTTGGCTTCGCGCTCCAGGAGCACCGGGTGGCGCAGGCGGGCGTGGCTCGGGATCATCACATTCTTGACCGGATTGTCGTCGAATTCACGGCGCGCCACCTCGATGCGCTCACCGAGAAGCACGGGGCTCCGCGTGTGCGACAGGCGCGTGGTGCTGCGCACGATCACCGGCGTGTCGAAGGTCTCCGATATTTCATAGGCGTGGCCAATGAAGTCGAGCGCTTCCTGTGCGTCGGATGGCTCGAGCACCGGCACCATGGCGAAGCGCGCCAGCGCTCTTGTGTCCTGCTCATTTTGTGAACTGTGGATGCCTGGGTCATCGCAGACGATGATTACCAGCCCGCCATTGACGCCGATATAAGTCATCGACATCAGGGCGTCGGCGGCGACATTGAGGCCGACATGCTTCATCACCGAGAGCGCGCGCACGCCTTGGAACGACGCCCCCATGGCAACGTCGAGCGAGACCTTCTCGTTGGTCGACCATTGGGCATAAACATCCTCTTCCGGATAGGTCGAGAGCGCTTCGAGGATTTCCGTGCTCGGCGTGCCGGGATAAGCAGCAGCGACGCGCACGCCGGCTTGCCAGGCGCCACGCGCCAGCGCCTCGTTGCCCATCAAGGGGCGCACATCGGCGTTCGGCCGGGCGTTTGGTGCCGCGGTCTTCGCAAGTCTGCCAGTTTGAGCCATACGCTCCTTCACTCTCAATTATCTCACTAATGGACGATTTAGCCGGAATATAGCTTTCAAACCATGATTTGTCTCAAATGCCATGGATAAAAATGTGGCAATATGCCTACTATCCACAGATGCAGGCAGAGCCAAGGGAGAGGAATTCCATCGTAGGAGGTAATTAATGATAATCAACACCATCAAAGGCTTAGCTGCGGCCATAAGCATGGCCGCGCTCGCTCTGGGAATATCCGTGACGGCATCGCCCCAGCCGGCCGAGGCCGGAGATACGGTTAAGATCGGTTCGTTTCTGGCGGTCACCGGCGGCGCGGCATTTCTCGGCGATCCCGAGAAAAGGACGCTCGAAATGTATGTCGAAAAAATTAATGCCGAGGGCGGCGTCAACGGCAAGCAGATCGAGCTCATCCTCTATGATTCCGCCACCAACCCCAAGAACGCCGTAACTTTCGCCAAACGCCTGATCCAGCAGGATGAGGTCGACATCATCGTCGGCGGCACGACGACCGGCGAAACCATGGCGGCGATCAAGGAAGTGGAAGGCGCGGGCGTGCCGTTCATCTCACTCGCTGGCGCCGGGGTGATTATCAATCCGGTTAAAAAATGGGTGTTCAAAACACCCCATACCGACGGCATGGCGGTGCAAAAAATCTTCCTCGACATGACCGCGCGCGGCCTCTCCAAGGTCGGCCTGTTGTCGGGCAGCGGCGGCTTCGATAAATCCTGCCGTGGCAACGCGCAGGCGCTCGCGCCCAAGATCGGCGTCACCATTGTTGCCGACGAAACGCACGGCAAGGGCGATACCGACATGACGGTGCAGATCACCAAGATCAAAACCGCCGGCGCCGATGCCTTCCTCTATTGCGGCTTCGGCGCGCCGACCTCAATCGCGGCCAAGAACTTCAAGCAGCTCGGCATGACCATGCCGCATTATCAAACGCATGGTTCGGCGTCGATGCGTTTCGTCAATGGCGCCGACGGTGCGGCCGAGGGCGTTCGTCTGCCCGCCGCCGCGTTGCTGGTCGTCGATCAGCTGCCGGCATCGCATCCGCAGAAGAAAGTGGGCTCCGACTATAAAGCCATGTACGAGTCCAAAACCGGCGATTCGATTTCGACCTTCGGCGGCCATGCCTATGATGGCTTGATGATCGCCGTTCAGGCGATCGAACGGGCCGGCTCAACCGACAAGGCGGCGGTGCTGGCTGAAATCGAGAAGACCGCTAATTTCGTCGGCGTTGACGGCATTTTCACCATGTCGGCAAGCGATCATTTGGGCCTCAACATGGATTCCTTCGTCATGGTTGAAGTCAGCAATGGCGGTTGGAAGTTGTTGAAATAGAACACACGGCAATAGGCTATCGGGCTTCCCCGCTATCGGGCGGGGGAGCCCCTTTTTTCCACGGCGCGTGGCGTCCGCATGGCTGATTTTCTCCAGTTCCTGTTTTCCGGCATCACGGTGGGTGCCACCTATGCCCTGGTCGGGCTTGGCTTCGCCATCATCTACAATGCCAGCCATGTGATTAATTTCGCCCAGGGCGAGTTCGTCATGCTGGGCGGCATGGGCTCGGTGTTTCTCGTCGATATCGGCCTGCCCCTGCCGGCGGCGATTCCGCTTGCCGTTATCGCCACCATGGCGGTTGGCGTGGCGCTCGAGAAAATGGCCATCGAGCCGGCACGCAACGCTTCGGTGGTGAGCCTGATTATCATCACCATCGGCGCCTCGATCTTTTTGCGCGGCTCGGCCGAGGTGGCCTGGGGGCGGAATTTTCACTCCATGGCACCGTTTACCGGCAGCGCGCCGATCGATATCGGCGGCGCGGCGCTGTTGCCGCAAAGCCTCTGGGTGCTGGGCGGCGCGATTCTCGCGGTACTCGCACTCAAATATTTTTTCGGCCGCACCCGCACCGGCAAGGCAATGCAGGCGAGCGCCTTCAACGCCTACGCGGCGCGCCTGGTTGGCATCGACCAGCGCTTTGTCCTGCTGCTCAGCTTCGCCCTGTCCGGTCTGTTCGGCGCCGTCGCCGGTATTCTCATCGCGCCAATATCGCTGACCTATTCCGGCGTCGGCGTAATGCTTGGGCTGAAGGGTTTTTGCGCCGCCATTCTGGGCGGCATGGGCAATCCGTTCGGCGCCATCATGGGCGGCCTGCTGCTCGGCGTCAGCGAGGCGATCACGGCGGGCTATATTTCCTCCGCCTATAAAGACGCGGTCGCCTTCCTGATCATCCTCCTCGTTCTGTTTTTCCTGCCGAGCGGACTGTTCGGCAAACGCCGGACCGAACGGGTTTGAGTTTCTGGCAATCTCCGCGCGGCGGCGGCCTGGTGGCGCTGGCTGTGATCATCGGCTTGCTGCCGCTGGTCTTTCCCAATAATTATTTTTTCAATGTCGCGATCCTGATCGGTTTGAACGGCATCGTCTGCATCGGCCTCAATCTGTTGATCGGCTATGCCGGCCAGATCAGCCTCGGCCATGCCGGATTTTTCGGCCTCGGCGCTTATGTTGCTGCCATCCTAACTTCCAATCACGGCATTCCGCCGCTCGGCGCCATGCTGCTGGCTGCACTCCTCGTCGGCATTCTCGCCTTCGTCGTGGCGCGGCCGATCATGCGCCTCAAGGGCCATTATCTCGCCATGGGAACGCTCGGCCTTGGCATCATCATCGCCATCATTCTCAATCAGGAGGTCGAGCTCACAGGCGGGCCAGACGGCATGCCGGTCGATTCATTCTCGCTTCTCGGCTGGCAGCCCTATGGTGATCGCGTCTGGTATTGGATCGTCGGCGGGTTGCTGTTGGCAACGGTATGGCTGGCGCTCAATTTGATTGATTCGCCGGTCGGCCGTGCCCTTCGCGCACTGCATGGCTCCGAGGTTGCCGCCGCCGCCGCCGGCATCAATGTGGTCCGTTTCAAGGTTAAGATATTCGTCTCCTCGGCCATCCTCGCAAGCCTCGCCGGCAGTATCTTCGCCTTTTACATCGGCTTCATCACGCCGGGCGAGGCCAATTTCTTCCACTCGCTCGAACTGGTGGCGATGGTGGTGCTGGGCGGGCTGGCGTCGATTTACGGCGCCCTGGTCGGCGCCGCGATCCTGACCATCCTGCCCCAGGTGCTGACCGTCTTTCACGATTACGAAATGATGATGCTGGGCGCGATCATGATGGCGGTCATGATCTTTATGCGGAGAGGCCTGGTGCCAACCTTGGCAAGATTACTGCGGCGGCGCGGCTCATGACCCTTTTGCAAGTCGAGGATATGTCGAAAGCGTTCGGTGCCGCCCAGGTGATCGATGATTTAAGCTTCAGCGTGGAGACGGGCGCGATCCATTCGATTATCGGGCCGAACGGCGCCGGCAAGACGACGCTGTTTAATCTGATCACCGGTATTTACCGCGCCGACCATGGACGGGTGCTGTTCGACGGCGCCGACGTCACCCAGCGCCAGCCGCATGAGCTGGCCAAAATCGGCATCTCGCGCACCTTCCAGAATTTGCAAATTTTCATGAATATGAGCGCGCTCGAAAACATCATGGCCGGCATGCATCTCCATGCCGACCACCGCATGTGGCCGTCGCTCTTTCGCCTGCCGTCGATTATCCGCGGCGACCGCGAATTGGCCGAGGAAGCACGCCGCCTGATGGCGTTCGTTAACCTGGCTGACTATGCCGATGCCGATGCGGCGGCGATGCCGTATGGCGCGCTGAAGCGGCTCGAAATTGCCCGCGCGCTGGCCACCCGGTCGAAATTGATGCTGCTCGACGAGCCCGCCGCCGGCCTCAACCCGGCCGAGACCCAGGCCATTGATGGGCTCATTCAGAAAATCGCCGAGAGCGGCGTCACCGTTATTCTGGTCGAGCATGACATGCGTCTGGTGATGGGCGTCTCGGACCATATCCTGGTGCTCGAAAGCGGCCGCAAGCTGGCCGAGGGCACAGCCGAGGAAATCCGCCACAATCCGGATGTGGTGGCTGCCTACCTCGGCGAGCAGGCACGGGGGCGTTAGCCAGAATGCTGCTCGAAGCGCAAAATCTGTCCTGCCATTATGGCCGCATTCAGGCACTGCGCGATGTTTCGGTATCCGTCGATGAAGGCGAGCTGGTGGCTTTGGTCGGTGCCAATGGCGCCGGCAAGACTACGCTCTTGAACACCCTGTCGGGAATTGAAAAGGCTTCCGCCGGTGTGGTTCGCTTCAAAGGGGGCGATATCACCAATGCCACGGCCCACGCCCGGGTGCGCCAGGGCATCGTGCAGGTGCCGGAAGGGCGTCAGGTGTTCGGCCCGATGTCGGTCGAGGACAATCTAACGCTCGGCGCCTATACGCGGGCCAAGGAGGAGGTCGGCGAGACGCTGGAACATGTGCTCGAACTCTTCCCCATGCTGCGCGACAAGCGAAGCGAACCGGCCGGCAATCTCTCCGGCGGCCAACAGCAGATGCTGGCCATGTCGCGCGCCCTGATGGCCAAGCCGAAAATCCTGTTGCTCGACGAACCGAGCATGGGCCTGGCGCCGAAACTGGTCGATGCCGTGTTCGATACAATCGAGCGCCTGCGCGCCGACGGCGTCACCATCTTCCTGGTCGAGCAAAACGCCTATCTCGCCCTCTCCATCGCCGAGCGCGCCTACGTGCTTGAGGCTGGTGAAGTTGTGCTGGAAGGCAGTGGCCAGGAACTAATCGACAATGAACGGGTCAAAGAGGCCTATCTCGGGTTTTAGTTCTTGGGTCTCAAATCCTTGATACGCTGCGCTTTACCCATCGAGCGTTCAACGCTGCCGGTCTCTCCCATACGCACGGAAACACTGACCCCGGCATAGGTCTTGACGTTCTGCGCCAGCAATTGCTGCGCGGCGTCTTTGTCTTCTTGGCCAATATCGGCGCGCGCCTCGACCACGACGGCGAGGCTGTCGAGCTGGCCGTCTTTGCTGAGCTCGCAAAAATAATGCGGGGAGAGGCGTTCGTCCTTCAGGATTTCGACTTCGATTTGCGACGGGAACACGTTGACGCCGCGGATGATCATCATGTCGTCGGATCGACCCGTCACCTTTTCCATGCGCCGCATGCTGCGCGCCGTGCCGGGCAAGAGGCGGGTGAGATCCTTGGTGCGATAGCGGATGATCGGTAGCGCTTCCTTGCTGAGCGAGGTAATTACCAACTCGCCTTTGTCGCCGTCTTCCACCACCTGGCCGCTCTTAGGGTCGATGATCTCGGGGTAAAAATGATCCTCCCAGAAATGCAGACCGTCCTTACTTTCAACGCATTCGCAACTGACGCCAGGCCCCATCACCTCCGACAAGCCAAAAAGATCGATGGCATGCATATCGAAACGGCGCTCGATCTCTTCGCGCATCGCCTGGCTCCACGGCTCGGCGCCATGCAGGCCGGTTTTAAGCGCAGTCGAGCGCGGGTCGATGCCCATGCGCTCGAATTCATCGGCGATAGTTAGCGTGTAGGATGGCGTCGCCATGATGATGTCGGGCTTGAAGTCGGTGATGAGCTGCACCTGTCGTTGCGTCGCCCCACCCGACATCGGGATCACGGTGCAGCCGAGACGCTCGGCGCCGTAATGCGCCCCCAGACCGCCGGTAAAAAGACCGTAGCCATAGGCGACATGGACAATATCGCCCGGCCTGCCGCCAGCGGCGCGGATCGAGCGCGCCATCAGATCGGCCCAATTGTCGATATCTTTCTGGGTGTAGCCAACCACGGTTGGTGTCCCCGTCGTGCCGCTCGAGGCATGCACACGCGCCACTTGCTGGCGCGGCACGGCAAACATACCGAACGGATAGTTTTGCCTAAGATCGTCCTTGACCATGAAGGGGAATTTGCCGAGATCGGATAGGTCGCTCAGATCGTCCGGCACGACCCCGGCGGCATCGAATTTATCCTTGTAATGCGGAACATTGTCATAGGCGTGGCGGAGCGACCATTTCAGCCGCTCCAACTGTAGTGCCGATATTTCATCACGGCTGGCAGTTTCGATCGCATCCAGACTGGCGCTGTCCGGCGTTAGGTCCCGCATGTCCGCTTCCTCATTTTTTTTGCAGCCGAACATGGCAGGGCGGCGCAATCAAGATGTATCCGGTGGAAAATATTTTTTACCCCGGCCGAATCCTTTTGCGCCCGGCTGCCGTCTTTCAAATGAAAGCAAATCAACAGGAGGACGGATTATGTCACTGGATTATCGACAGGCGCTGGTTATCGGCGGCAGCAGCGGTGTCGGGCGAGAATTGAGTTTGAATCTGGCGAAAAAAGGCGTGCACACCATTGTTGTCGCGCGGGGTGAAGCAGGTCTGGCACAACTCGCCAAAGAATCAGCCAATATTGAAACCGTCGCCATCGATGCGGCGGCGGACCGCGCGGCGGGGGAATTGCTCGCCAACCATAAGCCCGATCTTCTCGTTCTGGCTGGCGGTCAGCGGCCGAAAATTGCCGCCGTGCATGAGATGAATTGGGACGATTTCAGCGCCACCTGGAACAGCGACACCAAAATGGCGTTCGAATTCACCAAGGCGGCGCTCACTCTGCCGCTGGGGGAAGGCGCCACCATCGTCAGTTTTTCGAGCGGCGCCTCGCTCGCCGGCTCACCGCTCTCGGGCGGCTATGCCGGGGCCAAACGGATGCAGTATTTCCTGGTCAATTACGGCCAGCGTGAAGCCGACCGCCTCGGCCTCGGCCTCAATTTCCTCTCGATCATACCCAAGCAGTTGATCGCCGGCACCGAGATCGGCAAGGAGGCCTCAGCGGCCTATGCCGCATCGGCCGGCATCGATGTCGAAAAATTCATGAAGCAATGGGACGTGCCGCTCACCGCCGAGCTTGCCGGCGCCCACCTGGTTGACCTTTTGGACCACCCGCCGGAAGCTGGGGCGCGCGCCTTCGCCATCACCGGCGCGGGTGCTGAAGCAATGGCCTAACGATGTGACGAAACGTGTGACGACAGAAGCCAAACAGAGTGTGACGCGGGCGGCGTTCGAACAGGCGCTGCCGGCGCTGCGCCCCGATATCCACCGCTATTGCGCCCGCATGATGGGCTCGGTGATCGATGGCGAGGATATCCTGCAGATCGCCTGCATGAAGGCGTTCGAGGCGCTTGAGCGCGGTGATGCGGTCGACAATCTCCGCGCCTGGCTGCTGCGTATTGCCCACAACACCGCGCTCGATTCCTTACGCGCCAGAAAACGCGAGGCCGCCATGTTGGACGAGACATTATCCGGGCCACCAGCGGAAGCCAACGAGATGCCGATGCGCAGCGATATCAGGGATTCACTGCGCCCGTTCCTGGCGCTGACGCCCGGCCAACGCAGCAGTGTCATCTTCCGCGATGTCTTTGGCTACACCGCAAGCGAAGTGGCCGATCTCACCGGCGGCTCCGTTGCCTCCGTCAAGGCGGCGCTGCACAGAGGGCGTGCGGCGCTGAAGCAAAGCCGGGCCGAAGCGCACGAGCAAGAGGCGGCGCCGCTCTCAGCCGAAGAAAGAGGACGGCTCACCAGCTATGCCGAACATTTCAACGCGCGCGATTTCGATCGGCTCCGCGACATGCTCGCCGCCGAAGTGCGCCTCGATCTGGTCAGCCGCGCTGAAGTGCATGGCAGAAAGGGCGTCGGCAATTATTACAGCAATTATGACCGGGTTTACGATTGGCTGATGATGCCGGGCCAAGTGGAAGGCCGGCCCGCCATGCTCGCCTTCTACCCCGAAGACACGGCAAGCGGACCGGCCTATTTCATCCTCTTGCGGTTCGATGGAGACGAACTCCACCTCATCCGCGATTTCCGCTACGCCCGCTACGCAATGGCCGACGCGGAGTGGGCACGGCTCAGCTAATTTACCTTTCCATAAATTTCATCGACGAGCGATTGCGCGACGCTTTCGGCGGTCGTTACTTCCTGGTCTGAGAACGCGCCGAGAGCGGCCGGATTGTGCGCGCCGAGAATGTCGAATTCGGCTAGAACCTCGCCGCCGGATTGGGAAATGATGGTCGCCGTCACGTTGAGCTCGTTTGGGCCCGCCAAGGCGCCGGCCAGGGCTCTGTCGGCGCCTGTGAGAATATTGACAAAAGTAACCACCAATTCCATGCGGGCCGGGTCGCCCGAAATATTGCGTGCCTCGAGTTGCGCTTCGACGGCTTTTTCCAATGCTGCCAGGATGGTTGGCGTTGCCTCGCTTTCCGCCGTGGCGTCAACCGCGACCTGAGTTATTTCCAAGCTTTCATGCGCGCCGTCATCGAGCGCTTTTTTCGCCGTAATTTCGGTGGTCGTGCAGGCACTGACGATTATCAGGGCGGAAGCGACAAATAGTGCAGGTATCATTCGCATGGTATATTTCCCCTTACATTGTAATGATTGGTTTCGTTTGTAACGAATCTACAAATGGAAGGATTTGGGCCGTATTGTCTTATTTCCGCTAACGAATTGTCTGACGCCGCTTCGGCTTCGGCGTAGTATGCGCCCGGAATTTTGAGCTGGGCCGGAGCCGCTATGAGCAATAAGAAAAAGTTGGAAAATTGGGCCGTCGAAAAATCGCGCACCCTGCTGTCGGCGCCGCCCTTTTTGGATGTCCGCGCGGAGCGCGTGGCGCTGCCGGACGGGCGGGTGGTGGAGGATTTCTATCAGGTCGATATAACGCCTTTCGTCTGTCTTTTCGCCGAGGACGAGGACGGTGAGATCATCGTCATCAACCAGTATAAGCACGGCGCGAAAGCAGTTTCGCTGACTTTCCCCGGCGGCCATATCGACGCCGGCGAAGCACCACTTGACGCGGCCAGGCGCGAACTGCGCGAGGAGACCGGCTGCGAGGCAGCGAAGTGGTTTTCGCTCGGTGATTATGTCATCAACGCCAATCAGGGCTGCGGCCGCGCGCATCTTTTCCTGGCCAAGGGTTGCCGCAAAGTGTGCGCGCCCAATTCCGGCGATCTGGAAGAGATGGAAGTCTTGACCATGCCGCGCGCCGACATATTGGCGGCGGCGAGCCGTGGCGATATCCTGCTACTTAACCAAATTGCTCTCTTTTCACTCGCCACCCATCCCGACCTGTTTAAGGCCATCGCGACGGAAGTGAGCTAGCCCTTTCACACCTACCGGGGAGAAATATTATGCTGAAGGATAAGGCAAGTATCGTCACCGGCGGCTCCTCGGGAATCGGCCGGGCCACCGTGCTGGCGATGGCCGAGGCTGGAGCCAAGGTGCTCGTCGCCGATGTCGATGAGGCCGGCGGCGCGGCGGTAGCGCGCGAAGTCACTGAGGGTGGCGGTGTGGCTGAGTTCCTGCGCACCGATGTGTCCGATGCCGCCGAGATCAACGCCATGGTGGCGCGCACGCTGAGTTCTTTCGGCGGGCTCGATGTGGCATTCAACAATGCCGGGGTTGAGGGCGATCAGGCGAATTTGAAGGATCAGGATATGGCGCGGGTGCAGCGCGTCTTCGATATCATGATCAACGGCGTCTATCTCGCCATGCAGGCCGAAATCCCGGCGATGCTTGAAGGCGGCGGCGGCGCGATTGTCAATATGAGCTCGATGTGGGGCCTGGCCGGCTATCCCGAATGGTCGCCCTATATCACCGCCAAGCATGCCGTTTCCGGCATGACCAAATCCGCCGCACTCGAAGTGGCGGCACAGAATATCCGCATCAATGCCGTCGCACCCGGACCGATCCTGACACCGCTCCTGTTGCGCGGCTGGAACAACGACCCATCGGAAGCTTCGGGCCGCGTGCCGATGCGCCGCATCGGCCGGCCCGAAGAGGTCGCCCACGCCGTGCGCTGGCTGCTCTCGGATGAAGCCAGCTTCGTCACCGGCCACATCATGCCAATCGACGGCGGTATGCTGGCCGAGAAGGGTTAGGGTGCTTCGAGTTCCGCAATGGCCTCATCGCGGGTCATGAGGTCGGCATAAATCTGGCCGAGAACGCGCAGGTTGGCCTCATGTGCGTCGATGTCCCGGTCGCCGACGCAATCGCTGATCAGGATCGGGCGGAAGCCGTGGCTCATGGCGTCGAGCACGCTGGCATGGATGCAGCCGCTGGTGACGCAGCCTGCGATCAGCAAGGTGTCGACCCGCCGATGGGTGAGATTGGCGGCGAGATCGGTGCCGAAGAATGCCGATGGCAGGCGCTTTTTAACGATGATCTCACCCGGCCGTGGCTTTAGCCGTTCGACAATCCGGCTGCGCGGCGAATCTTCCACCAGATTCTTGAGCGGCGGTATCTTTAGGCTGAACACATTGTCGTCGCTGCCGTCGGCGGCGAACAGAATTCGCGTATGCGCGATCGGCAGGTCAAGGCCGCGGCAGGCTTCGAGGAGGGCCACAGTGCGGTCGCAGGCCTCGGAGATGTTGCCGCCGCCGAACTGATCAGGGTCGTCGAAGCCGTTAACGAAATCGACGATTAAGAGCGCCGGCTTGTTGCCCAAACCGAGACGGTGGCCGAAATTTTGCTGTTTGTAGATATCGATTTCGGAGGGCATCAGCTTGCTCCTTTGCGCGCCGATATCTGTGGCCTAATTGTTTTGCTTATTGGCCGCGCTGCGGCCCGAGTTGCGGCTGTTCGTGTTCGGCGGCGAAGATGTGGGCGTAGAGGTTGGCGACCCATTGCTTGCCGCGCTGCGTCACGCGCAGGTAATCGAGGCCGTCGCCGATATAGGGTTTCACCGCATTGAAGAAGAAGTTGGGATAGCCGGCGGCGAGATCGCCCGGGCTGGTGAAGCCCATCTTCTGGTTGGCGCCGGTTTCCTCGAACTCGTGATAGAGGCGGTTGATCTTGCGCATATAGTCGGGATCGCCCAGCTGGCCGATCAGATCGGCGGCGCGCACCAGCCCGGCGATGCCGGAAATATCGCGCGCATCCGAGACGTCTGGCACGGGAAAGCGCGTCAGTTCGAGCCCGGCGATGACCTGGTCGGCATCGAACAAATCGAGATGGCCGAAGCGTTCGCGCACGAAGATCTTGCCGCGCTCGACATGATAGGGCGTGAGGCTGGCGTCCGACGCACCGGCCGGCGGCGTAAAGGTGCGCCCCGTCTGGTCGATGACATAGGCGCCGCCGCCGTCGCCGGTGCAGACGCCGCGCACATAGCCGATATCGTGGCACAGCAGCGAAACCATGAAATGCAACCAATTGTCGGGCGAGACGCCGCCCTCGCGGATATGCTTGCCGAGCAGAATTTCCTGGCCGGCGAGCGTCACCATCAGGGTATGTTCGACATCGTGATAGAGCGCGTCTGAATCGGCGATGCGCTCAAGCGACATGCGTCCGACCCAGGCGATGATGTCGGGATAATCCGGTTTTTGCCGGCCGAAATTTGCCTCATAGGCTTCTTTCAGACGCGCGCCGAAGGCCTCGATGGCAATTTCCGTCACATTGAACATATCTCGCTCCCTATTTGCCGTCGCGCCGCTTAACCCGGTGCCGCATCCTTCAATATGTCGATCGCCTGGGTGTGCAAATCAGCATCGCCTGCCGCCACCACCCAGCCGCCGGCACGCACCGGTGCGCCGTCCCAAAGTGTAATGACGCCGCCGGCACCCTCGACAATCGGAATCAGCGCCTGAATATCCCACGGCATCAGATCGCCCTCGATGACCAGATCGATGAAACCGGCGGCCAACAGGGCGTAATTATAGCAATCGCCACCGAGGCGGAGATAGCCGACCTGGTCGGCAATCTTCGTGTAGGCGCTGCGCTGCGCCGCTGTCTTCATCATCGATTCTTCGGTAATGCCCAATGTCGCCTGTTCGAATTTCTTGCAGGCGCGGCTCTTGATGGCGTTGCCGTTGAGCGTCGTTTGCCCCGGCAGGCCGATAAAGCGGTCGCCGATGAAGGGCTGGTTCATCGCGCCCAATACCGGCTCGCCGTTTCTCAGCAGTGCGATGAGCGTTCCCCACGAGGTAAAGCCGGTGATGAAGGCCTTGGTGCCGTCGATCGGATCGAGCACCCAGACATATTCGGCGTCGAGATTCTCGTCGCCATATTCCTCGCCCTTGATGCCGTGCGCCGGGAATGTTTGGTTGATCAGCTCGCGGATGGCTTTTTCTGAACCCTGATCGGCCTTGGTTACCGGCGAATAGACGCCGGGGCCTTTGTCGGCCTTGTCGACAATTTCCACTGGTACGCGGTAATAGCGATTGATAACGTCGCCCGAGGCATCGCACATGCGGTGGACGAGGGCGACGAAGGCGTCCAGTTCCTCAGGCTTTATTTCGCTCGTATCAGTAATAATTTACGCCTCCGCACACATTGATGGCCTGGCCGGTGATATAGCGGCCGTGCCTTCCCGCGAGATAGACCGTCATATCGGCCAGGCTTTCCGGGCCAATGAGGGCGCCCAGCATATTGCCGCGCATGGTGCGCTCATAGGCGTCTTCGAAATCCTCATTATTTTGCTGCGCCACTTTCTCGATCGCCGCGGACGCCATTTTCGATTCCGCCCAGCCCGGGCAGATCGCGTTGACGCGGATATCCTGCTCGCCCACTTCCATCGCCAGGCACTTCATGAATTGCAGCACCGCATGTTTGGAGGCGTTGTAGGCGGTCCACTCGGCATCGGCCGATTTGCCGCTGGTCGAAGCATTGAAAATGATGCTGCCGCCCGATTTCTGCTCCAGCATGGCCGGCAGCAGGTGGCGTGAGACCAGATAGGGCGCCTTCACATTGGTGTCCATGATGCGGTCCCACATCTCTTCCGCCATATCGGGCACCTCGGCAAAATCGGCCCAGCCGGCATTGTTGACGATGATGTCGATGCCGCCGAGGCGTTTCAGCACATCGTCGCACATGGCTTTGATTTCGCCCGAAACGAGCAAATCCGCCGCCACCGAAATGGCCTTGCCGCCGGCAGCTTCGATCGATTGGCGCAGCTCCGCCGTTCGCTCCAGATTGCGGCCATGCAGCGCCACTATGGCACCTTCACGCGCCAGGGCTTCGGCGATAGCAAGGCCGATGCCGCTTCCAGCCCCCGTCACCAGGGCGCGCTTGCCCTCAAGTCCATGATCCATCTCGTCAATTCTCCCTGCCGCGCCTGGAAAATTCTCTCTGGAATTGGTTGCACTCGGCGCAATTGCCCAATCTAATCGCTATTACCTTCCGCGCAAGAGACGAAATCGGCGTGAGAGAGGGGTGATTGCGCATGAATATTAAGAAAATCAAGGCGGAACTTCTGGCCAGGCGGAAAGCGCTGGTCGAATTGGCCGATGAGGCGGAAGGCGCGCGCCAGCCGGTCGAGCTCGACCAGACCCGCGTTGGCCGGCTGTCGCGCATGGATGCGCTGCAGGGCCAGGCGATGGCGCAGGAGACGGCGCGGCGGCGCGATATCGAGGTCAGCCGCATCGATGCGGCGTTGAAACGCATCGACGAGGATGAGTATGGCTATTGCCAGGCCTGCGGCGAAAAAATCGCCGCCGCGCGCCTCAAACTCGACCCGATGGCGGCGGTTTGCGTGACCTGCGCGTCGGGCGGATAGGCGAAGCCAGAACAAAAAAAGGGTTTTGTCGGCTTCAGTGGTGCATCTCAGGATATTTCTCTGTAGGATCGCGCAAATTCGTCAAATGAGGAGCGCAGGTTAATGAAACTAGCCATTTTTTCGATGCCGATTCACGCCCGTGAGAAGGATTATCACACCGGTCTGATGGAAGACCGCGAGGCGATCATTCTCGCCGACAAGCTCGGCTATACCGAAGCCTGGATCGGCGAGCATTACGCCTCGGGGCCGGAGCAGATCACCTCGCCGATGATGTTTCTGGCCAGCCTGATCAACGAGACGACCAACATCAAGCTGTGCTCGGGCGTTATCTGCCTGCCGCAATATCACCCCGGCCTGGTTGCCGGCCAGGCGGCGATGTTCGACCATCTCACCAAGGGCCGCTTCATCATGGGCGTCGGACCGGGCGGATTGCCGCCGGATTTCGAGCTGTTCGAGACCATGGATGCCGAACGCAACGATATGATGAAGGAATCGATCGACATCATCCGCCAGATCTGGGCCGGCGATCCGCCCTACGATATCCAGGGCAAGTTCTGGAAGATCCAGGTCAAGGACTGGGTGCATGACGATATCGGCCTCGGCTATATGTGCAAACCCTACCAGCAGCCCCAGCCGCCGATGGCGATTTCGGCCATGAGCCCGTTCTCGAGCTCGGTGCGTTATGCCGCCGAGATGGATTTCATTCCGATTTCGGCCAATTTCATCGGCAATTGGTCGGTCAAATCGCACTGGCAGGTTTACGCCGAAGAGGCCGAGAAACATGGCCGCACGGCGGACCCGGAAGTCTGGCGCGTGGCGCGCAATATCCATGTCGCCGAAACGGATGCCGAGGCGGAAGCCTTCGTCAAAAAGGCGAGCGGCAGTTTCGATTGGTATTTCGATTACCTCTACCGCATTTTCGACCGTGCCGACATGAAGGGCGCTTTCGTCGTCGACAAGAGCGACGATCCGGCGGCCCTCACGCATGACATGCTGCGCGACAATTACACCATCTATGGCAGCCCCGAGACGGTGGCCGAAAAGATCATGGCCTTCCGCGAGGAAATCGGCCATTTCGGCACGCTCGTTCTGACCGCCCAGGATTGGGTCGATGCGGACGCCATGAAACGCTCCATGACGCTGCTCGCCGAAGAGGTCATGCCGAAGGTGAATGCCGCGCTCGGCAACCAGGCCGCGGCGGACTGAGTACAGGCGGCATATGGCGGACCACGCTATTGTCACCGGCGGATCGCAGGGCATCGGCCTTGCGATCTGCCGCCGCCTGAAGGCCGAGGGCCTCGTTCCGGTCATTTTCGACCGCGTCGCGCCCGAGGATAGTGCGCTCGGCGAATTCCGTGCCGTCGATCTCTCCGACAAAGACGAAACCCAGGCCGCGCTCGATTGGGCGCTGGGCTTGGGCCCGGTCAGTCGCCTCGTGAACAATGTCGGCGTCGTCATGCCGGCGCTGCTCGAAGACACCTCGCTCGAGGATTTCGACAAGCTAATGGCCCTCAATGTGCGCTGCGCCATCCAATGCACCCAGGCACTGGCGCCGGCCATGCGCGAGCGCAAAATGGGCCGCATCGTCAACATCGCCAGCCGCGCCGCCCTCGGCAAGGCACTGCGTACCAACTATTCCGCCAGCAAGGCCGCACTCATCGGCCTGACCCGCACCTGGTCGCTCGAACTGGCGCCCGACGGCATCACCGTCAATTGCATCTGCCCCGGCCCAATCGCCACCGAGCTCTACAAAAAAGCCAACCCGGCGGATAGCCCTCGCACCATCGCGTCATTGGCGACCATCCCAGCAGGCCGCATCGGCGAGCCAGAGGATATCGCCCAGGCGGCGGCATTTTTCCTGCATGACGATTCCGGCTTTATCAACGGCCAGACGCTTTATGTTTGCGGGGCGTCGAGCATCGGAAGAGCCGGAGTCTAGCAACTTCACCAGCGGAAAATGCCCTTACTCCGCATATTGAATATTGTGGAGAGGCAAAGGTTTGGGTTGGAGGGGCGAGCTAAGCGCGCTGGTCAATCTATTGCTTTAAACGCGACAGCTCCGCCTTCGCGCTGGTGAATTCGACAAAGTAAGGCGGGCAATTTTGTGCTGACTTGCGAAGCAGGCGTTGAGCCGCGTCGCTGCGATTCTGCAGAATTGCATATTGGCCGAGATAGAAGTGCGCCTCGCAAAGCTGCTCGCGCTCGAGTGTGGAATTGTCGGTGTCCTTGGCGGCGGCAAGGACTTCCGCCTCATCGCCCTGTCCGAGAAAGAGCCGTACCAGCGGCCCCGGCCATTTGTTCATGTCGAACTGTTTTGTGCTGTCTGCGAGCGCCGCGGCGTTGTCCCGCCCGGCCCGTGCCTCCGACAGATAGAGCCAAATAGCGGAATAATGGTATTCCGGTTTTAATTTGAGCGCTTCGCTCTGGTTTGCGGCGGCTTCGTCGAAGCGGGCAAGATGGAAATGAGCGATGCCGCGAACATTCCAGGCCCAGGAATCTTTCGGATCGATGCGGAGCGCTTCGTCATAGTCGTGGATCGCCCGCTCAAATTGGCCTAAATCCTTATAGGCGGTGCCGCGCGAGACCCAGGCGAGTACATCTTCCGGGTCGAGGCGGATGGCCTCGTTAAAATCTTCGATCGCCCGCTCATATTGGCTCCTGCCGCCATAGGCTATGCCACGGGAGACCCATGCATATATGGAATTCGGGTTGATGCGTATGGCCTGGTTGAGGTCCTCGATGGCTCGCTCATACGCGCCGAGCGACATAAACGTGTAGCTCCGCATGATCCAGGCGTAGATTCCGTCCGGGTTGAGACGGAGAGCTTCGTCATAGCTCGGGATTGCCTGCTCATAGCGGCGCATTTCGCGATAGGTGTCACCCAAGCCGTTCCAGGCGGACACAACTTCCGGGTCGATACGGATGGCCTCGTCAAAATCGCGTAGCGCTTCGTCATATTGCGCCAATTTGCGATGGGCGTCGCCTCGGTTCGCCCAGGCGAAAGCACTGTACCGATCAAGGCGGATGGATTCGTCATAGTCACCGATCGCCTTTTCGTATTCGCCGTTCAACTCATGCGCTGTACCGCGAACGGCCCAGACATATGCGTTGCTGGGGTCGAGGTGAAGTGCCTTGTCATAGCTGCCGATCGCCTGCCGGTATTGACCCAGCTGAACATATGCCTCGCCCCTATTGACCCAGGGCAAGGGGTCGCCCGGCAGGAGGCGGGCGGCCTCGTCGAAGTCGCTAATGGCCTGCTGATATTGGCCCATTTCACTATAGGCGGAGCCGCGACTATTCCTGATCCGGGGATCATCCGGATCAAGACGGATTGCTTCGCCATAATCTTGGATCGCTTTTTCATGGTGGCCCATTCGCGCGTAAGTTTTTCCCCGATTGAACCACGCCCCGGGAGCGTTCGGCTCGATACGGATAGATTCGCCATAATCGCGGATCGCCTGCTCGTATCGGCCTTTCACGCTGTAGGCATCGCCCCGGTTGACATATACCACCGCCAAAAAGTCTCTCGGCAGTTCGCCGGATTGAATTCCCTTTGTATAGAACTGAATGGCGAGCGCATTGTTGCCGTTGTTTTGCGCCATCACACCGGCATTGATGTCGTCGATGGCGTCGGCCCTGAGCGCCGGTGGCGCGGAGGCAACAAATATTGCGAAGAGGACAACTGCGAAGAGCGCTTTGCCGAGGCTTCGAATTCGCGCACCATGTAAATCAATACGTGGCATTATCACTCAACATTTTCCGGTGTCGGCAGGTCTATTATTGTCCCTGCCCAAGGCTGTGGGACAAGTTATTTCATTTCCGGGCGCCTTCTCTTTGCCGGAGAAGAAAGACCTATTCCGCCCTAATCTCGCGCGTACTTCTCGACGAAATCCTGATCAATCGTAATCCCCAAGCCAGGCCGATCCGGGATAACCATCTCGCCATTTTCCACGAGAAAATTCTCCTCCGCCATCTCATGCAACAGCGGATTGGCGCCGAGCGAATACTCGATAATCGTCGCCGCCGGCGAGACGGCGCATATTTGTAATCCCGCAGAGAAGTGCAACGGCCCGCCCCAGAGGTGTGGTGCCAACCGAATCTGATGCGCGTCCGCCAGCGCGGCGATGCGCATGCATTCCGTGATGCCGCCGCAGATCGCCGGGTCGGGCTGGAAGATGTCGACGGCGTCGAGGAGTGCCAGGTCGCGGAAGGCGAAGCGGGTGAATTCGCTTTCGCCGGCGGAGATTGGGATGTCTGTCGAGGCGCGCACTTCGGCGCAGCCGCGTTTGTTGTCGGCGTTGACCGGCTCCTCGAACCAGGCGAGGCGGCAATCGGCGACTTCGCGAGCGAAACGCTTGGCCTCGGGCACGGAGTAGGTGCCGTGCGCATCGGCCATGATGTCGATATCGGGGCCGAGATAGTCGCGCGCGGCATGGACGCGGCGCACCGAATCCGCCACCTCGCCGTCGCCGGTGCCGACGCGCATCTTGACTGCCTTGAAGCCACCGCGCTCAATATAGCTTTGTAGCTGCTCGCCGATGCTCTCCGCCGGCGCCCAGCCGCCCGAGGCGTAGGCTGGCAGCTTGGCGTGGGTGAGGCCGCCCAGGAGCTGCCACACCGGCACATTGAGCGAGCGGCCGAGAATGTCCCACAGCGCCATGTCGATGGCGCTGATCGCGGCGATGGTGAGGCCGCGCCGGCCGAGGGCGGGGAAGGGGCGAGCGCGGGCCAAGGCAAAATGGGCGCGGGTGCCATTATACATCAGCTCCCAAAGGCGCGCCGGATCGCCGGCATTCTCGCCGACCAAAGCCGGACCGAAATCGTCATTGATGAGGGAGACCAGCGGCGCGCAATTGCCGCTGCTGAACACCGACGTGCGGCCCTCGCCATGACCGACCAGACCGGATTCTGTCTCGACACGCACCAGGGCGACGTCGAAAGCATCGATAACGCCAAAATCGCTCGTATGCTGTTGTGCTTCCGGGATTGGTACGTGAACCCAAGTCGCCCTAACGGACTTAATCTTCATTTTTGTTTGTTCCCTCAAACGCCGGGCGGTCGCGTCCGCTCCCTTGGCTGCCTCGTATTAACTCGGGCGGGCAGTCGCCCTTGCCGGAATGCATTAAGCATTCCGGTTGGTGGTTCCGTTTGCGCGAGTTGGAATGGGTTCATTCCGCCGCTTCTTTGTCCCAGCCGATGGCGTCGCGGAGGCGCGGCATGACCTCCGATGCCATCAGCTCCATGTGGCGGCGCCATATTTTCTTATGCACCCAGTCATGGTGCGAGATGATGAGCGTCTCGAACGGGCCGGTGTCTTGGCGGAACTGGGCCAGCTTGTCGGCCACGGTTTGCGGGCTGCCGGCGATGACGATGTTTTCGATGCAATAGTCGACCGTGATGTCCTCGTCCGGCATATCCGGGTCGGTTTTCAGCATGTGGACGAAGCCGCCATAGCTGGTGATGCCGATGATATATTCGAAATACCAGCGAAAGGCGCAATCCGGGCTTTTGAGATAGGCTTGCGCTTCCTCGTCCGTGTCGCACACCAGGAGCGTGCGCCCGGCGCGCCATTTCTCGCCGGTCACCGGCAGACCGTGCTTCTGGCGCTCGTCGGCATAATGCTGCCAATGTTCCTTGAGCACATCCTCGGGCACGAAATTGGCCGAGATCGACATCCAATCGCGCCGGGCAGCCAAGCGGATGCTGCCCGAGCCACGGCTCATCGCCGGCAGCATCACCGGCGGATGCGGATCCTGAAAAGGCTTGCCCATGGCGCCGACGCCGAGATCGGGCAGGACATTGTGCTTGATCTCGAAATCCCAGAAATCGCCGTGGAATTCATAGGGCGGGTCGGTCGCCCAGATGCCGTGGATCATATCGATCGATTCTTCCAGCATCGCCATGCGGTCGAGGTCGGTGATTTTGAACATCTCGAAATCGGGCGGCGTCGCGCCCGGCCCGATGCCCATATAAAAGCGCCCCTCCGACATGTGATCGAACTGCGCCGCCTGGCCGGCGATGATCGCCGGATGCTGATACGGCAGGCACATCACGCCGGCGCCGAACATGATGTTTTTGGTTTGCGGGATGAGGGAGGCATAGAGCATCAGCGGCGATTGGATCGGCTCGGACGGGAGGGCAAAATGCTCGCCCAGCCAGACCTCGTCAAAGCCAAGCTCGTCGGCGCATTTGATGATCTCCATATCCTCCAGCAGGAGGGTGTGATAGCCGCGTTTGAAATCCTGAATCGGATGCATGAAAATGCCGAGTTTCATCGCATTGCCTCCTTATTATGGTTAGCCCGGGATGTAGCAGGGCCCCGGCTGGGCCGGATATTGTTCGAGTATGCTCTCATCGATGTCGAGGCCGAAGCCGGGCGCATCGCTGGGCTCGATATAGCCGTCCACCACCGCGAGCGGATTGCGCGCGAGGTCGGTGCGGAACGGGTTGATCGGCGCCACGTCAGCTTCGAAGATGAGACCGTTCTGAATCGCGCACAGCAGGTGCACATTGGCCGCGGCGCCGATCATCGAATGGCTGGTGTGCGGCGCCGAAAGATAGTGCCACGCAGCGGCCATATCGGCGATTTTCTTGACCTCCGTAATGCCGCCCGCCTTGGTGCAATCGGCCTGGCAGATGGTGATGGCACGGGCCTCGAACAGCTCGCGGAAGGCCTGGCGGGTGTAGTGGTTCTCACCCGCCGCAATCGGAATGCTGGTGCGTCTGGAAAGCTCCTGATAGCCCGGTACGTTGTCCGGCGAGAACGGTTCCTCCAGCCAATAGACGCGGTTGGTTTCGCAATAATCGAGCACTTCGGGCAGATCGGTCACCGTATAGCGCGTCGCCGCATCGACGGCGATATCCAACTCGTCGCCGAATGTCTTGCGGATATGGGTGACGCGTTCGGCGTCGTTTTTCGGCGTATCGCCGACGCGCATCTTGATCGCCGTGTAGCCCATATCGAGAAAGCCGGCGACCTCCTTTTCCAGCGTATCCAATGCCTGGAAGCCGAGCGTCAACCCGCCGACATAGGCGCGGATCTTCTTCGGTGCGCCACCGAGCAAGCGATAAACCGGCTGACCGAGCAGCTTGCCCTTTAGATCCCAAAGCGCGAGATCGATGCCGGCCAGCGCGATCACGCTGCCCGCACCCAGGCCGTGCGTTTGAATCTGCTGGCGCTTGATGCGCTCCCAGATGCCTTCGCTGTCGAACGGATCGGCGCCGATGATGAGCGAGCCGACGCCCTTTTCGATCACTTCGGCCATGGCGGTCAGGTTCTGGCCGTGATGCGCCTCGCCGTAACCGACGGTGCCGTCATCCGCCGTCACCTTGACGAAGACGAAATCGCGTTTGACGTTACGCCCGAGCCCCATGCGCACCACATTTTGGTCGAACGGGCGCGAATGCGCACTCGCCTCGATTTTCGCGATTTTCACCATGCCGCTCCTCCCAAAGCCATTTTGTTTTTCCGTACATTACACATGGCGGAAAGGCAGGCCAAGCGCGCGTTTCGGGAGTTGACTTTAGCCCGTTGGAAGCAACAATCCGGCGCAACAACGGCGATAGGACAGGAACATGCCCGAGGCAGCAAGAGAGATCGACCCGGTGACGCTGGAGATCGTGCGCGGCAAATTGCTGGCGGCGGTGGATGAGATGGGCATTGTCATCTCGCGCACCTCGATGAGCCCGGTGATATACGAAGTGCTCGATTTTGCCTGCGGCATTC
>CAYSDJ010000056.1:0-23902 GCA_964429775.1 uncultured Rhizobiaceae bacterium
AGCTATTTCTCCTGCACCTCGGCCCATACCTGCACCGGCGACGGCAACGCCATGGTGCTGCGCGCCGGCCTGCCGCTGCAGGACATGGAATTTATCCAGTTCCACCCGACCGGCGTTTACGGCGCCGGCATGCTGATCACCGAGGGCACGCGCGGCGAAGGCGGCTATCTGGTCAATTCGGAAGGCGAGCGCTTCATGGAGCGCTATGCACCCTCAGCCAAGGATCTCGCCTCGCGCGATGTGGTGAGCCGCTCAATGACGCTCGAAATCCGCGAGGGGCGCGGCGTCGGCGCACTCCAGGATCATATTCACCTCAAGCTCGACCATCTCGGCGCCGAAGTGCTGCACCACCGCCTGCCCGGCATCACCGAGACAGCCAAGGTGTTTGCCGGCGTTGACGCCACCAAGGAGCCGATCCCGGTGATCCCGACGGTGCATTACAATATGGGCGGCATCCCGACCAATTATCACGGCGAAATGGTGACGCTCAAAAACGGCGATGCCGACAGCGTCGTGCCCGGCCTGATGGCGGTCGGCGAGGCAGCCTGCGTCTCGGTACATGGCGCCAACCGCCTCGGCTCCAACTCGCTGCTCGATCTTGTGGTGTTCGGGCGCGCCGCTGCCGAGCAATGCGCAAATGTGGTCGAAGCCGGCGCGCCGCATGCGCCTCTCGCAAATGGAGCGTTGGAAAAAAGCCTCGATTGGTTCGACCATCTGCGCCACGCCGATGGCGCCAACGGCGCCGCCGAAATCCGCCTCGACATGCAGCGCACCATGCAGACCCATGCCGGCGTTTTCCGCACCGGCGACATCATGGATGAAGGCCGCACCAAACTCGACACCATTTGGAAAACCTTCCGCAACGATATCCAGGTCAGCGACCGCTCGATGGTGTGGAATTCCGATCTGGTCGAAGCGATCGAGCTCGACAATCTCCTGCGCCAGTCGAGCGTGACGCTTTCCGCCGCGATCAACCGCAAGGAAAGCCGGGGCGGCCATGCGCGCGAGGATTTCCCCGAGCGCGACGACGACAACTGGATGAAGCACACCGCCGCCTGGCTCAATGACGAAGGCGACAAGGTGACGCTCGATTACCGCCCGGTGCACATGCAAACGCTGACCAACGAAGTTGAATCGATTCCGCCCAAGAAGCGGGTCTACTGACACGCACGTGGCCTCTAAGGAATAAGTTATGGTTGAATTTGCTCTGCCAAAAAATTCGAAGATCAAAAAAGGCAAACACCACCCGGCGCCGGCCGGCGCGGGCAAGACGCGCAAATTCAAGATCTACCGCTACGATCCCGATTCGGGCGACAATCCGCGCACCGACACCTTCGAGGTCGATACCGAGGATTGCGGCCAGATGGTGTTGGACGCGCTGATCAAGATCAAGGGCGAAACCGATTCATCGCTCACCTTCCGGCGCTCTTGCCGCGAGGGCATTTGCGGCTCCTGCGCCATGAATATCGACGGCACCAACACGCTGGCCTGCACCAAGCCGATCGACGAGGTGCGCGGCGAGGTGCGTATCTACCCGCTGCCGCACATGCCGGTGGTGAAAGACCTGGTGCCGGACATGTCGAATTTTTACGCGCAATACACCGAGATCGAGCCGTGGCTCAAAACAGACTCGCCACCGCCGGCCAACACCGAACGCCTGCAAAGCCCGGAGGACCGGGAAAAGCTCGACGGCCTCTATGAATGCATCCTCTGCGCCTGCTGCTCGACCAGTTGCCCGAGCTATTGGTGGAACGGCGACCGCTATCTCGGCCCGGCAATCCTGCTGCAGGCCTATCGCTGGCTGATCGACAGCCGCGACGAATCGACCGGCGAGCGCCTCGACGATCTCGAAGACCCGTTCCGCCTCTACCGCTGCCACACCATCATGAACTGCACCCGCACCTGCCCGAAAAGCCTCAATCCAGCCAAGGCCATCGGCGAGATCAAGAAAATGTTAGTGGCGCGCCGCTAAGGTAGATCGGATAGCTTGCGCACAAGCCGCATTCGGCGTTACAACCCGCGCCAACAGATCAGGAGTACATTATGGCACGCAATAAAATTGCGCTTATCGGCGCGGGAAATATCGGTGGTACGCTGGCCCATCTGGCCGGGCTGAAGGAGCTCGGCGATGTGGTGTTGTTCGACATCGTCAAGGGCATCCCGCAAGGCAAGGCGCTCGACCTCGTTCAATCCTCGCCGATTGAAGGTTTCGATTCAGCGCTTTCGGGCACCAACAGCTATGCCGCGATCAAGGGCGCCGATGTGGTGATCGTTACCGCCGGCGTGCCGAGGAAGCCCGGTATGAACCGCGACGATCTCTTGGGCATCAATACATCGGTGATGAACCAGGTCGGTGCCGGCATCAAAAAATATGCGCCGAACGCGTTTGTCATCTGCATCACCAACCCGCTCGATGCCATGGTTTGGGTATTGCGCAAGGCAAGCGGTCTGCCGGCCAAGAGGGTTGTCGGCATGGCGGGCGTCTTGGATTCGGCGCGCTTCCGTTATTTCCTTGCCGACGAGATGGGCGTCTCGGTGGAAGACGTCACCGCTTTCGTGCTCGGCGGGCACGGCGATACCATGGTGCCGCTCACGCGCTATTCGACGGTGGCCGGCGTGCCGCTGCCCGATCTGGTCAAGATGGGCTGGCTCAAGCAGAAACGCCTAGATGAGATCGTGCAACGCACGCGTGACGGCGGCGCGGAGATCGTCGGCCTCTTGAAGACCGGCTCGGCCTTCTACGCGCCGGCCTCGGCGGCGATCCAGATGGCTGAATCCTATCTCAAGGATAAAAAGCGCGTGCTGCCCTGCGCCGCCCAGCTCAACGGCGAATATGGACGCAAAGGCATTTATGTCGGCGTGCCGGTGGTGATTGGTGCGGGCGGCGTCGAGCGCATCCTCGAGATCAAGCTCGACCGTTCCGAAAAGGCGGCGTTCAATAAGTCGGTCAAGTCCGTCGAAGGGCTGATTGCCGCAATCAAGGCGCTGAAGAAGAAATAACCACACATGAACATTCACGAACATCAAGCCAAAGGCCTGCTCGCCGAATATGGCGTCGCGGTGGCGCGCGGCAAGGCAATACTCGATGCCGGTGAAGCGGCAGCGGCGGTGGCCGAAGTCGGCGGCCCGGTTTGGGTGGTGAAAGCGCAAATTCACGCCGGCGGGCGCGGCAAGGCGGGCGGCGTCAAGCTGTGCAAAAGTGCGGAAGAGGCGACCGAGACGGCGCGCGGCATGTTTGGCCAGATTTTGGTGACGCATCAGACGGGACCGGCCGGCAAGGAAGTGAACCGCGTCTATATCGAGGACGGCTGCGATATCGCCAATGAGCTTTATGTCGGCGCGGTGATCGACCGCGATTCGGGCCGCGTCGCCTTCATGGCCTCAAGCGAAGGCGGGGTTGAGATCGAGCAAGTCGCGGCGGACACGCCGGAGAAAATCGTCACCGTCACCATCGACCCGGCGAGCGGCTGCCAGGGCTTTCATGCCCGCAAGCTCGCATTCGGCCTCGGCCTCACAGGCAAAGCCTTCAAGGCGGCGCAGAAACTTTTCCCGGCCCTTTATAACGCCATGCTCGGCAGCGACGCCTCAATGCTCGAGATCAACCCGCTGGTCGTCACCGGCGACGGCGATCTTCTCGCCCTCGACGCCAAGATGAATTTCGACGACAACGCCCTCTTTCGCCATCCCGATATTGCCGCGCTCAGGGACAAGAGCGAGGAAGATCCTGCCGAGCGCGAGGCGGCGGAACATGAGCTTAACTACATCAAGCTCGATGGCTCGATCGGCTGCATGGTCAATGGCGCCGGCCTCGCCATGGCGACCATGGATATCATCAAGCTGAAGGGCAGCGCGCCGGCTAATTTCCTCGATGTCGGCGGTGGTGCCACGCGCGAGCGCGTCACCGAGGCGTTCAAGCTCATTCTCTCCGACGGCAACGTCAAGGGCGTTTTGGTCAATATCTTCGGCGGCATCATGCGCTGCGACGTGATTGCCGAGGGCATCGTCGCGGCAGCGGGCGAGATCGGCATCAAAGTGCCGCTTGTGGTGCGCCTCGAAGGCACCAATGTGAATGAAGGCAAGGCCATTCTAGCCGAGAGCGGCTTCGACATTATCTCGGCCGATGATCTCGGCGACGCGGCGGAGAAGATCGTCGCCGCCGTGGGCGGGGCACGCTGATGGCGGTGCTGGTCAACAAAGGGACGAAAGTCATTTGCCAGGGATTCACCGGCGCGCAAGGCACGTTTCATTCCGAGCAGGCCATCGAATACGGCACGCGCATGGTCGGCGGTGTAACGCCGGGCAAGGGCGGCGGTGAACATCTCGGCTTGCCGGTGTTCAACACGGTGGCTGACTGCATGGCCGCGACAAAAGCCGATGCCAGCGTCATTTATGTCCCGGCAGCCTTTGCCGCCGATGCCATTTTGGAGGCCATCGATGCCGAGGTGCCGCTGATTGTCTGCATCACCGAGGGCATCCCGGTGCTCGACATGGTGCGCGTCAAACGCGCGCTCGATGGCTCGAAGAGCCGTCTGATCGGCCCCAACTGCCCCGGCGTCATCACCCCCGAGGCGTGCAAAATCGGCATTATGCCGGGCCATATTCACCGTCCGGGCAGCGTTGGCATTGTCTCGCGCTCCGGCACGCTTACATATGAAGCTGTGGCGCAAACGAGCGCCGCCGGTCTCGGCCAGTCGACCTGTATTGGGATTGGCGGAGATCCGGTGAATGGCACCAACTTTATCGACTGCCTGGAATTGTTCCTGGCTGACAAAGAGACGGAATCAATCGTCATGATCGGCGAGATTGGCGGCACCGCCGAGGAAGACGCGGCGGAATTTCTTAGTTTACAAAATGTTAAGAAGCCTGTGGTTGGCTTCATTGCCGGACTGACCGCGCCGCCGGGCCGCCGCATGGGCCATGCGGGTGCGATCATCTCGGGCGGCAAAGGCGGTGCCGGAGACAAGATCGAGGCGATGAAAAGCGCCGGGATCGCGGTTACGGAATCGCCCGCAGCCATCGGAACCACAATGGTGGATTTGCTGAAAGGCTGATCCCACCCGGCCGTGAACGCGGCGGAATGGCATGAGCAAACATACGGACGACACGTCGTTTCTGCACGGCTCGAACACGGCCTTTATCGAGGCCCTGTTCGAGAGCTATACGCGCGACCCAAATTCGGTCGAGCCGAGCTGGCGCGCTTATTTCAAGGACATGAATGGCGCCAAGACGAATGGCGCCGCGCGGGCCAAACCCAATGCTCATCAGATGCCGCCGCAGGCGGCACGCTGCGTGCCGGCGGAACCCTCGGCGGATGTGCCCGCCGCTACGGTCGATTCAATCCGCGCCCTGATGCTGATCCGCGCCTATCGTGTGCGCGGCCATCTATTGGCCGAGCTTGATCCGTTGGCGCGCGACGGCGACAAGAGCCATCCCGAACTCGATCCTTCCTCCTACGGATTTTCGGAAGCCGATTATGACCGGCCCATATATGTCGATGGCGTGCTCGGCATGCAGTGGGCGACGCTGCGCGACGTTGTCTCGGTGGTGCGCGATACCTATTGCGGCCATATCGGCGTCGAGTTCATGCATATCCAGGATCCGGCGCAAAAGGCTTGGATCCAGCAAGCGATGGAAGGCAGCCGCAACCGGCCCAACCTCGGCAAGGGCGACAGGCTCGAAATCCTGCGCCAGCTCGACGAGGCGGAAGGCTTTGAGCGTTTTCTCGACATCAAATATCCTGGCACCAAGCGCTTCTCGCTGGAAGGCTCGGAGAGCGTCGTGCCAGCGCTCGAAACCCTGATCGAAGGCGCGAGCGCCTGGGGCGTGCGCGATATTGTCATTGGCATGGCCCATCGCGGCCGCCTCAATGTGCTGACCAGCATTATGGGCAAGTCTTACGCCGCCGTGTTCTCGGAATTCCAGGGCGAAGCCGCCCACCCGGCCGATGTGCAGGGTTCGGGCGACGTCAAATACCATCTCGGCGTCTCAGCCGACCGCGAATTGCCGGATGGCCAGCAGATCCATCTCTCGCTCACGCCCAACCCGTCGCATCTCGAAGCGGTCAACCCGGTGGTGCTGGGTAAGGTGCGGGCCAAGCAAATGCAGATCGGTGACGAGGAGCGCGAAATAGCGATGGGCATCCTCATTCACGGCGATGCGGCCTTCGCCGGCCAGGGCATGGTGGCGGAAACGCTCGAGCTTTCCAACCTCAGGGGCTACCGCACCGGCGGCACGATTCACATCATCATCAACAATCAGATCGGCTTCACCACCAGCCCGAGCTTTGCCCGCTCCTCGCCCTACCCGTCGGACGCGGCAAAGATCATCCAAACGCCGATTTTTCACGTCAATGGCGACGATCCGGAAGCGGTGGTGCATGTCTGCCGCATGGCCGCCGAATTCCGTCAGCGCTTTCACCACGATATCGTCATCGACATCTTCTGCTACCGCCGCCATGGCCACAACGAAGGCGATGAGCCGGCCTTTACCCAGCCGGTCATGTATCAAGCCATCGATTCACTGGCAACGACGCGTCAACTCTATTCCGAGCGCCTGGTCGCGGAGAATGTGTTGTCAGCGGATGAAGCGACGCAACTGGCCGAGGCCTTTCAGGCCCGCCTTGAGGACGAGCTTGACGCCTCCAAAAGCTACAAGCCGAACAAGGCCGACTGGCTCGAAGGCCAGTGGAGCGGCATGCAGGCGCCGCCCTCCGAACATGGCCCGGGCGAGACTGCGGTGGAAAGCGATGTGTTGCGCCGTATCGGCAACGCCATCGCCACCGTACCCTTGGAATTCAACCTCCACCCGCGCTTGAAGCGTGTGCTCGGCGCTCGGCGTAAAATGATCGAGTCCGGCGAGAAGATCGACTGGGCGATGGCCGAAGCGCTGGCCTTCGGCTCGCTGTTGCACGAGGGCAATGGCGTCCGCCTCTCCGGCCAGGATGTGTCGCGCGGCACCTTCTCGCACCGTCATGCCGCTTTCTTCGATCAGCAGAGCGAGGTACGGCACATACCGCTCAATCATATCGAGGACGGCCAGGCGCGCATCGAGATCGCCGACAGCCTGCTGTCTGAAGTCGGCGTGCTCGGTTTCGAATATGGCTACTCGACCGCCGAGCCCGATACGCTGGTGCTGTGGGAAGCGCAGTTCGGCGATTTTGCCAATGGCGCGCAGGTCGTCGTCGATCAGTTTATTTCATCCGGCGAAAGCAAATGGCTCAGAATGTCGGGCCTGGTAATGCTGCTGCCGCACGGCCATGAGGGCCAGGGCCCGGAGCATAGCTCGGCCCGCATGGAGCGCTATCTGCAATTGGCGGCGGAGGGCAATATCCAGGTCGTCAATTGCACCACGCCGGCGTCTTACTTTCATGTGCTCAGGCGCCAGATGCGGCGCAGCTACCGCAAGCCGCTGATTGTGATGTCGCCGAAATCGCTGCTGCGCCATAAGCTGTGCACCTCCAAACTGGAGGATTTTGCCCCCGGCAGCTATTTCCACCGCGTGATCGGCGAAGATGAATCCTATGCGGCGGGCGAAGATATCCGCCGCGTGGTGATGTGCAGCGGCAAGGTCTATTACGATTTGCTGCAAGCGCGGAGCGAACAGGACATTAAGGATGTGGCGCTTCTCAGAATGGAGCAGGTCGCACCTTTCCCGGGCCGCAGCGTCACCGTCGAGCTGGCAAAATATCCAAATGCCGAAATCATTTGGTGCCAGGAAGAGCCGCAGAACCAAGGCGCCTGGAGCTATGTCGCGGCACGTCTCGATGGCGTGCTGGACGGCTTGGGCGATACGCCGCGCCGGGCGCGTTATGTCGGCCGGCCGGAAGCGGCCTCGCCGGCCAGCGGCTCGTTCAAAATTCATGTCAAAGAACAGCAAGCGCTTGTCAGTGCGGCGCTGACCATCGCCAATGGAGCAAAGTCATGACCCTCAACATCACCGTTCCCGAATTGGGTGAATCAGTGACGGAAGCCACCGTTGCCAAATGGTTCAAGGCGCCGGGCGAAGCGGTTTCGCTGGACGAACCCCTGGTCGAGCTGGAAACCGATAAAGTCGCCCTCGAAGTCAACGCCGCCAGCGCCGGCGTGCTGGAAGATATTCTGGTGCCGGAAGGCGAAGATGTCGAAGTCGGCACGGTGCTCGGCCATCTCACCGAGGGTACGGCTCCGAAGGCGAATGGCGGCAATGGCGCGGCGGTCCCGGCACCCGTGGCAAAACCAGCACCGGCGCCCGCAGCGGAACCGGAAGACACACCCGTGCTGTCACCTGCGGTGCGCAAACTGGTCGAGGAAAACGACCTCGACCCGGGCGCCATCACAGGAACCGGCAAGGATGGGCGGATATTGAAAGGCGATGTGCTGAGCCTCTTGGAAGCGCCGGCGCCGCAAGCGCCCGCGATCGAAACACCCGCCGTACCCGCCAATAACGCCGCTGAAGAGGCGCGCGAAGAGCGCGTGCCGATGTCGCGTCTCCGTCAACGCGTCGCCGAGCGGTTGAAAATGGCGCAGGACACGGCGGCCATGTTGACCACCTTCAACGAAGCGGATATGAGCCAGGTGATGGCGGCGCGCAGTCACTATCGCGATGCGTTCGAGAAAAAACACGGCGTGCGCCTCGGCTTCATGTCGTTCTTCGTCAAAGCCGCGATCAATGCATTGAAGGAAATTCCTTCTGTCAATGCGGAGATAGACGGCACGGATATCGTCTATAAGAAATATTATCATATCGGCGTCGCGGTCAGCGCACCGCAGGGCCTGGTGGTGCCGGTGCTGCGCGATGCCGATCAGTTGGGTTTCGCCGAGATCGAGAAGAATATCTCAGGCCTTGGCGTCAAGGCGCGCGACGGCAAGCTCTCCATGGCCGATCTCTCGGGCGGCACCTTCACGATTTCCAATGGCGGCGTGTTCGGCTCGATGATGTCGACGCCGATCCTCAACCCGCCGCAGTCGGGCATTCTCGGCATGCACAAGATCCAGGAGCGGCCGGTCGTCGTCGACGGCCAGATGGAAATCCGCCCGATGATGTACCTGGCGCTGAGCTACGATCATCGCCTGATCGATGGCCGCGAGGCGGTCACCTTCCTGGTGCGCATCAAGGAATCTATTGAGGAACCCGAGCGCCTTTTGCTAGACCTCTAAAAAAATTAATACCAACCCGAGGGGCAAAGCCAAATGAGCGAGACTAATTTCGACGTCGTGGTGATCGGCTCGGGGCCAGGCGGCTATGTCGCCGCCATCCGCGCGGCGCAACTCGGCCTGAAAACGGCGTGTGTGGAAAAAGACCCGACGCTCGGCGGCACCTGCCTCAATGTCGGCTGCATCCCCTCCAAAGCGCTGCTGCAGGCCTCCGAGGAATATGCCCATGCCGGCAAGGCGCTGAAGCGCCACGGCGTGATGGTCGAGAACCTGCAACTCGATCTGCCAACCATGATGGGCCACAAGGACAAGACCGTCGGCGACCTCACCAAGGGCATCGCGCATTTGTTCAAGAAAAACGACGTCGCCCACATCGCCGGTTGGGGCGCGCTTGGTTCAGCAGGCGAAGTGATCGTTACCGACGGTGACGGCGCCAAGGCCACACTGCAAACAAAAGCCACCGTCATCGCCACCGGCAGTGAATCGGCCGGCCTGCCCGGCATCGAGATCGACGAAGAGCGGATTGTCAGCTCGACCGGCGCGTTGGCGCTGGACGAAGTTCCCGGCCATCTCGCGGTCATTGGCGCCGGCTATATCGGATTGGAAATGGCGTCCGTCTGGGGCCGCCTCGGCGCCAAGATCACGGTGATCGAATTTCTCGACCGCATCGTGCCCGGCATGGACGGCGAACTGGCAACCAATTTCCAAAAAATGCTGCGCCGGCAAAAAATGAAATTCAAACTTTCCACCAAAGTCACCGGCGCGGCGCTGACGGATAGCGGCGTCGCGCTCACCATGGAACCCGTCGAAGGCGGCGACACCGAGACCCTGGAAGCCGATGTGGTGTTGGTCGCGGTCGGGCGCAAACCCTACACAGAAGGCCTTGGCCTCGAGCAGGCAGGTATCAAGGTCGACAATGGCGGGCGTATCGAAGTGAACGAGCATTTCGAAACCAGCGTTGCCGGCGTCTATGCCATCGGCGATGTCATCGCCGGCCCGATGCTGGCGCACAAGGCCGAGGATGAAGGCGTTGCAGCCGCCGAAATCATCGCCGGCCAGAAGAGCCATGTGAATTACGATGCCATTCCGGGCGTCGTCTACACCCACCCCGAGCTGGCCTCGGTCGGGCAGACGGAAGAGCAGCTCAAGGAAGCCGGCATCGACTATACCGCCGGCAGCTTCCCCTTCATCGCCAATGGCCGGGCGCGCGCCATGTCGGCGACCGACGGCTTCGTCAAAGTGCTGGCCGACGCCAAGAGCGACCGTATCCTCGGCGTCCACATCATGGGCGCCGATGCCGGCACCATTATCGCCGAAGCGGTGCTGGCAATTGAGCTCGGCGCCTCAGCCGAAGACCTGGCCCGCACCTGCCACGCCCACCCGACGCTCAACGAGGCGCTTAAAGAGGCGGCACTGGACGTCGATGAGCGGGCGATCCACGTTTAAGCAGCGACGGCAACGCCAAACTCAACCGTGACAAGTCCCTCATCCCCGGGGGGATGAGGGATTAGGGAGCAGGGGCGAACCAAGCGCGCATCGCGCGCCACGGGCGAGAGCTATCCAACAAATCAAAATTAAGCCAAACTCCTGCACAGCAGGTGGACCAGTCACGCTTTCATTCCGGGGAGGCCAAATGAGCAACGCACAATTGGCGGATTCAGATCGGCCCGGTGACTTTTTGGATGCGGCCTTAAAGACCCTCGTTGAAAACAAGAACGCGTGGGCGCGGACCACTGTGCGGGAGCGGATCGCAATTCTCGCGGCTATTAAGAAAAACCTGATCAAGGTTGCCGAAGATTGGGTCGAGGAGGCGGCGAGTCAAAAGCAAATTCCCGCAAATTCACCGCTGGTCGGTGAAGAATGGACGTCCGGCCCCTATGCTTTGATGGCGGGGTGCGATCTTTTTATGCAGACGCTTTCCGAAATCGAGAGCAAGCGCCATATCGCCCATCTTCCGATACGTGACCTGGATAATGGCCGGATCGCCGCGACGGTCGTGCCCCATTCAATTTGGGACCGTTTCATTTTATCCGGCGTGAAAGCCGATGTCTGGATGCAGGCGGGCATCACCCGCGGGAATTTGTCGCGGAACACGGCTTCGGCCTACGACATTCCCGCCACGGACCGCCAAGGAAAAGTGTCTTTGGTTCTCGGCGCGGGCAACATCGCCGCCATTGCGCCGCTCGACTGCTTCCACAAGCTTTTCGTCGAGCACCAGGTCGTCATTTTGAAAATGAACCCAGTCAATGAATACCTCGCCGATTACCTCAATGCGGCGTTGCGCCCCCTTGTCGATTTTGGCGCGTTGCGGATTGTCAAAGGCGGCACCGACGTCGGTGAATATCTCTGCACCCACGAAGACGTCAGTGACATCCATATTACCGGCGCCGAGGCTTCGCACGATGCGATCATCTGGGGTCCCGGTGAAGAGGGAAAGAAAAACAAAGCCATTGGCACGCCGAAAAACGCCCGCCGCGTCACCTCCGAGCTGGGGGCCGTTTGCCCGACGATTGTCGTTCCGGGGCCTTGGAGCGAAGCGGATTTGTCCTTCCAGGCCGAACAGGTCGCCTCGCAAAAGCTCCACAATTCCGGCTTCAACTGCGTTGCCTGCCAGATGCTGATCCTGCCCGACGATTGGGATAAGGCCGATGCCCTCCTGTCGAAGATCAAGCAGGTCATGGCTGCCGCGCCGCCGCGACCAACCTACTATCCGGGTGCCGAAGACCGGATGAAAGCGTTTGCCGACAACAGCAGTACCGCCGAACGTTATGAACGCAAAAACGCGCCCGGCTGTGTCGTCGTGCCTATTACGAGCGGCGACAGTGAATATTTCGAAAAATACGAAGTCTTTGCCCCGGCCTTATCCATAAATCGTCTGTCGGGACAGGACCCGGAGGCCTACTTGCGGGACGTCATCCAATACGCCAACGAGAACCTGCACGGGACCCTCGGGGCCAACATCCTCATCCACCCGAGGACCATGCGGCAGATCGGTGAGAAGCGGTTCGAAGCGCTTATCGGCGATTTGAAGTATGGCTGCATTGCCATCAACGCGTGGACCGGGTTGGGTTTTATGCTGATCCAGACACCCTGGGGCGCCTTCCCGGGGCACAGCTTGGATAACGTTCAAAGCGGCATTGGTGCGGTTCACAATTCCTTCATGTTCGACAAAGCGGAGCGCACGGTCGTGACCGCGCCCTTCCGCCCCTTCCCACGCAACTTGTTGAGCGGCGGCACAACCCTGCTCCCGCGCCCGCCCTGGTTCGTGACCAACCGCAAGGCGGACAAGATCGGGAAATTACTGACCAATTTCCAGTACAAACCCAGCTTCCTGAAACTACCGCGCATTTTCCTCAACGCATTGCTGGGCTAAGTGCTCCGAAATTGTCGATGGAAACATAGATAAATGGACCAAGTTCGGGGAATCAGCCGCCGTAAGCGCATGCCAATGTGATTCGATCTAGCGCGCCGTGGTGCCGCCATCGACTGGAACGATGGCGCCGGTGACGAATCCCGCAGCATCGGAGGCGAGAAACATGACGAGGGCGGCAACGTCTTTCGGCTCGCCCACCCGTCCGATCGGGATGTGCTGTTTCAATTTTTCGCGGATTTCCACCGCCGTCAGCTTCTTTACCGCCAGGCCCGCATCCATCATCGGTGTATCGATATCGCCCGGGCAGACGGCGTTGATGCGGATATTGTCGCGCGCATGATCGAGCGCCAGCACCTTGGTAAACATGATGAGGGCGCTCTTCGTCGCGCTGTAGGCGGCCGTGTTTTCATAGCCGATCAGGCCGCATTCCGAAGACATATTGACGATCACGCCGCCGCCCTGGCGCTTCATCTCGCGAATGGCCGCGCGTGACAGGTAGAAAACCGAGCTCACATTGGTATCGAGCAGGGTTTGCCATGCTGCGTTTGAATGGCTCCCGATCTTGCCATGGAGAACGATGCCGGCATTGTTGAAGAGGATGTCGAGGCCGCCGAATCGGGCGACCGTCTCGTCGACAAGGCGCTGGCAAATCCCGGCCTCCGCCACGTCGCCGGTGATCAGCTCCGCCTTTCCGCCCGCTGCGGAGATCTCCGTCATCACCGCGTCGCCGCGCGCGCGGTCCCGCCCCGACAGCATCACGCGCGCACCATGCGCTGCGAAGGCCTTCGCCGTCCCCGCGCCGATGCCCGACGTGGCGCCGGTCACAAGCACGGTTTTCCCGGCAAATGTGGTGGGAGAAAATACGTCCGTCACCCTCGGGTCTCCTTTCGGCTCTGTCTCCAATTTGACGGTCAAGAATAGGGCAATATCCGCCGCATTCTCCCGCACAAGTTTGATATCGCAGCGCTCACCTGCCGTCCGGATCGATCGCCACCTTACCGGCGCTGAAATCGGGATCGTTTTCGCTGCGGGCACGCGGGAGGTTGTCATCGATGGTGAGCCAGGGGACTTGGCTTTCAATGCCGAAATGCTGATTCGGCGGCGCATATTCCGGGTGATCGAGGCTGCCGACTCCGACCCAGATATAGGGATGATCGGGATCGAAATAGCGATCCATCAGTGTTGAACCGCAATTGGCGCAGAAGCCACGCTCGCAAATGTCCGAGGATTTGTAGAACTTCGGTTCGCCGCGTGTGATCCGCAAGCTGCCAACCCGAACGGCCGCATATACGCCGACCGCGCTGCCGGTGTGCCTCTGACACATCCGGCAATGGCAATACTCGGCATGATGCGGCGGTTCGCTCACCTCATAGCGCACCGCGCCACACAAACAACCGCCGGTGATGGGTAGCGTTATATCATCCATGACGGTTTCTCCCCTGTCCGATGAGTTCACGGAGCAATATGGCGCATCCTAGCGGATTGTATCCCGCCGGGAAGAGACAGAGCGCTCAATCCGAGGCTATTTGAATGTCGAGCAAGGCCTGGCGGCGCTCACTCTGAATTGCGTGGCGGGCACGCTCCAAGGCGGCGGGAAGGTCGGCGCCGCGTTCGACGCGCTCGGCATGGGCGCGGCTGGCTTCGGCCACTTTCACGAAATCGGGGGACGGCGAAAAGGTGGTGAGCGGCATGGTGTTCGCTTTCGCCGCGGCGCCGTCGGGGTAGAGCGCCCTGGTGGCCTGGCGTACCGCGTTCCAGCCGGAATTATTGAGAACGATGGTGAGCAGCGGCAAATCGTAGGCCTCGGCGATTTGATGGCAGGCGATCGGATTGGCAAACATGTAGGAGCCGTCGCCGACCGTGGCCACCACCAATCTCTCGCGCGCGGCCAGTTGCATGCCGAGCGCCGCCGTCAAGCCCCAGCCGAGACCGCCAGCATGGGGCTCTTGGAAATAGCAAGCGGGCCGGGTCAGGGTCATGTCGGCGAGCTGGCAGCCGAGCTCGGACACAAGGACCGTATCGTGCGCTTCCGAAAACGCGCCGATACAGTGCGCGGCCCAGGCCTTGGTCATTGGCTCTCCGCATCCGTTCTCCGCCTGTTGCTGGCGCGCCGCGCGAGCCTTGGCGTTATTTCCGACAAGCGCCGAACGACGCGACGCGATCGCCTCCGCTTGGTCCGCAAGTTGTGGCGCCAAGGCTTTGGCGAGCCCGTCCAGCACGTGCGCCACATCTCCGGCCAAGGAAATGTCGCTACGGAATCCGCGCACCGGCGTGCGGGCAAAGAGCGGATCCTGGCCGATTTGAATGACCTCGCAACCGGATGGCGGTGCGTGCAGCGCCGGCGCCCAAGGGGTCTGGGCATCGACCACCAGCACCGCATCGGCCTCTGCCAGTTTGGCGCCGGGATCGTAACCCGCATGCATCGGATGCTCGGTCGACAGCGACATTTGCGTCGGCCAATATTCGACCACCGGCACGGCCCAGTCCTCGACCAGTTGCGCCAGCGTGGCGAAGCCGTCCCGCCCGCCGGGGCCGCGCTGGCCGATGATCAGCGGGCGCTGGGCGCGCGCGATGATCGCCGCCGCACGTTCTATGTCGCCCGGGTGTGGCACCGAAACTGAAGGGGATAATTCCGGCGGCGTCGCCAAATGGCCAAGCGAGGTGGTCTCGCACAA
The DNA here is from genome assembly GCA_964429775.1 of uncultured Rhizobiaceae bacterium. GTDB lineage: Bacteria > Pseudomonadota > Alphaproteobacteria > UBA828 > UBA828 > PTKB01. The sequence continues at coordinate 15,180 of CAYSDJ010000056.1, forward strand.
AACCTCGCGCGGCAGGCTCAGATAGACCGGGCCGCGCGGCAATGTGTTTGCAATTGCGTACGCCCGGTCGGCCACATCGGCGGTTTGCTCGGCGGCCCGCAGTTCGAAATCCCACTTGACCGACTCGCGCACCAGGGCGTGCTGATCGCGCATTTCCTGCCCCCAATTGATCGGGTTGAGCCGGCCGCCGAAACGCCCGCTCTCGGTCACCGGCGTGCGGCCCGAGCAGAGGATTGTCGGAATATTACCGCTCGCCGCATTGATCGCGCCGATCGCGGCATTGGCTAGGCCGACATTGGTGTGCACCATCACCGCTTGCGAGCGGCCCGTGGCAAGGAAACAGCCATGCGCCATACCCATGGCGGCATGCTCATGCGGCGCAATGACCGGCTCGGGAAACGCGGCGCCCGCATCGCCGTCCGCCCGCGCAAATGCTTCGATGATCGGCGGAAAGTCGGTGCCGGAATTGAGGAACAGATGATCGACGCCAAGCGTCTTGAGACGCCGCAACAACGCTTCGCCGGCGGTGAGGCTGATATCTTTATCCATCATCCGGACATCATCGGTCGGGCACGAACAGCGTCGCTTCGATTTCGAACAGCATGGCATCGAGCGCCAGCCGCGGCACCGGAATTAGCGTACTGGCCGGCAGATGGCCGCCGAAGAGTGCCCGGGCCTCGCGCTCAAGCGGCTGCAAATAGGCCTCCTGGTGGTTGACGATCAACACTCTGATCTGGACCACATGTTCCGGCCGAGCGCCGGCCTCTTCGATCGCGATGCGCAGATTTGCGAAGCTGACCGCCATTTGCTCTTCAACGGTCTCGCCCATAACCTTACCCTGCGTATTGCCGCTGAACTGCCCGGATACGAAAACGGTGCTACCATTGGCCGGCACCAGGACGATCTGGGAAAATCCGTAGGGGCGCGAATCCACTAGTCCGGCCGGACAGAGCCGTTGTATTTTGTCTGCATTTGTCATGATCTTTTTCTCCCGGCTTTCAACAATTCATTCCGCCCACTACCCCCGCGCCCTTGGATGGGCCGCGTTATAGGCCGCCATCAGGCTGGCTTCGTCGACCTCGGTGTAGCGTTGGGTGGTGGTCAGGCTGGCGTGGCCGAGCAGTTCCTGGATGCTTCTGAGATCGCCGCCATCGGCGAGCAGGTGGGTGGCGAAGCTGTGGCGGAGCGCATGTGGCGTGGCGCTTGGCGGGAGACCCAGGGCGGCGCGGAGGTGGGCCATGCCGGCTTGAATGGCGCGCGCGCCCAACCGGCCGCCGCGCACGCCGACAAAGAGCGGCCCGTCTGGCATGAGATTGTGCGGGCAGGCGGCGCGGTAATCGTCGATCGCATGATTGACCAGCGGCAGCACCGGCACGCCACGCTCCTTGCCGCCCTTGCCGCGTACCAGCAACACGTCGGCCCCGATCGCGTCGCGGCCATCGAGGCCGAGCGCCTCGCCGATACGCAGACCGCAGCCATAGAGCAGCAGCATCACGGCAGCATCGCGCTTAGCAACCCAAGGTTCCTGACTGGCGCTGGCAGCACCCTCGCGCGCCGCCGCTACAACCTCACCCGCCTGCTCGGGGCTCAACGGGCGCGGTACGGCGCGTGGCAGGCGTGGGCTTCGGAGCGATGCCACCGCTCCGTTTAGAGCCAACTCCTCGCGTTCGAGATGGCGGAAAAATCCGCGCAGCACCGAGACCGCGCGGGCGGTCGAGGTTTTGGCCCGGTCTTCGCTCGCGCGCCGCGCCAAATAACTACGGAAATCGGCGGCGCGCAGATTCTCAAGATCATTGAGGCTGGCGGGACCGCCCAAATGGGCATTTAGAAATGCGAAAAACGCCGAGAGGTCACGCAAATAGGCACTCACTGTATTTGCCGAGGCACGCCGCTCGTGCGCCAACCAGCTGTGCCATAATTCGACCGCGGCAATAACCTCGCCCTTTGCCAGCATGGTGATACCGGCAATCTCTTTTGCCGCTGTGGCGCTGGGCGATGCCTCGGCTGAGATGGCGCGCTCCTACTTCTTATATGATCGACTGGCCGGTCTTTTCCCAATCGGCGAGGAAGGCGGCCAGGCCCTTGTCGGTCAGCGGGTGCTGGGCCAATTTGCGCAACACGCCCGGCGGCACCGTGGCAACATCTGCTCCCAATTTTGCCGATTCGACGAGGTGGATCGGATCGCGGATCGAGGCGACCAGCACTTCGGTCGAGAGCGTGTCGGGATAATTGTTGTAGATGGTGACGATTTCCTCGATCAGGACCATGCCGTCCTGGCCGATATCGTCGAGCCGGCCGACAAAAGGCGAGATAAAGGTCGCCCCGGCTTTGGCGGCGAGCAGCGCCTGAGCGGGCGAGAAACAAAGCGTCACATTGACCATCGTGCCGGCCTGACTGAGCGCCTTGCAGGCTTTCAGGCCATCCCAGGTGAGCGGCACCTTGACCGCAATATTGGGCGCGATATCGGCCAACCTGCGGCCCTCTTCGATCATCGAGTCGGTCTCGGTGGCGGTCACTTCGGCGCTCACCGGCCCCGGCACGATCTTGCAAATGCGCGTGATCGTCTCGATAAAATCGCCGCCCGCCTTATGTATAAGCGACGGGTTGGTGGTCACCCCGTCGAGCAGCCCGGTCGCCGCCAAATCCTCGATTTCTCCGATTTCCGCCGTGTCGACGAAGAATTTCATGCCCTGCATCCTGTTGTGATGGTTCCCGCCGCGCCCTCTTCGGACAATGATCCGACTTGAGACACTTGAGACAATGGCGAGTCGTTGGCACATTTTATCGGATGGCTAACAGCGATGCTACTTTAACCCCGCCAATGCCCGACGATGATGCGGCGCGCATCGCGGTTTTGCTACCGCTCGGGCTCGAAACCGCTTATGACTATCTCGCCCCCGAATGCGAAAGCCTCGCCGAAGGCGCCTTCGTGCGCGTGCCGCTCGGCAGCCGCGAAGTGACCGGTGTGGTGTGGGGGCCGGGACTGGCGGAAGCCGAGGGCGGCGTGGCGCACAGCCGCCTGAAGGAAATCAACGCCGTACTGCCGGTGCCGCCGATGCCGGAAACGGTGCGCAAGTTGGTCGATTGGGTGGCGGAATATACTCTGGCCAAGCGCGGTGCGGTGCTGCGCATGGCGATGAGCGTTCCCGCCGCGCTCGAGCCGGCCAAAATGCGCACCGCCTATCTCAGCACAGGCAACAAGCCGGAGCGCCTGACCCCGGCACGCCAGAGGGTATTGGACCTGCTTGCCGACGGCCTGCCGCGCGGTTCCACGGAATTGGCGCGCGAGGCTGCGGTCAGCCCCGGCGTGGTCAAGGGCCTGGCCGATAGTGGCGCGCTCCGGCAGATATCGCTCCCCGCCGAGCTCACGCCCGAAACGCCGGACTGGCGCCATCCGCGCGCCACGCTATCGCCTGATCAGAGCAGCGCGGCAATAGCGCTGGCGGCGCGCGTCAGCGACGCCGCCTTCAGCGTCACCCTGTTGGACGGTGTGACCGGCTCGGGCAAGACGGAAGTATATTTCGAAGCGGTGGCGGCGGCGCTCGAGGCCGAACGACAGGTGCTGGTGATGCTGCCGGAAATCGCCCTTTCGACACAATGGCTGGAGCGCTTCCGCGCCCGCTTCGGCACCGCGCCGGCGATCTGGCATTCGGAGCTTGGCCAGCGCGCGCGGCGCGAAACCTGGCGCGCTGTGGCCAACGGCGCGGCGCGCATTGTCGTCGGCGCGCGCTCCGCCCTCTGGCTGCCGTTCGCCGAATTGGGCCTGATGGTGGTGGACGAGGAGCATGACGGCGCCTTCAAGCAGGAAGACGGCGTGATCTACCATGCGCGCGACATGGCGGTGATGCGCGCCCGCCTGGAGGCCTGCCCGCTGATATTGAGCTCGGCCACGCCATCCTTGGAGACCTTGGCCAATGTGCGCGCCGGGCGCTATCAAAGCCTTCACCTGCCCGACCGCCACGGCGGCGCGCAATTGCCCGAGATCGAAATGGTCGATATGCGCGCCACCCCAGCGCCGCGCGGCGCCTGGATCTCGCCACCGCTCCGCGCCGCACTGGAAGAAAGCTTCGCCGCCGGGCAACAGGCGGTGCTGTTTCTCAATCGGCGCGGCTATGCGCCGCTTACCTTGTGCCGCGCCTGCGGCCACCGCCTGCAATGCCCCAACTGCACTGCCTGGCTTGTGGCGCACCGCTTTTCCGACACGCTTAACTGTCACCATTGCGGCTATCACCAGCGCCCGCCCGAGGCCTGCCCGGAATGCGCGGTCGAAGGCAAGCTCGCCGCTTGCGGGCCGGGCGTCGAACGGGTGGCGGAGGAAGCGGCGGCCCTCTTCCCCAAGGCGCGTAGCGAAATCGTCACCAGCGACACCATCACCGGGCCGGAACAGGCGGCGGGCTTTATATCGCGCATCGAGAAGCACGAAGTCGATCTCCTGATCGGCACCCAGATCATCGCCAAGGGGCATCATTTCCCGATGCTGACGCTGGTCGGCGTGATCGACGCCGATCTCGGCCTGGCGGGCGGCGATTTGCGTGCCGCCGAGCGCACCTACCAGCTCCTGCATCAGGTCGCCGGCCGCGCCGGGCGGGCCGAGCATAAGGGACGGGTGCTGCTGCAAACCTACATGCCGGAACATCCGGTCATGGCGGCGCTCTGTTCGGGCGAGCGCGAGGCCTTTCTGGCGCGCGAGGCGGAAGCGCGCGAGAGCCACGGCCAACCGCCGGCCGGCCGCCTCGCGGCGGTGATTGTCTCGGGGCGCAACGAGGCGAATGTCGCCGGCACCGCGCGCGCGCTTGCCCGTATTGCCCGCAATTCAGTGGCGCGCGACAGCGGCATCGAAATTCTCGGCCCGGCGCCGGCGGCGCTGGCGCTGCTGCGCGGCCGCTACCGCTACCGCCTGCTGATCAAATGCGCGCGCGCCACCCTGCCCCAGCCCTGGCTGCGCAGCTGGCTCGCCGAGTTGGACGCGCCTTCCCGGGTGACGCTCCGGGTAGACGTCGATCCCTACAGCTTTCTCTAGGGTTAAGATATTGAAACAACTACAATAAACAAGACTTTCGGAGTCAGTTGCGTGACCATAACGAGTGTGTTACTTATCCCCTGCTTTTCGGGCGGGACAACTGGCCGGGAGCGCTGTTTGACGGCCATTTCAACAAACAAAAACTAGCAAGAGCCGCCGCCAAAGATGAGGCGGCAGAGCTTAAGGGGACGAAGTTCGGTGGCAGCCCAATCCACAGGCCAGAGTGACCTCGCCAAGCGTTATGCGGCGGCGTTCTTTGATCTTGCACTTGAGCAGAACCAGGTCGATCAATTGGCCGGGGAGTTGGGTGATTTACGCAATCTGATGCGTGACAGCGCCGATCTGACCCGCCTTGTGAACAGCCCCATCGTCTCGCGCGCCGACCAGGGCGCCGCCATGGCGACGCTGATTACGCGCGCCGGCATGTCCAGCCTGGTCGCCAATTTGGTTGGGCTGATGGCCAAAAACCGCCGCCTGTTTGCCTTGGATGGCACGATCGAGGCGTTCCAGGCTCTGCTGGCCGAACATCGCGGTGAAGTTTCCGCCGAAGTGACATCGGCGAACGCGTTGAAACCGGCTCATTTGGACGCTGTGAAGAATGCGCTCAAGGAAATCGTGGGCCGCGATGTCGCCTTGGAGACCAAGGTCGACCCAAGTTTAATCGGCGGACTGATCGTTAAGGTCGGCTCCCGCATGATCGACAATTCATTACGGACGAAGCTGCAAAATCTTGAGCTCGCCATGAAAGGGATTTGAGAATGGATATTGGCGCCGCCGAAGTATCGGCAATCCTCAAGGAGCAAATCGCCAACTTTGGTACCGAGGCGGATGTCGCCGAGGTCGGGCAAGTGCTCTCGGTGGGTGATGGTGTTGCCCGCGTATATGGGCTGGACAATGTCCAGGCCGGTGAAATGGTCGAGTTTCCCGGCAATATCCGCGGCATGGCGCTGAATCTCGAGACCGACAATGTCGGTGTTGTGATTTTCGGCGAAGACAAGGCGATCAAGGAAGGCGATACGGTCAAACGCACCGGCGCCATCGTTGAGGTGCCGGTCGGCAAGGGCCTCTTGGGCCGCGCCGTCGATGCGCTCGGCAATCCGATTGACGGCAAGGGCCCGATCGAATCCTCGGAAAACAAGCGCATTGAGGTCAAGGCGCCGGGCATCATCCCGCGCAAATCGGTCGACGAGCCGGTACAGACCGGTCTCAAGGCGCTCGATGCGCTGGTGCCGATCGGCCGTGGCCAGCGCGAGCTGATCATTGGTGACCGCCAGACCGGCAAAACCGCCGTCGCCATCGATACCATCATCAACCAAAAGGAAGTCAACGCCAGCGGCGACGAATCGAAGAAGCTTTATTGCATCTATGTCGCCGTCGGCCAGAAGCGCTCGACTGTTGCCCAGGTGATGAAGACCTTGGAAGAGAACGGCGCGCTCGAATATACCATCGTTGTCTCGGCCACCGCTTCGGAAGCGGCGCCGCTGCAGTTCCTGGCGCCTTATACCGGCTGCACCATGGGCGAGTTCTTCCGCGACAATGGCATGCACGCCGTCATTATTTATGACGATCTCTCCAAACAGGCGGTTGCTTACCGCCAGATGTCGCTGTTGCTGCGCCGCCCGCCAGGCCGTGAAGCCTATCCAGGCGACGTGTTTTATCTCCATTCCCGTCTGCTCGAGCGCGCGGCCAAGATGAATTCGGATTTCGGCGGCGGTTCGCTGACCGCCCTGCCGGTCATCGAAACCCAGGCGAGTGACGTGTCGGCCTATATCCCGACCAATGTGATCTCGATTACCGATGGTCAGATTTTCCTCGAGACCGATCTCTTCTATCAGGGCATCCGACCTGCCATTAATGTCGGCCTCTCGGTCAGCCGGGTGGGCTCGGCGGCACAAATTAAAGCCATGCGCCAGGTTGCCGGCCGCATTAAGCTCGAACTTGCGCAATACCGCGAAATGGCGGCTTTCGCCCAGTTCGGCTCGGATCTCGATGCCGCCACCCAGCGCCTGTTGGCGCGCGGCGCGCGTCTCACGGAACTGCTCAAGCAGGGGCAATATTCGCCGCTGCCGGTCGATGAACAGGTGGTAGCGATTTTCGCCGGTGTGCGTGGTTATCTCGATGGCATCGAAGTCGAGCAGATCAGCCGCTTCGAAGAGGAACTGCTCAACGAAGTGCGCGGCGGGCATCAGGATATTCTGAACGCCATCCGCAGCAGCGGCACGTTGGACGACGACACCGAGAATAAGCTCACCGCCATGCTTGACGATTTCGTCAAGAAATTCGCTTAAGAAATCGGGTCAAGACGGGGCATAGCGGCAAATGGCCACTCTCAAGGACCTGCGCGTCCGTATCGACAGCGTGACGCAGACGCAAAAGATCACCTCGGCGATGAAGCTGGTCGCGGCTTCCAAGCTGCGCCGGGCACAGGAGGCGGCCGAATCGGCGCGGCCTTACGCCCAGCGCATGGAACGCATGGTCGGCAGCCTGGCCGAACTGATGCGCGAACGCGATGATGCGCCGGCGATGCTGCGCGGCAGCGGCGCCGACAACACGCATCTGATTGTCGTCGCCACGTCGGACCGCGGCCTTTGCGGCGGTTTTAATTCCTCGATCACGCGTGCGACGCGTCTTAGAATCCGCGAACTCACCGGCGACGGAAAGACGGTCAAGCTGTTCTGTGTCGGGCGCAAGGGGCGTGAGCAATTGTCGCGCGAATTCGGCTCGCTGATCATCGGTGACGCCGGCGAGCTTGGCAAACGCGGCCCGTCCTACGATGAAGCGGACGCCATCGGGCAAACCATCACCGAGCTGTTCGAGCAGGGCGAATTCGATGTCTGCACGATCGTTTACAATCACTTCAAATCTGTCATGACGCAGATCGTCACCTTCCAGCAGGTTATCCCGTTCGCCGATTCGGCGGCGGAAGCCGGCGATGACGAAGAAGCCGAGCAGATTGACCACGGCGGCGCGATTTACGAATTCGAGCCCGAAGAGGCTGAAATTCTCGAAGAATTGCTGCCCTATAATCTTTCGATCCAGGTCTTCCGCTCGCTCTTGGAAAGTGCGGCAAGCGAGCAGGGCGCGCGCATGACCGCGATGGACAGCGCGACGCGCAACGCCGGCGAAATGATCGACAAACTGACACTCAACTTCAACCGCACCCGCCAAGCCAAGATCACCGGAGAGCTGATCGAGATCATTTCCGGCGCCGAGGCAACCTAGGCGGCATAACGGAAAACGCTAACCCACGCTTTGTCTCGCACAAGGCATAACTTTGAATTCAAGTTCGACGGGAGCCAGGCCATGGCCGATATGAATACAAAAGGCAGCATTTCCCAAATCATGGGCGCTGTCGTGGACGTAAGTTTCGAAGGCGAATTGCCGGCGATCCTGAACGCCCTTGAGACCGACAATCACGGCAACCGCCTGGTGCTCGAAGTGGCGCAGCATTTGGGCGAAAGCACCGTGCGCTGCATCGCCATGGACACCACCGAGGGCTTGGTGCGCGGCCAGGAAGTGAGCGACACCGGCGCCGGCATCATGGTGCCGGTCGGGCCGGAAATGCTGGGCCGCATCATCAACGTGGTCGGCGAGCCGATCGATGAGCGCGGCGATGTCGGGACAACCAAACAGTTCCCGATCCATGCGCCGGCGCCCGAATTCGTCGACCAGTCGACGGAAGCGGAAATCCTCGAGACCGGCA
>CAYSDJ010000057.1:0-23877 GCA_964429775.1 uncultured Rhizobiaceae bacterium
CCATGGCGTTGCCGTCGCCGGTGCAGGTATGGGCCGAGGTGCAGGAGAAATAGCTGCGGCCATAGCCGCCGGTCGCCATGATCACCATCTGGGCGCGGAACAGGTGCAGTGTGCCGTCGTCGAGATTCCAGGCCAGCATGCCGCGGCACGCGCCGTCCTCGTCCATCACAAGGTCGAGGGCGAAATATTCGATGAAAAATTCCGCATTGTGGCGCAGCGATTGCTGATAGAGCGTGTGCAGAATGGCGTGGCCGGTACGGTCGGCGGCGGCGCAGGTGCGCAGCGCAATGCCCTCGCCATAATTGGTCGTCATGCCGCCAAAGGCGCGCTGATAGATGCGGCCCTCCTCGGTGCGCGAGAACGGCACGCCGTAATGCTCAAGCTCGACCACCGCTTGCGGCGCTTCCTTGCACATATATTCGATCGCGTCCTGGTCGCCGAGCCAGTCCGAGCCCTTGACGGTGTCATACATATGCCAACGCCAATCGTCATCGCCCATATTGCCGAGCGCGGCCGAAATGCCGCCCTGCGCCGCCACGGTGTGGCTGCGTGTCGGGAACAGTTTGGAGACGCAGGCCGTCTTGAGGCCAAGCTGGGCCAGGCCGAAGGTGGCGCGCAGCCCCGCGCCGCCGGCGCCGACAACGACAACGTCATAATTATGTTCGGTAATCGGGTAGGCGGTGCTCATTACGTCAGCCTCCGAATGCCACGGCGATTGTCGAATAGATCGCCGCCACGGCGCCGACGAGGCAACCCAGCGTGTTGATGACCAGGAAGGTCCATTTGACGCCCTTGTGATGAACGTAATCCTCGATCACCACCTGCAGGCCGAGCATGACATGATAAAACATCGTACCGATGAAGAGCAGCATCAGGATTGCCGCGACCGGACCGGAGAGCCAATCCTGGAACGCTTCGTATGAGGCGCCGCCGACAACGATCCACCAGATCGAGGCGACAAACCAGAGTGAAAGCGGCACCAGTATCAGGGCGGTCAGGCGCTGCCACCACCAGTGATGACTGCCTTCCTTGGCGGAGCCGAGATAGCGGACGCGGGCGAGTGGGGTCTGAATGCTCATATGTTTCCCCTCAACGCGTGAAATAGAAAGCGAGGCCGATGCCCCAGGAAAGTGCAGTGAGGCCAAGCGAGGCCAGCACCATCAGGACGCCCGAAGCATAGGTAGCCTTGAGGCTGAAGCCGAGGCCGATATCCCAGAACATATGCCGGATGCCGTTGCAGAGATGATAGTAAAGGCAAAAGGACCATGCGCCGAGCAGGGCATAGCCGAGCCACGAGGTCAGAAACCATTGCGACCAGGCGTAATATTCCGGTCCGGCGGCGGCGGTGAGCAGCCAACAGCACAGCATCGCCGTGCCACTGACGAGGAAAACCCCGGTTAGGCGATGGAAGATGGACAGAACGGATGTGAGCTGGGGCCGGTAAATCTGCAGATGGGGCGATAGCGGTCGATCCCTAAACGCCATATATCCTCTCTTCTGGCGCGCCACACCGGCAGCGTGCCGAATCCTTGCATGTTATGAAGGATTTAAGACCTATCCCGGCGGCCCGTCAACAACCGCACCTGCATATCAGCCATCCTGATTTTGCCGGGCGGAAATAGCCGCTTCGAGGGCCAACAGGCGCTTGGCCTCGGCCACATGCAGCGCCTCGATCAGTTTGCCGTCGAGCAGCACCACACCCAGGCCTTCTGCCTCGGCGGCGCCATGCGCTTCGATAATACGGCGGGCGAATTCGAGCTCTTGCGGCTGCGGCGCAAATATTTCATTGGCGCCGGCCAGGGTTTTCGGGTGAATGAGGGTTTTGCCGTCAAAGCCGAGATCGCGGCCCTGTTTGCAGGCGGCGCGAAAACCGGCCTCGTCGGAAAGGTCCATATGCACGCCGTCGAGCGCCGCCAGGTCGTGTGCGCGCGCCGCCAGCAAACAGAGGCCGAGGCTCGGCAGCATGGCGAGGCGGTCCGGCGTGGCGCGGGCGCGCAGATCCTTGGTGAGATCGGTGGTGCCCATCACCAGCGCGGTCAGGCGCGGCGTGGCGGCGGCAATTTCATCGGCATGCAGCATCGCGCCCGGCGTTTCCATCATGCACCAGATGGCGAGCGTCTCCGGCGCGCCGGCGGCATCGAGGTGGGCGAGGGCGGCGTGGATCATCCCGGCGTTTTCCACTTTGGGCAGCAGGATGCCGTCCGCGCCGGCCTGCGCCAGGCCAGCGAGATCATCCGCGCCCCATTCCGTCTCCAGGCCGTTGACGCGGACGATCAACTCGCGCCCGCCATAACCGCCTTCAGAGAGCGACCGAATAACCTGCTCGCGCGCCACCCGTTTGGCGTCGGGCGCGACCGAATCCTCAAGATCGATGAGCAACACATCGGCCTCGAGGCCGCGCGCCTTGTCCAGCGCCCGCGCGTTGGCGCCCGGCACATAAAGGGCGCTGCGGCGCGGGCGGATGGTGGCGCTCATGCGGCGGCCAGTTCTTCGAGCGCTGCGGCAACGCGTTCGAAAACACCCAGCCAATCGCCGAATTCGGTTTGCCGGAAGAGCCGCAGCGAGGGATACCACGGGCTGTCTTCGCGTGCCATCAGCCAGCGCCAATCGGGTGTGTAAGGCAGCACCACCCAGCACGGCTTGCCGAGCGCGCCGGCGAGGTGGCAGATCGAGGTATCGACGCAGATCACCAGATCGAGTTTCGACACCAGCGCCGCCGTGTCGGCAAAATCCTGTAGCTCGGGCGCGTGGTCGTGGATCAGTCCGGCACAGCCGGCGGCGGCAATATCCTCGGCGCGCGGGCCGACCTGGAGGCTATGAAAATTGGCCCCGACAATGCCGAACAGATCGATAAAGGACTCCAATCCGGCGCTCCGGTTGCGGTCATTGCGGTGGCTCGGCTTGCCGGCCCAAGTGATGCCGACATTGAGGCGCTCCGGGTCGAGCAGATCGTCGAATTTGGCCAGGCGGGCCGGCTCGGCTGCGAGATACGCGTCGGTGGCCGGGATGGTTTCCAGCTCCGTTTCGAAAATGCGTGGCAGACTGAGGAGCGGCGCGTGCACATCGAAATCCGGCAGGGCATCGTCGCGCGCGACGATTTGCCGGGCGCCATCCAGGGATTCAAACAGGGGCGCGAGCGGTCTTTGGCATTCGAGAATAATCTCTCCCCCGCGCTCGGCCACAAGCGGTGCATAGCGGGCAAATTGAATGCTGTCGCCCATGCCCTGCTCGGCGTGCAGCAGAATGGTGCGGCCCTCCAGCGCGCCACCGCTCCAGACCGGCTTGTCGAATGTGCGCGGCGTATTCTCCTTCAGCCGCCAGCGCCATTCATATTCGTCGAAGCCCTCTTTCAGATTGCCCATCATCAGCAGGGCGAGCGACAGATCCCAATGGGCGTCGATATAATCCGCCTTGCGCCGCACCGCTTCGCGCAGGCAGGCGATGCCTTCCTCGAACAGGCCCTGGTCCTTGAGCACCAGGCCGAGATTGTAACGCGCCTCGAGATAATTCTCGTCAATCGCCAGCGCCCGGCGGTGGCTGTCTTCCGCCTCAGCGTGGCGGCCGAGCGCGCGCAGCGCATTGCCGAGATTGGAATGGCTGCCGGCGTCGTCCGGTTTGATGGCGATGGCGCGTTTGTAGCTCGCGACGGCGGCATGAAAGGCGCCCTGGGCGCGCAATGCCACGCCCATATTGTTATACGCCTGCGACGATTTCGGGTCGAGCGCAACCGTCTTGGCATAGCCGGCGAGCGCTTCATCGAGACGCCCGGCACGGTGAACGGCCAAGGCCTTGTCGAAAACTTTTTGTGCGCGCTTGGCGCGTTTTGCGGCGCTCTGCGTCATATGTCCCGGGGGCGAATGACCGTTGTTAGCGGGAGTTCAAATGGTGATAGGCCAGTTCCTCGGCGATCTGCACGGCGTTCAACGCCGCACCTTTTCGTAAATTATCCGAGACCACCCACATATTGAGGCCGTTTTGGATGCTCGAATCCTGGCGGATGCGCGAAACGAAAGTGGCATCCTCGCCGGCGCATTCGACCGGAGTCACATAGCCGCCGTCATGGCGCTCGTCGAGCACCATCACGCCGGGCGCGTTCGCCAACGCTTCGCGCGCCTCGTCTTCATTGAGGCGGTCATGAAACTCGATATTCACCGCCTCGGCGTGGCCGATGAATGTCGGCACGCGCACGCAGGTCGCTGTGAGCGCAATATCGGCATCCAAAATCTTTTGCGTCTCGCGCAGCATCTTGGCTTCTTCCTTTGTCGAGCCGTCCGGCAGGAAGACGTCGATATGCGGAATCACATTGAAGGCGATGGTCTTGGGAAAAAGCTCGGGGTCCTTGCGGTCGTTCATATAGATCGCCCGCGTGTGATCGAACAGCTCATCCATCGCCGCCTTGCCCGAGCCCGAGACGGATTGATAGGTGGCGACGACGATGCGCTTGATCGGCACCAAATCATGCAACGGCTTCAGCGCCACCACCATCTGGATGGTCGAGCAATTCGGGTTGGCGATGATATTGCGCTGGCGGAAATCGGCGATCGCATCGCGGTTGACCTCGGGCACGATCAGCGGCACGTCCTCGTCCATGCGGAACTCGGAGGTGTTGTCGATGACAATGCAGCCGGCTTCGGCGGCGCGCGGCGCATGCACACGCGAAACCGACGAGCCGGGCGAAAACAGGCCGAAATCGATGCCGGTAAAATCGAAGTTCTCGAGCGACTTCACTTCGAGCGTTTTATCCTCGCCAAAGGATATTTCCTTGCCCGCCGAAGCGCGCGACGCCAGCGCCACCACCTCGTCGGCGGGAAAATTGCGCTCTGACAGCGTATTGAGGATTTCCCGGCCGACATTTCCCGTCGCGCCGACAACCGCTACTCGATAACCCATTAATCGTGTCCTATCTCAACCATTCAGTTTGCCCATTTCGCGCAAGATGGCATCGCCCATCACGTCCGTGGAGACCTTGGCCGTCTTGGCTTGCATGATATCCGCCGTGCGCAGCCCGCCGGCCAGGACATTCTTGATCGCCTGCTCGACCAAATTGGCGTCGTCATCCATGTCGAAGGAATAGCGCAGCATCATGGCGTAGCTCAGCATCATCGCGATCGGGTTGGCCTGGCGCGTGCCGGCGATATCGGGGGCCGAGCCATGTACCGGCTCATAGAGCGCCTTGCGATGCCCATTCTCGTCCGGCAGGCCGAGCGAGGCCGAGGGCAGCATGCCGAGCGAGCCGGTCAGCATGGCGGCGCAATCCGAGAGGATATCACCAAAGAGATTGCTGGTAACAATCACATCGAACTGCTTGGGATAGCGCACCAACTGCATGGCGCAATTGTCGGCGTACATATGTTGCAGCTCGACATCGGGGAACTCGGCCTGATGAACCTCGTTGACGATCTGGCGCCAGAAGACACCGAGTTCCATGACATTGGCTTTTTCCACCGAATGCAGCTTGTTGTTGCGCTTGCGTGCAAGCTCAAAGCCGACGCGCGCGACGCGCTTGATTTCGTCCTCGGTATAGATATCCGTATCGAAGCCGCGCCGTGTGCCGTCGGGCAGGGTATCGGTGCCGCGCGGCTCGCCGAAATAAATGCCGGCGGTGAGCTCGCGCACGATCATCAGGTTGAGGCCGGAGACCACGTCGGCCTTCAGGGTCGAGGCATCGGCGAGCGCATCGAACACCGTCGCCGGGCGCAGATTGGCAAAGAGATCCATCTCTTTCCGGAGGCGCAACAGGCCGGCCTCGGGCCGCTGTTCGCGCTCGACATCATCCCATTTCGGCCCGCCGACCGAGCCGAACAGCACCGCGTCGGCGGCCTGGGCATCGGCCATGGTTTCTTCGGTGAGCGAGGTGCCATGCGCGTCATAAGCGGCGCCGCCGCAAAGACCTTCCTGGACCTCGAACGCGGTGCCACGGTGATCGCCCATCCAGTCGATCATGCGCTTCACTTCGTTCATTACTTCGGGGCCGATGCCATCGCCGGGCAGCATCAGAATTTTTCTGTTCGTTGCCATTATTTTTGTCCGATATTTTTGTTGATGCTAGTCGCGGTAGAGCCAGGGCATTGCCGCTTTTTGCTTTGCTTCAAAGGCGCCGATTTCGGCGTCTTTTTGCAGTGTGATTTCAATGTCGTCGAGTCCGTTCATCAGCCGGTGTTTGCGGAATGATTCGATTTCGAACGATATGCTCGAGCCGTCTGCCAGCGCGATGGTCTGCGCCTCCAGGTCGATGGTCATTTCGCAGGATTGCGGATTCTCCGCCAACGCCATCAATTCGCCCACCTTGGCCTCTTCCATGACGATCAGTAGCACGCCGTTCTTCACACAATTGTTGAAGAAGATATCGGCGAAACCGGGCGCGATGACGCAGCGGATGCCGAAATCGTCGAGTGACCAGGGCGCATGCTCGCGGCTCGAACCGCAGCCGAAATTGTCACCGGCGAGGAGGATTTTCGCGTCGCGGTAGGGCTCGCGGTTGAGCACGAAATCGGGCTTTTCCTTGTCGTCCGAATCATAGCGGAAATCATGCAACAGGCCCTTGCCGAGCCCGGCCCGGCTGATCGCGCTCAAATATTGCTTCGGAATGATCTGGTCGGTGTCGACATTGATCATGTTGAGCGGCGCCGCCGGCCCGGAGAGGGTGGTGAAGTTTTTCATATTTCTCGCCTTTCCTAGGAAGCCAACGCGCGCACGTCGACAAAGTGCCCTTCAATCGCCGCGGCTGCTGCCATGGCCGGGCTGACCAGGTGGGTGCGGCTGTCGCGCCCCTGGCGGCCCTTGAAGTTGCGATTCGAGGTCGAGGCACAGCGCTCGCCCGGACTCAAAATATCGCCGTTCATGGCGATGCACATCGAGCAGCCCGGCTCGCGCCATTCGAAGCCCGCGTCGAGCAGAATTTTGTCGAGCCCCTCGGCTTCGGCCTGCGCCTTCACCAGGCCGGAGCCCGGCACCACCATGGCGCTGACGCCAGGCGCCAGCTTGCGGCCTTTCGCAACCTGGGCGGCGGCGCGCACATCCTCGATGCGGCCATTGGTGCACGAGCCGATAAAGGCGCGGTCGATCTTGATATCCTCGATCGGCTGGTTGGCGCTAAGGTCCATATAGTCGAGCGCCTGCTGAATGGCGTCGCGGCTCTTCTCGTCGCCCGCCGCCGCCGGATCCGGCACACGGCCATCGATCGGCGCCACATCCTCGGGGCTGGTGCCCCAGGTCACTTGCGGCGCGATTGTATTGGCGTCGAGCGAAATCTCTTTGTCATAGGCTGCACCAGGGTCGGACGGCAGCGAGCGCCAATAATCGAGTGCCGCATCCCAATGTTCCGCGCTCGGCGCCAGCGGCCGGCCTTTGACATAGGCGATGGTGGTTTCATCCGGCGCGATCAGGCCGGCGCGCGCACCGCCTTCGATGGTCATGTTACAGACCGTCATGCGCCCTTCCATCGAAAGCGCGCGAATGGCCGAGCCGACATATTCGATCACATGGCCGGTGCCGCCGGCGGTGCCGATGGCGCCGATAATGGCGAGAATCATGTCCTTGCCGGTCACACCGAGCGGCAATTCGCCGTCGATGGCGACGCGCATGTTCTGCGGCCGCTTCTGCACCAGCGTTTGGGTGGAAAGCACATGCTCCACCTCGCTCGAGCCGATACCGAAGGCAAGGCAGCCGAAGGCGCCGTGCGTCGCGGTGTGGCTGTCGCCGCACACCAGCGTAATGCCGGGCTGGGTCGCGCCCTGCTCGGGGCCGATGATATGGACAATACCCTGGCGTTCGTCGAGGAGCGGTATCAGCGGCACATCGAAATCGGCGCAGTTCTTGAGGAGCGTTTCAAACTGCACCCGGGCAAGCTCATCCTTGATGCCGTCGGCTTGACCAATGGTGGGAATAACGTGATCCGGCACGGCAAGAAGAGCGTCCGTCCGGCGCAGGCGCCGGCCGCTGTTGCGCATGCTTTCAAAGCCGGGCCAGCTCGTGACCTCATGGGTCAAGTGCATGTCGATATAGAGAAGGGACGTGCCGTCGTCGTTTTCGGCCACGACATGGCTTTCCCAAATCTTATCGAACAGGGTTTTCGGATTGCTCATCTGTATATTCCTCGCGCCGGGTCAGGGTAAAGATTATCCGGCAATGTTATTCCGCCTCGGTTTTTGCCTCGTCCTTGGCGGCCCGGGTGCCGCGGTCATCGCGCTTCTCGCGGATACGGGCGGATTTGCCGCGCCGGCCGCGCAGGTAATAGAGCTTGGCGCGCCGCACAACGCCGCGTTTGACCACTTCGATCTCGGCGATGCGCGGCGAATGCAGCGGGAAGACGCGCTCGACGCCCTCGCCATGCGAAATCTTGCGCACCGTGAAGGAGGAGTTCACCCCTCTGTTCTTGCGCGCGATGCAGACGCCCTCAAACACTTGAACGCGCTCGCGCGTGCCCTCGATTACCTTCACATGGACGCGCACGGTATCGCCGGATGCGAATTCCGGCACCTCGCGCTCGGCCGTCAGCTTGGCCACATTTTCGCTGTTTAATTGCTCAATTATATTCATGATCTTGCCCTCGTGTTGACGCAATCGCTGATCGTGCCGGCCATGAGGTCGGCGCGTCGATTGCGGGTGGTTTTCTCGGCCTCGGCGCGGCGCCAGGAGCGAATGCGCTCATGATCTCCGCTCAGCAATATCTCCGGCACGTCCTTGCCTTCGAATTGGCGCGGACGGGTGTAATGGGGATATTCCAACAGGCCGTTTTCGAAACTTTCTTCGTTCAAGGATTCGGCGGCGCCGACGACGCCCGGCAGAAGCCGGACGGTGGCGTCCAACAGCGCGAGCGCGGCAATTTCGCCGCCCGACAGCACGTAATCGCCGATGCTAATTTCTTCGATATCGCGGCTTTCCAGCACGCGCTCGTCGACGCCTTCAAAGCGCCCGCAAATCAGCGTGACGCCCCCTCCGGCGGCAATCTCGCGCACCCGCGCTTGCTTCAAAGGGGCGCCGCGCGGTGTCAGATAAATGACGGGGCCGACCGCGCCCTTGGCCAATGTGCCGTCAATCGCTTCGGCCAGCACGTCCGGGCGCATCACCATGCCGGGTCCGCCGCCAAACGGCTGATCGTCGACCGAGCCGTGTTTACCGTGCGCATAGTCGCGGATATTGACGCTGTCGAGCGACCATCTGTTTTCCGCCAGGGCGCGGCCGGCCAAGGCCTCGCCGAGCGGGCCGGGGAACATGTCCGGGTAGAGCGTCAACACTGTGGCGCGCCAGCACGCGGGAGCCGCACTGCGGCTGAAATTATCGTTCATGGCCGGTCCGCCTTGCCGGGCTCACCGGCATCGATTTCGGCTGGCGGGTCGATCACCAGGGAGCCGGCCTGGAGGTCGATTTCAGGCACAATTTCGCGCGTGAAGGGGAGGAAAATGGATTGCTCCGTTTCGCGCTCGATCTCAATCACATCGCCGGCGCCATAATCGTCAATGCCCTTCACCACGCCATAGGTTTCGCCGTCCTTGGTGCGGGCGCTGAGGCCGATCAGGTCGGCATGATAATATTCATCCTCGCCGGTCTCGGGCAGCGCCTCGCGCGGGATAAAGAGTCGCGTGCCCCGCAATGCTTCGGCCGCTTCGCGCCGGTCAATGCCGTCGATTTCCGCCAGCACAGCGCCGCGCGACACGCCGCGCACGGTGAGGCTAAAGCGCTTGGCGCCGTCCTCGCTTTGAAGCGGCCCGTAGGCCGCGATATCACTGGCATTCATAGCAAAACTCTTAATTCTCACCGCGCCGCGCACGCCGTGCGCACCGATCACCGCGCCGAGGCAAATCAGCCCTGGCGGCGCTTTCGCGCCGACCTCAGGGCCGAGTGGCCTGGCGCCCTCAGCTCTCGTCCTTTTCGCTCTCTTCCGCTGGCGCATCGTCGCCGCCTTCCGAGCTGTCTTCTTCCTCAACAGCCGCCTCTTCCGCAGGTGCCTCCTCAGCAGCCGCCTCTTCCGCAGGTGCTTCTTCAGCCGGCGCCTCTTCCGCAGCCGCTTCCTCGGCAGGTGCCTCTTCAGCCGGCGCTTCCGCTTCTTCCGCAGGCGCCTCTTCCGCCGGGGCTGCCTTGGCTTCCGCTTCCGCCGCCTTCGCCGCTTCCGCCTTTTCAGCCTCTTCCTCGAGGCGTGCCTGGGCCTTGGCTTTGGGCTTGGCTTTTTGCGGGTTGTTGCGCTGTGCCGGCATGGGGATTATTTCCGCGCTGCCGAGGAAGCGCGCCACCCTATCTGAAGGCTTGGCGCCGACGCCGAGCCAGTGACGGATGCGGTCCTCTTTCAAGGTAACGCGCTGGGCGTCCTTGGGCAGCATCGGGTCGTAGGTGCCGACGCGTTCGATAAACCGTCCGTCGCGTGGATTGCGCGAATCCGTCACGACGATGCGGTAGAAGGGGCGTTTTTTGGCGCCCGCGCGGGAAAGGCGAATTTTCAGTGCCATGCCGTCTTTTTTCCTCTCGATTGTCCAGCTATCTGGTTGATTAGGCTGTATTACTAGGTTCGGTTATTGGGGCGGCGTCAGTCCCGGGATACCGGCCCGCATGAGGCCTTTCTCGCCGAGTTTGCCGACCCGTTTCATCATCAAATTCATCTGCTTGAACTGCTTGAGCAGCCGGTTGACGTCCTGCACGGTGGTGCCGGAGCCGGCCGCGATGCGCCGCTTGCGCGAGCCATTCAGACTTTTCGGTTTCTCGCGCTCGGCCTTGGTCATCGAGCTGATAATTGCCTGCATGCGGTCGAGCGCCTTCTCATCGACATTCGCCGCCGCCATTTGTTTCTTCACCTTGCCGACGCCGGGCAACATGCCCATCAGCCCATCCATGCCGCCCATGCGGCGCATCTGGTTGAGCTGAGACGAGAGATCGTTGAGATCGAAGCCGCCTTTTTTGACCTTCTTGGCGAGCTTCTCCGCCTCTTTCTCGCCGATCGTCTCCTGCGCCTTTTCGACCAGGCTGACCACATCGCCCATGCCGAGAATGCGCGAGGCGATGCGCTCCGGATGGAAAGCCTCGATTGCGTCCAATTTTTCGCCGACACCGATCAGCTTGATCGGGCAGCCGGTGACCGCGCGCATGCTGAGCGCCGCACCGCCGCGCCCATCGCCATCGACCCGGGTGAGGACAATGCCGGTGACATCGACCCGCTCCTTGAATTGCGTTGCCACATTGACGGCGTCCTGGCCAGTGAGTGAATCCGCCACCAGCAGGGTTTCGACCGGCTTGGCCGCCTTGCGTACCGCGACCACTTCATCCATCAACTCATCGTCGACATGAAGGCGCCCGGCGGTATCGAGAATGACGATATCGTAGCCCTGCTCGCGCCCGGTCTTCATCGCCCGCTTGGCGATGGCGACCGGCGTCTCGCCGGCAACAATCGGCAGGGTATCGATGCCGGCCTGCTCGCCCAGCACCTGAAGCTGCTCCATCGCCGCCGGCCGCCGGGTATCGAGCGAGGCCAGAAGGGCGCGCTTTTTATCTTTTTCGCCAATCAGCTTGGCGATCTTGGCGCTGGTCGTCGTCTTGCCCGAGCCCTGCAGGCCAACCATCAATATCGCCGCCGGCGGCTCCGCCGCCAGATTGATATCAACCGAACCGGCGCCGCCCAGCATTTTCACCAGGTGATCATTGACGATCTTGATGACCTGCTGGCCGGGCGTGACGCTCTTCAGCACTTCGGCGCCGAGCGCCTCGCCCTTGGCCTCGTCGATGAACTGCTTGACCACCGGCAGCGCGACATCGGCTTCGAGCAACGCCACGCGCACTTCACGCATCGCCGCGGAGACATCGCTCTCCGTCAGCGCGCCATGGCGCGTCAGCTTGTCGAAGGCCGAGCTTAACCGGCCGGATAGGGTCTCAAACAAAGTGGCAATTCCTTAAGCCAAACGCAAAACGCGCCAGCGCGCGAAACTCGCGGACTGGCGTGCCTCCTCGGAGGCGGTAGAGCCAAAACCTGTAGAACGCGGCGGAGACTATGCGCGCGGCATGGCTAAGTCAAGCTGAGTGCGGGGGTGGGCAATATATACGGATGTACTTATTGTTATGGACCTTTCGGCCCCCTCGGCCCTATAACCCGCCTTATGAGTGAACTGTCCTTCATAAAGATGCACGGCCTCGGCAATGATTTTGTCGTTGTCGATGGGCGCGGTGGTGATTTGGCGCTCGATTCCGCGCGAGTGCGGGCGATTGCCGAGCGGCGCGAAGGGGTTGGTTGCGATCAATTGTTGGAGATTTGTGCGCCGCAATCGGATGAAGCGGATGCCTTCATGCGGATCTGGAATGCCGATGGCGGCCAGGTCGAGGCGTGCGGCAATGGCACGCGATGTGTCGCGGCCTTTCTGATGATGGAAAGTGGGGCCTCCGAGACCGTGATTGAAACCGTTGCCGGGCTGTTGAAGGCCGAGGCGGCCGGGGCGGGGCTGGTGGCGGTCGATATGGGTGCGGCGCGCACGGCATGGGACGAGATTCCGCTGGCGCGCGAGATGGATACGCTTGAACTCGATTTGGCGCTGGGCGAGCTTGCCGCGCCGGTGGCGGTCAATATGGGCAACCCGCACGCGGTGTTTTTCGTTGAAGATGCGGAGGCGGTTGATTTGGCCGCGCTCGGCCCCCAATTGGAAGTGGACCCGCTTTTTCCGGAGCGCGCCAATATCGGCGTCGCGCAAGTGACGGACAAAGAGAATATCCGCCTGCGCGTGTGGGAGCGCGGCGTTGGTCTGACGCAGGCCTGCGGCAGCGGTGCTTGCGCCGCGTTGGTGGCGGCGGCCAGGCGCGAGTTGACCGGGCGGCGCGCTACCGTGACGCTCGGCGGTGGTACGCTTGAGATCGAATGGCTGGAAGATAACCATGTCCGCATGACCGGGCCGGTGGCGACCAGCTTTATGGGAATGCTGTTGTGAGGCAGGCTGACATCATCACTTTCGGTTGCCGCTTGAATGCTTTCGAGGCGGAGATCATGCGCGGCCACGCGGCGGCGGCGGGCCTCGAAGAGGCGGTGATCGTCAACACCTGCGCGGTGACGGCGGAGGCCGAGCGCCAGGCGCGCCAGGCGATCCGCCGCGCGCGGCGCGAGCAGCCTGAGGCGCGAATCATCGTCACCGGCTGCGCAGCGCAGATCGATCCCACGCGCTATGCCGCCATGCCCGAAGTCGACCGCGTCATCGGCAATTCGGAAAAGCTCGAGGCGAATAGTTTTCTGCCCGAGGACGAGACGCCGGTCGCGGTTAACGACATTATGTCGGTGCGCCAAACGGCGCCGCATATGATCGCCGGCTTCGAAGGCCGGGCGCGCGCTTTCGTTCAGGTGCAGAATGGCTGCAATCACCGTTGCACCTTCTGCATCATCCCTTACGGACGCGGCAACAGCCGCAGCGTGCCGCTCGGCGAAATCGTCAATCAGGCGCGCACCCTGGCTGAGGCGGGCTACCAAGAACTGGTTTTGACCGGTGTCGATCTCAGCGCCTATGGCCGCGATCTGCCGGGCGAACCGAGTCTTGGCCAGGCGGCGCGGCGTCTGCTGGCGGCGGTGCCGGAACTGGCGCGGCTGCGTCTCTCGTCCATCGATCCGGCGGAAATCGATGACGATCTCAGGCAGTTGATCGCCGATGAACCGCGCCTGATGCCGCATATTCATCTCAGCGTCCAGGCCGGCGACGATCTCACGCTGAAGCGCATGAAGCGGCGTCATAGCCGGGCTGACATCCTACGTATCTGTGCCGAGCTACGCAGCTACCGCCCCGATATTGCCTTCGGCGCCGATCTGATCGCCGGTTTTCCGACCGAGAGCGAGGCGATGTTCGCCAACAGCCTCTCGATTGTTGAAGAGGCCGGGCTGACCTGGCTGCATGTCTTCCCCTATTCGCCGCGTGAAGGCACGCCGGCGGCGCGCATGCCGCAATTGCCGCGCGGCCTCATCCGCGAGCGGGCGGCTCGTCTGCGCGGTACCGGGGAGAGCGCCGCCCGGCGTTTTCTCGATTCCCAGCTCAGCAAGGTGCAAAGCATTCTGGTCGAAAAGGTCGATAGCGGGCGCAGCGCCCATTACGCGCCGGTGCGGCTTTCCGGCTTGCCCGCCCGGCCCGGCGAAGTGCTGGCTTTGCGGGCGGCGCGGCACGACGGGCACTTCCTGATCGCCGGGGCGGCTGCGTGAGCGAACCCAAGCGCGGCTGGCTATCCCGCCTCAAGGCCGGTCTCAGCCGCACCTCGGCCAGTCTCGGCTCCGGTATTGGCGGTATCTTCTCGCGCGGACGGCTCGATGACGAAGCGCTCGAGGAACTCGAGGAATTGCTCATCTTGGGCGATATGGGCGCGGCGACGGCGGCCGAGCTCAGCGCCACTTTGGCCGATGAAAAATTCGGCAAGGAAGTGAGCGAGGAGGAAATACGCTCTGCCCTCGCCGATCAAATCACCGATATTCTTGAGCCGGTGGCGCAGCCCTTTCCGATCGACCGGGCGGCCAAGCCGCATGTTGTGCTGGTCGCCGGCGTCAACGGCACCGGCAAGACAACCACCGTCGGCAAGCTCGCCAGCCAGTTCCGCGCCGATGGTCTCAGCGTCATGATGGCGGCGGCGGATACCTTCCGAGCGGCGGCGGTCGAACAATTGAAGATATGGGGCGCACGCACCGACTGCCCGGTGGTGGCGCGCGACGGCACCGGCGGCGATCCGGCCGGCCTCGCCTATGATGCTTATGCGCGGGCGCGCGATGAAGGCGTCGATGTGCTGCTGATCGACACGGCGGGGCGGTTGCAGAACAAAGCCAATTTGATGGCCGAGCTGCAGAAGATCGACCGCGTGGTGAAAAAGATCGACGAAAGCGCGCCGCATACGCGCCTGCTGGTGCTCGATGCGACGACCGGGCAAAACGCGCACAGTCAGGTCGAGATTTTCCGTGAGGCAATCGATATCGACGGCTTGATCGTCACCAAGCTCGATGGCACGGCCAAAGGCGGTGTGCTGGTGGCGCTCGCAAAGCGCTTCGGTCTGCCGGTCTTTGCCTTGGGTGTTGGCGAGGCGGTCGAGGATCTACGCCCGTTCGAAGCGCGCGAATTTGCCCGCGCGCTGATGAATTTGGAAAATTAAACGCCCATCACCGCGTCGGGCTTGAAATCGCCGGTCTCGCCGTCAGGATTGGTGAAGGGCGCAAAGCTCGTCTGATCCTTGATCTCGGCATATTGCTTCAAGGCCCAGCGCACCGACGGAAATGCCAAATCCCGCCATGGGATGTCGTCGGCTGCGAACAGGCCCACTTCTTCGCTCTCCGTTCCGGCGGCGATGTCGTCGCTCAGCAATTCGGCGCGGTAAATGATCTGCACCTGGCTGATGCGCGGGATGTTGTAGACCGCGAGCACGCCATTTAGGCGCAGTTCCGCGCCGGCTTCCTCGCGCGCCTCGCGCTTGGCGCCATCCTCGGTGCTTTCATTGAGCTCGAGATAGCCCGCCGGCAGGGTCCAATAGCCGATGCGCGGCTCGATGGCGCGCTTACACAGAAGAATGCGGTCCTGCCAAACCGCAACCGCGCCGACCACCACCTTGGGATTGGCATATTCGATATAGCCGCAGGCATCGCACACCAGGCGCGCCATGTTGTCGCCTTCGGGGATGGCGCGGCGGATCGGCCCGCCGCTCTTCGGATAACTCGCCATGGCGTGATTTTGGAACGTGACCGGAAAGGCGTCCAGCGCGGCTATCCACTGAAGCATGCCAATCCTATGCGCAATCGGCTACACTGATCACCATTATTGGTTGGGAGAGGAGAGACGGGATGCGCTGGTTTGCCGCGCTGTTGACGGCGGTACTCATATCTTACGGCGCAGTGGCGCAGGCCGGCGAGCAGCACGGCTTGTCACTGTTTGGTGAATTGAAATATCCGCCCGGCTTTGCGCATTTCGAATATGCCGACCCCGAGGCGCCCAAGGGCGGCGCCATCAGCTTCGGCTTTGTCGGCAGTTTCGACAATCTCAATCCGTTTATCCTGAAAGGCGTCGCTGTGGCCGATGCCGGCCTGCCGTTCGACAGCTTGCTGGCAACCTCGTTTGACGAGCCCGACACCGCCTATGGCCTGATCGCCCAATCGGTTGAGCTGGCGGCGGACCGTTCCTGGGTGCGTTTCGTGCTCAATCCAAAGGCGCGCTGGCATGACGGCACGGCGATCACGGCGGACGATGTGGTGTTTACCTTCGAGACGCTGATGGAAAAGGGACACCCAAGTTACCGCATTCTTTACGCCGATGTGGCGAGGGTCGAGAAACTGTCCGCGCATGAAGTGAAATTCAGCATCGGTAATAGCCAGAACCGCAAACTGCCGCTCCTCATCGGTGCGCTGCAAATTATTTCCAAGGCCTATTACACGGAGAACGAATTCGACAAAACGACGCTGACGCCACCACTCGGCAGCGGCCCCTACCGTATCGATAAAATCGATGCCGGGCGCAGCATCACCTACCGCCGCGTGGCGGATTATTGGGCCAGTGATTTGCCGGTCAATATCGGGCGGCATAATTTCGACGAAATGCGTTGGGACTATTACCGCGACCGCACCATCATGGTCGAAGCATTGAAAGCAGGAGAGTTCGATTGGCACGAAGAGTTCACTTCGAAAACCTGGATGAACGCCTATAAAGGCCTTGCCGCACTCGATGCCGGGGTGATGGTCAAGGAAGTGCTGCCCGACAATACGCCGTCCGGCGTGCAGGCGTTTTTCCTCAACACACGGCGCGACAAGTTCAAGGATGCGCGCGTGCGCCAGGCGCTCTCTTACGCTTTCGACTATGAATGGACCAACAAGAATCTTTTCTATGGCCTCTATACGCGCATGGCGAGCTATTTCGAAAATTCCGATCTCGCCGCGCGCGGCCTGCCAGAAGGCGCCGAACTTGCCCTGTTGGAACCCTACCGGGGGCAGGTGCCGGAGGAGGTGTTCAGCGCTGAATTCAAGCCACCCAGCACAGACGGCTCGGGCCGCAACCGGCGCAATTTGCGTGAGGCCGGTGCGCTGCTAAAGGCTGCCGGCTGGGTGCTCCAGGACGGCACGCGCGTCAATGCCGCAACCGGCGAGGCGCTGACGCTCGAAATTCTCTATTTCTCACCGACATTCGAGCGCGTCTTCGGGCCCTATGCGCGCAATCTCGAACGCCTCGGCATTACGGTTAGCCTGCGCCTGGTCGATCCGTCGCAATATATCAAGCGGCTCGAGGACCATGATTTTGACATCACCACGCGGCGTTTCGTGCAGCAGCTCTCACCGGGCGCTGAGCTGTGGAACTATTTCGGCTCGGCATCAGCCGATCAACGCGGCGCGCTTAATTCCGCTGGCATCCAAGACCCGGTGGTTGACGAACTGATCGCAAAAATCCTCGCCGCACCCGACCGCGAAAGCATGAAGACCGCCGCCCGCGCGCTCGACCGGGTGCTGCTCTGGGGCCATTACATCGTGCCGCAGTGGTATAAGGGCTCGCACGGCCTGGTTTATTGGAACAAGTTCAGCCGGCCCGATATTCTCGCCAAATATTCGCTTAGCCTCGATACCTGGTGGTTCGATACGGCGAAGGCTGAAAAATTGACCGCCTTCCGGAAATCGCTAAATTGACCACCATGTGGCGCGCCCCATTTTTGTTTCTAACGGCATTCGCCTGTGTTGGCTTTATTCTGGCCAATGTGTCCTTTGCGGCGGAAGCGGGCGGTTATTCCGGCCACGGCGTGGCGATGCATGGCGCGCCCAAATATGGCCCGGACTTCACCCACTTCGATTATGTCAATCCGGATGCGCCAAAGGGCGGCGCGGTGCGCGTCTCCCAGACCGGCACCTTTGACAGCCTCAATCCGTTTATTTTGAAAGGCGTCTCCGCCGGCTATCTCGGCCTCACCTTCGAAACCCTGATGGCCGGCTCGCGCGATGAGGCATTCTCGCAATATGGCCTGATCGCCAGCCGGGTCGAATTTCCCGCCGACCGCTCTTCGGTGACCTTTACGCTGCGCGACGAGGCGCGCTGGCATGACGGCACGCCGGTCACGGTCGAGGATGTGATTTTTTCGCTCAATATATTGACCACCAAAGGCAATCCGTTTTACCGCGTCTATTACGGCGATGTGACCGGCGCCGAGGATCTCGGTGACAGGCGGGTAAAGTTCACTTTCTCCGGCGGCAACAATCGCGAGCTGCCGCTGATCGTTGGCCAGCTCGCCATTCTGCCAAAGTCATATTTCGACAGTCACGATTTCGACAAGACCACGCTTGAGCCGATCATGGGCAGCGGCCCCTATAAGGTCGATATGGTCGAAGCAGGCCGCGCCATCTCCTATCTTCGCCTTGACGATTATTGGGGCGCCGACCTGCCGGTCAACCGGGGGCGGAATAATTTCGATAGTGTTAGAATCGATTATTACCGCGATGACACGGTGGCGCTGGAGGCGTTCAAGGCGCATGAATTCGATTGGCGCACGGAAAACACGGCCAAAGTCTGGGCCAAGGCCTATGACGGGTCGGCGATTGAGGCCGGCCTGATCAACAAGGTCGAAATCCCGCACGAGCAGCCGACCGGCCTCAGCGCCTTCGTCTTCAACACCCGCCGGCCAATCTTTGCCGACAAGCGTGTGCGCGAAGCGCTGGCCATGGTGTTCGACTATGAATGGACCAACAAGAATTTATTCTTTGGCGCCTACACCAGAACAAGAAGCTACTTTTCAAATTCGGAGCTGGCTTCCTCAGGCTTGCCAAGCGCCGCCGAACTGGCGCTGCTTGAGCCCTATCGCGGGCACATACCGGACGAGGTCTTCACTACCGAATTCATTCCGCCGACCACGGACGGGTCGGGCAAGAACCGCCGCAGCCTGCGCGCCGCCAGCAAGCTGTTGCGCGCCGCCGGCTGGGCGGTCAGCGACGGCAAACTGGTGCATGGCGAGACCGGGGTGCCGTTTGAGTTCGAATTCCTGCTGCAAAGCGGTGGTGCGTTCGAGCGCATCGTTCAGCCCTTTGCACGCAATCTCGAACGCCTCGGCATCACTGTGAACATCCGCCTCGTTGATACCGCGCAATATCAAAACCGCACCGACGATTATGATTTCGACATGCTGTGGGGCGGCTTCGGCCAGTCGCTCTCGCCCGGCAATGAGCAGCGCGATTTTTGGAGCTCGGCTGCCGCCGATGTGCCGGGCAGCCGTAATTTGATCGGTATCCGCGATCCGGTGGTCGATGAATTGATCGAGGCGGTTATTGCGGCGCCGGACCGGGAGGCATTGATCGCCGCCAGTCGCGCCCTCGACCGGGTCCTCCTTTGGGGGCATTATGTCGTGCCGCTTTGGCATTTGCGCTCATACCGTATTGCCTATTGGGACATGTTCGGCCGGCCCGAGATAACGGCACGCTACGATCACGGCTTTCCGAGCACCTGGTGGGTCGATCCCGCCCGCGTGCAGGCGCTTGAGAGCGGCGAGACGAAGCTGGATAATTAAACATTACGGGGCGCGGGTTTTAGAAGCCGATGTTCGCTTATTTCATCCGCCGCATGGCGCTCATCATCCCGACGCTGCTCGGGATCATGGTGCTCAATTTTTTCATTGTCCAGATCGCGCCGGGCGGCCCGGTCGAGCAGGTTATTGCCCAACTGAGCGGCACCGCGATCGATGCCACCGTGGGCATAACGGGCGCGCAAATGGGCGAGACCGGTGCGCCGGGGCAGGCGAGCGGTGCGGCGCAAGGCGATCTCAACAGCAAATATCGCGGCGCGCGCGGCCTCGACCCGCAATTGATCGAGCAGTTGGAAAAGCAGTTCGGATTCGACAAGCCGATCGGCGAACGCTTCCTGTTGATGATGGAGAATTACGTCCAATTCGATTTTGGCGATAGCTTCTTCCAAGATCGCAGCGTCGTGCAGCTCGTGGTGGACAGGCTGCCGATCTCGATTTCGCTGGGTCTCTGGACAACCTTGATCGCCTACCTAATCTCCATACCGCTCGGTATCGCCAAGGCGGTGCGCGATGGCTCGCGCTTCGATGTATGGACCAGCGGCGCTATTTTTGTCGGCTATGCAATACCGGGTTTTCTCTTTGCCGTTCTGCTCGTGGTGCTGTTTTCGGGCGGCAATTATCTCAATTGGTTCCCGCTGCGCGGCCTCGTTTCGAGCGATTGGGAGACCCTCTCCTTCGGGGCGAAAATTATCGATTATTTGTGGCATCTCGTTCTGCCCATCACCGCCATGGCGATCGGTGGCTTTGCCACGCTCACCATGCTGACCAAGAATTCCTTCCTCGAGGAGATCAACAAACAATATGTCATCACGGCGCGCGCCAAGGGCCTCAGCGAACGCCGGGTCATGTATGGCCATGTTTTTCGCAATGCCATGCTGATCGTGGTGGCCGGATTTCCGTCCGCATTTATCGGCATCCTGTTTACCGGCTCGCTGCTGATCGAAATTATTTTCTCGATCAATGGGCTCGGCCTGCTCGGCTACGAGGCTCTGATCGGCCGCGATTATCCGATCATCTTCGGCACCCTCTTTTTCTTCACTCTGGTCGGGCTGGTGGTCAATTTGCTTGGCGACATGATGTATGTGGTGATTGATCCACGCATCGATTTCGAGCGGCGCGAGGTCTAGGGCGTGGCGTGGCAAATGTCTCCCATGGCGCGCCGCCGGCTGCGCAATTTCAAGGCCAACCGGCGCGGCTACATCTCCCTGTGGATTTTTCTCATTCTGTTCATTGTCTCGGCGCCGGCGGAGTTCATCGCCAATGACAGCCCGCTGATCGTCAAATATGACGGCGAATATTATTTTCCGGTGGTCGCCAGTTACGCCGAGACGGAGTTCGGCGGCGAGTTCGAAACCGAGGCCGATTACCGCGACCCCTTCGTCATCGAATTGATTGAGGAAAAGGGCTGGATGCTGTGGCCGGCGGTGCCCTATAGCTACAAGACCATCAATTACGATCTGCCCACACCGGCACCGTCGCCGCCCTCTTCGGCCAATCCGCTCGGCACCGACGATCAGGGCCGAGATGTTTTGGCGCGGGCGATCTATGGCTTCCGCATCTCGGTGTTGTTCGGTCTTGTTCTCACGCTGGCAAGCTCGGTCGTCGGCATCGCCGCCGGCGCGGTGCAGGGTTATTTCGGCGGTCTCCTCGATCTCTTTTTTCAGCGCTTCATCGAGATCTGGTCGGGCCTGCCGACGCTCTTTGTGCTGATCATTCTGGCCAGTGTATTTGAGCCCAATTTCTGGTCACTCTTAGGTGTGCTGTTCCTGTTTAGCTGGATGAGTCTGGTTGGCGTGGTGCGTGCGGAATTTCTGCGCGTGCGCAATTTCGATTATATCCGCGCCGCCCGGGCGCTCGGCGTCAACGACCGTACCATCATGTGGCGCCATGCCCTACCCAACGCCATGGTCTCGGCCCTGACTTTTTTGCCCTTTATTCTGACCGGCTCGATCACCACCCTGACGGCGCTTGATTTTCTCGGCTATGGCCTGCCGCCGGGCTCGCCGTCTTTGGGTGAATTGCTCAAGCAAGGCAAGGCCAACCTGCACGCGCCGTGGCTCGGCTTCTCCGGCTTCGTCGTTATCGCGGTAATGCTGAGCCTGTTGATTTTCGTCTTCGAAGCGGTGCGCGATGCGTTTGATCCGCGCAAGCTGGTGGCGTGATGGCGGCTGGGCCTCTCCTTCAGATTCGCGGCCTCGACGTGAACTTCACGTCGGGCGGCGGTGTTACTCATGCAGTCAAAGGCGCGTCGTTCGATATCGAGCGTGGCAAGACCATGGCGCTGGTGGGCGAGAGCGGCTCGGGCAAGTCGGTGACGGCGCTCTCCATTCTTCAGCTTCTGCCCTATCCCGTTGCCTCGCACCCGAACGGCTCGATCCTGTTCGAGGGCGAGGAAATGCTGGGTGCACCGGCGGTGCGGCTGCGCGAGGTGCGCGGCAACCGCATATCGATGATTTTTCAGGAACCGATCACCTCGCTCAATCCGCTCCATTCGATTGGCCGCCAGGTCGCCGAAGCGATCATGCTGCACCGTAAAATACCCAAGGCGCAAGCGTGGCGCCGGGCCGAGGAATTGTTTGAAATGGTGGCGCTGGGCGAGACGGCCAAGCGGCTCAAGGCCTACCCGCACGAATTTTCCGGCGGCCAGCGCCAGCGCGTGATGATCGCCATGGCGCTCGCCTGCGAGCCCGACCTGCTGATCGCCGACGAGCCGACCACGGCGCTCGATGTCACGGTGCAGGCCGAAATCCTGAAATTGCTCGACGATCTCCAGACCAATCTGGGCATGGCCATGCTGATGATTACCCATGACCTCAATATCGTGCGCCACATGGCGGATGATGTCTGCGTCATGAACAAAGGCGAAATCGTCGAGGCCGGCAAGACCGCGCAAATCTTTGATGAGCCGCAGCACGGCTACACCCAGCATCTGCTTGCCGCCGAGCCAAAGGGCGATCCGCTGGAGGTTGCCGAGGCGGCGGAGGAGGTCATTACCTGCGATGATCTCAAGGTGCATTTCCCGATCAAGGCCGGCGTACTGCGCAGCACTGTCGGCCACGTCAAGGCGGTCGACGGCGTGACCATCTCGGTGCGCGAGGGGCAGACCGTTGGCGTGGTTGGCGAGAGCGGTTCAGGCAAGACGACATTGGCCATGGCGCTCCTTCGCCTCGAGCGCAGCAAGGGGCCAATCAATTTCGAAGGCACGGCCATTCAGGATCACGATATCAAACAGATGCGCCCCTTGCGCCAGCGCATGCAAATCGTTTTCCAGGACCCTTACGGCTCGCTCAGCCCGCGTCTCTCCATCGGCCAGATCGTCGAGGAGGGCCTCAAGGTTCATAGCCCCGATATGAGCCGCGACGAACGCCGCGCCCTGATCGGCCAAACGCTCGATGAGGTCGGTCTCGACCCGGCGAGCCAGGACCGCTACCCGCATGAATTTTCCGGCGGCCAGCGCCAGCGCGTGTCGATCGCCCGTGCACTCGTTTTGAAACCGCGCCTGATCGTGCTCGACGAACCGACCTCGGCTCTGGATATGTCGGTCCAGGCGCAGATCATCGACCTCCTGCGCGATCTGCAACGGCGCCACGCCCTGGCCTATCTCTTTATCAGCCACGATCTCAAAGTGATCCGCGCCATCAGCCATGAAGTGGTGGTCTTGCGCGCCGGCAAGGTGATGGAGCAGGGCAGCGCCAGACAGATATTCGACGCGCCGCGCAATGACTACACCAAAGCCCTGATGGCGGCGGCATTTGAGCTCAGGAGCGGCGGGACGATCGAATTACCTGCCTGAAATTAACCACGATCCTTTACGTGACGGAAATGAATCCACTTTAGGTTAGGCAGGTTGGGCGGGGTAAATTTAGCGACTTTTGCTGCAGGATATCCAGAGTGTCCTTGACCTCTATATCAGCGACGATTACCAGCGCGGCGCCTTCGGAAAGCCCGTCCCTGAAGCGACTGTCCTTTGGCGCGCGCTTTATCGAACCCGCCGACCGTATTGTGACGGCCGGAGTGGATCAGAATCTCACGCGTGAAATTCAAGAACTGAAACAGGCGAGCCGGAATGCCGGCGAAGTATCGTCGATCCTGCAGACGGCTTCGGCGTCGGTGACGCGGATCGATGACAATCATTCGCGTATGGCGGTGCTTGCCAACCAGGCGGCGAACGTAAATTTATCGAGCGCCGAGCGCGGCATGTTGCACGAGGAATTCGCCGAACTGCGGGCCGAGATCGACGAACATGCCGGTGCGGCGAAATTCGCCAACGCGCCCATTCTCGATGGCGCCAACAGTTTTACCGCCGCCTCGATCGGCAGCAATATCGGGTCCGATGACGGCATCCAGTCCCTGACATTCGATTCGCGCGCCGGCGACGAGTTTGCAGCAACAGGCGATTCGATTGCCGTGGTTTACGAT
>CAYSDJ010000058.1:0-23807 GCA_964429775.1 uncultured Rhizobiaceae bacterium
GAATGAAGGCGCCGAACTGGCCGACCACCATCTTGCCGTCGCGGTTGGCGACGAGCGGAAATTCATCATGCTGCTCGCGGATGCCGGGCGACATGGCGGTGCGAAAGAGCACCGCATCCATTTCGACGCGCGCGCTGCGGAGGGCATTTTCGATAATATCGAGATCGACCGGATCGACATCGACCGTATTGAACGGCGTTTGATTGGTCTCAATGACGGTTGCGGGCATGTCGTTCTCCCTCAGTTCACGCCGCTCGGGCGGATCAGAATGTTGCCGAGATCATCGATCTCGCCGTCATGGCCGGGCAGGATCAGGGTGGTCGAATCGAGCTGGGTGACAATCGCCGGGCCGGCGATGATATTGCCGGCCCGCAACAGGTCGCGCTGATAGATGGCGGCATCAAACCATTTGCCATCGGCGAATATTTTTTCCTCCGCCACTTTCGCCGCGCCGGGGTCGGCGCCACCGGATGGAATCCGCCCGGCATCGGCCAGCGTTTCCCGGCCCTGCACGATGGCGCGGAGATTGATGATTTCGCGCTCCGATTCGAGCGCGAAGGTATAGAGCTTTTCGTGCAGCGCATCGAAACTGTCGCCAATCGCTTCCAGCCCGCGCTCTCGGAAGGCGTCGATATCGATGGGCACGGGCAACGACAGCACCTGGCCCGAATAACGCACATCGACCTCGTAGCTGGTGCTGCGCTCGGTCTCGGCAATGCCCTCGGCGTCGAGGGTGCGCGCCGCAGCCGCGCTGAGATCGGCGAAAATCCCGCCAACTTCTTCGGCGCTTGTTTGCGAGAAGCGCCGCATCAGGCTGCGCGATGCCTCGTCGCGGGTGCGCGTGGTGGCGTCGCCGTAAGCGCAGAGCACGCCCGGCCCGGGCGGCACGATCACCGGCCAGCAATCGAGAATACGCGCCAGCGCGTTGCCGTGCAGCGGCCCGGCGCCGCCAAAGGCGATGAGGGCAAAGTCGCGCGGATCATTGCCCTGCTGCACCGAAACCAGGCGCAGCGCGCCGACCATGTTTTCGTTGACGATGTCGTAAATGCCCTGGGCGGCGCGCTCGACGGAAAAATCGAGCGCTTCGGCAATGGCGCCGACCGCCGCTTCGGCCTTGGCGCGGTCGATCTCCATATCGCCGCCGAGGCGCGACGAAGCCGGCAGATAACCGAGCACCACATTGGCATCGGTCACCGTCGGCGCGCTGCCGCCTTTATCGTAGGCGGCCGGCCCGGGATCGGCGCCGGCGCTCTCGGGGCCGACGCGGAGCGCCTTGGTGAGCTCCGGCACATGGGCGATCGAGCCGCCGCCGGCGCCGACCGAGCGCACGTCGAGGGACGAGGCACGCACGGTCAAATCGCCGACCGTGGTGTCGCGCCGGGTCTGGGCGAGGCCGTCACGGATGAGGCAGACATCGGTCGAGGTGCCGCCCATGTCGAAGGTGAGAAGATTTTCGAAACCTGCCTGACGGGCGATCCACAGCGCGCCGGCAACGCCGCCGGCCGGGCCGCTCATGAGCAGATTCACCGGCACGGTTTCGGCCCCGGCGGGCGGTGTCAGGCCGCCGTCCGAGCGCAGGATATGCAGCTTCACGCCCTTTGAGCGGCGCTCCAGCTCGTCGCTTAAGTTGCTTACATATTTCGAGACGATCGGGCGCACATAGGAATTGCATACCGTGGTGATGGTGCGCTCATATTCCTGCATCTCCGGAATCACATCGCATGACAGGGACACCGGCACATCCGGCAATTCCTCTTCGGCGATGCGCCCGGCCAAACGCTCATGCGCGTCGTTGGTATAGGAATTGAACAGCGAAATGGTGAGCGCGTCGATGCCCTGGCGTTTGAGGTGACGCAGCGATTGGCGCAAGCCGTCTTCATCGAGCGGTTCGACGATCTCGCCATTGGCACCAATCCGTTCGCGCGCCTCGATGGTCAGCTTCAAGGGTGCCAAGGGCGGTGTCTTGTTGAAGATCACCCAGGCGCCGAGGCCGCCCGGCACGTAGGAGCGGGCGATCTGCAGGATATGGCGGTAGCCCTCGGTGGTTACCAGACCGACCCGCGCACCTTTACCTGTGAGAATGGCGTTGGTCGCGATGGTACTGCCATGCATGACATGTTCGATCTCGCCGGGTGCAATGTTGGCCAGCTCGCACACCCTGTCGGTGCCGTTGAGCACGCCGACCGAGGGGTCCGCCGGGGTCGACGGCACCTTGGCGATATGAAACGAGCTGTCCGCCTCGTTGATCAGCAGGAGATCGGTAAAGGTTCCGCCCACATCGACGCCCAGACGATAGGACATATGCTCCCTCCTTTTTTTTCACGGCGAGTATTTCACGGAAGGGCGGGCGATGAAACGCCAGCAATAGAATCACAGGCAAAACAACGGACCAAAGAAAAGGCGGATCGGCAATATGCCGATCCGCCAGTAGAGGGGACCCTGAGTAGGGTAAGAGGTCCATGTCTGAAGCCGCGCGGCTGTTTGGGGGGAGCCAAAGGCGGCCCAGCCATGGACTGGCCGTTACAATGGATGTGGCGTTGCCCCTGCGCCTTTACAAATCAACAATTTGTGATGATTTGCCCTCTCCGCGGCGTGGCCGGGCGCTTAGGAGTAGGTGCGTCCTCTGCGCTCAAAGCGGCCATGAACGACAGCGTTAATATCGCCGCGCACGATGCCGATATCGGCGAGCTGGCGGTCGCTCAGATTGGTGAGTTCGTAGTTCGTGCGGCTGCGCTCGCGCCAAGTACGGAAAGCATTGAAAATGGGTTGTGCAATCATTGTGGTAACTCCTGGATAGGGTGTTAAAAATCCCGGAACTTTCTTTCCGGCTGCCTCGCCGTGGCTTTGGCGGGCCAATTGATGGTCCGTTCCGTCCGGCGTCTGGGGGTAATATGGCGCTTCCAGGAAATCTCACAAGCGACAAGAATGTACGGCTGCTATGCGTTTAATGCATGACTAAATACGCTTAGTTCCGCGTTTTATTAATAACAGATTAACCCTTCAGGCGCTCCGTTGCATGCGCCCGCGCGGCATCGCCAAACGCCCCGAAGAGCGCCATGGATAAGGGATTTTCCGTCACCATCCATTCCGGGTGCCACTGCACGCCGAGGCAGAAACCATCCGTTCCGGCGCCGCTCAGGGCTTCAATCTGGCCATCCGGCGCCACCGCCTCGACGCGCAATCCCGGCGCCGGCTGATCGACCCCCTGGGCATGCAGGGAGTTGACCTCGATTTCGCGCTCCGGCCATAAATTCGCAAGAATTCCGTCGGCTGCAATGGTCAGGCCATGAACCGGCGCATATTGCGCCGCGCGCGGCTGGTCTTTGTCCTCGCGGTGGTCGAGCCGGCCGGGAATTTCGTGCACCGCCTGGTGCAGCGTGCCGCCGAGCGCCACATTCAATTCCTGAAAGCCGCGGCAAATGCAAAATACCGGCACCCCGGCGGCCAGTGCGGCGCGGATCAGCGGCAGGGTCGCCGCGTCGCGCTGCGCGTCATGATGCGTGCCCTCGGCACTTGGCGGCCCGCCATAGATGTGCGGCTCGACATTTGACGGACTGCCGGTAAAGAGCAGGCCATCGATACGGGCCAGCACCTCATCCAGCGCATGGGCATCGGCGAAGGAAGGCAGCATCACCGCCAACCCGCCGGCGCCCTGGTTGACCGCGGTAAGATATTTTTCACCGACGACGTGAAACGGATGAATGCCGATCTCGCGCACACAGGCGGAGAGCGCGATCAGCGGTTTGCCGGTGTGGTGCGCGGTCATGTGCCTAGATGCCGCCTAGCGCCGCTCGCGGTTTTCGCGCGGATCGTCGAACACGAACAGTTTGGCGTCGAGATCGATATTGGTTTCGGCGTTATAGAGGGCCACGGTGGTCACCAGGCCTTGCGCATCGATCACCTTCCATTGCTTGAGCTCCATCGGCGCTTCGCTGAAATAAAGCGTGAGGGAGCCGAGGCCCGGATCTTCGCTTTTAACCAGGGTGATGGCGATGGCGCCCGAGCGGCGAAGGAAGCCGGTAACGATCAGGTCGTCATTGAAACTGACATCGCCCGAGCTCAGCGTGCCCAGCGGCGTGTCGAAGACCGGCCAATCATCGACCTGGCCAAGCTCGGTATCGTGAAAATGCAAAAGGATGCCGTCGCCGACGATAAGGATCGGCGTGGGCGGCAAATATTCGATCCTGAGGCGCCCGGGCCGGCGCAAATAAAACACGCCCTCGGCGGTGCCGCCCTCCGATGAAGTCTGAAAAAATGAGGCGCGAATGGTGTCAATCGAGCCGAAATAGGTTTCGGCCTTGGTTACCCAGGAAGCCTCTTCCGCATTGAGCACGGCCGGCGTCGCCGCCATGGCAATTTCATCCGCCGTCGGCTCTTCGGCCCGGGCGGGTGACAATGCCAGAAAAGCGCCCAGCATGAGCGCCACGAGAAAGCCTGTGGGTGCGGGAATTTTCATGCCGGTATTATGTAGGCGCTTGTGTGTCCAACGCCAACGTTACTTAAAAAAGCACCGGCTCACATTTGGAACGAGCCGACTTCGCCGATCAGCACTTCGCGTTTGCCCGCGTGATTTGCCTGGCTGATGACGCCCTGGGATTCCATCCGTTCGACAATGCGCGCCGCGCGGTTATAGCCGATCTGCAAATGGCGCTGCACGAAGCTGGTCGAGGCCTTGCCTTCGCGCGCCACCAGCTCGACGGCGCGGTCATAGAGCGGATCGTCGGCTGCCGCCTCCGCGGTCGAGAGCAGGTCCGAATCCGGCTCTTCGGTGATCGCCGCGATATAATCGGGCCGGCCCTGAGCGCGCAGCGCGTCCGTCACCGCCTCCACTTCGGCGTCGCTCACCAGCGGCCCGTGCACGCGGGTCAGCCTGCCGCCACCTTCGAGATAGAGCATGTCGCCCTGGCCGAGCAATTGCTCGGCGCCGGCTTCGCCCAGGATCGTGCGGCTGTCGATCTTGGAGGTGACCTGGAAGCTGATGCGGGTCGGGAAATTGGCCTTGATGGTACCGGTGATGACATCGACCGACGGCCGCTGCGTCGCCATGATGATATGGATGCCGGCGGCGCGCGCCATTTGCGCCAGGCGCTGCACCGCGCCTTCGATATCCTTGCCGGCAACCAGCATCAGATCGGCCATCTCATCGACGACGACGACGATCATCGGCATCGGTGTTAGGTCGAGTGGCTGATCCTCGTAGACAGGCTCGCCGGTTTCGCCATCAAAATGCGTATGTACGCGGCGGCTTAATTCCTCACCGCTGCGCGCGGCCTCGGCCAGGCGCTTGTTGTAGCCGGTGATATTGCGCACGCCGAGTTTCGACATCGCCTGATAGCGGCTTTCCATTTCGCGCACGGTCCATTTGAGCGCCACCACCGCCTTTGCTGGGTCGGTAACGACGGGAGTCAACAAATGCGGGATATCGTCATAAATCGAGAGCTCGAGCATCTTCGGGTCGATCAGGATCAGTTTGCACTGCTCCGGCGGCAGGCGGTAGATGAGCGACAGGATCATGCTGTTGATGGCAACCGATTTGCCCGAGCCGGTGGTGCCGGCGACGAGCAGATGCGGCATGCGCGCGAGATCGGCGATGATCGGCGCGCCGCCGATATCCTTGCCGAGCGCCAGCGTCAGACTGGCGGCGGTGTTCTCATAATTCTCGCTCGCCAGCAGCTCGCGCAGATACACCATTTCGCGGTTGCTGTTGGGCAGCTCAATGCCGATCACATTGCGCCCGCGGATGGTGGCGACACGTACCGAGATGGCGCTCATCGAGCGCGCGATATCATCGGCGAGTGCAATCACCCGCGCCGTGCGCGTACCGGCGCGCGGAATAAATTCGTAGAGCGTCACCACCGGGCCGGGGCGCACCTTGTCGATCTCGCCGTAAACGCCGAAATCCTCGAGCACCGAAAGCAGCAATGCGGCATTTTGCTCGCGCGCGTTTTCGGCCAGCGCCGGTTTGCGGCTTTTTGCCGAGGGCGAAGACAGGAGATCGAGCGCCGGCAATTCGAATTCAAGGCCTTCTTTCAGATCGAGCGTCTGCTGGCTCTCGCGCGCCGCACGCTTGCCGGGTTTGGTCTTGCGCGGCGTTTCCTCAATGATCTTCTTCTTGTTCTGGCTTTTGGCCCGCTTGCGCCCGAGCAGGTTGGGCTCGCGCCGGCTTTCCGCCGCCGCACTCTCTTCCGCCTCGCCATCGTCATAGAGCCGGGGTTCGGCACGGATGCGGTTGCGCCCTCTGAACGGCAGCGCCGGCAAGCTAAGCTTCGGCAGCGTGAAACGAGGTGCGCGCGGCGCGCGCGGCTCCGACGCTTCGCGTTTCGCCTTTCGCGGTTTCTCCGTATCCGTATCGGCATCGGCAAATTTCGGTGTCGTCTTGCCGTGCACCCACCGTGCGCTGCGGAACAGATAAATGGCGGCCATACGAATAACGGCCCAGACAGCGGCGAGCAGTCCGCGCCATTCGCGCCACGGCAGCCCAAGCGCGGTGCAAAAGGCAATTGCCGAAAGCGAAAAGGCGATAATTGTCAGGGTAAGCGGACCAGCGCCCCAGCCGCTTAAGGTCGAGCCGAGCGGTGCCGCGATCACCGCGCCGCCACCGCCGCCGAAGCCGGCCTCGACCGGCCATGCGATGGGCGGCGCCAGAGTGGCGAAGCCGGCTGCGGCCAGGACAATGCTGAGCGGGCAGAGGGCAAGGCGCAGCCACAGAAGGCGCATGCCGCGGCACGAAATCAGCGCCCAGGCCCAGGCAGCGAGAATGGCGACCAGCAGGGCAGCCGCGGCGCCGACCGCCTGCAACAGCAGATCGGCGGCATATGCCCCCGGCAGGCCGGCCAGATTGGCGATAGTGCTCGAATTGGCGGTATTGAAGGAGGGATCGCCCGGCGCATAGCTTATCAGTGCAAGGGCAAGCACGCCGGCCACGGCCAACACGGCCAGGCCGGCCAATTGAACCGCGCGGCGGCGTAAAAAACGGGAAGCCGCCTCGGGCAGAAACGGGGCGCGCCGTACCCCTTCGCTACTCGCCGTCATGCCCTTTTGCGCCCCGAAAGCGCCCTCAAAATGGGGGAATTCAAATCCGCCTCCTGCCTTATAAAACAAGGCGTTGTGTTCTGCTGTTGCCAATCGAACTTAACAGACTAGCAGATAAGGAGGCGGATGTGAATCAGCGAGTTGATGCAGTTTCTATTTATTTACAGAGTGGAATTTAGTCCCTTTTTGTTCTGATTTACCCGCTAGGCGACCGATTCGCCGTGGGCGCGGATATCGAGGCCCTCGCGTTCGCTCTCTTCCGTGACCCTGAGGCCGATTGTGAGATCAATGGCTTTGAGGATGACGAAAGTGACCGCACCGGTATAGGCAATAGTCACCGCGACGCCGTAGAGCTGGGTCAGAACCTGGCCGCCATTGCCATCGACCGCGCCGGGGGCGCCGCCGATGGTTTCCATGGCGAAAACGCCGGTCAGGATGGCGCCAACGATGCCGCCGACACCGTGCACGGCAAAGACGTCGAGCGAATCGTCATAACGCAAGCGGCGCTTGAGCCAGAAAGCGGCGGCAAAGCAGGCGATACCGGCAATTCCGCCGATCCCGAGGGCGCCGGCGGCGTTGACGAAGCCGGCCGCCGGGGTGATGGCGACCAAACCGGCAATCGCACCGGAAATAATGCCGAGCACGCTGGGTTTGCCCTTCAGGCCCCACTCGGCCAACATCCACACCAATGCGGCGCAGGCGCTGGCGATTTGCGTGACGATCATCGCCATGCTGGCGGCGCCGTCGGCGGCGAGTGCCGAGCCGGCATTGAAGCCGAACCAGCCAACCCACAACAGGCCGGCACCGACCACGCTGAGCGTCAGATTATGCGGCGCCATATTCTCTTTTTGGAAGCCGACGCGCTTGCCGAGCACCAGGGCGGCGACCAACGCGGCGACGCCGGAATTGATATGCACCACTGTACCGCCGGCGAAATCGAGCACGCCGGCGTCGCTCAGGAAGCCGCCGCCCCATACCCAATGGGCAACGGGGACGTAAACCGCCAATGTCCATATCGTGACAAACACAAGGAGTGCGCCGAATTTCATGCGCTCCGCCGTGGCGCCGGTAATCAGGGCCAGGGTGATAATGGCGAAAGTCATCTGGAATATGACGAACAGCGCCTCGGGAATGGTGCCGGCCGCCGATTCCGGCGTCAGGCCAAGCAGGAGGACATTCTCAAGCGAGCCATAGAAGGCGCCGCCATTGGTGAATGTCAGGCTGTAGCCGGCGATCATCCAGACGATCGAGACGACGCAGGTGATGGCAAAACTTTGCATCAGCATCGAGAGCACGTTCTTTTTGCGCACCATGCCGCCATAAAACAGCGCCAGGCCCGGGATCGTCATCATCAGGACGATTGCCGTGGCGGTCAGTAGCCAAGCGGTATCGCCGCTGTCGATGGCGACTTCCTCGGCCGCCGCGAATGCGCGCTCCGAAAGCGCAAGTCCAAATATATTAACGGCGCCAATAGCGAGCGCCCTCCGAACAAATTTCATGTCCCGTTCCCCCGTCCGATTATGATTTCAGACTCCTCTATCTCAAGAAGCGTGCCAGTTTTGACGGTGGAGAATAATTGTTGAAATACAATAGGTTATGATTCACACGCGAATCGGCGGGAATCAAATGTGCTTAAAATATAGGCGGTAAAATGCACACGCCTAATTTTTAGGCTGATAAAATGGGCTCCAAAGCGCTGCCGATGCGCAGCAGGCGTTCATCCCAGCCGGAGGGTGCCATCAGCATCAGGCCGACGGGAATTCCATTGTCATCCTTGCCGCATGGCAGGGTCAGGGCAGCGCAATCGAGGAAATTGCCGAGCCTGGTATTGCGCAGCGTCATGACATTGGCCGCTTTCCACGCCTCTAGGTCATTTTCAAGCTCGGCGATGGCGGGCGGGCTGATGGCTATTGTCGGCATTATGAGCACGCCGACCTCGCGCATGTGCCCGTGCAGTGCCGGAGAAAGCCTGCCGAGGCCCTGTTTTGCTTCCTCGACCGTACTGGCTGGCATCTTGCCGCCGAGACGGATGCGCTCGAGGATCGGCGCATAGACCAGATTGGGCCGCGCTTCGATATATTCGTGCCAGACGGCATGGCATTCGGCGGCGTGAAACGGGCCGAAATGGCTGATCAGCTCATCGACCGCATCAAATTCCGGAATCTCGGCTTCGCGCACCGTCACACCAGCGGCCTCGAGGCGCGACATGGCGGCGCGGGCGGCGCGTTCAACGCCCGGGTCCAAATCCTGCCACACCACATTTGAAGGCAGCGCCAGATTGATGCGTGCCGGGTTAGCACCTTCGAGGTCCGGCGCATGCGAGTTGCCGGCGCCGTAATTGCCCAGCAAAGCGGTAAAGAGCGCGGCAGCGTCGGCGACATCGCGGGTGAGCGGGCCGACCGTATCCATGCTGGTCGACAGGCTGAGCACGCCATCGAGCGGCAGCCGGCCGAAGCTGGTTTTCAGCCCAACGAGGCCATTCCAGCCCGACGGCACACGCACCGAGCCGCCGGTATCCGAGCCGATGGCGGCGGCGGCCAGGCCGCGCGATACCGATACCGCGCCGCCCGAGGTCGAGCCGCCCGGCAGGCGTGCCACCTTGTCGTCGAACGGGTTGGCCGGGGTGCCGTAATTGGGATTGATGCCGAGAATGGAAAAAGCGAATTCGGTCTGGTTGGTTTTGCCGAGGCAGACCAGGCCGGCCCGGGTCGCCCGCGCCACCACCGTGGCGTCGGCCTCGGCAACGCGCTCCTGCAGCACCTTGGCGCCGTGGCCGGTGACATCGCCCTTGGTATCGTAGAGATCCTTCCACGAAATCGGCACGCCGTCGAGCGGGCTCAGGCGAAGATTTTGGCGCGCCCGTTCGCCCGCCGCCGCCGCCTCGGCGCGGGCGCGTTCCGGCGTGGTGCGGAGATAGATTTCTTGCGCGCTGTCGATGCGCTCGATGCGTTCGAGGAAATAGTCGCACAGCTCGCCGGCATCGATCTCGCCGGCGCCGATGCCTTCGCCAAGCGCCAGCGCGCTCATTTCATGCCATTCAACACTCATATCTCTTATGGCTCTCCGCTCTCTGCGTTATGCTGTTTCCCATGAGGATTGCGGCGAGTTTAGGCATATGACGGCGGACGGGCAAATAATCGCCGATCTGGCAATTGCCGGTGGCGGCCTGGTCGGTCTCAGCCTCGGCGTGGCGCTGGCGCGCGCCGGGCTCGATGTTGTGGTGATGGATGGCGAAGACCCGGCGCGCATGCGCGAGGCCGCCTTCGATGGCCGGGTGTGTTCGATCGCATACGGCTCGAAGCGCGTGCTCGACGGCATCGGTGTGTGGGATATGATGGCGCCGGAGGCCGAGCCGATTTTGGAAATCCGCGTGACCGATCAAAACGCGCCGCTCTTTCTCCATTACGATCACCGCGAGGTCGGCGACCAGCCGCTCGGCTGGATCGTCGAGAACCGCGTCACCCGCATTGCGCTCCTGGAAGCGGCGGCGACGTGCCGAAGCTTAACCCATCTGGCGCCGGTCTCGGTGCTCGATTTTACGCCCGAGGGTGAGCGCATCTCAGCCGGGCTCGCCGATGGCCGGCGCGTCTCGGCCCGCCTCGCCGTTGCCGCCGACGGCCGGCGTTCGCGCTTGCGCGAGGCGGCCGGAATCAAAACCCTCGAATGGTCATACGATCAGGCCGGCATCGTCTGCACGGTGCGCCATGAGCGGCCACATCGGGGCATCGCCCAGGAACGTTTTCTCGCCGCCGGCCCGTTCGCCATCCTGCCGATGACGGAGGGGCGTTCCTCGATTGTCTGGACCGAGCAATCCAGTGACGCGGACCGTATCATGGCATTGCCGGATGGTGAATTTCTGACCGAGCTGGAAATGCGCTTCGGCGATTATCTCGGTGCGCTTGAGGTCGCCGGCCCGCGCTTTAGCTATCCGCTCGCGCTCACCCATTCGAACCGCTACGCCGGCGAGCGTTTGGCGCTGGCCGGCGACGCGGCGCACGCCATTCATCCGCTCGCTGGCCAGGGCTTCAATCTCGGTGTGCGCGATGTCGCGGTGCTGGCCGAGCTGATCGTCGACCGAGCCCGCCTCGGCCTCGATATCGGCGCGCCCGATGTGCTCGCCCATTACCAGCGCTGGCGGCGCTTCGATACGATGTCGCTGATCGCCGTCACCGATGGCCTCAACCGCCTTTTTTCCAACGACATCGCGCCGCTGCGCGTGGCGCGCGATCTTGGCCTGGCCGCGGTCAACCGCACGCCGCGCCTGAAGCGTCTCTTCATGCGCCACGCCATGGGCTCGGTCGGCGAGCTGCCGCGTCTCGCGCGCGGTGAGCCGCTTTAAGTCACGGAGGTGACAATGGGTAAGAACGATTCAGAGCAGCATTGGCAAAAA
The DNA here is from genome assembly GCA_964429775.1 of uncultured Rhizobiaceae bacterium. Taxonomy (GTDB): domain Bacteria; phylum Pseudomonadota; class Alphaproteobacteria; order UBA828; family UBA828; genus PTKB01. The sequence continues at coordinate 11,423 of CAYSDJ010000058.1, forward strand.
GTTTATGACGGGCGCGCCAGCGAAGCGCTGAGCTGGTATCAGCAGCGGCCGGATATCTCGCTCGCCATGATCGAAGCGACCGGGCTCGGCAAAACGGCCGCCATCATCGATGTCGGCGGCGGCGCGTCCACCCTGGCCGATCATCTAATTGCCGCCGGCCATACGGATATCAGCGTGCTCGATATTGCCGCTTCGGCGCTTGCTGCAGCGCAGGCGCGCCTCGGTGGGCAAGCCGAAACCGTCACTTGGATCGCGGCGGACGCGACGGAATGGGCGCCGGCGCGCCAATACGATATCTGGCATGACCGCGCGGTGTTTCATTTTCTAACCGAAGCGGCGCAGCGGCGCGCTTACATCGAACGCCTCGAAGCTGCTTTGGCCAAAAGCGGCCAAGCTATTTTTGCCACCTTCGCATTGGATGGGCCGGAGCGCTGCAGCGGTCTCCCCGTTCAGCGCTATGACGGCGAGAGCCTGGGGCGGGAATTGGGCGCGGCGTTCACCCTTATCGAATCGCGCCGGGAAACCCATGAGACACCCGGCGGTGTGGCGCAGAAATTTCACTATAGCCGCTTTGCCCGCGGCTGATCGATTGGCTATAAATCAAGCAGGGAACATAAGGAGTAGTGGCATGAGCGAGAAAGCGACATTTGGCGCCGGGTGCTTTTGGAAGCCCGAGCATGTCTTCCGCCAGGTCGATGGCGTGGTCTCGACCTCGGTCGGCTATATGGGCGGCGAGACCGCCAATCCGAGTTATGAACAAGTCTGCACCGGGCGCACCGGTCACGCCGAAGTTGTGCAGGTCGAATATGATCCGGCGCGCATCAGCTATGATGAACTGCTCGATATTTTCTGGCAGAGCCACGATCCGACGCAGCTCAACCGCCAGGGGCCGGATGTCGGCACGCAGTACCGCTCGGCGGTGTTCACGCATGGCGCCGAACAGCATGCGGCTGCCACCGCGTCGCGCGACAAGCTCGAGAGTGCCGGCAAGGTGGTGACGGAAGTAACCAGCGCCGGCGACTATTGGCCGGCCGAGGATTATCACCAGCAATATGTCGAGAAAAGCCGGCGCCACCGTTTCGGCATCAGATAGGACATTCCATGGACACATCACTTAACGGCAAGCGGGCCCTGATCACCGGCGCCGGCGACGGGATCGGCCGTGAAATCGCGGTGGCGATGGCGCGCGAGGGCGCCACGGTTGCGGTGCACGGGCGTAGTCATGCGCGTATCGAATCCACCCTGGCGGCGATCAAGGCCGAGGGTGGCACAGCGATCCCCGCGCTCGCCGATTTGGCTGATGAAGATGCGATTGCCGCCATGTGCGAAGGCGCGCTCGGTGCGCTCGGCGGGCTCGATATTCTCGTCAACAATGCCGGCATCTACGCCATCGACGACACGCCGACGATGACGCCGGAAACCTGGAAGTCGATTCTCAACATCAATCTGACGGCGCCTTTTCTTGTCACCCGCGCCGTCTATTCGGCGCTGGCCGAGTCCGGCAGCGATGCCTCGGTGATTTTTATTTCCTCGATCGCGGCGGACGCGCACACCAATGGTTGGGGCGCTTATGCAGCGTCGAAAAATGGCCTCAACGCCTATATGCATTGTCTCGCCGATGAACTCGGGGCGTTTGGTGCGCGGGTCAATTGTATTGCGCCCGGTTGGGTCGAAACCAAAATGGCGCAGGATGCGCACAAGGACATGGCCGCCGCCGCCGGCGTCGATTATGACGAGGCCTATGACCTCAACATGCGCGGCAACATGTTGAGCGCTTTGCTGACGCCCGATTCGATCTCCGACATGGCGGTTTTTCTGGCGAGCGAACGCGGCCGCTTCATCACCGCGCAAACGCTGACCGTCTGCGGCGGCAATCTGCCCGGTAGCCAGATCGACGATTCCGGTGATGATTAGAAAAATATAGAGAGACCGGCATGGCCGCAGCCATTGCGCACAAATCCATCACCATTTCCGGCGGCGTGACACTGCGCTACCAGGAGGCCGGCGCCGGCAAGCCGTTGGTAATGCTGCCTGGCTGGTCGCAAAGCGCGGCGGAGTTTAAATATCAAATTGGTGAATTCGCCGAGAACCGGCGCGTGTTCGCGCTTGATCAACGCGGCCACGGCGAATCCGACAAGCCCGCGGGCGGCTATCGCATCTCCCGCCTGGCCGCTGATTTGCGCGAGGTGTTAATAGCGCTCGATCTTGATGATGTCGATCTCTTGGGCCATTCCATGGGCTGCTCGGTCGGTTGGAGCTATCTCGACCTGTTTGGCCCGGCGCGTCTGTCGCGCCTGATTTTGGTCGATGAGGCGGCGGTGGTGACCGGCAATCCGAGTTGGTCCGAAAGCGAGCGGAATGCGCTCGACTGCCTCTTTGCCGATCCCATGGCGCTCGCGGCGCAGTATCAACTAGTGCTCGGCGCAACCGACGCGGAATCGGTCGCCGACCTCTTGGCCGGCATGTTTACGCCAGGTGTGGCGCGCGAAGATTTGCTCTGGGTCGGCGGCGAGAATCTCAAAATGCCGCGCCAGCATGCGGCGGATCTGGTCTACGACCACGCCCTCATCGATTGGCGCGATCTCATTCCCACCATCCGCCTGCCGACGCTGGTGATCGGCGGTGACGTCAGCATCTTCTCCGCCCGCTCGCAGCATTGGCTGGCCGAGCAAATCCCCGGCGCCGAATGCGTCATCTTCGGCGCTGAAGAAGGCGGCTCGCACTTTATGTTTTATGAGAATCCGGAAAAGTTCAACGCAGTGGTCGAGGAATTTCTCGGCTGAACCATAATTACAGGCGGCACTGCCAACCGGAATGCTTCATGCATTCCGGCAAGCGCGACCGCGCGCCCGAGCTATCGAGGTAGCCAAGGGTGCGGACGCGCCCGCCCGGCGTTTGAGGGAGCAAAATATTAAGGCTCCCGGCTAAGACCTTTCTCGTCGAGCGCTCTTAGATACTCGGCCCAGATTTCCTTTTGGCCGTCGCCGAGATAGCGCAGATAGGGCCAGGAGAAGATGCCGGTGTCGTGCAGGTCGTCGAAGCGGATTCTGACGGCGTAATTGCCGACCGGCTCAACCTCAAGAATGCCGACCTCGCGCCGGCCGGCGACGATGGTCTTGCCCTCGCCATGTCCCATCACTTCGGCGGAGGGGCTTTCGACGCGTAAAAATTCGGCGGGAAAATGAAAACAGGCGCCATCGTCGAAATCGACTTCGAGCGCTTTCTCGGCGCTCCTATAGCGAATCTCGGTCGGCCAGTGGGCTGTCTCGTGCGGCGATGCCATATGCCTGGGCCTAATCGCTATCGAGGGCGCGCGCCTCGTCCGGTAACATGATCGGGATGCCGTCGCGGATCGGGTAGGCGAGTTTGGCCTTGTCGCTGATCAGTTCCTGGTTCTCCGCGTCATAACGCAGCGGCTCCTTGCTGACCGGGCACACGAGAATTTCCAACAGCTTGGGGTCAACGCCGGCGTTTGTGTCATTCATATCCTCAACTCCTTGGCTGCGCGCGGACGGCTCTATTGCGGGGCATCGGAGCCCTCCATGCCGTCGCGCTCATGTGCCGCCATTTCCAAGAGCGCCTGGAACATGGCGCTGCGCTCCTTGGTCTCGCGGCATTCCAGCAGTGCCTGCTTTTCGCTTGGCCCAAACGGGCAGGCCATGGCAAGGCTGGTCATCAGATCTTCGTTACAGAGTTCGTCGATCGCCGACCAATCGGCGCTCATCCCGCGCGCCTCGAAAAAAACTCTCAGCGCGCCGATTAAATTGTCTCTATCCAGCGTCATGGCGTTGTCGCGGATGAGGTCGCATTCATAGGGTTGATAGCGCGCCCGGACGCGGCGGTAAGAGATCTCTTCGCGCGGCAATTCCTGCACCACTTCGAAACGGCAGAGGCCGGTTAAGGTGATCAGAATCCGGTTGTCCTCGGTTTCCTCGAATTCGGTAATCTGCCCGGCGCAGCCGGTCTCATAGGTTTCCGACTCAAAGTCGCGGCAATGGGGATCGGCCGGCTGAATCATGCCGATGATACGGTTTGACGACATCGCGTCCTCGGTCATCTCGAGATAGCGCGGCTCGAAAATATTGAGCGGCAGGCGCCCGCCCGGCAGCAGCAGCACGCCGGCAAGCGGGAATATGGGAATGGTCGCGGGCAGCTCCTCCGCCGTCCATTGATTGAGTTCCTGCGCCATTGCTTTAAACCGTGATTTAAACCGTGCAGTAAACCGTTAAGCGAACAGAATCGCCGACAGCTTCCGCCTGCCGCCGGCTGAGAGTTCATGCGTCGGGCCGAGCGCCTCGAATATCTGCAGCAGCATCTGGCGTGCCGCGTCCTCGTTCCACGTGCGCTCGCGGCGCACGATTTCGAGCAGTTCGTCGATCGCCTCTTCATTGCGCTGGGCGGCATAATGCGCCGTGGCCAAATCGTAGCGTGCCTGATGGTCGTTCTCATTGGCCGCGAGGCGGGCACGGAACTCCGCCTCGTCGCCGGATTCCTCGGAGCGCTCGGCCAATTCCAGCGCCGCGCGCGCACCTTCGATATCGGCATGTTTGGCGAGTTTTTCATCGACCGAATCGAGAATCTCGCGCGCGCCCGTCGCGTCGCCGAGGCCGATCATGCAGCGTGCCATGCCGGCGATGGCGCCAACTTCGTCCGGCGCGTGCTTCAGCACTTGCGAATAGATATTGGCGGCGCTGTTGAAATCGTCTGCTTCCAACGCCTGGGTGGCCTGCTCCATCGCCTGCTCAACCGGCGTCGGGCCGATCGGCCCGGAAAGGCGCTCGACAAATGTTTTGATCTGGCTTTCCGATTGCGCGCCGACAAAGCCATCGACCGGCTGGCCGTTTTTGAAGGCGAACACGGCGGGGATCGACTGAATGCGCATCTGCATGGCGATCTCCTGGTTTTGGTCGATATCGACCTTGACCAGCTTGACCTTGCCACCCGTTGCATTGACCACCTTTTCCAACAGCGGCCCGAGGGTTTTGCACGGCTCGCACCAGGGCGCCCAGAAGTCGACAACGACTGGCACCTCCATCGACGCCTCGACAACGTCGGCGACGAAGGTCTCGGTGTTGCTGTCCACCACGGCGCTGGCGCCGGCCATATCCTGTCCGATTAACTCATCCATGCCTGCTCCAATATCTATCGGCTAGCCGTTAGTTAGCGCTATTTCGGCGGCGATGCAATTACGCCGCATCCGCGTCCGATGACGGAATTTCGAGGTCACGCGCATTGTGGCCGCAGGCGCTGATAAAACGGCGCAAATCGGCCGGCGCAATCGCCGTCGTCGCATCGTTGCGCAAGGGGTGATAATTGAGCATATCCGCCGCCATCATTTCGGCATCGAGAATCACCTGCACGCGCTGTTCGCTGTCGTTGATCAGGCCGAACGGCGTCACCGCGCCGGGGATAACACCGAGCACTTCCATCAACAGCTCGGCCTTGCCGAATGACAGCCGCGCCGCGCCCATGGCCTTTTGCAGCGCTTTGATATCAACGGCGCGCTCATCCAGGGTGACGACCAGCCAGAGCTGGCCTTTCTTGTCCTTGAGGAACAGATTCTTGCAATGCGCACCGGGCAGATGGCCGCAATGGCGCTGTGCCTCCTCGACGGTAAACACCGCCGGGTGTTCGTGCGTTCGATGCGGAATGCCGAGTTCCTGCAACCGGCTGATTAAATCGTCACTTTCCAGGGCCATAAATGGTTCCGTTTTGAACGGTTTACAGATTCGCCACATATGATAGCACCGAATTGCGATAGGGGGCTTGAATGCGCGGCAGCTTAACGTAATATCCCCCTCAAGCCGAACATGGCTGGGACGCGGGCGTAGCTCAGGGGTAGAGCGCAACCTTGCCAAGGTTGAAGTCGTGAGTTCGAATCTCATCGCCCGCTCCAATTCTTTCAATGGCTTAGCCGAAACGGGCTGAGCCATTGATCTTTCTGGGTCACCCCTGGGTCACCCTGAGGATCAGTTTGGGTCCGGATTAGTCATGCGATCTGGGTTGTTGCGTCAGTCATCAACATTGTCGGCAGTTTTCGAAAATTCCGTTACAGTGTGTTCGAAGTGTTCAATGTTGGACCGATAGATGGTCGGCCACCCTGATGCGCATTGCAGCGTTTGAGCATGTCCATCGGCTCGGCCATTTACACGACCATCTGACGGCAAATAGGCTAAAGCCGGGCTTCATTTTCGGGGCGAGCGCATCCCGCTTTCGAAAATTCATCATGCCGCTTTCGATGCTCATCTGATCGGTATCGACCCCGACTAGCTTCGCGCGCGTGCGTGTATTGAAACAATCCGTTTCTCACCGATGGCGATGCTGGTCGATCAGTTTTACGCCCACGTGCAGCAGCGCGGCGGCGGGCGCTGGGATACGTCCAGTCTAATCCAGTTGCTGCAAAAGATTTAGGTTGGGGAGCTGCCGAGCCTACTGTTTGGCGTGGGCGATAATGTCGCCGCTTGCGCCATCGAATAAATGGCAATTCAGCGGATCGAGATGTAAGCGTACGGCGCTGCCAAGCTCAAAATCGGGTTGTCCCGCTACCTGCACCTTGACGATCTTCTCGCCGATGATGATATCGACGATAGTAAAGGCGCCGAGCGGTTCGACCTCGTAAACCTTGGCATCGATACCCGGCTGATCGCTGCCGCGAATTTCGATATCCTCGGGCCGTATAGCCAGCGTTGCCGCACCGCTCGCACTGGCGCCGTCAACCGCAACGGTGACATTCTCCTTCTCGGCCGTGAACTTTCCATCGGCAAAGGTGCCATCGATAAAATTCATCGGCGGAGAGCCAATCAGCTCGGCGACATAGCGGCTGTTCGGCCGGTTATAAATATCCGCCGGTGTTCCCACTTGGCGAATGCGGCCACCCTCGAAAATAGCCATCCGGTCGGCCACCGACATGGCCTCTTCCTGGTCATGCGTAACGTAAACCAGGGTGTGGTTTTGCTCGCGTTGCAGGCGCTTCAGCTCAACCCGCATTTCCTCGCGAAGGCGCGCATCAAGCGCCGCGATCGGCTCGTCCATCAGGAAGGCGCCCGGATCGCGCACCAGGGCGCGGCCAATGGCCACCCGCTGACGCTCTCCGCCGCTCAGATGCGCCGGCAGTTTCTTGAGCAGCGGCGTGATGTGCAGAGTCTCGGCCACGCTGCTGACGCGCGCCTCAACTTCACTCTTCTCCATCTTGCGCTCGGTCAATGGGAACGCCAAATTTTGCCGCGTTGTCATATGCGGAAAGAGCGCCAAATTCTGGAATACCATGGCGAGATTGCGTTCCTTGGGCGGTGCGTCCGTGACGACCTCCCCACCAATACGCACTTCGCCCGTATCCGGCGCGACGAGCCCCAACAGCAGCCGGAGGATTGTCGTCTTGCCGCAGCTCGGCGGGCCGAAGATGCAGAAAAATTCATTGTCTTCGATTTTCAGGTCGATTTCGGCAACCGCGACCGTGTCGCCGTAGGATTTATTGATGCCGCTCAGTTCCAGACTTGCCATGGCCCTACTCCAAGCCTATCGCATTGCCGGATTCGGCATCGAATATATGGCAACGGCCCTTCGGAAACGCCGCCTTGACCTTGGCGCCAAGCTCGATCGGATATTGCTTGTCTTTTGCCACCTTGATGCTGTGACCACCGGCGGAGAGATGAACCACCGTACGCGGCCCGATCGGTTCAACAAAACTCACTTCCATATCTATGCCTGGCCGTCCTACTTCGCGCGGTTGAATATCAATATCCTCCGGCCGCATGCCAAATACCACATCGGCATTGCGCGCCAGTTTACAGCGCCGCATCAGCTCGCCATCTTCGATCACGGATGTTCCGGCATCGCCGAAGTCGAGCGCATGATCGCCACCGCCATTAGTCAACCGACAGGGCAAGAGATTCATGCTCGGGCTGCCCATGAAATTGGCGACAAATGTATTGCGCGGCTTGTTGTAGACCTCGTTCGGCGTGCCATATTGCTGCAGCAGGCCCAAATCCATCACCGCGATGCGGTCAGCCAGGCTCATGGCTTCGATCTGGTCATGCGTGACATAGACCATGGTTTGCTGGAATTCGTGCTGGAGATGCTTGAGTTCGGTGCGCATGAAGGCGCGGAAGGCCGCGTCTAAATTACTGAGCGGCTCGTCGAGCAGAAAAATCTCCGGTTCTGTCACTGCGGAACGGCCAATCGCAACCTTCTGCAGTTCATTGACGCTGAGCTTGCTGGTGCGCCAATCGATGCGGTCGTTAAGGCGCATCAGATCGGCCATGTTCTGCACCCGGCGCGCGATCTCGCTTTTCTCGACGCCGCGTACCCTGAGGCCGAATTCTAGATTCTTACGCACCGTCATATGAGTGAAGATGGCATAGTTTTGAAAGACAAAACCAACATCCCGCTTGTTGGCGGGAATGGTCCGCATGTCCTCGCCGCCGAACAGGATCGAGCCCTCGCTCGGCATCTCAATGCCGGCGATCATGTTCATGGTCGTCGTCTTGCCGCAACCGGACGGTCCCAGAAGAGCAACAAACTCCTTATCCGGAATTACCAAGTTGAGGTCGTTGACGGCGATCAGATCACCGAATTTTTTTGTCAGATTTATTAGCTCAATTGATGCCATTAGCTCACGCCTCCGCCTTCTTTTGCGCGGCTTGCATATAGTAGATACCAACCACTGCGATCAGGCTGAGACAAACCAGAATAAACAATCCGATTGCCGCGACATAGGACCATTCCAGATCCTTGAAGGTGAGGTCGAGGATATAGACCGAGATCGACTTGGTTGCGACGCCCGGTCCGCCACCGGTCATGACATAGAGAATATCAAAAATCTTGAAACATTCGACCGAGCGAATCACCAGGGCGATGATCATCACCGTTTTCATGCGCGGCAAGACAATACGCCAGAAACGGTGCCAGGCATTGGCGCCGAGCAGGGTCGCCGCCTTTATTTGATCTTCCGGAACGCCGACCATGCCGGCGAGCAGGATTAGGAACATCAGCGGTGTCCATTGCCAGATATCGGCGATCATGACCGAGACCATGGCCAAATCCGGATCGGCAAGCCACACTGTATCGACCCGGGTTCCAGCTATCGCGCTGAGAATATCGTTGAGCGGCCCCGAGCTCTGGAACAGCATGAAGAACATGTAACCGGCAACGGCAGGCACGATCATCATCGGCATCAGCATGATCGAATAAAATACCCGCTTGCCCGGGAATTTATCGGCGAACAGCATGGCCAGGCCAAGGCCAAGCAGAAACTCGACCGGCACGACAACGGCAACAATCAGAAAGGTGCGCCCGAGCGAGCCCCAGAACTTCGAATCGTCAAAGATTTCGCCGTAATTGCCAAACCAGTTCAGCGATTCATAGGCGTAATACCATTTCACACCGTCGAGCGGGCCCCACCAGCTCAGACTGACATAGACCTGCATACAAAGCGGGAAAGCGACGATAAAGAGGAGCAGAAGCTGGGCCGGTAGGGTCATGTAGAGGCCCAGCGTTTTGCCCTCACGCTCCAACGTGGTGAGAACTGGCTTTTTCTTTTTACTCATTGTTTGAGCGCCCCGAATGTGAGGCCGCGCACCAAATATTTCTGGATTGCGATGCCGAATATCACCGGCGGCAGCGCCGCGATCAAACCGAGCGCCGCCTTGGCGCCGTACATCTGCCCCGACATGGCGGAGGAGAGCGAATTCATATAGACCGGAATCGTTACCCAATCCTTGCGCGTGAGCAGAAGGGCGATGACATAATCACTCCAATTGAGGATAAAGACGAACAGCGCCGTGCTGGCGAGCGCCGCCTTGACCATCGGTAGCGTAACCTTCCAAAACACGCGGAACCAGCTGCAGCCCTCGACCAGGGCCGCTTCCTCGATTTCACGCGGCACCTCGTCGAAAAATGTCTTCATCAGCCAGAATGCGAACGGCAAGGTAACGATGCCGTAGATCAGCGAGAGACCCCACCAGGTATCCATGGCGCCCAAAAAGGCCCACATGATCATCACCGGGATCATCACCGCAAGTGGCGGAAAGAGGCGCAGTTGCAGGACGCCGAGCGGCAGGTTGCCGCCAACCTTGAAGCGTGCGACGGCATAGGCGCCAAGCGTACCGGCAACCACCGCAATCAGGGTGCCCAACAGAGAAGTGACGAGGCTAGCCATGATCGGCCGGCCCGCCGTTCTTTCGTGAGAAATCGATACCGCTTCCGTTTGGCCGGTGAAAATATACTCGAAATTTCCCCACGTCTCTTGATGGGGCCACCAATGCAAGTCAGACGCGCTCGTCACCCATTCAGTATGCGGCTTGAACGCCATGGTGGCCATCCATGCCACGGGCAAAAGCGCCAGTCCAACAGCGATCAAAATCAGCGCGTAACGCCAAATATAGGAATGTAAAGGCTTGGGCATGTGTAAATTTTCTTCAGAAATTCGTTCAGTTGGTCACGCAGCGAGACCATGTTCGGGATACCGCTCGGGCGGTGCACGAAGCTTGGCGCACCGCCCGGCGGAAACCGGTGTCGTTTAGCCTATTGCTCAGGCTTTGTCGATAACAGTCGACCAGCCCGACTTGGCTGCATTGAGGAGGCCAATCATCTTGTCCTCACCCTTCTTCCGCAGATGCTTCTTCCACGATTTGGCCGTCGCATCCATCGCTTCCTTGGCAGTCATGCCGCCGGTCATCGCCGCTACCAGGTTTTCGCTCAGCGTATTGTGCATGGCGAACTGGCCTGGAACCGCGAGGGTCGGAACGGCGCGTGCCACCGTGCCCTCAATGATCGGCACGTGGTAGTCGTGGTACGACTGATTGACCAACGGATCGGCGAAGTTGGCCAGCTGGAACGGATCGAAGAAGCCGCCCGGATTGCCGGTCAAGAGGCTGAAGATACGGGTTGAACCCGACCATTGCAGCCACAGATAGGCCAATTCCTGATAGGCGCTTTGGCTTGATACGCCGCCATTATTGCCGAGATAGATCGTCGAGCGACGGACCAGATCGTCGCCGAACTGATTGCCCGGCGGCAGGAAGGAGCCCATTTTGCCGGTGACGGCCGTTCCCGGCGTACCATCCGCGTTGACGGTATCGAGGAATTTGGGGCAGTTCGAGAAGGTGCCCAGCATGAACGAGTTACCGCCAGCCATAGCGCCGTAATATTCGCTCCAGCTCCAGGCGAGACCGCCCTTGTCGGACCAATCCAGGCTCTTGATATGTTCTTCCGTTGCCTGGATGCCAGCATCGCTGTTGATCAGGGGGTTGCCCTCATCGTCGAACAGGAACTGGTTCGGGTTGTCTTTACTGACATAGCGGTTGTACCAGGTGCTGATGCCCCAGAAAGCGCTCATCATGTTGCCGTTACCGAGCATCTCCGGGCTACCTGTGCCGGTGAAATATTCGGCCAACTCATCCGTCTCTTTCCAGGTGCGGGGCGGGCCCGGCTCCCAGCCATATTTGTCGGCAAATGCCGCCTTATGGGTCGGATCTTCGGTCAAATCCTTGCGATAGACCCAGACTTGCGCATCGCCGTCGTAGCAGACCGACATCGGCTCGCCGCCATACTTATAAAGCATGTCGTAAGCTTGCATTGTCGGCGTGCCGCGCTCGGGATCGGCAAAATCGGCGCCGTGCTTCTCAATCCATTCACCCAGCGGCACAATGCCGTTGGCTTCGGAAAGATCGCCCATCGCCGCATAACCGAAGGTGTAGACGTCATAGGCATTTGAGCCCGTGGTTACGTCCTGAATCACCTTATTGAACTGCTCTTCGGGCGATACGCTGAAGAATTCAATCTTAATGCCGGTCTCACGCTCCCAAATCGACTGCAGCGTGGGTCCGTCCGCCGGCCATGGATTGGTGAAATGGCCAATCGCGCCGTCGGTCATGAGAATTCTCAGTGTGTCGGGCGCTTTGCCTTCGGCTTTGAGCTTGCGCGCCGCCGCGACAGCGCGGCCTTCCGACATATTGTCATCATATTGATAACGCTCGGCGCCGGCGAAGCCGGTCGGGCCGCCGGTCATACCGGGTGCCAAATCGGCCGCCCAGGCATCACCGGATTTCAACCAACGGGGCCCAATGCCCGCTGCTGCGGTAAACGCCGCACCCGCTGCGCTCGCCTTCAGCGCTTGCCGGCGAGTGATGCCGTTCTGTGATTTCATCTTTTTTGACATAAATCCTCTCCTATTGCCTCCACAGCCAGCCTTTAACCAGCGGGCATGAATTATTCTCCAAGCGGGCGGGATACTCCGCCCGAGGATTGCTGGCGAGTTCAAACCATCGCCCCCGCCATGGCGATTCTCCACTTACCACCAAGTCTAATAATATTCTTGTCCGTAGTCTCCCTAAATTCTGTTGCAAAACTCGATTTCAGGCGGCTTTGCGATGTCGGCTTATAGTAA
>CAYSDJ010000059.1:0-23287 GCA_964429775.1 uncultured Rhizobiaceae bacterium
CACCGGTGCCCGAAACTCTATCTGGAAGTGGTACATAAGACGGGGGCTTTACACACTGCCGGCGGGTACATGGGCAGGCTCCATACGTCGTCACCTAAACCTCGTCCTCGAAGGTATGCTAGGCGCGTGCCCGGGCAATCCAAACCGGGATGAATTGCCAATCCGGCGCGGTGAAATACACGCGAAAATTTCGCGCCGCTGATTTTCAGTGTTAGAGTGCCGAGGTGGCGGCGATAGACAGCAGCCAACCGGAAGCCACAAAATGTCGTGGATTACAAAACAAAGCCAGTTTGGGTCTAAAGATTTTATTCTTTAGTTATGGCTTCAGCACTTCCACCGGCGCGCGCTTGAACGTCATGCGGCCGCGCTTGAAACCCCAGAGCGGCGGCGCCAGTTCGGCCACGGCGGTTTCCGGCAGGGCCGCGTCGATCACCACCAGATCGGCCGAGGCGCCGATCTCAATGCCGTAATTCTCGAGGCCAAGGATTCCTGCCGACCGGCTGGTGATCATGTCGAAGCAGTCGCGCACCTCGGCCTTGGCGCCGACCTGACAGATATTGGCGTAGAGATTGGCCATGCGAATCAGCGAGCAGTCACCGAACGGCGTGAACGGGTTGAGCACATTGTTGGTCGAGAGCGAGCAATTGACGCCGTGTTGCAAAAGCTTGTGCACCGGCGTCACGCCGCGCTTGACGCTGCGTTCATCGACGCGGCCCATGAGGAAGAGATCGGTCGAGGGCAGCACCGTCACCGCGACGCCGGCACCGGCCATGCGCTTGGCCGTGGCGGCGAAGTGATCGGGCGTCGCGGTCGAGAGCTTGGTGACATGGCCGACCGTGACGCGGCCGCCATATTTGAAGCGCTCGGTGAGCTCGCAGACATAATCGACATCAAGTTCGGCGGCGTCCTCGCCGAAATCGAGATGCATGTCTATATCGACATCGAACTCACGCGCCATCTCGAACACCCGGTCGATCTGGCCGTGCGGATTTGAATCGGTATAGGGCGCGGCGCCGACCACGCGCGCACCACGCTTCAGCGCCTCGACCATCAGCTCATCGGTGCCGGGGTTGTTGAGGAGACCCTCCTGCGGGAAGACGCAGACCTCGACATCGATCGCCCAGCGCCATTCCTCAATCAGCGGAAACACGCCATCGAAGCCGCGCATGCCGATGCCTGGGTCGACCTCGAGATGGGTGCGCATATGGGTGGTGCCGTGGCTCACGCATTTTTCCAGCACGCGGCCGGCGCGCGCCGCGACATCCTCCTCGGTGAATTCCTTTTTGGTCTTGGTTACCTCGTCGATGGCTTCGGCGAGATCGCCTTTCTCGGAGCGGCAGCGCTCCATGATGCAGGCCTTGTCGAGATGGATGTGGGTCTCGATGAAACCGGGCGCGAGCAGCCTGCCGCATAGATCGAGCGTCTCGCCCTCGGCCTGGAGCCCCGCTTCGATGGCTTCGATGATCCCATCGGCAATGCCGACATCGACCGTGCGGCCATCGCCGCCCGCCAACACCGCATTGCGCAGGATGGTATCCATCAGCGCATCATATAGCGCTGCGTGAGCGGCAAGGTTTCAGCCGGCTCGCAGGTCGCCAATTCGCCATCGACAAAGACCTCGAACGTGGACGGATTGACCGTGATTTCGGGGCAGGCATCGTTATGCAGCATATGGCCCTTGGAGAGCGAACGCGTGCCCTTGACCGGCGCCACGGTTTTGCCGAGGCCAAGCGTGCCTTTGATATCGGCATCCATCGCCGCCTGGTTGACGAAGCTCATGCTGAGCGCTTCCTTGGCCTTGCCGAAGGCGCCCCATTGCGGCCGCATCAGGAGCGGTTCGCAGGTCATCAGCGAGGCGGCGGAATCGCCCATCGCCGAGTAGACGATGAAGCCGCCCTTGATGATCAGCTCCGGCTTGATGCCAAAAAAGGCCGGGCGCCACAACACCACATCAGCGAGCTTGCCGTCTTCAAGCGAGCCGATATGCCCGTCGATGCCGAAGGTGCGCGCCGCATTGATGGTGTATTTAGCGATGAAGCGTTTGATGCGTTCATTGTCGCCCCGGACCGTCGCCTCTTCGGCCAAGCGCCCGCGCTGTTCGCGCATCTTGCTGGCCAACTGCCAAGTGCGGCAGATAACCTCGTTAATCCGCCCCATGCCCTGGCTGTCCGAGCCGAGCATCGAGATGGCGCCGATATCGTGTAGCACATCCTCGGCCGCGATGGTCTCGGCCCGGATCCGGCTTTCGGCGAACGAGACATCCTCCGGCACCGCCGGATTGAGATGGTGGCACACCATGATCATATCGAGATGTTCATCGAAGGTGTTGCGCGTATAGGGGTTGGTCGGGTTGGTCGAGGACGGCAGGCAATTGGGCTCGCCGGTGACGCGAATGATATCCGGCGCATGGCCGCCGCCGGCGCCCTCGGCGTGATACATGTGAATGGTGCGGCCCTTGATCGCGGCCAGCGTGTCTTCCAAAAAGCCGCTTTCATTGAGCGTATCGGTATGGAGCTGGACCTGGAAATCCATCTCGTCGGCGACCGAGAGACAGCAATCGATGGCCGCCGGCATGGCGCCCCAATCCTCATGAATTTTGAGCCCCATGGCGCCGCCGGCGAGCTGATCCGGCAGCGAGTTCGGCTTGGCCGAATTGCCGCGCCCGAGAAAGCCGAAATTGATCGGCCACTGTTCCGCCGCCTGCAGCATCTTGCCGACATTCCAGGCGCCACCACAGTCGATACCGACGGTGATCGGCCCGAGCGAGCCGCCGATCATGGTGGTGATGCCGCTCGACATGGCGTGTTCGCACAGTTGCGCGCTGTCGAAATGGACATGCACGTCGATGCCGCCCGGTGTCGCGATCAGCCCTTCCGCATCGCGCACCGTCGTCGCGGCGCCACACAGCAGGTTTTTATCGACGCCGTCCATAATCGCCGGATTGCCGGCCTTGCCGACGCCGGCGATACGCCCTTCCTTTATGCCGATGTCTCCTTTCACCACGCCCAAGACAGGGTCGATGACAATGGCGTTGGAGACCAGCATGTCGAGCGCCCCGGCGGCACTGTCGAGGCCGGCCACCAGTCCGGCGCCATCGCGCAGGGTCTTGCCGCCGCCATGCAGGCATTCGTCGCCGGGCACGGCGTAATCATGTTCGATCTCGGCCAGCAGCGCGCTATCGCCGAGGCGCACCGCGTCGCCCGTGGTCGGGCCGTAGAGCGCGGCATAATGTTGGCGTGTAATTTTCACCATGGCTACGCTCCCTTAAAGCCGCGTTCGCGGGCGCGGTCGAGCGCCGCCTGTTTGTTGGCCTCGGAGCGGTGCGAGCCGTCGGTCAGGCTGTTGAGACCGACAAGCTCGCCCGAGCCGCCGAATTCAACCAGATCGACTTCCTTCGCTTCGCCGGGCTCGAAACGCACCGCGGTTCCCGCCGGGATATCGAGGTGCATACCGAAGGACGCACCGCGGTCGAAATCGAGCGCCTTGTTGGTCTCGAAGAAATGATAGTGACTGCCGACCTGGACGGGACGGTCGCCGGTGTTGGTGACTTTGACACTGGCCTTGCGCCGGCCCGCGTTGAGTTCGATCTCGCCCTCCGCCGGGATGATCTCGCCGGGCCGCACCTGATCGGCCTCGGCGATCTTCTCCTTGCCCGGGCGGATCGGATCATGCACGGTCACCAGCTTGGTGCCGTCGGGGAACACACCCTCGACCTGAATTACCGGCATCATATCGGCGACGCCCGGCATGACGTCATCGCTGTTGAGAATCGTCGCGCCAAAGCTGATCAGATCGGCAACCGAGCGCCCATCGCGCGCGCCTTCGAGAATTTCATCGCAGATCAAGGCAATGGCCTCGGGGTGGTTGAGCTTGCGGCCGCGCGCGCGGCGCTTGCGGGCCAGTTCGGCGGCGCTGAAAATGAGCAGCCGCTCGGTTTCCGTCGGCGTCAGAAGCATGTCTCCCCGCTCTCATTTTGCTTGTTTGCTGTTGTTCAGCGAGATTAGCGCCCGCGCCATCCCGCCTCAACCGGAAAGCGGCACAGAGGAGTTTCGCCGGCGGGGGGAGACAAGTACGATAGCGCCAGACACTATTCATCCGAGGGGAATTTCCATGGGTAAATTATCGGGCAAAACTGCCATCGTCACCGGCGGGGCCAGCGGCATGGGCCGGGGCGTGGCGCTCAACTTTGCTGAAGAGGGCGCCAGCGTCGCCGTGCTGGATATCAACGAAGCCGGCGCCAAGGAGGTGGCGGAGGCCGCGGCGGCGAACGGCGCGAAATCCATCGGCCTCAAATGCGACGTCGGCGACGAAGCCTCGGTCAAGAGCAGCTTCGCCGCGGCGGCAGAGGCGATCGGCGATATTGACATTCTCGTCGCCAATGCCGGCATCGACACCACCGAGCTGATCGAGAACATGTCGACCGAGATGTGGGACGAGATGATGCGCGTCAATCTCGATAGCATCTTTTATTGCTCGCGCGAGGTCATTCCGGCAATGAAGCGCAAGGGCTGGGGACGGATCATCAACTTCTCCTCTCAGCTCGCCCATAAGGGCGCGCCGCTGATGGCCCATTATTGCGCCACCAAGGCCGCCGTCATGGGCTTCACCCGCTCGCTCGCCTATGAGCTGATCGAGCACGGCATAACGGTCAATTGCATCAATCCGGGGCCGATCGATACGCCGCTCTATATGGGCATTCCCGAAGATTGGCGGCGCGAGAAAGAGGCCTCAATGCCGATCAAGCGGCCGGGCCGCATTGACGAGGTGGTGCCGACGGTGCTTTTGCTCGCGTCGGACGACGGCTCGTTCTATGTCGGCGCCTCTATGAACATGAATGGCGGCGATGTGATGGTCTAGGGGCGGCATTATGAATGAGAAGAACTGCGATATTCTGTTCGCCGGCGGCGAAGTGATCGACGGCACCGATTCCGACCGAACCCGTGCCGATGTAGCGGTAACCGGCGACCGCATAAGCGCTATCGGTGACCTCTCTGAGATGCAGGCGGCACGCAAGATCGACGCCAGCGGGCGCGTCGTCGCGCCCGGCTTCATCGACGTGCACACCCATGACGACAACCTCCTGTTCCGCGACCCCGACATGACGCCAAAAACGAGCCAGGGCGTGACCACGGTGGTGGTCGGCAATTGCGGTGTCAGCCTGGCGCCGTTGGTGCTGGGCGGCGAATTACCGCCACCGCCGATGGACCTCCTGGGCAATAGCAGCGATTACCGCTTCGGGCGCTTCGGCGATTATCTCGATGCGCTCGACCAAACGCCGCCGGCGGCCAACGCCGCCTTCCTGATCGGCCACTCGACACTCCGCCTCGGCGCCATGAACGATGTCGACCGCCCGGCCAATGCAGGCGAGATCGATGCCATGGCGAAAGTTGTCGAAGAAGCCATGCAATCGGGCGCGACGGGCTTCAGCACCGGCCTTATTTATGCGCCCAACAAGGCGGCGCCGACGGATGAAATCGTTGCCCTGGCCGATGTTGCCGGCGACAAGGGCGGAATTTACGTCACCCATATGCGCAATGAGGCCGCCGATATCGATAAGTCCCTAGATGAGACTTTTGAGATCGGCCGGCGCGCCAGCCTTCCGGTGGTGGTCTCGCACCACAAATGCGCCGGTAAGGAGAATCATGGCCGCAGCGTCGAGACGCTGGCCCGTTTTGACAAAGCGCTCGAAGGCCAGAAGATCGGCCTTGATGTCTATCCCTACACGGCGGGATCGACCGTGATTATGGTCGATATGGTCGATGCGGCGGAGCGGGTCATCATCACCTGGTCCGAAACCCGGCCAGAATTCTCCGGCCGCGACCTGGCCGATATCGCCGCCGAGCTCGGCTGCTCGCCGCGCGACGCGGCGGCACAATTGATTCCCGGCGGGGCGATCTATTTCCTTATGGACGAGGCCGATGTGCAGCGCATCCTGAGCTATCCGCACGCCATGGTCGGCTCCGACGGCCTGCCGCATGATTCGCACCCGCATCCGCGCCTTTGGGGCACCTTCCCGCGCGTGCTTGGCCACTATGCGCGCGAGCTCGGCCTGATGTCGCTCGAAGAGGCGGTGCGCCGCATGACCGGCCTTTCGGCCGAGCAGTTCGGCCTGAAGGACAGGGGCGTGCTGCGGCCCGGCGCCTTCGCCGATATTACGCTGTTCGACCCGGAAACCGTGATCGACAGCGCGACCTTCGAAAAACCGATGACACCCGCTGCCGGCATCGACCTGGTGATGGTCAATGGCGAAATCATCCGCGAAAACGGCAAGATAACGGGTGCCCGGCCGGGCCGCACGCTCAGGCGAAACGCCGCTTAACGCGTCGGTGCGAGACGTGTAACTTAGAGACAATCAACGAAGATAATTAGGGGGAAAAACATCATGGCAAACGGTGCGCAAAAAGTATTGGTGCTGGGCGTCGGCAATATGGGGCGGAGCCATGCGCTCGCCTATCACAAGATCGACGGCTTCGAGATCGTCGGCCTGTGCAGCCCCGGCATCCACGAGCGCAAGGAACTGCCGGAAGAGCTTGGCCACTATCCGAAATTCACTGATTTCACTCAGGCTCTGGCCGAAACCAAGCCGGACGTGGTCTCGGTCAACACCTATCCCGACACCCATGCCGAGTTCTGCCGCCAGGCGTTCGCGGCGGGCTGTCATGTGTTTACCGAAAAGCCGCTCGCCTCAAACATCGCCGATGCGCAGGAAATCGTCGACATGGCCAAGGCTGCGGGCAAGAAGCTGGTGATCGGCTATATTCTCCGCGTTCACCCGGCGTGGATGGAGTTTATCGAACGCGCCCGGGGGTTGGGTAAGCCGCTGGTCATGCGCATGAACCTCAATCAGCAATCGAGCGGCGACCCCTGGATCTGGCACCGCAATCTGATGCAGTCGCTGACGCCGATCGTCGATTGCGGCGTGCATTATGTCGATGTCATGTGCCAGATGACCGGCGCCAAGCCAGTTAAAGTGCACGGCATGGGCGCCAAGCTCACCGACCAGACAAAAGTGCAGAATTACGGCCACCTTCACGTCGAATTCGATGACGGCTCGGTCGGCTGGTACGAGGCCGGCTGGGGGCCGATGATGAGCGAAACCGCGTTCTTCGTCAAAGACGTGGTCGGCCCGAAAGGCTCGGTCTCCATCGTCGTGCCGCAGGAAGGCCAGGAGCATGCCTCGTCGGACGATATCGATTCGCATACCAAGACCAACGCCATCCTCTGCCACTCGAGCGAAATCGACGACAACAATAAATTCGTGCATGAAGACGAGTGGATCAACATGGCCGACGAGCCCGACCACCAGGAACTGTGCGACCGCGAGCAGGAATATCTCCTCAAGGCGATCAATGAGGATGTCGATCTCACCGACCACATGCAGAACGGCGTCGATTCCTTGCGCATCGTCATCGCCGCACAGGAGAGCATCGATACGGGCGAGATCGTCCGCCTCGATTAATGGGTTTCGCCCCGCGCAATCCGGAGTTCGAGGCGGTCGCGCGGGCGAATTATGCGCGCCAGACCTTCATGCAGCATATCGGCGCGGAGCTCGGCGAAATCGCACCGGGCCGCTGCACCCTCCGTCTCAAGCCGCGCCCGGATTTGACCCAGCAGAACGGCTTCGTCCATGGCGGCGTCATCGCCGCACTGGCCGATGTCGCCGGCGGCCTGGCCGCCTTCAGCCTGTTCGAGACCGGCGCCGATATCCTCACGGTCGAGATCAAGATCAACTATCTCGCCCCGGCCGGCGGCGACGAGATCATCGCCCGCGGCGAGGTGGTGAAATCGGGGCGTACGCTGACCATCGTGCGCAGCGAAATCTTCGCCGTGGCGAACGGCGTGGAAACCATCTGCGCCGCCGGCATGGGCACCCTGATGACGCGGAGACCCTAATTCCGCGTCCTATTCGAGCACAAACTCCTCAATCATCGGGTTCATGCTCGCCGTGAGCCCGCCATCAACAACCAGATTGGTGCCGTTGACGAAGGCTGCTTCGTCGGCGGCGATATAGGCGACGGCGGCGGCGATGTCTTCGGGCTGGCCGACGCGGCCGACCGGGTACCAGCGCGCGAGAATGTCGAACACTTCCGGGTTCTTTTCGCGTCGGATGCGCCAGGTTTCGATGTCGGTCTCGATCGTGCCGGGCGAGACCATGTTGGTGCGGATACCCTTCGGGCCATATTCGGCGGAAAGCGATTGGGTCAGGCTCAGGAGCGCGGCCTTGGCGGCGCTGTAGCCCGGATTGCCGAGATAGACCAGGCCGTTGACCGAGCCGATATTGACGATCACGCCCTTGCCGCGCGTCACCATGCCCGGAATAACCGCCTTCGCACAGAGAAAATGGCCGCGCAGATTAACGGCGATCTCCTTGTCCCAATCCTCGGCCTCGGTGTCCTCAAGGTTGCCGCGCTGCGCCCAACCGGCATTGTTGATCAGGCCATCAAGCGGACCGAGTGATTGCTCGGCCTCGGCCACGCCGCTCTGCACTGAATCCCAATCGGTGATATCGGCATGCACTGCGGCGGCGCGCCCGCCCGCGGCCTCGACCTGGCGCACCGTTTCCGCCGCCGCCTCGTCATTTTTCTCCAGCACGGCGATGGCAGCGCCCTCGCTGGCGAGGCGGAGACATATGGCGCGGCCAATGCCGCCGCCGCCGCCGGTTACCATGAATATTTTGTCCGCGTAACGATTCACTGATTCTCTCCTGATGGGTCTTGTTGTGCCGCGCCCTCCGGGTCTTGTTGTGCCGCGCCCTCCGGGTCGAATGCTTTGAGCGCATCGCGCACATGGTCGAGCGAACCGAGCGCCATATGGCCGTAATTATAGAAGGCGAGGCCCGCCGCGCCGGCTTCTTTCAGGCCCTTTGCCGCCGCCACCGTCTCGGCGCCGTTGGCAAGATCGGGATAGGTCGGGCGCAGGATGAAATTGAGCTTGGCCTCTTCGCCGACACGCCGGCGCACATCCCAGGCATCGATCAGTGCGGCCTCGGCGCTCGACTCATAGGCCGGCACTTCGAGCGCATCGGCCACTTCGGCGAGGCGCTTGAGGTCGCTGCCTTCCATCCAGGATGCCGCTGTTGGCCGTTGCACGGTCGGGATAATGGCGAGCTCGGTTTCCTTCGGTACGGTTTCGCGCACCCGCGCCACCAGATCGCTGACCACGCCGCAGCGCCAATTGAGGAAGGCCACCCATTCCGGGTCCATCACCAGGTCGGCGATCCACCATTCAAACGCCACCTCATCCGGCACCGCCTTGGCATGGGCGAAAAATTGATCGATCGATGCGCATGTTTGCTGCCTGAGGCGCGCCATATCGATGCCGGCCTTGCCGGCGCCATCCAAACAGGCGTCGGAAAAACACAGGCCCAACAGCCATTTGACCCAGCGATTGAGCGGCAGAAGCGAGAATTCGTGGTGAAAGCCATGGTCGTAGGGCAGGAAGCCCGGCGTCTCCAGGGCGATGCCGTCAAGCTCATAAAGCTCGGCCATATCGGCGCAGAGTGTGGCGATATATTCCTGCACATCCTCGAATGCCGGGCAGAGATTGTAATGGTAGGGATCACCGTAAGCATTGCGCACGGCATATTCCGGGTGGCGTTTGCCGAGCTCGGTATTGTGCAGGCAAACGGTCCAGGCGACGCGCTTGAAATCGGGCGCGGTCACGCGCAGCTCGTCGAGGAAATCATGCTCCGAGAGGACGCTGTTCATGATCGGGTGAATGGCGCTGTAGCGCTCCTGGCGGGGCAGGAAATAAACCGTGCCGTCTTCCGGGAAGTAAACCCGGCGCTTGCGCGCATGCGGGCGCAGAAACTTGCCGGCATGATAGCTGGCGGCGAAGGTGATGGTGTTGACGCCGCAATCGCGGTAGCGCGCCAGCACATTCTCGACGCCCTCTTCGTTCAAATCCCAGGCATAGGTGTACATGCCCTTATACATAAATTATCTCCGAATCCTGTTTCCTCGGCGAATCTAATTTGCGATTCTACCCGACACCGCCGCCGGTGCCAGGGATGATATGCCGGTAAACGAGGGAAATTGAATGACCTTGCCGAAATTCCATATCGCGCAAATCAATATCGCCACCATGCGATACCCGATTGAACATCGAGAGATGGCGCCGTTCGTTGCTCAGCTTGAGAGCGTCAACGCCTTGGCGGACGGTGCGCCTGGCTTCGTCTGGCGCCTGCAGGATGAAAGCGGTGACGCCACTTCGATAAATGCCTATGCGGACGAAAATATCCTGATCAACATGTCGGTCTGGGAGAGTATCGAGGCTTTATTCGAATTTTCCTACAAGAGCGCCCATGCCGAGCCGCTGCGTGCCCGCAAGCAATGGTTCACGCCGATGAATGAGGCGGTTGTCGCGCTTTGGTGGGTCGATGCCGGCCATGTCCCGGATGTTGGCGAAGGTGTAGGGCGGCTCGAGCACTTGCGTCAAAACGGCCCGAGCGCGCATGCTTTTACTTTCAAAAATCGCTTCCCCACACCATAGCCCTTACTCAGATATATAGGCTGCTTTCATATGTCCGATCTCTCACTTCTGCATGTCGCCACCGTCATCATCACGCTGGCCGCCCTGTTCGGATATATCAATCACCGCTGGCTTGGCCTGCCGCACGCCATCGGTATTGTCGTTATCGCCCTCCTGGCCTCACTCGGCGCCATTGCGCTCGACGCCATCTTTCCGGCACTCGCGTTGCAGGAAAGCGTGCGCGGGGTTCTCGATAATCTCGACTTCCACGATGTGCTGATGAACGGCATGCTGAGCTTCCTGCTTTTCGCCGGCGCACTGCACGTCAATCTCGGCGATCTCCTGAGCCGCAAATGGGCGATCGGCTCGATGGCGACGGTCGGCGTGTTGATGACGACCTTTATGATCGGCTTTGCGGTCTATGGCCTATCCAGCCTGCTCGGCATCAGCATTCCTCTGATGTATTGCCTGGTGTTCGGCGCCCTGATTGCACCGACCGACCCGGTGGCGGTGCTCGGTATATTAAAAACCGTCAAGGTGCCGGAATCGCTTGAAGCCAAGATCGCTGGCGAGAGCCTGTTTAATGACGGCGTCGGCGTGGTGGTGTTCATCATCATGGCGGCGATTGCCACCGGCGGCGGCGGACATGGCGGCGAGATCGGCGCGGTTGAGATTATTCGTCTTTTTGCCCAGGAGGCGCTCGGCGGTGCGGCGCTTGGTCTCGCCACCGGCTATATCGCCTACCGGGCGATGAAATCGATCGATGAGCACAATCTCGAAGTGCTGATCACGCTCGCCCTGGTGATGGTGACCTATGGCATTGCAGCGGCCCTCCATCTCTCCGGCCCGATTGCCGTGGTTATCGCCGGCCTCTTAATCGGCAATCGCGGCACGCGTCTGGCGATGAGCGAAAAGACGCGCGACCATGTGCATAAATTCTGGTCGCTCGTCGACGAAATCATGAATTCCGCCCTGTTCCTGCTGATCGGCTTCGAGGTTTTTGCCCTCACGATTTCGGGCAATGTGGTGGCGCTGATGATCATCGCCATCCCGCTCGTCTTGGCCGCGCGCTTCATCAGCGTCGCCACGCCGCTCACCCTCCTCTCGCTTAAGCGCGATTTCACCAAAGGCGCCATTCCGGTGCTCACCTGGGGCGGCTTGCGCGGCGGCATCTCCGTCGCCTTGGCCCTGTCACTGCCCGAAAGTCCTATTAAGGATACGATTCTCGCCGTCACCTATGGCGTGGTGATATTCTCCATCGTGGTGCAGGGCTTGACCGTGAAAGCGGTGGTCAGGCGCGTGGTGAAATAGATGAAAGCGGCGCCATAAAACCGGAATGCGTATTGGGGTTATGGCGGCTAGTACCAAATCACTATTATAAGTAGAATTATTGCTCGCCCCTCATGAACGAGGTCGACGCCATGATCATTCAACGAGTCCGTGCAACCATTGCGCTCACAATTCTTGCCTTACTTTTAACCTATCCCTCCATCTCATTTGCCGAGGACAGCGGCGAAACGAAGAATGAGGTTGTGAAGGTCTGTTATCTCATTTGGGGCAAGCAGGGTGGCAAGCACTTGCCGGAGCAGGGATTTATTCCCGATCTGCTTTCGACGGTGCTGCGCAGGGCGGGCTACGAGCCAAGCGTAACAATTCTGCCGTGGGTACGTTGTTTGGAAGAGGTGAAGAAGCTGAAATACGACTTCGTCGGCAGTTATTGGATTGGCGGTGAAGGGGACCAGTGGTTTGACTACTTCCTGCCAACAACGGTCGATCGCATCAACTTCATCACGATAAAAGGTTCGGGCCTAACTTCCGGGCGGCTTGAGGATCTGTATGGCAAGCGCATCGCATATGTCAGAGGCGTGGGCGGATTAAATGCATTCCGCGACATTATCGACAAATATGTGACGTTCGAGGTCAGCAACGACCATGCGCTGATCAAGATGCTGAAGAACAAACGTATAGACGCGATCATCAGCAATAGCCCGCACATCACCTCATTGGCCGAAACCAGTTTTCCCGAGTGGGTCGACGAACTGGTGGTCCTTCAGCCGCCGATACAAACCAATATCGCTTCCCCAGCCATCGCCCTGGATAATCCGAGGCGCATAGAGATGAAGGAACGCTATAACCGCGCCTACAAATATTTGGTTGCCGAAGATATTTACCCGCGCCTGATGAAGAAGCACGGACTTGTGGTTGACTACGAGATGAATGGGGAAGACCGAAAGAAGTTTATCGCGGCACAGAAATAATTGCCGACACCGTAGCAACCAATATTTCCAACCGCGGTACTTCCGCGATCATGGCCATACATGAGGAAAGTCGTCGGGCGCGTTCCTCAGTGGTTCGCCGTTTTTTAACGGCGGCGGATTGTGCGGGAATTCGCACAAAGGTTCGCGTTCGGCATAGACGGCGTCGTCGCCGAGGAAGCGGCCGATGATGGCGCGGCGCCGGGTTGTGGCGGTCGGATTGGCCATGCCCTGATGGACGATCAGGCCATGGAAAGCGAGGCAATCGCCGGGCTCGAGCGTCCACGAGGCAATATTGTAAGCATCGCGTTCGGCCTCGAAGTCAGGCGCACGCTCGAATTCCGTGCTGCCATGTTCCGAACCGTCGACGAGAGAATCGACCGGCTTGAACCAGCGCTCCCAGAGGTGCGAGCCGAGGATGAATTCGACCGTGGTTTCCTTGGGCACCGGATCGAGCGGCACCCAGGTGGTGCAGAAATGCCGCCCCTGGACGGCGCAATAGGGCTGATCCTGATGCCACGGCACGCGGGCTTGCGGTGTGCCGGGTTCCTTGACGAAGAGATGGTCTTTGAAGAAATCCACCTTGTCCGCGCCCATCAGGCGGCCAGCGATCTCGCCGCACGGGCCGTTAAAGGCGAAGTCGCGGAATTCCGGAATGCGCTGATACATGTAGAAATCATTGAAAAACAGGCCCGGATCTTCGGGCTTGGTGTAGATTTCGGCACGCGGGCCGGAAAACACCAAATCCTTCTCGACGGCGACACGTAACGAGTCAATCCAACTCGTATCGATGCAGCCCCTGAGGACCGTAACGCCATCCTCCTGATAGGCTTTGATTTCGGCTTCGCCGACCACATGCGTCATGATGCTTCCCCTCTGTTCATCCTCACTATTGTGACGGTTGGGGACAGATTTTCAAGCCTTGCTGGCTTCAACCTTTGATGCCTTCCAGCGCCTGAGCACCACCAGCAACAGTAACCACCCGGCAAAGGCCCAGAGCGCAAAAATAAAGGCCAGCGTTTCGATCGTCACACCGGCATCGAACAGCCAGCCAAGGACGGCCGGCGCGATGGCGCTGACCAGTACCATGATCGCCATCACCACCGAGCGGATGGCGCCGAGATGGCGTACGCCATAAAGCTCCGGCCAGATCGCGGTGAAGCAGGTGAAGACCATGCCCATGCAAAGGCCGAGCCCGGCCATGAACACCAATGTCGCCGCCGGGTGACTGAACAGCGCCAGCACCAGCATCGAAAGCACGACCGGCAGCAGCGCCCAGGGCGCGATCCGGGTTGCGCCGATGCGGTCGATCAGCGGCCCCATGGTAAGCGACGACAGGATCGACATGGCGGCATAGGCGGAAAAACAGGTCGCCAGCCAGGCCAGCGACCAGCCCTTGGCCTCGGCCATATGGGCCTGGTGAATAAAGAGACCGGTGAAGGCGAAAGGCGGCAACATCATGGCGAATTGAATGAGATAGAAACGCACGTCGCGCAATACCTCGCCCTGGGTCCACTGGTGGCCGGCTTGGCGCGTATTGGCTTCAGGTTCATCGAGGCGGTTCAGGTAACTTTGGTGGCGTTCACCGTGACCGCGCAAAAGCCACAACAGAACCGGCATAAACAGCGCAGCACCGATGGCGGCGTAGACCAGCCAGACGTCCCGCCAGCCCAACACTGCCAGCAGGGTGACGGTGATCAGCGGAAAAACCGCTTCGCCCACCGGATGGCCAAGCATGGCGATGCTGATGGCCTTGCCGCGCCCGCTATCGAAATAGCGCGCCATGGAGGTCATGTAGGTATGGGAGAGCAGGCTCTGACAGGTGAGGCGCAACAGAAACAGGGCGACAGCCAAAATTATGACGGAGGGGGCCACCCCCATGACGACACAGGCGCCCACCGCCGCAGCCGAGAGGAGCGCGATCCAGAGGCGCAAATCGAGCCGGTCGACATAGCGCCCGAGCCAAATCAAAAATACGCCGGCGGCGAGCGACCCGGCGGAGTAGATCAAGCCGAAATCGCCATGGCTGAGCGTGAAGGCGGTGCGAATCTCGGCACTGAACAGACCTATAAAATAGGTTTGGCCGAAACTCGAAAACAGCGCCACAAGCAGGCCGAATACGAGAAAGCGCTTATTCTGTTTAATGAAACGAAAATAATTCATATGGCGCTTTTCTAGCGTGGCGGGAAGACTGGAGCAAATCGGTTGTGACGCGCTAGAATTCGCGCGACGCAAATTTAGGGGTCCCATGACATGAAGATCAGCAGCGCCTTCGATGGCGGCAATATCACCTGCCTGAAATGCGATAAGGCGACGGACATCCAGCTTGAAATCCGCAACGACCAGGATTCAGAATTTTTCCAATGGTTCTATTTCCGCCTAAGCGGCGCTGCCGGCAAGGCGTGTAAGTTGAAGGTCATGAATGCCGGCAAGGCCGCCTATCCGAAGGGCTGGGAGAATTACCGCGCCGTCGCCTCCTATGACCGCGTCGACTGGTTTCGCGTGCCAACCGATTATAACGGCAAGGTTCTTACCATCCGCCACAAGCCGGCCGGGGACAGCGTCTATTACGCCTATTTCGCGCCCTATGCCATGGAGCGGCACCATGATCTGATCGCCCATTGCCTGCAATATCCGCGCACCGCGCTGGAAGTTCTCGGCGAGACGGTGGACGGCCAGGAGATCGACCTGCTCACCATTGGTGATACCGCACCCAAAAAGCACACGCTCTGGGCCATCGCGCGCCAGCATCCCGGCGAAAGCATGGCCGAATGGTGGATGGAGGGTTTTCTTGAGCGCTTGCTCGACGAAGACGATGCGGTGGCGCGCGCGATTTTGGACAAGGCCGTCTTTCACATCGTTCCCAACATGAATCCGGATGGCAGCCGCAGGGGACATCTGCGCACCAACGCCGCCGGCATCAACCTCAACCGCGAATGGCAGGAGCCGAGCCGTGAGAAAAGCCCGGAGGTCTATTGGGTGCGCAAACGCATGGAGAAAACGGGTGTCGATTTTTGCCTCGATGTGCATGGCGACGAGGCGATCCCGCATAATTTCATCGCCGGCCCGGAAGGCGTGCCGTCGTTCAGCAAACGCCAGGCCAAGCTGCTGAAGAACTATAAAGCCGCCCTCCTCCAGGCCGATCCCGATTTCCAGCTCAAGCACGGCTATCCGGCCAACCGGCCGGGCAAGGCCAACCTCAAAATCGGCGCCAACTGGATCGCCGAGCGCTTCGGCTGCATTTCCATGACGCTCGAAATGCCGTTCAAGGATGTCGATGACGGGACGGAACAGCGCCAGGGCTGGTCGCCGGCAAGGAGCCGCCTCTTGGGCCGGGCCAATATCGATGCCATATACTCTGTATTGGGCGATTTACGCTGAGATCAGCCGCCATTGCCCGAACCGGAGATTTTATGCGAACCTAAGCTATGCAACGTAAAATACTTATCGCGATCCTGGTTGCCTTCTGCCTCATTACCGGCAGTGCGGCCCAGGCGGGTGAAAAATCCGCCAGCGAGGTGGTCAACGCCCTGCACGCGTCGCTCCTTGAAATGATGAAAGACGCCGATGCGCTCGGCTTTGACGGCCGCAGCGAATTTATTGAGCCGGTGGTGATGAAATCCTTCAATCTGCCGCTGATCGCCGTGATGGCGGCGGGCGAAAAGAATTGGAAGACATTGCGCAAGGCAGAGAAGAAACAACTGGTTGAAGCGCTTGAGGATTTAAGCGTGGCAACCTACGCCGCACGCTTCGATGGCTACTCGGGCGAAAGTTTCCGCACCCTCTCGGAGAAGCCGGCTGACCAGGGCACCGTCTATGTCAACACCGAGCTGACCCAGGGCGACGGCGGGACGATCCCGTTAAAATACCTGCTCTATCCGAGTAAAAAAGGCTGGCGCATCGTCGACGTCGTTTTCATGAACGTCTTTAGCGAGCTTGCCATGCGGCGCTCGGAATATGGCGCGATATACAAAAAAGGCGGTTTCGACGGCCTCTTGGCCGCGCTGAAGCAAAAAGCAGCCGACTATGAGGCCGGGTTGCTGCAATAGCCGGCGCTACTCGTCTGAAGGCTCGAAATCGAGAGCGGCGGAGTTGATGCAGTAGCGCAAACCCGTCGGCTGCGGACCGTCTTCAAAGACATGACCCAAATGCCCGTCGCAGCGCGCGCACAACACCTCGACGCGGCGCATGCCGTGGCTCGTATCGGCCAACTCGCCGATGCTTTCGCTATCGACCGGGCGCCAAAAGCTCGGCCAGCCGGAGCGTGAATCATATTTTGTGTCGGAGGCGAACAAAGCCTCGCTGCAACCCGCACAAACATAGGTGCCAGTGCCCTTTTCGTTGCAATATTTGCCGCTGAATGGTGGCTCCGTCGCGCCCTGGCGGCTGACCTGATATTGCTCCGGCGTTAATATTTCGCGCCACTCGGCATCGGTCTTGGTGATTTTTTCGCGCATGTTCCTTCCCCCGCCAGTGATATTACACCATCTCGCGGCGCGCACTCACCACATAAAGCGGATCCGTTGCGCCAGGCGCGGGCGAAAGATCCTCGAACGCCAAATCGCCGAAGCCGCCGGCGCAGCGCAGATAGATTTCCAAGAGGCGCGCGTGATCGGCATCGCCGACGCTGCGCCAGATGGCGACCGCCTTGGTGGCGAACATGCGGTTGGAGAAAGAGATAGCAAGGAGCGCGCCCGATTTGAGCACGCGCGCCACATCGGCGAAGGTTTCGACCGGCTGTGTGAGATATTGTACCGAGACGGCAAGGATGCAGGCATCGAACGTGGCGTCGGAAAACGGCATGGTGGGGTTGGTGTTGAGATTGTGGATCAAGCGTTCGCTCAGCTGCGGGTTCTCATCCAGCTCCACCTGGTTCATGCCGAGGCCGACGACACGGCCATAAGCCGCATCGCCAGGCAAATGCGAAGCATAACTCGACATCAGATCGAGAATATCGCCGCCGGGCTCGAGCACACGTGCGTAATAGGCGGCCAGCGCCGCGCAGGCCGGCTCATCGATATGCTTGACCAAGCGCGCCTGGCGATAAAACATTTCATCGTCGCCGCCATCCTCGCGGGCGAAATGTTCCGGCGTGAACTCGTTCTTCATCATCGGCCCAGCATAACCCCAAATGGTTAAGTACAGCTTGGCCGCAATCGGTGCTATACCAAAGCGCAACAAGATAATTGGAGTGAAGCAATATGATTACCAAGGGCGTCAAGGAACTGTGCGCGGCGGCGGAAGCTGAAATCGAGACACTGACAGCCGAAGAAGCGATCAAGATTGCCGATGACGAGGCGGTGC
This sequence comes from uncultured Rhizobiaceae bacterium, assembly GCA_964429775.1. Taxonomy (GTDB): domain Bacteria; phylum Pseudomonadota; class Alphaproteobacteria; order UBA828; family UBA828; genus PTKB01. Next base: position 18,030 of record CAYSDJ010000059.1, read on the forward strand.
AATTGGTCGATATCCGCGATATCCGCGAACTGTGGCGTGAAGGGGCCGTGCCGGGCGCGATGCATGCGCCGCGCGGCATGCTGGAATTCTGGATCGATCCGGAGAGCGCCTATTTCCGCGAGGATTTCGCCAGCGAGAAGCGGTTCGTCTTCTTTTGCGCCGGCGGCTTACGCTCGGCGCTGGCGACCCAGGCGGTGCAGAATATGGGATTGAAACCGGTCGCCCATATCAAGGGCGGATTTGCCGCCTGGAAAGAGGCCGGCGGCGCGGTCGTCGAGAAGGAGAAAAAATAGCGTTTGCGGCGCCGCGGCATGACTGAACGCCCGGCGCAAATCCTCGCCTTTTTCAGCGCGCTTTATTTACGCCTGCCAGCGCAGATGCGCGGCATGCTGCTACTGTTTTGCGCCACCATCCTGTTCTCCTCCATGCACGCCCTCATCCGCCATGTCGGCGAGGCGCAGCATCCGTTCGAGATGGCGTTTTTCCGCAATCTCTTCGGCTTTATCGTCCTCGGGCCGTTTTTCCTGCGCTACGGCTTCGGCATCCTCAAGACCAAGCGGCTGCCACTGCATGCGCTGCGCGGCACCGTACATGTCGGCTCAATGCTACTCTTTTTCACCGCCGTCACCGTAGCGCCGCTCGCCACTGTCGCGGCGATGACCTTCACCGCACCGCTCTTCGTCACTCTCGGCGCGGTACTGCTGCTCGGCGAGAAAATCCGCTACCGCCGCATCGGCGCGCTGCTGATCGGTTTTGCCGGCGTGATGATCGTGCTCCGCCCCGGCATCGGCGATATGGAGTTTGGCGCCCTGCTGGCGCTTGGCTCATCGGTGATCTGGGCGTGCGCATTGTTGATGATCAAAGTGCTGTCGCGCACCGAATCGAGCCTCACACTGACCGCCTATATGATGGTTTTCCTCACCCCGCTTTCGGCCATCCCTGCCGCCTTTGTCTGGCAATGGCCGAGCTGGGAGGAGCTCGGCTGGCTCGCCCTGATGGGCAGCATCGGCACCGCCGGGCATCTTTTCCTGGCGCAAGCCTTCCGCGAGGCCGACGCGACAACCGTACTGCCGCTCGATTTCCTGCGCCTGATCTGGGCCAGCCTGCTCGGCTTTTTTCTCTTTGGCCAGGTGCCGGAGCTGTTTGTCTGGATCGGCGGCGCGGTAATTTTTTCAAGCACCATCTACCTCGCCTACCGCGAGGCGGCGGTCTCCCGGCAAAGCAAGAAAATCAGCGACCCGCCGCTGCCGCCCGGGTAAAACATACTCAGGCAGTACGCAGCACGCCCTTTTCCTTCAAGGCCGCGACTTCATCCGTGCTGAGGCCGGCGCCAAGCGCCACTTCCTCGGAATGTTCGCCCAGTGCCGGCGCTTCCATTTGCACCGCGCCCGGCTCCTCACGGAACTTGATCGGAATACCGAGATGGGCATTGCCGTCCGCATCGCGCAGCAGCATGTCGCGCGCCTGCAAATGCTCATTATCGAATGCTTCCTTGAGGTCGAGCACCGGCGCAAAACAAATATCGCGTCCCTTAAACCACTCGCTCCATTCGTCGCGCGTTTTGCTGAGGAAGGTCTCGCTTAAATAATCACGCAGCTCGGCCTGGGCGTCGCCCGGCGGGCGTTTCGCCACCTCGATCAGATCCTCGCGCCCCATGGCGGTAAGGAAATTGGTGACGAACTTCATCTCGCTGCCACCAAGCGTAATATGGCCGCCATCCTTCGCCGCATAGGGCCGGTAGAACGCCGCACCGCCCTGGGTGCGCTCCTGCCAGGGCTCCGGCGCGCGGCCCTCGACCAGTGCCTTGCCGGAAATGTGCGGCATCCAGGAGATCAGCGAATCATACATCGACATATCGAGATAATCGCCCTTGCCGGTTTTGGCGCGGCCGAGGAGAGCCATCAGAATACCGCCAAAGGCCATCAGCGAGCCGCCCATATCGCTCGGCGGCATGCACGGCATATTGGGCTGACCGCTGGGGTCGACACTGAGGCTGGCCACACCGGCGAGCGCGCAGACGCTGAGATCATGCGCCGGGCGGTCGCGGTAGGGACCATCCTGGCCGAACGCCGAGATCGAGCAATAGACCACCTGCGGCGCGCGCGCCTTGACGCTTTCATAATCGATGCCGAGGCGGGAGACGACGCCGGGGCGGAAAGTCTCCAGCACCACGTCGGCACCCTCCGCCAGGCGGAGGAAAAATTCCCGCCCCTCTTCGCTCTTGAGGTCGAGCGAAACGCTTTTCTTGCCACGGTTGGCATTGCGGAAATAAACCGTCTGGCCGCCGCTCTCAGCGCCGATATAGCGCACCGGATCACCGGCCTTGGTATCCTCGATCTTGATCACCTCGGCGCCATGATCGGCCATCATCAGAGCGAGATGTGAGCCCGGCATGAAGCGTGCAAGGTCGAGCACCTTAATTCCCGTTAATTTCATTATTTACTCCATTTATCGGAAAGGGCTGCGCGGCAGCGCATTTGACCTTTATAATAGCCCGTCCGGCGGGAGCCAATCATGGCGTGCCGCAGCAAACTGGCGAACGCCTATGGCCAAGACGAAATCACGTAAATCGCGCCTGCGCTACCAGGAGGTGGCCGATTCCCTGCTCGGGCAGATCGCCGATGACCACCATCCGGTCGGTGCCATGCTGCCATCCGAGCTTGAACTGTGTCAGCAATTCGGCGTTAGCCGCTATACCGTGCGCGAAGCGCTGCGCCGGCTCGGCGAAATGGGCGTGGTATCGCGCCGGCAAGGCTCGGGCACGATGGTCCAGGCGCGCGAGCCGGCGGCGAAATTCGTCCAGACCCTGGGCTCGCTCGGCGAGTTTCTGCAATATCCGGAAGATACCCGCCTGCATATCCTCTCGGCGCGCGAACGGGTGGCCGACAAGGCCCTGGCCGAAACCTTGGATGGCCGGGTGCGGCGGCGCTGGTTCCATATCGAATGTTTGAGAAGGCGCTCCGACGGCCTGCCGCTGTGCTGGAGTAATATTTATGTGCTGCCGAAATATGCGCCTTTGGTGCAATGGATTGGCAAGGACAACACGCCGGTGCATGCCCTGATCGACCGCCATTTCGACCAACGCCCGGCGAAAGTTGAAATCGACCTGTTTGCCGGTGAAATATCGCCCGAACATGCGGTCGAGTTGGAAGTCGAGGCCGGCACGCCGGCGCTGATCATCGTCCGCCGTTATGCCGAACCCTCGGGGCGGCATTACGAGATCTCCGTCATCGAGCATCCGGCCGGGCGCTTTACTTATTCAATGGAATTGCAGCAGGCCTGGGGGCGCGCCAACAATGTTTAACGCGGAGCGTTGAGCGCATGGAGCCGTTGCGCAGCTGGCTGTTCGCGCCCGGCAATCACGCCCGCAAGGTGGAGAAGGTTTTCACCGTCGACGCCGACGCGGTGATCCTGGACCTGGAAGACGCGGTCGCGCTCGAGCAAAAAGCGGCAACCCGCGCAACAGTGGTGGAGGCGTTAAAAGACCGGCCCGGGCGCACCAGCCGCGGCTATATCCGCATCAATTCCAGCGATACGGATTTTTGCTATGGCGACCTGCAGGAAGTCATCGGCCCGTGGCTCGACGGCATTGTGCTGCCCAAGGTCGAAAGCGCCAGCCAATTGCAGATGATCGACTGGCTCGTTTGCCAGATCGAACGCGAACGCGGCATGGCGGCCGGCACACTCGATATCCTTCCGATCATCGAAACCGGGCGCGGCGTCGCGGCGATCAGCGAGATTGCCGGCGCCGGCACACGTATCAGGCGCGTCTCGTTCGGCGCCGGCGACTTCACCAACGATATGGGCATGGTGTGGACACCAGGCGAAAGCGAGCTCAGCCATGCGCGCTCCGTAATTGCGCTCGCCTCGCGCGTTGCCGGGCTGGAAGCGCCAATCGATACCGTGTTTATCGATCTGGAAGATAGCAAACATCTCGAACAATCGGCAGAGACCGCGCTGGCGCTTGGATTTCGCGGCAAACTGTGCATCCATCCGGCGCAGGTCGCACCCGTCAACGCCGTCTTCACACCGGACGCGGAAGAGGTCGCGCGGGCGTTGAAATATGTCGAAGCTTTCGCCGCGGCGGAAGCGGCGGGCTCCGCTTCGATCCAGGTCGACGGCTATTTCGTCGATTATCCGATTTTTGAGAAAGCCCAACGCACGCTGGCACTCATGGCCGCCATCGAAGCCAAGGGAAGCTGAACCGAATAACTCTTAAAACGGGGGACCATCATGACTGCCGACATCGAAAAGCGCCTGCAGCGCATGGAAGATATCGAAGCGATCAAGCAGCTCATCGCGCGCTATGCCAAGGCGGTGGACAATAATGGCGACCCGAAGCTTCTCGCACCCTGCTTCACCGAGGACGCGGTATGGAACTGCGAGGGCGTGGGCGGCTGGCAAGGCCGCGATGCGGTCGTCCAGGGCCTGCGCGAAACCTGCACCGTCACTCTGCCTTGGGCGCTGCATTACATGACCCAGCCAATAATCGACATTTCCGAAGAAGGGCAAACGGCGACCGGCGAATATTATCTCTGGGAGCTGGCCAAGGCGACACAGGAGGATGGTGGTGCCACCGAAGACACCTGGATCGGCGGCTGGTATGAATCCCAGTTCCGTAAAGAGGGCGATACGTGGCGCTGCAATCACATGGAACTGATCCTGAAACTCAAAAGCGCCACCGCCAATGCCGATTGGGAAACGCCGATCCCGCCCTGGCAGGGATAAGCCTACATGGAAGATTGGCAACGCCACCTCAGCGAAGACGATATAGCGACGATTGAGCGCGGCAAATGGGCGCGCACAATCGGCTTCGGCACGCGCCCTGCGGTGATTGTCATAGATGTACAGAACTACATGGCCGGTGAGGAATCGGGCAACGACCCGGATAAATTTCCCTACGCCGCGCCAGATGTCGCCTGGCCGGCGGTACGGCACATCCAGGCGATTCTCGCTGCCGCCCGCCCCGCCGGCGCTCCAATCATCTACACCCGCTTCGCCATCGACCGCAAAGCCGGCGACGCCGGCCTGTTCGACGCCAAGATCGGCGCGCCCGAGAGCGAAAATGTCTATCTCGAAGGCACCCATGGCAGCGAGATCGTCGCGGACATCGCGCCCGAGCCCGGCGATCTGGTGCTCACCAAAAAGAAACCGAGCAGCTTTTTCGGCACCCCGCTCCTGTCCTATCTGATCGACCGCCAGATCGACACGCTGATCGTCACCGGCGGCTCGACCTGCAATTGCGTGCGCGCCACCGT
>CAYSDJ010000060.1:0-23230 GCA_964429775.1 uncultured Rhizobiaceae bacterium
ATCGGCGCCACGGTTTCGCTCGCCTCGACCGGCATGGTGCGCACGCCGCTCGGAAAGGCGGTGGCCGAGAGGCCGTCGAGCGCCGGGCGCGCGCCGGCGCCGCCCGAGTTGAAGAGCGCGATCTCGAACGGCGGCGCTTCCACCGGCGCGTTCTGCCGCGCGTCCTTATCCAAGGCCGTGGCGCCGCCCCGGAGCTGCACGATCCAGAGCGAGGACGCGCCCTCCGCCGGCACCTGGTCCGGCACCGCCTGGTGCAGGCAGCCAAACACGGTATCGGGCAGCATATGGCCGATGACATGGCGCGACGCCACCGGCCAAGGCCGGGGCACATTGAGGATCGAGCCCTCGGGCGCACTCACCGTAATGGTCGAGAGCGACCCGGCATTGTTGGGCACCTCCTTGGCGACGATGCATTTCACGCCGAAGCTGGTATAGGCGGTGGTGTAATTCATCACCACATTGATGCCGTAATTGCTCGCCGGCGAGGTGCCGTCGAAATCGACATGCACGCCGTCCTCGGAGATGGTCATGGCGGCGACAAGCTCGATCGATTCGTCATAGCCGTCCATGGTGAGGCGGTTGTGATAGGTGCCGAAGGGCAGCTTGCGGATGCCGGCCAAGGCCGCCTCGCGCGAGCGGGTGAGGATATCCTCGGCGAGACCATCGAGCGTCTCGAGCGAGAATTCGCGCATCATATCGAGAAGACGCCGCGCGCCTTCCTGGTTGCAGGCAATGAGCGACAGAATATCGCCCTCGACCTGAAGCGGCTCACGCACGTTCCAGCGCACCATCTCCATCAGATCCCGGTTGAGCTCGCCGGCGCGCACCAGCGGCATGATCGGGATATAGAGCCCCTCCTCGAATACCGCGCGGCCATCCGGGCCGAAGCCGCGCCCGCCGATATCGACGACATGGGCCGTGCTGGCGAACGAACCGACGGCGCGGCCATCCTGAAACACCGGCGTGACGACAGTGAGGTCATGCAGATGGCCGCAGGTCAGCCACGGATCGTTGGTGATGAAAACATCGCCTTCCCGCATCTGATCAAGCGGATATTTTTCGAGGAAATGACCAACCGCGATGGCCATGGCATTGACATGCCCCGGCGTACCGGTGACCGCCTGGGCGAGCATCCGCCCCTCGACGTCGAAGACGCCGGCGGAAAGATCGCCGGCCTCGCGCACGGTGGTGCTGAAGGCGGTGCGCAGCAGCGTCTGGGCCTGCTCCTCGACAACCGAGATCAGGCGGTTCCACATGATCTGGCTTTGGATACGCTTGAGCGCGTCCTGTCCGCCGCTCATGACCTGCCTCCCCTGCCCTTGCGTTCAAGCACAATATAGCCCAAACCGTTAATCGATGCGTCGAAGCTCGGGCTGACCACGGTCGAGGTATCGTCCTCGACGATGATCGCCGGCCCTTCGACACGGCAGCCCGGCGCCATGTCCTCGCGCCGGTAGGCCCTGGCCGATACCATTTCGCCGCTGCCGGCATCGAGCAATTGGCGTTCGGCATAGGGCGCCGGCGCCGGCGCCTCACCCACCGTACCACTGCTCGCCACATCCACCGTCGCCGCGTTGATCTCGACCGCCCAGCTCACCAGCTCGACATCCAAATGCGGGATGATGCGGCCGAAGGTTTTCTCATAGGCCGCTTCGAAAGCGTCGCGGATAAAGGCGCTGTCCTCGCCCTGCCAATCGCGCGAGGGCAAATCCACCGCCACCTCGTGACCCTGGCCGAGATAGCGCATATAGGCGATGCGCTGTTCTTGCGTCTCGGCGCCGGGCGCGCCGCGCGCGACCACGGCCATTGCCTCGGCCTGCATGCTGGCGAGCGTTTCATTGGCGGCGGCGGCGTCGAACTGGCTGATTATCTGATAGGCCGAGCGCACCACCTGATAGCCGACCGGGGCGCGCAGGAAACCGACCGCCGAGCCGACCGCCGCACTTGTCGGGATCAGCACCCGGTCGATCTCAAGCTTTTCCGCCAGGCGCGCCGCATGCAGCGGCGCCGCGCCGCCAAAGGCGATCATCGTGCGCTCAGCCAGCGAGGCGCCGATTTCGATGGCATGCACGCGCGCCGCGCTGGCCATGTTTTCATCGACCATTTCGCTGACGCCGAGCGCCGCCATTTGCGGCTCGAGCGAGAGCGCCGCGCCGACATCCCGCTCAAGCGCCGCATCGGCCAGGCCGGCATCAAGGGTCAGGCGGCCGCCGGCGAAGGCGTTTGGATCGATGCGCCCGAGCGCCACATCGGCATCCGTCACGGCGGGCGCTTCGCCGCCCCGGCCATACGAGGCCGGGCCGGGCTCGGCGCCGGCACTTTCCGGGCCGACGGCAATGCGGCCGAGCGCATCGATATGGGCGAGCGAGCCGCCGCCGGCGCCGATCTCGACCATCTCGATCACCGGGATGCGCAAGGGCAGGCCGCTCCCTTTCAGGAAACGGTGCGCCCGGGCAACCTCAAACGAGCGCTCGGTATGGGGCTTCGAATCATTAATGACGCAAATCTTCGCCGTGGTGCCGCCCATATCGAAGGACAGCACTTCGGAAAGGCCGCATTCCGCCGCTACTTGGCTTGAAAAGATGGCGCCGCCGACCGGCCCCGATTCAACCAGACGGATAGGAAAGCGGATGCCGGTTTCGATATCGGCGACACCACCGCCCGACAGCATGACAAAGAGCGGACAGGTAAAGCCCCGATCCTTCAGCCCGGCTTCGAGGCGGCGCAGATATTGCGCCATGATGGGTTGCACATAGGCATTGGCGCAGGCGGTCGAGAAGCGCTCATATTCGCGCATTTCCGGCGCCACGTCGCTCGACAGGGTGAAGGTCACGCCGGGCAGTTCGGCGCTGAGAATTTCGTGCGCGCGCCGTTCATGCGCCGGATTGACGTAGCTGTGCAGAAAACCGATGGCGACGCTCTCCACGTCCAATTCTTTGAGTGGCTCGACAAGTGCCGCGACCGCCGCCTCGTCGAGCGCCAGGATCACCTCGCCGGCGGCATTGAGGCGCTCGGCCACGGCAAAGCGCCGGCGCCTCGGCACCAGCGGCAGCGGTTTTTCCATGTTGATGTCATATTGCTCGAAGCGGCTTTCCGAGCCCATTTCGACGCTGTCGCGGAAGCCTTGCGTCGTCACCAAAGCAGTGGTCACGCCCTTGCGTTCGATCAGGGCGTTGGTGGCGAGCGTCGTGCCATGGATGATCAGCGTAACCTCGCCCGGCGCCACGCCGGAATCGGCCAAGACGCCCTCAATGCCCTGGCCGACGCCCTCCTCGGGCGCGCGTGGCGTGGTCAGCACCTTGGCGGTGTAGCGGCTCTCGCCCTTTTCCAGCACCACATCGGTAAATGTGCCGCCAATATCCACCCCGATGCGGGCCGGCGAACCGCCTTGCTGCGCCATGTTATATTTTCCGTGAGTTGGCTCGAATAGTAGGCGGCAATATGGCCGATTAGCCATATGCGTTCAATGGAAGCGCATGCTAAGACGGATTGAATTTAAAAAGCAGGTTGCAATGGATTTACAGGACCAAGTCATATTCATAACCGGCGGTGCGGGCGGTCTCGGACAAGCGATGTGCCGTAAATTTGCCGATAATGGCGCGCGCTTGGTTATCGGCTACCGCACCAGCGCCGGCGCCGCCCAGACGTTGCTGGGCGAGCTGCCCGGCAGCGGTCATTCGGCCAAGGAAGCGCCGGTCGAGGACAGCGCCCGCCTCACCACCATCGCCGGCGAGATCGAGGCCGAATATGGCCGTCTCGATATTTTGATCAATAATGCCGGCATCACGCGCTTCTGTGCGCATGACGACCTCGACGGCCTCGACGACAATCTGATCGACGATATATTCCGCACCAATTGGCGCGGCGCCTTTGCCTGCGTGCGCGCCTGCCGGCCCCTGCTCGATGCCGGCGAGGGTGGCCTGGTGATCAATATATCATCGATCGCCGGCGTCACCGCGATGGGCAGCAATATCGCCTATTGCGCCTCCAAGGCGGCGATGAATACCCTGACCATGTCATTGGCGCGCGCGCTCGCGCCCCGCATCCGCGTGGTGTCGCTTTCGCCCGGGCTGGCGGAAACAGAATTCGTCACCGGCCTCGACCAGGCGTGGTGGGACGAGCAGTCCGCCCGCACGCCACTGCAACGCCTGGCTTCGCCCGAGGATGTTGCCGCCGCGGCGCTCGCCATCGCGACAGACCTCAAATTTTCCAATGGCTGTATCATTCCGGTGGATGGCGGCCGGCCTTTGACGTGAGCCGGGGCGCTTCGCAGATGACGCTCTCCGGCCGCCACGGTCCGTCCCCGAAGTTTCCGGCCACCGCCCACGCCGCGCTGCCCGGGCTGGCATGGCCCGCCCTGCCGAGCCAGCATGGCACCAGCCTGTTGGCTCTTCTCTACCAGCTGGAGTTCAGCCAATGGTGGGCGCCTGAGCAATTGCGGCGCCACCAATTCAAGCAAATGGTGCCGCTCCTGGAGCACGCATTCCAACATGTCCCCTATTACCGGGAACGGCGCGAAGCGTGGGGGATCGATGCAAGGTGGAACCTCACGCCGGAATCCTTTGCCGCCCGCGTGCCAATCATAACCCGCGCCGAAGTGCAAGAAGCCGGCACGTCGTTTCATAGCGAGGCGGTGCCCAAAGCGCATGGCCCTGCCGGCGATACCTTCACCTCGGGTTCCACCGGGCGGCCGCTCAAGACATTGAAAACCGGACTGACCGAGATGATGTGGCAGGCCCTTACCCTGCGGGAAAGTTTGTGGCATCGGGATCTAAGCAAGAAGCTCGCCATCATAAAAATTTTCGAGGGAACCTACACCCCCTACCCCGACGGCGACATATTGGAAAGTTGGGGCGGATTCGCGGCGGAGACCTTTGAAACCGGCCCATGTTGCATGCTTCATTTGAGCACCAAGACACATGAGCAGATCGAATGGTTGCAGCGCATGGAACCGGATTATTTATTTACCTTTGCCGGCAATGCACAGGCTTTGGCGCAATTCTGCCTGCGCGAAAAGGTCGAATTTCCCGCCCTCAAGCAGCTCATAACCTTCTCCGATTTGCTGCGTCCCGAAGCGCGCGCCGTGTGCGACGAAGCGTGGGGTGTGCCGATCGTCGATGTCTACAGTTCGGCCGAGGCCGGCTACCTCGCTTTGCAATGTCCGGACAGCGGAAATTACCACATCCAGTCGGAGGCGGTATATGTCGAGGTCGTCAACGAGGCGGGGCAGATTTGCGCGCCCGGCGAGGTCGGTGAAATTATCGTCACGCCGCTGCACAATTTCGCCATGCCGCTGTTGCGCTACGCCAGCGGCGATTTGGCCGAGGTCGGCGTATGCGGCTGCGGGCGGGGATTGCCGGCGCTCAAACGTATCCTGGGGCGCACCCGGGCGGTGATGAATTTACCCAATGGAGAGTCGGTTTTTCCCAATTTCCAGGACCTTTTAATCGATTTGCCGTTGGTCCAGCAGTTTCAAGTGCGCCGCCAGGAGCGGGACAGCCTTGATGTAAAACTGGTCGTTTTGAAAAAATTGACGGAAAGCGAAGCAGCACTTCTGCAACGCGAGTTTCAGGAGCGGTTTCAGTACCCGTTCCGCATCAATATCACCTATCACGATGAGTTGGTGCGCAGCAGCAGCGGCAAATTTCACGACTTCAGAGATGACTATCATGCGGGCGGCGGCCATGGCGGATAGCGTGACGCCACAAACCCGCTCGGCGCTTGCCGGCCTGGCATGGCCCGGCCTGCCGGCCGAGCATGGCGCCCGTCTGCTCGCCATCCTCTACCAGTTGGAGCTCAGCCAATGGTGGAGACCTGAGCAATTGCGTCGCCATCAGTTCCGCCAACTGGCGCCGCTCCTACAGCACGCCTTCCAGCATGTCCCCTATTACCGGGCGCAGCGCGAGGCCTGGGGGATCGATGCAAAGTGGAAACTTACGCCTGAGTCTTTTGCCGACCGCGTGCCAATATTGACGCGCGCCGAGACGCAGGAGGGCGGTGCGGCATTCCATAGCGAGGCCGTGCCCGAGGCGCATGGCAAAATCGGCGACACTTTCACATCCGGCTCCACCGGAAGGCCGCTCAAGACGCTCAAATCCAGCCTGGCCGAGGTGATGTGGCAGGCTTTCACACTGCGTGAAAATCTATGGCACCGGGATGTGCGGAAAAAACTCGCCATTATCAAAATCGTCGACGGGGCGTATGGCGATTATCCCAGCGGCGCGGAATACAACAATTGGGGCGGTTACGCTTCGCAAACCTTCGAGACCGGCTCGAGCTGCATGCTCCATGTCAGCACCAAGACGCATGAGCAGGTTGAATGGCTTGAGCGCATGGCGCCGGATTATATCCTGACGCTGCCGGCCAATGCCCAGGCGCTGGCGCATTATTGCCTTGAGAAAGGCATCACATTTCCCAACCTGAAACAGATCGCCACCTTTTCCGATCTGCTCCGCCCGGAGGCGCGCGCCGCCTGTGTCGAGGCCTGGAACGTGCCCGTGATTGACATTTATAGCTCGGCCGAGATCGGCTATATCGCCATGCAATGCCCTGAATCTGAGAATTATCACATTCAGGCGGAATCGGCCTATGTCGAGATCTTGAACGAATCCGGACAGGCTTGCGGACCCGGCGAAATTGGCCGGGTGATCGCCACGCCGCTGCATAATTTCGCCATGCCGCTGCTGCGTTATCACAGCGGTGATCTGGCCGAGGTTGGCGAATGCGATTGCGGGCGCGGCCTGCCCACTATCCGGCGCATCATGGGCCGTACCCGCTCGACCGTTATATTGCCAAACGGCGAGCAGCATTATCCCAGCTTGCAGGACCTACTAATCAATTTCGCCATGGTGCGGCAATTTCAGATTCGCCGCCGCGAGCGCGACGCCCTCGACATAAAGCTGGTCGTCACCCGCCCGTTGACCGAAGGCGAAGAAGCGGCGTTTCGGGCGGAGATGCACGAGCGCTTCAAACATCCGTTCCGCGTCAATATCAGCTATCATGATGAGTTGGCGCGCAGCGCCAGCGGCAAATTCCACGATTTCAGGGATGTCTATAGCGAGGGAGGCAGCGATGACGGATAGCCGTCCGCCACGGGTCCAGACGGCCCTCCCCGGGCTGGTCTGGCCCGGCCTTCCCCGCCGCAATGCAATCCACACCCTGGCCCTGCTCTATCAATTGGAGCACAGCCAATGGCTGCCCGCAGAAGATCTTGAGCGTCTTCAATTCCGCCAAATCCAACTCCTGCTGCGCCACGCTTTTAAATCCGTGCCGTATTACCGGGCACGTCATGCGGAATGGGGAATCGATCTCGATCAAACCATCACGCCGGAAATATTGCGCCGCCACATACCCATCCTCACCCGGCCGGAAATTCAGGAATTGGGAGATCAGCTTCTCAGCGAGGAATTTCCGAAGGCGCATGGCAAAACCGGCGAGGTGTTGACGTCGGGCTCGACCGGTCGGCCGATCAAGGTCGTCAAGAATGAGCTGACAGAAACTTTTTGGAACGCGCTGACCATCCGCGATCATCTTTGGCACCGCGACCCCAACCTGAAATTGGCCAGCATACGGCCGCTGCCGGGAAACAAGGCGCCCTATCCCGAAGGCGAGCATTTTGACAATTGGGGCGGCATGCTGGCGCAGGCCTTCGCCAACGGTCCGAGCGCGCTTCTCAATATCGGCACGCCGATTGCCGACCAGGTCGACTGGCTGCAACGCTTCGACCCCGACTATATTCTCACCTATCCCGGCAACATCCAGGCCATCGCCATCCATTGCGAGCGCCACAAGATCGAGTTTCCGAGGCTCAAGCAGGTCCACACCGTGTCCGATTTGCTGCGCCCCGAAGTGCGTAAAATCTGCCGTGATGTGTTGAATGTGCCGGTCATCGACGTTTATAGCAGCGCCGAAGTTGGCTATATCGCCATGCAATGTCCGGAGAGCGAAAATTTACATATCCAATCCGAATCCGTGTTCGTCGAAGTGCTCGATGAGGATGGCAGGGATTGCCGGCCCGGCGAAGCCGGCGAGGTGGTGATCACGCCACTGCATAATCTGACCATGCCGCTATTGCGTTATTCGATCGGTGATTTCGCCGAAGTGGGAAGCTGCGATTGCGGCCGCACTCTGCCAGTGCTCCGCCGCATCATGGGGCGGACGCGCAGCATGGTGAAACTGCCGAATGGCGATGAATTCTATGCCAGCTTCCAGGACCTGCTCACCGGCTTCGACATGATCCGCCAGTTCCAGGTCATACGCCGGGGGCCCGAGGCGCTGGAGATGAAACTGGTGACGGTGCGGGAACTGAGCGAGGCCGAAGCCGGAAATTTGACGAAAATACTGCAACAGCGTTTCCGCCATCCGTTTAGCGTTTCGTTCAACTATGTCGATGAAATTGCGCGCAGCGCCGGCGGCAAATTCGAGGACTATAAAGACGAGAGCGAGGCCGGAAGTTAGAGCGGCCAGACCCAGAGAATCATCGGCACCGAGACAGCGGTGATGAGGATTTCGAGCGGCAGGCCCATACGCCAATAATCGCCGAAGCGATAACCGCCGGGGCCGAGAACAAGTGTGTTGTTCTGATGCCCGATCGGGGTGAGAAAGGCGCAGGACGCGCCGATCGCCACCGCCATGAGAAACGCATCGGCATTGACCTGCAGGCGCTCGGCCAGGCCGAAAGCGATCGGCGCCATGATCACGGCGGTGGCCGCATTGTTGACGATATCCGAGAGCGTCATGGTGACGATCAACAGGATGGTCAGCACGACAATCGGCGATATGCCGTCGCCGATACCGAGGATCGATTCGGTGATCAGATCGGTGGCGCCGGTGGTCTCGAGCGCGCCGCCAATCGGGATCATCGCGCCCAACAGGATGATCACCGGCCAGTTGATGCTGTCATAGGCCTCGCGCAGGGAAGCAACATTGAGAAACAGCATCGCCATCGCCGCGAGACCGAGCGCAATCGGCGCCGCGACGAGGCCGAGCGACATGAAAATAATGGCGCCGATAAAGACGGCGAGAGACAGCCAGGCGCGCTCCGGCCGGCCGATTTTGAGACCGCGTTCGGCCAGCGGCAGACAGCCGATATCGCCGAGGACCGTCGGCATCTGGTCGACCGGCCCCTGCAGCAGCAGCACATCGCCGGCCCTGAGGCGCATGGTGTGAAGGCGAGTCTTGATCGGCCGGCCCTGGCGCGAGACGGCCAACAAATTGACGCCGAAACGGCCGCGCAAATGAACCCCGCTCGCGGTGCGGTTCTCGATCATGCCGGCGGGCGAGACGACGGCCTCGACCAGGGCCACGTCATCGGATTTGAGGTCATCGCTCACTTCGGCGCCGGAGCCGACCAGTTCCAAGCCGAAGCCGCTCACCGCTTTATCGATGCCTTCCGGGTCGGCCTCAAGCACGAGGATATCGCCGGCCTTGATGCGGCCGCGCCAGGTGGCACTGTGAATGCGCTGTTGGGCGCGGATCAGGCCGACAAATTCGATTTCAAGTTTTTCGAACTCGCTCTCGATCTGACGCCGACCCTTGCCGAGCAGCGGCGATTCCTCCGGCACGCTAAGCTCGGTGACATAAGCCTCGATTTCGAACAGCGAGCCATCATCCTGTTTGGCGCGCCGCGCCGCCGGTATCAGGCGCCAGCCGAGAAAGGCGACGAAGATCAGGCCGGCAAGCGTCACCACGGCGCCGACGGGGGTGAAATCGAACATCGAAAAAGGCTCGCCGCCGGTGCTGGCGCGGTAATTGGCGATGATAATATTGGGCGGCGTGCCGATCAGGGTGATGGTGCCGCCGAGGATCGAGGCAAAGGCGAGCGGCATGAGGATAAAGCCCGGCGTGCGCTTCACCTTGGCCGCCGATTTCAATGCGACCGGCATGAGCAGCGCAAGCGCGCCGACATTGTTGATAAATGCCGAGAGCAGCGCCGAAATTGCACCGATAAAGCCGATATGTTGCGACTGGCCGCGCTCGGCCGCCGGGTCGAGCCCCTTGGCGAGCAGGTCGATCAGGCCCGAATTTGACAGCGCGCGGCTGATAATGAGCACCGCCGCCACGGTCACAACCGCCGGGTGGCCAAAGCCGATAAAGGCCTCCATCGGCTCGACCAGCCCGATCACCACCGCCACGAGAAGGGCGGTAAAGGCAATCAGGTCATAGCGCCAGCGCCCCCAGATGAAGAGGATCAAAATGGCGCCGATCAGGGTCAAAATGGCGATTTGTTCGAAGGACATGCAGTTGTATACGTTAACTCATGCCAGGATAGTAGGGTAGCGAGGAGGATCATTCCTCGGCAATCGGGCCTCCACCCCGCTTTCCTGCTGGACAGAAGCGCCGCAACGCGGTGCAATCGGGGCAATTGAAATCAATAATAGAGAAACGGCGTGTCTGCGTCCGTGCGGGGCGGGGAGGGTGAAATGATTTTATTGACCGGGGCAACCGGAACGACCGGGCAGGAGACGGTCCGCCAACTGCTTGAAAAAAATGTGCCGTTCCGGGTGATGACGCGCGATATCGCGCGCGCCAAGACGGTTTTGGGGCCGGATCTGGACTATGTTGCCGGCGATTTCGCCCAGCCCGATACCCTGACGGCGGCGTTTGACGGCATCACCCGCCTTTCCCTGCTATGCGCCTTTGCCGAGAAAATGGTTGCGCTCGAATTAAACGCGGTCGCGGCGGCCAAGCGCGCCGGCATCAGCCATATCGTCAAAATGTCGGCGATCGGCTCGGCCCCCGATGCACCGACCAAAATCCGCCGCTGGCACGGCGAGATCGAACAACGCATCGAGCGCGAGGGCTTCGCCTATACCAACCTCTGGCCCAATGCCTTCATGCAGAATTTCCGCCGCTTCGCGCCGTTTATCAAGCGCGACGGCGTGTTTTATGCAGCCCTTGGCGAATCGCGCGTCGCCCTGGTTGACGTGGTCGATGTCGCGGCGGTAACGGTTGCGGCGCTGACCGAGGACGGTCATGAAGAACAAACTTATGAAATTACCGGGCCGCGCGCCTATTCCTACGGCGAATGCGCGGAAATTCTCTCGCGCGCGCTCAACAAAACCGTGCGCTTCGAATCGGTCTCCATGGAAGCCTCGCACAAGGCGCTGGTCGATGCCGGCATGCCAGCCATGCTCGCTGATGCATTGATTGAGATCGATCAAATGTTTATTGACGGGTTCGGCGCACCGGTCACCGATGTGGTCGACCGGGTGGTCGGCCGGCCGCCGCGCAGTTTCGAGGAATTCGCGCGCGACAATATCGCTTCATTTACCTGACCCCAAACAGCAGAGATTAAGAACGAAACATGGTTGAATACATCAAGAAAGCCCCGCCCAAGAAAGCCCAGGACATGACCGCGGTCGAAGATACCGCGCGCCGCATGCTGGCCGATATCAAGGAAAATGGCGACGATGCGGTCAAGCGCTATGCCACCGATCTCGACAAATGGCAGGGCGGCACCTTTCGCGTCTCCGAAGACCAGATCAAAGCGGCTGAAGCGTCATTGCCCGAGACCTTCAAGGAGGATTTCGAATTCTGCCACCGCCAGATTACCGAATTTGCCAAGCGCCAGCTCGACACGCTGACCGATTTCGAGTGCGAGACCGAGCCCGGCATCATCCTTGGACAAAAGCAGATTCCGGTAAACAATGTCGGCTGCTATATCCCGGGCGGCAAATATCCGCTGGTCGCGGCGGCGAGCATGAGCGTCGGCGTGGCGCGCGTCGCCGGCGTCGGCCATATCATCGGCTGTGCCCCGCCGCGCGACGGCAAGGAAATGTATGCGCCGACGCTCTACGCCCTGCACAAGGCCGGCGCGGACGAGATTTATGCGCTCGGCGGCATTCAGGCGATGGCCTCGATGGCTTATGGCTGTGTCGGCATGCAGGCTGTTGACCTGATCACCGGGCCCGGCAACGCCTATGTTGCCGAGGCCAAGCGCCAACTTTATGGCACCGTCGGTATCGACCTTTTGGCCGGACCGACGGAAATCCTGATCATTGCCGACGACACGGCCGACCCCGAGCTGGTGGCGACCGATCTGCTCGGCCAGGCCGAGCACGGCCCGGACAGCCCGGCTTGGCTCGTCACCACCTCGAAGCGCGTCGGCGAGGAAACGCTCGCCCATGTCGAGGAACAGCTCAAAACCCTGCCGACCAAAGAGGTAGCGGAACCGGCGTGGCGCGATTTCGGCGAAATCACCGTGGTTGCCGATATCGACGAGGCGGTGCGCATGAGCGATGAATATGCGCCGGAGCATCTCGAGATCATGACCGCGCATGACGATGCATATCTTGCGCGGCTCAGCAATTACGGCAGCCTGTTCGTCGGCGAAGAGGCGACGGTTGCGTACGGCGACAAGGGCATCGGCACCAACCACACCCTGCCGACCAATGGCGCGTCGCGCTATACCGGCGGCCTGTGGGCCGGCAAGTTCATCAAGACCGTGACCTACCAGCGCCTCAAACCGGCCGCCAGTCGGGACATCGCGCCGGTGCTGGCGCGGCAATGCGAGGTCGAGGGCATGCTGGCGCATGGCATCACTTGCGATGTCCGCCATGAGCGCTACAAGGGCGCCAACGAATAGGGCTCGGCGAAAGCGGAAAGGGGAAGGCGGCGTGAGCGAAAACTATCCGCGCGACATGGTTGGCTATGGCCAGCACCCGCCCCACCCGAAATGGCCGAACGGTGCGCGCATCGCGGTGCAGTTCGTCATCAATTATGAAGAGGGCGCCGAGAACAATATCCTGCATGGCGATGCCGGCTCCGAATCGTTGTTGACCGAGTTCGGCTTCGTGCCGTCGCGCGAAGGCGAGCGCTATCTGCCGGTCGAATCGCAATATGAATATGGCAGCCGCGTCGGCTTCTGGCGGCTGCATCGACTGTTCACCCAGCGCCAAGTGCCGATCACCGTTTTCGGCGTTGCCATGGCG
The DNA here is from genome assembly GCA_964429775.1 of uncultured Rhizobiaceae bacterium. Classification (GTDB taxonomy): domain Bacteria; phylum Pseudomonadota; class Alphaproteobacteria; order UBA828; family UBA828; genus PTKB01. Next base: position 12,933 of record CAYSDJ010000060.1, read on the forward strand.
CTGTCTAGGAATCCCGACGCCGTCGCGGCGATGAAATCGGCCGATTGGGAGATCGCCAGCCACGGCTATCGCTGGATCGACCATCACGGCATGGCCGAGGCGGAGGAGCGCGAACACATTCAAAAGACGATCGAATTACACAGCGAGGTAACGGGGTCGCGCCCGCTCGGCCATTTCCTCGGCCGGCGCAGCGAAAACACGCTCCGCCTGATTGCCGAGGAGGGCGGTTTCGAATACAGCCAGGACAGCTATGCCGACGAGCTGCCCTATTGGCTTGAAGAGGCCGGCCGACAACAGCTCGTCATCCCCTACACGGCGGATATCAACGATCACCGCTTTACCACCACGCCGGGTTTCAATTGGGGCGAGCCGTTTTTCGCTTACCTGCGCGACAGTTTCGATGTGCTCTATGAGGAAGGCGCGCACTATCCGCGCCTGATGAATATTGGCCTCCATTGCCGCCTGGTCGGACGGCCCGGCCGCTTTCAGGCGCTCAAACGCTTTGTCGAGCATGTGCAGAATCATGATGATGTATGGCTCTGCCGCGGCATCGACATCGCCCGCCACTGGCAAAAGAATTTTCCGTCCAAATAGATTAAGCCTCTCTTTCCCGAGGGGAAGAGAGGTTGGAGAGATGGGGCAAACTTAGCGCGCGAGAGCGCGCTTAATTCAGCTCGAATGATCCTGAGATGCGAGCACGCTTCGCGCGCTTGGCTCCCCCCTCAATCCCAAACCCTTTCTCCCCGCCGGGGAGAAAGGCCTTTGTCACGGGCTAATTCGATTTGAGTTTCATGCTTCTGGTGAAGGTCTTGCGCACGCTTTCGGGGCGCAGCGGGATTTTGACATACTCCCCTGCCCGCCACTGCTTCACCTGGTCGACAAAGGTGGAGCTGTTGAGCCAGCCATCCTGGCCGCCGAGCAGAACGAAATAATTCTCGTCCGGATCGGACATGTCGGAGATGTGGCGCGCCTGCGAGCCATAGCCGGCATAATGTTTTTTATCGGTCGGCGCGTGGTTGGTTTTCATCACCGTCTGGCGCGACCCGCCGCTGGGGAAATTGGCGGCGGTGAAGCGCCCGCCCACCACCGGCACCACGCCCAGGGGATGGCGTAGCCGCAAGCGGTGCATGTCGCCCCAGGTGGGAAATTTGTTGGCCACCGTCACGGCATCCTCAAGTGCGCCAGCGAGCGCTTCAGACACGATGGCGCCATCCGATTCCTTGATATCACGCGGCACGGTGCGGGCAAAATCGGCGGCCGATGTGAAGGCGTGCAATCCTTCTTCGCCCATGCGCGGCGTATAAAAGCGCCGCAGGAAATTAAAAAAGGCGGCCTCGAAGGCGACAGGCTCCGGGTCCTCGGCATGGTAGCTGCCGTCCCAGGCCGCGATCATTTTGAATAGGGTGCCGGCGGCGGGGCTCAAGCGGTCTTCCAGGCCGTGCCGTTCGGCCGCCTCGATAAAGGCCTGGTTGATCGCGATCGCGGTCGGCTCCAGCACATCGGTCTGAAGCGCATGCAAATCCTCGAACGTAATGCCTTGATTGGATTCCAAAAGCTCTGTCATGCGTGTAATGCGCGAGCCGGGCGAAAAGAAATAACCGACAGGCACGTCGGTCGGCGGCGGGCGGTTGTTGGCCGAGGCGATATAGCCGGCCTCGGGGTTGTAGCTCATTGGCCATTCGCGCACGCCGATCATTTGGTCCCAGGCGGCGGCGTCGTCATCGGGATCATGCAGGAAGGGCGGCAGCCCAGGCTTGCGCGCCGGCAATTGTGTGGCCATCAGTTTGCCGATATTGCCTGCCTTGTCGGCATACACCATATTTTGCGCCGATATGGAGAATGTTTCGAAGGCGGTGATGAATTCGTCCCAGTTGCGCGCCCGGTTGGCGCGCAGCATGGCGGAAAATTCGTCACTGACAGCGTGGCCGGTCCAACGCAGCGCGATGGATTCGTGATCGAGGCTTTCGAGCAGGGGGGAATCCGAAATAATCGGGCCTTGGGCGCTGTCGCGCACCACGACGCGCTTATCAAACCACCAGCGCACGCCGATTTTTTCCTCGTGCTGGGTGATTTCTCCGGGCGGCAGTTTCGACGCATCAAAAAGATCGCTTGAGGCGGCGCGTAAATTCGTGCCGCCCCAGGCAATATCCTGGTTGCGCCCGACAGCGACGAAGGGCAGCCCCGGTATCATCATTCCCGCCATATGGTAGGACGGCGATTTGATGCCTGCCAGAAGCCATAAATTGGGCAGCATAAAGCCGAGATGCGGATCGCTGGCAATCCACGCATGACCATTTTTCGTCCGCGCCGGGGCGACGGCGATGGAATTACTGCCGGAGCGGCTCATACCGCCCAACAGGTCGCTTAAGAGGCCAAGCTCGTCACCGCTTTCGTGATCGCCGGCATCGGTCATGGCGTTGCCGCCCTCGCGCAACAGACCGCGCCACAGTTCCGGCCAGTCTTCGCGCACACGCAGCTGCCAAAGCTGGAACCATATCAACCAGCTGACATCGCTCGCGGCCAGGCGCCCGACGGTCAGGATATCGGCCAGGCTCCACGGCTTGCGCTTGAGCCCAAACAGGCGATATTCATGCGGCAGGTCCGCCACGTTGCGCTGGTAATGATTGATGCCGGTGACGAAGCGCTGGAGCCAGAGGCGCGTGTCAGGCGGCAGCACCGCATCGATGCCAGGCGTCGCGCGGCCGAAATTGAGAATGCGCAAGGCGTGATCAAGCTCGGTGGTGAAGGGGCCGGCGAGCTCCGAAATGCGGCCCTGGCTGATATGGCGCATCAACTCCATTTGGCCGAGCCTGAGATGGGCATGGATCAGGCCGAGCGTAACAGCGGCGTCGGCGTCGCTCTCGGCAAACACGAACGGAACCTGCTGCTCGTTCCAGTGGATATCGACCTCGCCCTCGAGCGGCAGATTATCGCACGGGAAGGCGCTGAGGCGCGCCGCGACGTCGCTTTTGGCCGGCAGCGGCGCCAATAGGGAACGGCCGTTTACCGCGGCGGCCACGGCAACGCTCAGAAAGGGCAGAAGCCTCGAGATTATATTTTTTTTGCTCAAACCTAGCTGACCGGATCAGATATCTTCACAAATGATGAGTGCCGCGGCGGATAAGTCGTAACACGGCGTCGGCCGGCCCTTTGCGCGAACCGTGCCGTCGGGTTGACGCTTTTTCGGCTGGCGGATCGCGGCGAGTGTTTCGGCGATGCGCGCCAGAGCGCGCGCCTTGGCGAGAACTTCCGGCTTGGCAATAGCGGCATTGGACAAACGCTCCCGGCAGGCGGCGAATTTGGCGCCCTCGGGATTGTAGCCTTTGGCGCCACAAAGAATTTGCGCGATCGCCTGCGGCTGGGCCGAATCGTCACCCCGCGCGGCAATTGTCTCGTCCATAAGACGATGCAGCTCCGTCATGGTCAGAACGGGCAAGGCGAAGGGCTCCGGGCTTTCAGGGGGTGGTGTGGTGGTGCAGGCCGTAATCCCCATGACGAGAGCCACGACAAGTACGCAAATGTTTAGCTGGCGAATCATGGCGTACATAAATCATGGCGCACATGAATGTTCAACCTGCCCGTTTGCGCTCACCCATCGTCAATAGTTTAGCGCCGACGATGATGGCAACCGCGCACAGTGCGATCGCGATATGGGATTTTGTCGCGAACAAAGACCAGCCCTCATATCTGCCCCAGATGGTGTCATGGTAAATCGTATAAATCATGCCGATGAGGCCGCACAGAACGGCTCCCCATCCCAGTAAGGTGGCATTCTTCATGATCCTGTCCTTCCTGTCGGGGTATCCAGGCGCAGAGAATAGCATGTTGCGCCGGTTTGCGCCTCGACCAATTCACCCTTCGTTCCGCGCTAACCGAAATTTAATTAAACAAGCGTTATTCTCTGCCGTCAATTTTGCTTGCGGACGAAGAAATTGAGGAACGCCGGCCATGACTGACCCGGAACTGGGAATTCAGATAATTGAAGCGCTGGAAAAGAAGATCGAAACGCGATTTCACCGCCAGACACGAACCTCGGAGGGCACCGAGCCCGGCCTGGTGTTAAGCGCCCTGGTCAAACTTGAGGAACAGGAGCTCATGGCGCAGGAGAATGCCCACCGCTCAAACGGCAGCGAAGATACGGCCAATGCGTTCATGATGGTGCGCACAGAGTTGCTTCATTCAGTGGTGCGTGAACTGTACGACCGCCTGACCTGACATCGCGGTATAATTCGCGCCATCACGCGCCGAAAATTTCGCATTTGTGGCGATATCCCCAAAAAAATAAATATTTACCGTGTAAGGCCCGGTTTGTGACTGCGGTCACAGCCGCACCCATGGTTGGCGGGTAGTTTCGCCACTGCGTACGCATTGTCGCTTTCGCGAGCCGCAGTGCGCCGTTGGCCTTAAATTTTTGCGAAAATATATTTTCTGACATGAACGTATCTTTGGTAGACACGAAAGAGCTCCGAAAGACGAAGAAGCTCGTCCAGGCGTGGAGTAGTTTGGCGCATGACTCGGACAATCCCGTAAGCACCGAGCAATTGTTGAAGGAATTGCCGCCGGACCTAAAAAGTCATTGCGCCTGGGGAACGGTGAGCGCCGCGCAACGCAGCGCCAGCGTTGAAAATTTAGGAACGGAAATAGAATCCTGCCTGACATCCAACAATGAGGATGACAGTGAAGACCGCAAATTTGCCGGTATCGTCGTCGGTATGATGTCTGAATTGGGCAATGGATTACGCTTCGACAAAAAGCCGTCATTCGATGATGGCGCTTTCCGGGCGCAGGATGGCCGGCCGGTGAATTACCGCGTTGCTGCGGTTCCCACCCGCGTCCAGGGCGATGAACATTGCGGTTGGCTCGCGGTCGGAGATTGGGCCTACGACATTACTTAAGTCTTTGCCGGCCGGGGCCGCAAAAACCCAATGTCGCAGTCAACCTCTATCCCGCATCCCATGCTTTTTAATAAATGCCGCCATGTGAAACCGCGCCTGTGCCGGCGGATAGGCATGTTTTTGGCCGACCGGACAAGCGTGGCGCGCGCGGCAGCCCGTCATCCGGCAATCATTGGAGGTACCGGCGGAATTACCGGCGGATGTACCGGCGGATTTACCAGCGCTTTTGTTGCCGCCGATATGGCCGGCGCAACGCTTCACGTCATAGCTACCCGGCTGGAACGCGTCTACCGGACAGGCGCTTAGACAGGGTTTTTCGCGGCACGCCTCGCATGGATTGGCGGGCGTAACCACTGCCGGCAGGTCTAATCGCTCGGCGAACAGCAAAGCACCGCGGTAGCTGTGCCACAGGCCATATTCCGGGTGAATAAGAATGCCGACCGGTGACGGGAAAGCCTGGCCGCTCTGAAGCGCCCAGCGTTGAAACGGATGAAACGGCGGGCCATCGGCCGGCGAAACCGCGCGGGCACCGAATTGCGCCGCCAATTGCGCGAACAGATCCCCGCTCCAGGCGTTCAGCGGATTTTCACCGCGCCCGGCATATTCTTCAAAATACGGCCACATCGCGCCGCCGCCATTACCGCCGAGCACGATTGTCGCCGTGCCGTGCCGAGCGGAATAGGCCGGTACACAGTCTTCCGGGCCGGGGTGAAAGGCGCCGAGCACAACCAGACCGGCACTCTCCAGGGCGGCTTCTACCGGCGCCAATGGAAAGCGGGATTCCGGCACTGTTGTGTTATTGCCAGCTTTTCTATTCGGCCGGCCGGGTGGGGTTCCATAATTTGTCCGGATAGTCTTTTTCATACTGCTTGCCGTCCGGATAGCTCACCAATTCAAACTGCATGCCCCAGGGCGAGACAAAATAACACCATGTCACGCCGCCCTCCGGATTATCCTCCATCAGCTTCGGATTGCCGCATACTTTGATGTTGTGCTTCCTGAGATGAGCCACGGCGGCTTCGACGTCGTCGACATAAAAGCCGATGTGATGGCCACCATTATCCGAGTTGCGCGGCTGCTCCTCGCGCTTGTCGGGAGACTCATATTCGAACAATTCGATATTGGTGCCATGACCACAGCGCAACATGCGCATGGATTTGATATTGGCGCGCGGATGAACATTGAGGTTTTCTGTCATCCAGTCGCCGTCCGCGCCGAATTCACCCAAATCGTAAAATTCACGGCAGCCGAGGACGTCGCGGAAAAACCGCACCGCTTCGTCCATATCCGGCACCGTAAAGCCAAAATGATCCCCACCGCGAAGGCCGGGCATGCCCGTGTTCGCGGTAGCGTTATTTGCAGCGCTCGTCCCAGAACTCATCCTATCTCTCCTTGCTGACAAAGGACTGTTGGTACGCCGTCCGCGCCGATTGGGCATTGCGATGAATCAATAATTCCAGGGATGGTGCGAATATGGATTTTGAATTAACTTAAAACATTATTACTTTTTTAATATAAATAAAATACCACAGCTAATAGGAATTACTTCTAATATAGTAATATAAACCGCCATATGTATAATCGCTAAATACCCTAGGAAACAGGTAGTCTACTGGCGAAATTGATGGGTGGCCGGATAACCGCCGGGGTGCGGACATTGCGGCCAGATGGTAATTTTTCTGTGATATCGCTGTGTCTTGAACGAGTCGGCCGGCGGGTTCGGAAATTGGCTCTTGAGGCGCCAATAATTCGATGACGCAGTCGAAAGGGTAATTTGTTGGGCGAAAAATCTGGCGCTGTCATTTTAGTGGTCGAGGATGACGAAGATGTCCGGGCGTTGGTAAATGCAACGCTCGGCGATATGGATTATCAAGTGATCTCTGCCAGCAATGGCCCCTCGGCGCTCGAAATTCTGCGCGGCGACCGTCATATCGATTTATTGTTTACCGACGTCGTCATGCCGGGCGGCATGAGCGGCTTGCAACTGGCTGAGCAGGCGCGCAACAGCCGGCCCGATATTCCGGTATTGCTGACCTCCGGTTACAACGAGGAATTCGTCAGCGCCAAACCGGCCTTTGGCGCCAACCTGCCGCTTATCCGCAAGCCCTTTCGCCGCCGCGAACTGGGCGAAGCGATCGCCAACTTATTGAATAAAAAATAATTCCATCCCGCCGAACAGCGCCGCTTGTTGTGTTTGTGCAACAGCGGTGCGCGAATTTCACCTGCCCAATTTTCGCCACGAATAAAACCAAATCCTGCCGCAATCGGGCGCCATGCTCCGCTCAGACAATGACCAAAGCTGAGGGGAAAGCATCATGTTCTTTACGTCGGACAAGAAGGCCACGGCGCCAGAATCGACAGTGCCGCAAGCGCAAACATCACAAGGATTGGCGGCCGAGGGAATTCAGGTCAACAGCGTAACGTCCAAGCCGGCGCATCCCCTAAGCGAGGAAAGCCGGGGACAGAAGGCTGTCGAAGGGGTGATGCGTGCGCGCGGCCAATTCCAGAACACGCATTTGGCGCGCTTCTCCAAAAATGGCGAGGCGCACGGCATAGCGTCCGAGGCCGGCGCCATCACGGTTGGCGACGGCGTTCGCATTGAAGGCTCCATCGTTTCCTTTCGCACGCTCGAAGTGCTCGGCTTTTTGAAAGGCGAGCTGGCCGGCGAGAACCTGACCGTCGGCGGCTCGGGCATGCTCGAAGGCAGCGTGCGGGTCGAGGCGCTCGAGGTCATCGGATGCTTCAAGGGCGATGCGGAGGTCAATGGCCACCTGATCGTCCGCGCCAGCGGCAAGGTGGCGGGCACGCTGTCCTACCGCTCGATCGAGATCGACAATGGCGGCATCGTGCAGGGCAGTCTCGATATCTGCCCTGTTGGCGAGCCCGATCAAATCGGCGATCACGGCGAGACAATCTTCCCGGTAGAAGCGCCGGACGATTCCGCCGATCGTGACGTTATCAGTTTCAACGAGATTCCAAACGACGGCCGGGAGACGGACAATGCGTAATTTTCTGGCTCTCGGCGCCGTGGCCGTTCTCGGCGGCTTCGTTCTTTCCGCCTGCACAAACAATATCGAATCGACGCGCGATCTAGCCGTCGCGGGGGACGGTTTTTCGCCCCAATTGGCGCAGAATTACCGCGAGCTTACCCTCTTTGAAGCGGACAAAATGTATGATTGGCCCGACGCCTGGCTATTTGCCGACAAGGCGCTCGCGGCCTCCGGCGGCGCCGTGCCCACGCCCGAACGGGTCGCGGATTGGCGTATTCCCGAAAGCCAGGTCCCGCCGCTGTCGTCAGCGCGCGCCGAACTTGTCGCGGCCATCGACGCGGGTTTTGCCCGGCAAATCCCGGTGCAGGCAGCGCTGGCGCAATCTTCGTTCGACTGTTGGATAGAGCAGCTTGAGGAAGGCTGGCAGCTGGGTCATATCGAAAAATGCCGCGGTGCCTTTGAAGCGGCGCTCGAAAATTGGCGCGTGCGGCAGATAACCAGCGAGGCAATTCCCGCGGCCGCGCCGGTTCGGGCCGAACCGGCGAACTCCCTGAATGTATCGGAAGAGCATCAGAGTAGATGCACGGCGGTGTCTCAGACGGCCTCTGTGGAACCGCCCATACAACGCTTCAGAATACAGTTCACGCATGACAGCGCCGCGTTGGACGGCAGCGCCAATGAAATTCTTGATGCCGGGGCCGCGTTGGCGCGTGGTACAGAAATAGAGGAGATTTATGTCGAGGGCCACGCCGACCGCTCCGGCCTGTCCGAGCATAATTTGCGGCTCTCCATGCGCCGCGCGCTGGCGGTCTGGGACCAGCTCATCGCGCGTGGCGTCTCGCCGCATAAAATCTGGATCGGGCCGCGTGGCGAAGCCATGCCCGAGACCGAGACCGCCGATGGCGAACGCCATGCGGGCAATCGCCGCGTGCTCATTTTCCTCGAGGCGCCGTCTATCGAGGAGCTGGTTTCGGCCGAGGAATGCACCGGGGACGCTCACGAGGATGTTCATATGACGGATGTGATATCATGAGCGCTGCCGGCAACAAGACCGGCCCATCCGGGGAGGCGCCATGTTATCGCCCGCGCGTGTGCATACCCTTGCACTGGCGATCAAAAGACGAATGAAACGCCATATGGGCGCGGGGTTGGATCCTTATCCGCCCTGCCCCGGCGATATCCAGTTGAGCCCGAGCTTGCGCCATGTGCATGATTATGCGGCGGCGCCGTTGCGTCTCTCATGGCGCAATAATAGCGGTGGCGACGCCGCCCAGTGGCAACAGACAGCGCGGGCAAAGCTGGCCGAATTGAGCGGTTATGCGAATGATGGGCAAATCCCCGAAGCGCGCCATGCAGAAAGCCATGCGTTGGCCGGTAATCTCATGCGCAAAAGCTGTTACCTGCATGCCGGCACGGCGCGCGACATTCCCGTTCATGTGATATTCGACCCTGCCCTGAGCGGCCCCCGGCCGGTGATGATCTGCCTGCAAGGGACCAATTCCGGCGTTCATCTCAGTTGGGGAGAGGTGCGCCTGCCGGCCGATGCCGAGCGCATCGCGCGCGGCGCACCCAACGCCTTACAGGCGGCGGCGCGGGGCTATGTCGCGGTGGCGCTCGAGCAATCCTGCTTCGGCGAACGGCGCGAACAGAGCCTGGCCAAGCCCTCGCGCGATCCCTGTATCGATGCCGCCAACCATGCCCTGTTGCTTGGCCGCACGCTGCTGGGCGAGCGCGTCAGCGACGTTTCGGCGCTGATTAATTGGCTGCAAAGCGACGCACACGGGTTGGCGCTCGATCTCTCGCGTCTCCATATCATGGGAAATTCGTCGGGCGGCACGACGGCGCTTTACGCAAGCGCGCTGGATCCTCGCATCCAGGCGGCGCTGGTCGGCGGCAGCACGGGATATATGCGCGACAGCATAGGCCGGCGCGGCGATGCCAGCGGGCAAAACGTGATCCCCTTCATTCTCAACTGGCTCGAGATGGATGACATTCTCGCCCTCTCGGCGCCGCGCCCGGTACTGCTGTTCGCCGGCCGCGAGGATCATATCTGGCCCTTCGCCGGAGCCGAGGCGGTGGCCGATTCGGCGCGCGCCGTCTACCGCGCTCTCGACGCAGCGGACCGCCTGCAAACCGCCGCCGCCGAAGGCGGACACAGCTACCACCCGGACACCGCCTGGCCGGCCTTCGAGGCACTGATGGCGGGTGGCGGCCAAAAGTGCGGCGGATAAGTGAGAGAAGTGGCGGGCTTGTGCTATAGTTGAGTTGATTCATCCCGGCCCCGAAGCGCACACCACATGTGGTACGGAGGCCCAATCACAAAACAATACCATTTTGATCCTATAGATATAGATAATTAAACCTATATAACACAACAAAGCCGGGCACATTTCCGTTGCCCGGCTTCGTTTTA
>CAYSDJ010000061.1:0-23226 GCA_964429775.1 uncultured Rhizobiaceae bacterium
CGCAGCGATTGTCGTTGGTCTCGTAGGAATAGGGAATGACGAGATGCGGCATGCCGCCAACCGTGACCCAATAGGGCAGCTCGTCATTGAGCGCATCGCGGTCATAGTGAAAACCGCCATGTTCGACCAACAGGCGGCGCGTATTGGGGCCGGGCCGCCCGGTCATCCAGCCCACCGGCTTGATCCCTGTCAGGCGCTGGATACGCTCCGCCGCCTGGTGGATATGGACGCGCTCATCATGCTCGTCGACATGATGGTAATCGATCCAGCGCAGGCCGTGGCTGACGATCTCGTGGCCGCCCTCGACAAAGGCGCGCGTCACTTCCGGGTTGCGTTCGAGCGCCGTGGTCACGCCGAGCACGCTCATCTTCACGCCGAAATCCTCGAAGATGCGTAGGACCCGCCAGACGCCTACCCGGGAGCCATACTCAAATGCCGATTCGGCGAGCGGATTGCGCTTGCCCGGCACCGGCGGAAAGCCGATATCGTTGAGCATGCCTTCCGAGGCATCATCGCCGTCGAGGATATTGGCCTCGCCGCCGCATTCGTAGTTGAGATTGAAATTGACGGCAACCCGCGCCGCGCCGGGCCACGCCGGGTCGGGCGGGTTGGCCCCGTAACCGATATAATCCCGTGGCCAATCCTGATCTGATTGCGCAGCCATTGCCGCCTCCGTTTATTGCCTCACCCGAATCAGCGGGCGTTCGGGACATTGACGGCGAGGGGAGCGGAAAATGCAAGCTGGATCGGCGGCCGGGACAAAAAGAGGCCGTCAAGAAGGCGGCGGCGCTTCGTCCAAGGCCAGGCGGATGGCGCTGGCAAAATCGAATTTCCGGAACGGCTTGTGGATGATATGCGTGCGCTCATTGAGCGCGCTATGATGATCGAACGCCTCTTCGGCATAGCCCGTCATATAGACGATCTTGACCGCCGGAACGCTGCGCTGAATTTCGCCGGCCAAATCCGGCCCGTTCATGGCGCCCGGCAGGACAACGTCGGAGAGCACCAAGTCTATTGCGCCGGCATGTTGCATCAGATCAAGCGCGGTTTGCGCACAATTTGCCTCGATGGTTTGATAGCCGAGATCGGCCAGGAGGGAGACGGCGAGCTCGCGCACCTCTTCATCATCCTCGACAACCAGAATACGTTCGCCGTGCGATGCCGGCACTTCGGAATCGGTTTCGCTGCCTGCGGCCTCGTCCTCCGCCGCCGCCAATACCGGTAAATACAGTCTTACCGTGCTGCCCTCGCCGGGCGTGCTGGTGATCGCAACGCTGCCGTCGGATTGCTTGGCGAAGCCATAGACCATGCTGAGGCCGAGCCCCGAGCCCTTGCCGACATCCTTGGTGGTGAAGAACGGCTCAAAGACGTGTTTAAGGGTCTCTTCGTCAATACCGCAACCGCTGTCGGATACGCTGAGCATGACATAATCGCCCGGTTCGACATCGACTTGTGCGGCGGCGGCTTCATCTTGGAGCGAGATGTTCGCCGTTTCGATGATGAGGCGCCCACCCTGTGGCATGGCGTCACGCGCGTTGATCGAAAGATTCAGCAGAGCGTTTTCCAATTGCGGCTGGTCGGCAACACAGAGCCACAATTCATTTGTGTCGCCGGTCTGGATATCGATCGTCTCACCGAGCGTGCGGCGCAGCATATCCGACATGCTGGCGACCAGCTGGTTGAGGTCGATCGAGGTCGGCAGCAATGTCTGTTTGCGCGAGAAGGCGAGAAGCCGGTGCGTCAGTGCCGCGCCGCGCTCCGCCGCCTTGACGCCGCGCCCCACCATCTCGCCAACCGCGCCATCCGCGTCCACACGGGCGCCGATCAGTTCGAGATTGCCCATCATGACAGCGAGAAGATTGTTGAAATCATGCGCCACGCCGCCGGTGAGCTGGCCGACCGCCTCCATTTTCTGCGCTTGCAGAAGCTGCTCTTCGATCTCCTTGCGTGCGGTGATGTCCTGCGCCGTGCCGCTCATGCGTATCGGTTTGCCCGCGTCATCGGTAAAAACTTCGCCGCGTTCATAGACGGCATGAACGCTACCATCGGGCCAGATCACGCGATGATCGACGCCGTACGGCTCGCCCTCTTCGAGAGTCCGGCGCACGGCCTCTTCGACTTGTGCCTGGTCTTCCGAGTGAATGGCGTCGAGGAAGGCCGGGTAAGATACGGTGAATTCGCCCGGTTCGCGGCCAAATATTCTGTACAGCTCATTCGACCAGCTGAGCTCATTGGTCGTGATATCCCACACCCAGTTGCCGAGGCCGGCAATGCGCTGCGATTCCGCCAGCCGCGCCTCGCTGATGCGAAGCTCATCCTCGATACGCTTGCGTTCGGTGATGTCTTCGACAATGGCGAGCGAGCCGATGATGGCGCCGGCGGCATCCCTTAGCAGCGCGACATTCAAGTTAACCCAGATGGATGAGCCATCCTTGTGGATGTAGCGCTTGTCCACTTGGTAGCTGTCCCTCCGGCCGGCCAACAATTCATCGAATTTCCGCTCTTCGAGTTGTATGTCGTCGGGATGGGTAAAGTCGCGGAAGGATTTACCGTTCAATTCGGCTTCACCAAGGCCAAGCATTTTCTGATAGGTAGCGTTGGTTTCGATATAGCGGCCTGCCAGGTCGTTGGTCGAGATTCCGATCGCCGCCGATTCGAATATGCGGCGCAGCTTTTGCTCGCTTTCACGCAGCGCGTCTTCGGTTCTTTTGCGCTCTGAAATATCGCGGATCGCACCGATAAAGGTGTAGCGCTCGCCGGTGCGCATTTCGCTGACCGCCAGCTCCATCGGAAATGTCGATCCATCCTTGCGCAATCCCTCCAGCTCGCGTGGCCCCCTGCCGAGAATCGCGCTTTGTCCGCCTTTCAGATAGTTGCTGAGATATTGATGGTGCCGGCTGGCAAGTTCCGCTACACCCTGGGCGAGCCCCGAACCTACCGTTCCTCCGAAACCGCGAGCCGCTCGTTCTGCGCCGCCTGCGGCAGCCAGATCCAATTCCACTATCACGGCGAACATGACCACACCCATCTCACCGTCGGCAGCCTGGACGAGCCCGCACGGGTGACTCCGGTGCGCCACATTTATGTTCAGGACCGCATTCCCTGGGCGGATTACCAGGACGGCCTGGCGGAGTTTTCCAGCGAGGACTAAACCGAATTCAGTGCGCCTCGGCCCAATTGTCCGCCGTGCCCGTATCGACGGTAAGCGGCACATCGAGATGGGCGGCGTTTTCCATGACCCGGCGCACTGAAGCCGCAACCGCCTCGGCTTCGTCGGCGGGTACTTCGAAGATCAGCTCATCATGCACCTGGAGCAGCATGCGCGCTTTCAGGCCGTCCGCCGCCAGGGCATCTTCCATGATGATCATGGCGCGCTTGATGATGTCGGCCGCCGTGCCCTGGATCGGCGCGTTGATCGCGGCGCGCTCGGAAAAGCCGCGATGGGCCGGGTTTTTCTCGTTGATGCCCGGCAGGTGAATGCGCCGGCCGTAGAGGGTGGCGACAAAACCGCGCTCATGCGCTTCCTTCTTGGTGCGATCCATATAATCCTTGATGCCGGGATAGCGTTCGAAATAGGCCTCGATATAGGCCTTGGCTTCGCCCTGCGCCACGCCGAGCTGGCGCGCCAGGCCAAACGGGCTGATGCCATAGATGATGCCGAAATTGATCGCTTTGGCGGATCGTCTGACCATCGGGTCCATATCCTCAAGCGGCGTGTCGAAAACCTGGCTCGCGGTCAGCGCATGAATATCAACGCCGTTATGGAAAGCCTCTTTCAGCGTATCGACTCCGGCAATATGGGCGAGGATGCGGAGCTCGATCTGGGAGTAATCGGCCGAGAGCAGGATATGGCCCTTCTCGGCGACAAAGGCGCGGCGGATATTGCGCCCCTCTTCCGTGCGCACCGGAATGTTCTGTAGATTCGGGTCGTTCGACGACAGCCGCCCAGTGCTCGCCCCGGTCATCGAGTAAGATGTGTGCACGCGTCCGGTCTCGGGGTTGATATGGCCAAGAAGCGCGTCCGTGTAGGTGCTCTTGAGCTTGCTTAGCTGGCGCCAGTCGAGCACCCGGGCCGGCAAATCGTGGCCCTGCGCGGCAAGGCCCTCGAGCACATCGGCGCCGGTGGCGTAGGCGCCGGATTTGCCTTTCTTGCCGCCTTCGATGGCCATTTCATCAAACAGGATTTCACCGAGTTGCTTGGGCGAGCCGATGGTGAAGGGGCGCCCGGCAAGACCATGAATTTCGCTTTCCAACTTGGCGATTCTCTCCGCGAAATCCTCCGAAAGGCGCGCCAGCGCAGCGCGCTCAACCTTAATGCCGGCCATTTCCATGCGCGCCAATACCGGCGCCAAGGGCCGCTCGAGGCGCTCATAGAGCGTCACCATATGCTCGGCCACCAGGCGCGGTTTCAGCAGCTGGTGCAGGCGCAGCGTGATATCGGCATCCTCGGCGGCGTAATCGCAAGCCTCCTCAAGCGGCACCTGATCGAAGGTGATCTGATTCTTGCCGGTGCCGGCAACCTCCTTGAACGGGATCGGCTTGTGATCGAAATGGAGCGTTGAGAGCTCGTCCATGCCATGGCCATGCAGGCCACCATCGAGCACATAGGAAAGCAGCATCGAATCGTCGATCGGCGCGATATCGATGCCGTGATGCGCCATGATGCGCATGTCATACTTGATATTCTGGCCGATCTTGAGAACGGCCGGGTCTTCCAAGAGCGGCTTGATCAGCGCCAGAGCTTCATCCATGGGGATTTGTTCGACCGGCTCGGCCTCGGCCAAGAGGTCGGTGGCGCGGTGGGCGAGCGGCACATAGCACGCCTCGCCGGCCTTGACGGAAAGCGAAAAGCCGACCAGATCGGCGCGCCCGGCATCGAGCGAGGTGGTTTCGGTATCGAACGCCACCGTGCCGGCTTCGGTTGCCCGCCGGATCCATGTTTCGAGCGTGTCTGCGCTTTGCACCAGGCTGTAGACGCTCTTCTCCGGCGCTGCCGGCGCCGGCGTTCCGGCGATTTCCTCCATACCGAGCTGGCTGCCGATGCGGGCAATGGCGGAATTGAAATTCTGCTCTTTCAGGAACGCCATCAGGGTTTCGGGCTCGATGTCGCGCACTGCCAGGCTTTCGAGCGGCTCGAGATCCGGCACGTCCTGGCGCAATGTCACCAGATCGCGCGAGACGCGCGCCAGATCGGCATGCTCGATCAGGTTCTGCCGGCGTTTCGGCTGTTTGATTTCTTCCGCCCGCTGCAAAAGCGCATCGAGGTCGCCATATTCATTGATCAACTGCGCCGCCGTTTTGACGCCAATGCCGGGCACGCCGGGCACATTGTCGGATGAATCGCCGGCCAGGGCCTGGACATCGATGACCCGCTCGGGGCCGACGCCAAATTTCTCCTGCACGCCCTCGGCATCGATTTCGCGGTTCTTAAAATGATCGAGCATCACCACCTGATGGTCCTCGACCAGCTGCATCAGATCCTTATCGGAGGACACAATGGTGACGTGCATGCCGGCTTCGCGCGCCAGGCGCGTGTAGGTGGCGATCAGATCATCGGCCTCATAGCCCTTCATTTCCAGGGACGGCACGTTGAAGGCACGGGTCGCGTCGCGCACCAGATCGAATTGCGGGATCAGCTCGTCCGGCGGCGGCGGGCGGTGGGCTTTGTATTCCGGGTAGATATCGCTGCGGAAGGTCTTGCGCGCGGTATCGAAGATGACGGCGAAATAATCCGCTTCGCTGTCGCGCAGAATTTTCCACAGCATGTTGGTGAAGCCGAGCACGGCGTTGACCGGCGTGCCGTCGGGCCGCGTCATCGGCGGCAAGCCGTGAAAGGCACGAAAGATAAAGCCGGAGCCGTCAATCAGGACAAGATGGCCGGCATGTTTTGTTTCGTTCGCGCTCATGAACCCCCCTTGCCCGAGCCGGGCCGATCTCCCACTATGGCACGCCCAGCTGGACAGAATCCAACATATGCTTTCCGCCTCCGACCCCGGCCTGTCACCGCTCAACCTGGCCATCCGCCTGTCGCTGTTTTACGCCGGCTACTTTCTCGTCGCCGGCGTGCTGTTCCCCTTCCTGCCGCTGCTGTTGGAAGCGCGCGGCATGACTCCTTTGCAGATCAGCCTGTTGATGGCGCTGGCGCTTTGGCTGCGCGCCGCCGCCGGGCCGCTTGTCACCCGCCATGCCGACCGCACCGGTGATTCGCGTAAACCGCTCCTTGTCTGCGCCGTGGCCTCATTGGTGGTGATGCTGGCATTTTATTGGGCGGCGGGATTCTGGGTTCTGCTGCTCGTCAATATCATCTTCTTCTTTGCCTATTCGAGCATCGGCCCGCTGGCCGAGACGATTTCGCTGAGGACCGTCTCGGCCGAATCGGGCTATGGCCGGGTACGTCTCTGGGGCTCGGTCTCGTTTGTCGTCGCGGCGATTGCCGGCGGCTTTGCGCTCGATGCGCGCGGCGGCCTGCCGGCCTCGACCATCGTCACGCTGCTGTTGATCACGCTGGCAATCCTGCTGCTGTTTTCGTTCACATTGCCAAAAGCCGGCGCCAAGAGCGAGGAGCGCGCGGTTGCGCCGCTCAAGACCCTGCTCAGCAACAAGCCGTTTATCCTGTTTCTCGTCGCCACCGCCATGATCCACGCGGCGCATGGCGTCTATTACGGTTTCTCCACCATTCACTGGACCTCGGTCGGCTATTCGAACAGCACCGTCGGGCTGCTGTGGGGCGAGGGCGTGCTGGCCGAGATTCTGCTGTTTGCCTTCGGCGCGCCGCTGGTGCGGCGTATGGGGCCGATCGGCTTGATCAGCGCGGCGGCGGCGCTCGGTGCGCTGAGATGGGCGGTGCTCGGGCTCACCACCGAGCTATGGATCGTCGCCCTGGTACAACTGCTGCACGCGGCAAGCTTCGGCGCCATGCATCTCGGCGCCATGCTGTTCATCACCCGCGCCGTCCCCAACGCCTACGCCAATTCGGCGCAAGGGTTGCTCGGCGGCCTCACCTATGGCGCCGGTCTCGGCGGCGGATTGCTCTTGGCCGGCTGGCTCTATGGGATTTACGGGGCGGACGCATATTGGTCCAATGCGGCGCTCTCGGCGTTGGCGCTACCGGTGGTGTTGTGGTTGGCGCTGGCGTGGCGCGGACGGATGATGGTGCCCGGCAAAGCTTAATTTCAGAATGCATCCGGCATTCTGGCAAGCGCGACGGCGCGCCCGAGTTAATACGAGGAGCCAAGGGTGCGGACGCACCCGCCCGGCCTTTGAGGGAACATACAACAGGTCATTCTTATGACCTGTTGGTACAAGACCAAGCAAATTTATTCTTTGCTTAGGATAAATTTACGGTCGCAATAGGGGCATTCGACTTCGCCGGCCTCGCCCATATTGAGATAGACGCGGGGGTGGCCAAGGGTGCCGCCGCCGTCACAGCTGACTTCGGTGCTGTCGCTTTCAACGATTTCCGGCGCTTCGATATTTGTCGCCATTTTCGTGCCCTTTCCGGCGCGGTTTGATTGACCCTATGCGGCGCTGAATGATACCCATTCAGCCATGGCGATCAACTCCAGGCGACCGGCGATGACGAGGCAATTCCGGCCATGAGCCAACCCGAGAATGCAATCGAGGCCGAGGCCTTGCGCAAGGTTTACCGCCGCGCCGGCGGCAGTGTGGTGGCGCTCGATCATTTTGATTTGACCATCCCGCGCGGCTCGTTTTTCGGTCTTCTCGGGCCCAATGGCGCGGGAAAATCCACTTTCATCAATATTCTTGCCGGCCTGGTCAACAAGACATCGGGCAATGCCGCCATCTGGGGGCACGACATTGTGCGCGAGCCGCGCGGCGCCAGGCTCTCGATCGGCGTGGTGCCGCAGGAACTTGTGCTCGATCCCTATTTCACCGCGCGCGAGGCGCTTGAGGCCCAGGCCGGCTATTTTGGCCTGCGCGCAAATGAGCGCCGTACCGGTGAAATTCTCGAAACCGTCGGCCTCACCGCCGAGGCGGAAACCTATCCGCGCTCGCTTTCCGGCGGCATGCGGCGCCGCCTGATGGTGGCCAAGGCGCTGGTCCATTCGCCGCCGATCGTCATTCTCGACGAGCCGACGGCGGGCGTCGATGTCGAGCTCCGCCAACAGCTCTGGTCGCATCTGCGCGAGCTCAACGGGCGCGGCACGACGGTGGTGCTGACCACACACTATCTCGAAGAGGCCGAGGCGCTGTGTGACACCATCGCCATTATCGACAAGGGCAAGCTGATCGCCTGCGAGCCGACGACCAGCCTGATCGAGCGCCTCGATATCAAGGGCCTGGTCATCACCAGCGCCGAGGATATGGCTGAAATCCCTGCCGGCCTGGAAGCGTTCGAGGCCGAGCTGCGCGGCCCGCGCCATCTCGCGCTGCGCTACCATCGCAGCGAAACGGAAATCGGCCAACTGCTCGATGCGGTGCGCCGCGCCGGGGTGACGATCCGCGATCTCAGCACGGACGAGCCCGACCTCGAGGATATTTTCCTCCATTTGACCGGCACCGGCGGCGCCGAGACGCAGGCAACCGACCGGCACGACAGCGCGAGAAGCCAGGGCATCCCCGGCCGGCGCGGCCCGCCCGGCGAAGACCCCTCGCGCCCCGGCGGGCTCTAGGCATGGCCGCCGCCATCCCTTTTAACCGATCGCTCGCGTTCGACTATGGCGTTTGCGACAGCCTGTCGCCGCTGATCCGGCGTGTCATTGCCAATAATCCCGGGCCGTTCACCTTTCATGGCACCGGCACCTATATTGTCGGGCGCGGCGAGGTGGCGGTGATCGATGCCGGGCCGGATTTGGCCAGCCATGTCGATGCGCTGCTCGCCGCCCTCGAAGGTGAGACGGTAAGCCATCTAGTGGTGACGCATACCCACCGCGACCATTCGCCGGCGACGCGCTATCTGAAAGAAGTGACCGGCGCCAGATCCCACGGCTTCGGGCCGCATGGCGGCGGCGCGGCGGGCGATCAAGTGGAAGAAGGCGCCGACACGGATTTCACGCCCGACGTGACGCTCTATGACGGCGACATTATCAAGGGCGCGGGCTGGACGCTCGAAGCTGTGCACACGCCCGGCCACACCTCCAACCATCTCTGCTTCGCCTTGGCCGAAGAGAATGTGCTGTTTTCCGGCGACCATGTAATGGGCTGGTCGACCACCGTGGTCTCGCCGCCGGACGGCGACATGGCCGATTACATGGCCTCTCTTGCCCGCCTCGGCCAGCGCGCGGAAACCACATTCTGGCCGACGCACGGCCCATCGATCGAGGAACCCGCCGCCTTTGTCGCCGCGCTCATCGCCCACCGCGAAGAGCGTGAAGCGCAGATTCTAAAATGCCTGCAAGAAGGCGTCGGCAAAATCCCCGACATGGTGCGGCTTATGTATGCCGATGTGAACCCGGTGCTCCATGGCGCCGCCGGGCGCTCGGTGCTGGCCCATCTCATTCACATGGTGGCGACCGACCGCGCCGCTTGCGATGGTACGCCTGATGGAGATGCGGACTTCTCGCCAACCCGGCGCTGACTTATTCCTCGATGCGCGTTTGCTGCTCGGGGGTGAGGGTGTACCACTCGGTATCGGCGTCGCTGCCGTCTTCCCATACCAGGGCGGCGAATTGGGCGTCGCTGTCGAGCACGGTCAAGGGGTGGTGCCAGGTGGCTGTATTGTAGTTGATGCCCTTGTCGCCGGGGATCAGGAAAGCCTCGAGGCGCTCCATGTCCGGCCCGCCGTCCGATCCGTCGGGGCACACCATGACGATGTAGCGCGCCGCATCGAGCGGGAAAAAGGCCTGGCTGGAGTGTGGGTGGCGCTCCATCACTTTCATATCAAGTGGCAGTGCCACTGCGCCGACACGGGCCAATAGGATATTGGGCTTGGCGTCACCACGCCCATTGAATAGCTCGGCCTGGAAGTCATAGCGCCCCTTCTTGGCCGGCACCTCGAGCAGCTGGCCGTAGGGGGCAAAGGAGTCGGTATCGATGGGACGTGCGGTTATGATTTTCATGGCGCTATTATAGGCAATAGAATTTTTCGCGGGAGGCGAATGTGGCGGACGCAGCAAGATTGCCCGAACTGCTTGAGCAGGATGCGGGCAGCGAAGTCAAAGCGATTTACGGTGAGATCAAGGCGTGCTGCCGCGTGCCCATGGTGGCGCTGATCTACCGCCACCTCGCCACCCATGACGGCGTTCTCGAATGGAGCTGGCGCGTGTTGGCGCCGGCCATGCGCTCCGGTGCGCTCAGCGCTGCGGCGCGGCAAGCCGCCGCCGCGCCGCTTGCCTTCGCCCTGCCGCCGCTCTCGCCAAGCAAGGCGGAAGCGCTCGGCCTGACGGAGATGGACCTCGCCGCCATCGGCTACATTGCCACCGCCTACAACACCGCCAATCCGCACAATATCATTGCCGTCCGCGTGTTGATGGGTCTGCTTGCCGCTGACAAGGCGCAAGGCGGCGCCGGTGGTGATTCGGGCGCGCCGGCTGCGCCTGCCGCCTTTCCCGCCCTGCCGCCGGTGTTGCAGTTGGAGGACATGCCGCCGGCCCTGGCCGAGCGGGTGAAGCGTCTCAGGGTTGGCAGCGATGACGGCTCGCGCGGCATCGTGCCCACCCTCTACCGCCATCTCGCCCACTGGCCGGATTATATGAGCGCTTCGGCGGATGCGCTGGCGCCCCGCTTTGAAAGCGGTGAAATCGAGAGCGCCGCGGCACAGATCGGCGCCGCGGCGAACACCGCCGCCGCCCGCCTTGGCGCGGAACTGGCGCCGTTCGACACGCCCGAGGGCCGCCCGAGCGGCGTGGCGCGCGAACAATTGCTCGCAACCTTTGGCGCCTTCGCCGATACCATCCCTGAAATGATTACCGTTGGCCGCCTGCTCAAAGAGGCCTTGCCGCGCGCCTAGCCGGCGGTGAATACCATCTCCGCCGTACCGAGGCCGTCGATTTCGACCCGCACTTCGTCGCCGGCTTCGCACCATTTGGTTTCGACCAGGCTGCCGGTGAGGACGAATTCGCCAGCCTTTAGCGCCCGTCCCCGGGCGACGAAACTGTTGGCGAGCCAGGCCAGAACGTTGAACGGGTGGCCCATCACATCGCGGCCAAAGCCTTCGCCAACGGAGTTGCCATTGATTTTCATTTCACCGCGCAGCGACAGGATGTCGAGCGCGCGCCAATCCTTGTTGGGTGCGCCGAGTACACAGCCGGCATTGAAAAAATCATCGGCCAGCAGGGTCGGCATTTCGAGCCGGGTGTAATCGACGAAGCGGTCATCGACGATCTCGATAGCCGCCATGCAGCTCTCTACTGCATCCGAAACGCTCTCCTTGTCGTAGGGCGCGCCGGCCGGCCCGAGATCTGCGCCGAGCCGGACCGCCATCTCGCACTCCACCCCGGGGCCGCAATATTCGCCATGCGCGCGCTCGCCGCGCTCATGAAATACGGTATTGGCATAGATGCCGCCGCTGCACGGCTGGTCGATTTTGAGATATTCCTGCATCACCTTGGTGGTGCAGCCAATCTTGTGGCCGCTCACCGCGCCAAGGCCGAGATGGGCGAGGCGCACATTGAGCGCATTCTGTAGTTCGTAGGCCTCAATGGTGTCGCGCGGCGTGCAGCTCTCGGGCAGGCGGTCGAGCCGGCGCCGCTCAAGCCGCATGCCGCGATAAATCTCCACCGCCTCGCCAATATTTTTCGGGTCCATGATCGCTCCTTATGTGGGCGGCGATCATAACGGATGAGAAGGCTGGAAATCGAGTGGTTCGGACCGGGTTAGGCGCTTGGTTGGAAGTCGTCGAGCGCTTGTTGGACTGCGCGCACCACGGCGGCCCAATCGCCCGGTTCGGGCTGGCGGAAATGGCGCATGGTCGGATACCACGGATTGTCCTCGCGCCCGCGCAGATAGCGCCAGTCGCCGCCATGCGAGAGCATCACCCAAACCGGGTGGCCGAGCGCGCCGGCGAGATGGGCGACTGCCGAATCAATCGAGATCACCAGATCGAGGCCGCCGATCGCGGCGGCGGTGTCGGCGAAGTCATTTAGGCGCGGGCTCAAATCCTCGATTTGCCCACTGCCGGAAATATCCTCCGATCCAGCGCCGACCTGAAGGCTATAGCAGGCGATATCGCTGCGGGAGAAGAGGGGGCTGAGAAAATCCACCGGGCAGGAGCGCCGCCGGTTTATTTTGTTGGCCGGACTGCCCGACCAGGCAAAGCCGACCTTGAGGCGCGCCTCCGCCGGCGATTCAAGCCGCCACGGCGTTTCACTTGACTTCACATAGGCTCCAGCCGGCGGCAGTTTCTCCGGATTTACATCGAGAATATGCGGCAGGCTGGCGAGCGCGGCGTGATGCTCGAACGCCGGCACCGGCCCGTCGAGAGCGACGGTCTCGCTGATGCCGGCAACGCCATGCAGTAATTTTCTCAACGGTTCCTGGCAGGCGAGGACAACGCGCCCGCCCTGCTCGGCGACCAGCGGTGCATAGCGGATGAACTGCAAACTGTCGCCAAATCCCTGCTCGGCATGGAGCAGAATAGTGGCGCCATCCAGCGCCGTGCCGTCCCACATCGGCGTCGAGAAATGCGACACGGCATTGCCGCCGAGTTTGAGGCGCCATTCATATTCGCCAAAGCCGGCGCGGTAATTGCCGCCGGCGAGCAGGCTGAGGGCGTGGTTGAAATGAATCTCGGCGCTTTCCGGCGCCAGTGCGATGGCGCGCTCAAAGGCCATGCGCGCTTCGCTGTCGCGTCCCAAAGCCGTTAAAGCGCTGCCGAGCGTGTTCTCGGCTTCGGCCGTAACGGCGCCGAGCGCCAGGGCGCGCTCGGCCGCGGTCAGCGCTTCGGCCGGCTGATCGAGGGCGAGGAGGGCGCCGGCGAGATTATTCCAGCCGGCGGCAAAGCCTTCGTCGAGCTCGACCGCGCGCCAGGCATGGGCCGCCGCATCTTCGGGCTGATGGTTGAGGTTGAGCAGGTGGGCGAGATTGCTGTAGGCCTCGACCATCGTCGGCATCAGCTCGGTGGCGCGGCGCAGCGACACCTCTGCTTCGTCGAGCCGGTCGCTCTCCAGCAGCGCCACGCCGAGGCTGTTGTGAATGACCGCATGATCGGGCAAACGCTGTTTCGCCTGGCCGAGCGGCTCAATCGCGGCGGCGAATTCGCCGAGGCCGATGAGGGCATTGCCGAGCGCGAGATAGGGCTCGCCGGGCGCGGCGTCGAGGCCGATCGCCTTGCGGCAGGTGTCGGCCGCCGCCGCGCAGTCATTCCGGCTCAACAGGGCGGCGCCAAGCGACGCATGCGCCAGCGCCGAGACCGGCCCGCATTCAACCCCCATGCGCGCCGAATCGAGGGCTTCGTCGAAGGATCCCAGTTCGAGCAGTGTCTGGGTCAAATTGATATGGGCATCGATAAAATCGGGCTGGTGGTTGAGCGCCAGGCGGTAATGGTTGCGCGCCGATTCGAGATCGCCGTCGGCCTTGAACATATTGGCGAGATTGTAGTAGCCGCCGGGATAATCCGGGTGATTGTCCATGAGGCGTCCGAGAATGGCGCGCGCATCTTCGTCGCGTCCGGCGGCGAGATACATGGTCGCCAGATTGTTCTGGTAGGCGGCATTGTCCGGCGTCACGGCAAGCGCCCGTTCGATATAGCCGATGGCGGCATCGAGCGCGCCCTCTTGCTGCGAAATGAGCGCCATCAGATGGAGCGCATCGGGCTGATTGGGCATGTCGCGAAGGGCATTTTCAGCCTGTGTCCGGGCCGCCTGAAAATCGCCTTGGCGATAGGCCTGAACGCCGGCTTCGAGCGCGTCGCGCACATCGTCGAGCGCCGGTGCGCCAAGGGCGCGCCGTTCGCGCGATTGATCGTCAACAGGGCTGGGTTCTGACATGGCCGGATGGTGCCATGCGAGCCTTACTTTCTGGTTAACGAGAGATTACGCAGCTAATCCACGGAGAGGGCCAGAATCATGCTCATTTCTGACAGTTTAAGGCCGCTCTCATCGGCCCAGTGGTTGAACACCTCTTGTACCTCCCGGCGCGCCTTTTTGCCTTTCGGCTCGCCCTTACACGCGCCCCATTTATTGAGCGCCTTGACGGTGTCCGCCGTCAGCACGAAGCTGTCCTTGCCGGCCATGCGCAGGAAGTAAGGTCCCGATTTGCCGCCCAACTGGCTGAAACGCTTCTGCATTTCGTCCCACAGGCCGACAATATCGCTTTCCGGCCAGTCCGCCAGCCAGGCGCCGAAGCCGCCATGCTCGGCGGAAAGTGCTGCCATGGCGGCGGCGTTATGGCGCGTCGCCTTGATTTTCCCCCAATGGCGGATGATGCGCTTTTCCTTGAGGAGCGCCTCCAATTCCTCGTCCGGAATGGCGGCGACGCGCTTCGGCTCGAAGGCGAAAAATATGTCTTCGAAATCCGGCCATTTGGCCGCGACCATGCTGTGTTTCAGCCCGGCGGAGAACACGCGCAGCGACATCAGCGACAAATAACGGTCGTCGGCAACCGCTTTCAGCGCTTTTGCCGATTTGGCCTTGGGCAATCGTTTTTTGAGCGCCGCCGCACCGCCGGCACGGTGCTCGGCGGTCTCCAGAATGGTGCTGAATTTTGTCATCTTGGCCATCGGTTAGATTCTATCCTCAGCCGGCCCTGCTTGCTATGCTGATATCTTAAATTGGGGAGAACCAGACATGCCGATGATCAACCGTATCGCCGAATTCCAGCAGGAAATGGCTGGCTGGCGCCAGGATATCCATGCCCATCCGGAGCTTGGCTTCGAGGAAAACCGCACCGCCGACGTGGTCGCCAAACAGCTTGAATCCTTCGGCCTGGAGGTCCATCGCGGCCTCGCCAAGACAGGCGTGGTCGGTGTGTTGAAGGGCGCGCCCGGCGGCGGATCGATTGGCCTCAGGGCCGATATGGATGCGCTGCCGATCCAGGAACAGAATGATTTCGATCATTGCTCGCGCCATGACGGCGTGATGCATGCCTGCGGCCATGACGGCCACACGGCGATGCTGCTGGGTGCCGCCAAATATCTCGCCGAGACGAAGAATTTTTCCGGCACGGTCTATTTTATTTTCCAGCCGGCGGAAGAGGGGCTCGGCGGCGCCCGCGACATGGTCGAGGAGGGCCTGTTCGAGAAATTTCCGGTCGACGGCGTCTATGGTCTGCACAATTGGCCGGGACTGGACGTCGGTGAGTTTGCGGTCCGCGTCGGCCCGATGATGGCGGCCTGTGACGAGTTCGAGATCAACGTCATCGGCGAGGGCGCGCACGGCGCCATGCCGCATCTCGGCGTCGATCCGGTCACTTGCGCGGCGGAGATTGTCGGCGCGCTGCAGACCATCGCCAGCCGCATCAACGATCCGCTCGATTCGGCGGTCGTCAGCGTCACCAAGATTCATGGCGGCGATGCGTTTAATGTGATTCCGGAGCAGGTCGAGCTGGCCGGCACGACACGCAGTTTCAAGGAAGAGGTTCGGAGCGAGATCGAAGCCAGCATCCGGCGCATCTCCGAGGGCATTTGTGCCGCCCATCGCTGCCGCGTCGAGATCAACTATATGCGCCAATTTCCGGCCACCGTGAACCATGCGGCGGAAACCGAACTGGCAGCGACGGCGGCATCCGAGGTGGCCGGCGAGGCCAGCGTGTATCACGATCTGCCGCCGGTCATGGGCTCGGAGGATTTCTCCTACATGCTATTGTCGCGCCCGGGTTCCTATATCTGGATGGGCAGTGCCGGCACGCCGGGCGGCTGTTTCCTGCACAATCCGGGTTATGATTTCAACGATGAGGCGCTCGGCTGGGGCGCCAGCTATTGGGCGACGCTGGTCGAGAATCTGCAGCCGCGCGCCAACGCTGCCGATTAGCCTGATTGCGCGGGGATGGGGTGGCGCTGGTGCGGTCGAGAGGACTCGAACCTCCACGGGGTTGCCCCCACTAGAACCTGAATCTAGCGCGTCTACCAGTTCCGCCACGACCGCAACGCGCACCAGCGGCGCGATATCGCTCACGCCGGACTGGGAATGGTGCGGCTGAGAGGACTTGAACCTCCACGGGGTTTCCCCCACAGCGCCCTCAACGCTGCGCGTCTACCAGTTCCGCCACAGCCGCATATTCACCAGGGCGCACAAAAAGCAGGGGATCGGGCGAAATGTCAAGTCTGGCTGCTTGCAGGCCGCGGATCAATTCGACTGCGCATAGGTATAGTCGATCATATTCGTGACATTCTCGTTGGCGTTCATGACTCGGAGCGTGATATCGGGGTGACTCAAAGGGAATACACGGAATATTTCATCGGCGAATGGCTGGCCAATATCGCTCACGCCCTCGAAGTCCAGCATCACTTCGCTAAATTGATCGAATCGTGCCAGCACGCGCTTTGCCTGCGATCTGGAAACAAGCTGTTCCCCTGGATACTGCCCAAGTTTGATCGGCACATGGGTTTTGAGAAAACTGATATCGGAACCCTGATACCTGTTGAAGACTTCGCGCGGCGTCCAATCCGCGTTTGTTTCGAGCTTCATAACAACCAATGTTCCCTGGACGGGATCAACATAGTCGTCTGTTTCAATTAGCCAACCCTCATCGTTGGTACGCACTCGTACATAGAACAGATTTCCGGACCTGATCGAAAATTCATCGAACATCCGGGATGTGAAAAATATGCCCTGCCCGGCATGATGCTTCTTGTCGGATGTCAATTTGCCTTTTGATAATTCAAGGAGTGCGCTGCGTGCATCCGGCAAATCAAAATCATTTTGAATCTTCTGAAAAATTCCAATTCCTTTATCTCTGACCGCGATGGTGATCTTGTTATATGTTTGCCCGTACAAAACATCAGCGGTATGGCTGACGGAATGGTCGATCACGTTATTGAATATTTCCGTAAACCCATAGTGACAAACGTCGATGATATTTTGAGCTACATCTTTCACAAGAGGACGTACCTGGGCTCGCCAAATTGTGTCTTCTGACGTCCATTTTTGCGAAATGCCGTCGACCGTAAAACGCTCGGAAACAATTTTCCTGAGGCTGTAGCGCCTGGCACTGGTGTTGCCGGTTGCCTCGATCAGACCCTCATCAATGAGTCGATTGACATAGCGGTTGATGGCTGCCCGGGACAAACCGAATTCCGCCGCAGTCAGAGACGTGATCGAAGCCGGTTCCGCCTCCACATTGCGCAATATGTATTCCCGCACAGCGGGGTTCTGTCGGCTACGGCGGGCCATTGTCAATGTTAAGCCTTTATATTGTAAACTTTAAGCTTTTGATTTGTATCACTTAATGCGGGATATTATCAATGATAACACATATAGCTTATAACGATAATACAAAACTTATCATATAATCAGCTACTTAGTTTGATTTTTCACAACACTGTGGTTAAACACTTTCCGCCACCTTTGAGCGGCTTGCGCGGGCCGGCGGATGGCGGATAATGCGGCAACAGGAAACGCCATAAACATTAAGAAAAACAGGAGATGAGCATGGCCAATAAAAAAGCGGTTGTCGTCGGTGCGCGCGGCACGACGGGGCGGAATGTGGTTGAGGCGCTGGAGGCCGCTGGTGGCTGGGACGTGGTTGGCCTCAGCCGTGGCGCGCCCGGCTTTGAGACCAAGGCAACCTTCATTTCCGTCGATCTTGAAGACGAATCTGATGCTGAAGCCAAGCTGGCGCCGCTCAGCGATGCCACGCATGTATTTTATTGCGGCCTGGCCGGCGGCTTCGAGGCCGAGAATATCACCGGCAATGTCGCCCTGGTGCGCAATTCCGTCGGTGTGCTCGACCGCATTGCGCCGGGTCTCGAGCGCGTCACGCTCACGCAAGGCGGCAAATATTACGGCTGCCATCTCGGGCCCTACAAAACCCCGTCGATGGAAACCGACCCGCGCCATATGCCGCCCAATTTCTATTACAATCAGCAGGATTATCTGAAGGAGCTGCAGCAGGGCAAAAGCTGGGGCCTCACCATGGTGCGGCCCGAGATTGTCATCGGCCTTTCCGCCGGGGTGCCGCTCAATACGCTCAATTTCGTTTCGGTCTATGCCGCCATCGCGGCCGAGCTCGATATCCCGTTCGATTTCCCCGGCCGGCCGGCCGCCTGGCAGGCGCTCAATAAATATACCGATGCCGAGATTTTGGGCCGTTTCGAGGCCTGGTCGGCGACCGATCCGGGCTGCGCCAATGAGGAGTTCAACATCACCAATGGCGATTGCTTTCGCTGGGAGCATATCTGGCACGAAATCGGCGCGGCCTTCGGCTGCCGCCGCGGCCAGGTGCGGCCCTGTTCGCTCACCATGCTGATGGAGGACAAGGGGCCGGTATGGGACGACATCGTCAAAAAGCACCAGCTCCAGCCGTTCAAGATGGAAGACCTGGCCAACTGGATCTTCGCCGACTGGGTGTTCGCGCGCGACTGGGACATCATCCTGGAGGACCGCAAACGCATCCGCCACGGCTATTCCGAGATCATCTACACCGAGGAAATGTTCGCGCGCTATTTCAAGAAAATGCGCGAGATGCGCATCATCCCGGGCGCTCCGGCCTGAGGCGCAGACCGGTTTAAAAACTCGGTGGCGTGCAGGCGGAGACGGTTTCGCATTCTTCCGTGCCGGGATTACGGAAGCGGTGCGGCAGGCGGGAATCGAAATAATAGGCGTCGCCCGGACCGAGCAGGCGGCGCTGATCGCCGACCGTCACTTCGAGCTGGCCACGGATGACCACGCCGCCTTCCTCCGATTCATGGCGCAGCATGGTGCGCCCGGTGTCGCTGCCGGGCGCATAGCGCTCGTGCAGGATTTGCAGCGCTTTGCCATCGAGATCACGGCTGACTTGGCGGTAGGAGATGGTGGCGTCGCCGATTTCGAGCAATTCGCCGGCAGCGAAAAAGACTTCCTGGCGCGGCGCGTCCTCGAGGCTGAAGAAATCTGAAAACGACATGGGAATGCCCTGCAGCACCTTGCGCAGGCTGCTGACCGAAGGGCTCACCCGGTTTTGTTCGATCAAGGAAATGGTGCCGTTGGTGACGCCGGCGCGCTTGGCCAGCTCGCGCTGCGACAAGTGATGCATCTTGCGCACCGCGCTGAGGCGCGCACCGACGTCGAAATCCGCTTCGAGGGGCATTATGTTGCACGCTTCGCTGTTTAAACGGTTAATATATTAAACATAATAGACAAGATATTACAAAATATCAACGGTTTATAAGGTGTGATCACGGATATTGTCTATTTTATTGATTGGTGGTAGTGTTCCGGCTTAGCATAGGTAATAACCGCAGTAAATTTGCGCCAATGGAGGCTGACCATGTCCGAGAGCACATCCAGCGAACGTTACGAAGCCATGCCGAACGATCTTGAGCCGCTGTGGATGCCATTCACCGCCAACAAGCAGTTCAAGAGCGCGCCGCGCATGCTGGTCGCCGCCGAAGGCATGCATTACACCACCGCCGATAACCGCCAGGTGCTGGATGCCACCTCGGGTCTCTGGTGCGTCAATTGCGGCCATGCGAGGAAGGAAATCACCGAAGCGGTGAGCGCCCAGGTCGGGCGCATGGAATATTGCCCCGGCTTCCAGATGGGCCACCCGGCCTCGTTCGAATTCGCCGCGCGCTTGGCCCAACTGGCGCCGGGCGATCTCGACCATGTGTTCTTCACCAATTCCGGCTCAGAGTCTGCTGATACCGCGCTCAAGATCGCGCTTGCCTATCACAATGTGACCGGCAATGCCGCGCGCACCCGCCTGATCGGGCGCGAGAAAGGCTATCACGGCGTCGGCTTTGGCGGCATCGCGGTCGGCGGCCTCCCCAACAACCGCAAATATTTCGGCACTGCTTTCCCCGGCGTCGATCATCTGCCGCACACTTACAACATCAGTGAGACCGCCTTCACCAAGGGCCAGCCCGAATGGGGCGGTCATCTCGCCGATGATCTCGAGCGCATCGTCGCGCTTCACGATGCCAGCACCATCGCCGCCGTCATTGTCGAGCCGATGGCCGGTTCCGCCGGCGTTATCCTGCCGCCGAAGGGCTATCTCCAGCGCCTGCGTGAAATCTGCGACGAGCACGGCATTCTGCTGATCTTTGATGAAGTCATCACCGGCTTTGGCCGCTTGGGTGAAAGCTTTGCCGCCGAGCGCTTCGGCGTCGTGCCCGATATCATGACGCTGGCCAAGGGCCTGACCAATGCCGCCGTGCCGATGGGAGCGGTGCTGGTGAGGAAGCACATCTATGACGCCTTCATGGAGGGCGCCGAAAACGCCATCGAGCTTTTCCACGGCTATACCTATTCTGGCCACCCGGTGGCCTGCGCGGCGGGCCAGGCGGCGCTCGATATCTATCTTAATGACGGCCTCTTTGAGCGCGCCGCCGAGCTTGAATCCTATTGGATCGATGCCGCCTTCTCGCTTTCGGATCATGCCAATGTGATCGATATCCGCGCCATGGGCCTGGTCGGCGCGATCGAGCTTGAGCCGATCGCCGGCAAACCTACGGTGCGCGCTTTTGACGCCTTCCTGAAATGCTTTGAGCGTGGTGTGCTGGTGCGCACCACCGGCGATATCATCGCCCTGTCGCCACCGCTCATTGTCGAGAAAAACCAGATCGACCAGATTTTCGATACCATCGGCAGCGTCCTCAAAGAGGCCGCCTAACGCCCCCTTTAACTCTTAACGGTCTTAAGGCCGTTTATTCGCAGGAGCAACTTGTCATGCTCGTTGGAATCCCCAAGGAAATAAAAGTTCACGAATATCGTGTCGGCGTGCCGCCCGCAGGCGTGCGCGAATTGGTCGACAACGGCCACCAGGTGATCGTGCAGAAAGACGCAGCCGAGGAAATCGGCATGCACAATGAAGATTATAAGAAGGCCGGCGCAGAGATGGTCGAGACGCCGGCGGAAATCTTCGAGCGCGCCGATATGGTGGTCAAGGTCAAGGAGCCGCAGGCAAACGAGTGCGCCATGCTGCGCGAGGGCCAGGTGCTGTTCACCTATCTCCATCTCGCCCCCGATCCCGCTCAGACCACGGCGCTGGTAAATTCAGGCTGCATCGCCATCGCCTATGAAACGGTCACGGATAATCAGGGCGGCTTGCCGCTGTTGGCACCGATGAGCGAGGTTGCCGGGCGCATGTCGATCCAGGCCGGCGCCCATTGCCTTGAGAAAGAGCAAGGCGGGCGCGGCGTATTGCTCGGCGGCGTACCCGGCGTCGAGCCGGCCAATGTGGTGATCATCGGCGGCGGCGTGGTCGGCAGCCACGCGGCACGCATGGCGGTCGGCATGGGCGCGCAAGTGTCGATCTTCGACCGCTCGATCCCGCGCCTGCGCCAGCTCGAGGAATTGTTCGGCGCCAGCGCGCATACAATCTATTCGACCAGCGAGGCGCTTGAAAATGCGGTTTATAACGCCGATCTGGTGATCGGCGCGGTGTTGGTCGCGGGCGCCGCCGCGCCCAAGCTGGTGCGGCGCGACATGCTGCCTAATATGCGGCGCAACTCGGTCGTCGTCGATGTCGCCATCGATCAGGGCGGCTGCTTCGAGACCAGCAAGCCGACGACCCATGCCGACCCGACCTATAAGGTCGATAACGTGCTGCATTATTGCGTCGCCAACATGCCGGGCGCCGTGGCGCGGACCTCGACCCTGGCGCTTTCCAACGCGACGCTGCCGTTCGTCATCGCACTGGCCAACAAGGGCTACAAACAGGCCCTCCTCGACGATCAGCATCTCGCCAACGGCCTCAATGTGCATCGCGGCGATGTCACCTATGAGGCGGTGGCGCGCGACCTTGGACACCGCTTCGTTGATCCGCATAATGCACTGGCCGTGTGAAGGCGGAATAAATCCGGGAGAGAGTTGATGAGCGATACACTAAGCCATTGGATTGACGGCCAGGCGGTTGCCGGCGCGAGCGGCCGCATGGGGGATGTATTCAACCCCGCCATCGGCGAAAAGATATTGGACGTGCCGCTCGCCAGCGTCGAGGAGGTCAATAAGGCGGTTGCTTCGTCCCGTGCGGCGTTTGCCGACTGGTCGGCAGCGCCGCCGATCCGCCGCGCCCGCATGATCTTCAAATTCAAGGAACTGATCGAAGCGAACATGGACGAATTCGCCGCCATCGTGACGCGCGAACATGGCAAGGTCTTAAGCGATGCCGCCGGCTCGATCACGCGCGGCCTCGAAGTGCTCGAATTCGCCTGCGGTATTCCGCATCTGGTCAAGGGCGAGTTCAGCGAAGCGGTCGGCACCGGGGTCGACAGCTATTCCATGCGCCAGCCGCTCGGCGTGGTTGCCGGCATCACGCCGTTCAACTTCCCGGCCATGGTGCCGATGTGGATGTTCCCGATCTCGCTCGCCTGCGGCAACACCTTCATCCTCAAACCGTCGGAGAAAGATCCGAGCTCGGCCAATTTCATGGCTGAGCTGCTCAAGCAAGCGGGCTGCCCGGATGGTGTGTTTAACGTCGTGCATGGCGACAAGGTGGCGGTCGACGCCATCCTCGAGCACCCCGATGTGGCGGCGGTGAGTTTTGTCGGCTCGACGCCGATTGCCGAATATATCTATGGCAAGGGCTGCGCCCACGGCAAACGTGTGCAGGCGCTGGGCGGGGCCAAGAACCACGCCGTGGTGCTGCCCGACGCCGATCTCGACATGACCTCGGATGCGCTCGTAAGCGCCGCTTATGGTTCCGCCGGCGAGCGTTGCATGGCGGTCTCGGTTGCGGTTGCGGTTGGCGATGCGGCGGGCGATGCGCTGATTGAATCGCTCCGTCCCAAGATCGAGAAGATCAAGGTCGGCCCCGGCACCGATAAGGATTCGGAGATGGGCCCGCTGGTGAGCCAGGTTCATCTCGACAAGGTGCGCGGCTATGTCGATCACGGCGTCTCGGAAGGCGCCGAGCTGGTGATGGACGGGCGCGACCTCAAATTACAGGGCTATGAAAACGGCTATTATATCGGCCCGTGCCTGTTCGACCGCGTGACGCCGGAAATGAAAATCTACAAGGAAGAGATTTTCGGCCCCGTGCTCTCGGTCGTCCGCGCGCCCGATTACGACGCGGCGATCAAAATGGTCAACGACCATGAGTTCGGCAACGGCACCGCGATCTTCACCCGCGACGGCGACGCGGCGCGCGATTTCGCCTCGAACGTGCAAATCGGCATGGTCGGCGTCAACGTCCCGATCCCGGTCCCGGTCGCCTATCACAGCTTCGGCGGCTGGAAACGCTCGCTCTTCG
>CAYSDJ010000062.1:0-23129 GCA_964429775.1 uncultured Rhizobiaceae bacterium
GCCGTCCTTTTCGAGCTGCCACATGATGTCGCGCACATCCTCGACGCGCTCCTTGTTGACCATCATGGCGCGGCGGTCGACTTTAGCTTCGACCCAAGAGGTGGCGGCATTGGCCTGATCCTCGTTCAGTCCGGCATTGCGCCACTCCGCGCCATGTCCGGTGAAGCGTTCCTGGTCGCTCTGGTTATCGTCCATTTTCTCCTCCAACCCCTTCGCTCAATCGTCGTCTTCGTCGTCGTCTTCCTGGTCTTCGAGCCAATCGTCATAATCGTCGCGTTTCTCTTCCATGATGTCGGTGATCACGTCGAAGAGGTTTTCGTCCATGGTCTCCAACTGGTCGAGAACGCCAGATTCTTCCCAAATCACATAAAGCTCGAGCGAGGTCTTGAGGTTGACCTCCCAGGCTGTCTCCAAGGTGTGCAGGGTCGGCATCGGAATCGCCTTTCGGAGCACCGTCAAGGGCGCATCGACCTTGCTGATATGCGGCCCCCAATCGGGGAAATGCTCGGCGTTGATCATGTTGGGCGCGAGCTGATTGCCGGTCGAGATGACTTTCAACATGACGCGCGAGAAGGGGCGCAATACTTCCTTGGCCGATTCCATGCCGTGTTTGATTGCCGCCTCGCGCATGATCATCACCAAGCCGCCCGGCGAATTGCCGAACGGGCAGCGCGCGGCGCAGGTATAGCATTGGGCGCAGGCCCAGATTTTTTCCTGCATGGCATCATGGATGCCTTCGAGGTTTTCGGTCCACAGCAATTGCACGATCTCGCGCGGCGAATAATCGTAATAATGCGCGGACGGGCAGGTTGCGGTACAGATGCCGCAATTGAGGCAGCCGTTAAGCTCATGGTCGTAGAGCGGATGCGATTGGATATCGGCAAAGACAGCTTCCAGTTCCTCGCGCGCTACGGCGGGAGTTTCGGATAACGGGTCGCCGATCGCGGCTGAGGCCTGGGTCATCGAAGCGCTTTCTCTCGCTTAATAGGTGAGAACCCGTGTCTCGTCGTCTTCCATGACCTGTTCGATCACATAGGCGCCGCCGACAATGCCCTCGCACTCAGGAATTAGGTCATCCTCGCTCATATCAAAGAGGTCGAGGTTGGGTGAACAGCAAAAAAACTTCACCCCCGCGCCATGGGCGTCCTGAATAAATTCGTAGACGTTTTTCGGTGAGCCTTCCTTGACGGTCAGGTTTTCCGCCACGCCCTTTTTCATGAGCTGGCCGGAAGTCGCGGTGCAAATCACCTCGACCTCATAATCCATGGCGGCCGCCAC
Organism: uncultured Rhizobiaceae bacterium; assembly: GCA_964429775.1. GTDB lineage: Bacteria > Pseudomonadota > Alphaproteobacteria > UBA828 > UBA828 > PTKB01. The sequence continues at coordinate 1,279 of CAYSDJ010000062.1, forward strand.
GGTGGCCTGAAAAAACGGAGCGCCCAACTCCTCGCCGTTACGGGGGTCGGTGTTGACCATGATGATGACAAGTTTTTCGGCCATGATTTCGTCTGTTCCCTTTGCGCTGTATTCTACACGTATATAATGGGAAATAGCCCTGCCGCAACGAATATCTAAGGTTAACTTGCGGCCTCTGGAATTTGTCCGCCTTCCGGGCGCATCAGGCCGGTGATTTGTATGACGCCGATCATGATCTGGCTGAGCGCGGCGGCGCTCTCGGGCTGCACGGCACGCAGCGCCGCGAGACCCTCGGCGACATTGTCGGGGCTGTCTTCGAATTCCATCACCAAATCCTCGATCATCGCCGATTTGATGCCGGGATGGCCGTAAAAACCCAAGCTGTTCGCGCCAATTTGAAAGATCGCGGCATGGCCGTCTGCGTTCTCGGCCAGCACGGTTGCGCCGGCCGGTGGCACCGGGCGGTCGCGCATATAGACGATCTCTGGAAAGCTATCGGGCAGGAACCCATTGAGTGCGGAATCGCTGGTGCGGTGCGCGGTGGCGACGCGAAAACATAAATCATTTGCCTCGACGCCTCCGCCGGCAGCAAGAGCGAGGATTTGCGCTCCGGCACCTAAGCCGATCACCGGGCGGCCCGATTCGAGGAATTGCCGCGCCAATTTTAGCTCGCGCTTGAGGCTCGGCAGCACGGGCTCGCTCAGCGTCCCCCACGGCCCGGCACCCAACAGGATCAGCGCGTCCTGGTCTTGAGCCTTGGGCGGCACCCAGCCCCGGTTGGCGAACGGGCGGACATAGCGAAAGCCGATATTGCGGCTCTCGAGATGATCCTCGATCAGGCCGAGAAACTCCGCTTCCGTGTGCTGGAGAACAAGTACGCTTTTCATTTTTCAACTCGGGTTCGGATGACTTGGCTGTCCACTTGTGCAGATAGTAGGCTGCATTTCATGAACAGCAAGAACATGGCGGAGGACGGAGCGGGGGAGGGTTTTCTTGCCTGGCTTGAGGCGAACAACCGCCGCTTCCCCGAAAAAATATTTATTGAGAGCATCGACCAGGGCAAATCGATCAGCCATGGCGAGATGTTTCGCCTGTCGCGCCAAATCGCGCATTATCTCGCCGCTCATGATTTCAAAGCCAATGACCGGGTGGCGCTGCTGGCCGGTAATTCGCTTGAGCATCTGGCCGTTTATATCGCTGTGCTTGCTTATGGTGCCACCATTTGTACCATCAATGTCGAGATGAACCGCGCCCATTTCAGCGACATCCTGCGCGCCGTTGGTGCGCGGTTGTTGCTCTATGAGGAAGGCCTCGGGGTTGAGAGCCTGGCCGAAGAGAGCGGCGGTGAGTGGCATGCTCTCGGCAAGTGGCGTGATTCAGAGGGCGGGGGATTTTTCGCTGGAATTACAGATTTGCCCGCGGACGGCATGATTCTACCGGTAAACGGGCCCGGCGATATCGCTTCAATTTTCTATACCTCCGGCACGGAATCGACACCCAAGGGCATTGTCTGCGGGCATGGCGAGTTCACCGCCAATGTGGCGCCGACGGCGGCAGCGTTCGGCATAACGGCGGCGGACCGCGTGCTCGATTTCCGCTCTTTCAATTGGGTCTCGGCGCAGGTCTTGAGCGCGCTCGCACCGCTCTCGGTTGGCGCAACGCTTTTATTGGCGCGTAAATTTTCGCACAGCCGTTATTTCGATTGGCTGGCCAAATACCGCGCCACGATTGCGGCGGGCAACCCGACCACCCTCAACATGCTCAATAACCGCCCGCACGTCATCACCGGCGCGGACCTGCCGCATTTGCGTTATATTTTCTCTAGCTCGGCGCCACTCTTGCGCAAGGATTGGTCCGCCTTTGAGGCGCGCTACCATATTCCGATTGCGCAAGGGTTTGGCGCCAGCGAGATCAATTGGATTACCGGTTGCGATGAGTTGAGCCGGCGTTTCGGCAGTGTCGGCAGGCCGCTTGCCAATCAAACCTTGCGCATTGTCGATGCCGACGGCGCCTCCCTGCCGGTGGGCGAGGCCGGTGCGGTCGAAGTCGAGCGCGGCAAAGATGCGGTATATCGTTACCTCAGGGCTGATGGGTCGCTTTACACGCACGCCACCGGCCGCATCCAAACCGGCGATCTCGGATATTTGGATGACGACGGCTATCTCTTCCTCACCGGGCGCAGCAAGGAAATCATCATTCGCGGCGGCATCAATATCTCGCCGCGCGAGATCGATAATATTGTACTGGAACTGGCGGGCGTGGCCGAGGCCGCCACAATCGGTGTGCCGGATGACATTCACGGCGAAGCGATAGTGGTTTTCCTTGCGTTGAAGCCCGGTATTGAGCTTTCACGCGAAGACGTTCTCGCCCATTGCCGCGCCAGATTGGCCGAGGCGAAGGTGCCGCAGCAGATTGTCGTCATGGCTGCACTGCCAAAGACCGCGCGCGGTAAAATGGATCGCCGCGCCCTTGTCGCCGCCTGGGAGGCCGAGAAGAAGCAATAATGCGATTACAAGAATTGGTTGTCCACGCGCAACTAATTGTGATGGCGTTCACAGAACGTGGTTAATAAATATGTAATGATTTTTTCATGGTCGATACAAACCTCGCCACATCGGAATGTAGGAGAAGTAGCCATGAGAAATATTAGAACAGTAATTATTTCATCCGCTCTACTGATTGCAGTAACGGGCTGTACTTCTTCTGAAAATGACTTCTTTGCCTCCCTTTGGGACGATGTTATGGCGCTTGATGCGCCGGATTCCACCCAATTTGCCGAGGATGCGCGCGCGCCGCGTCTGGCGCTTTCGGTTGGCCACGGCGCAGTATTGCGCGATGTCTCAGGCTATACCGGCGACGGTGATCCGCAGGCGATGGCAATGAAAATGTGGCGGCAAAAGGCGGAGAATGGCGATGCCATGGCACAATTCAAGCTCGCCTCGGCCTATCGCATGGGCCTGAACGGCGCGCCCGATCCCGAAGCAGCGCTCAAATGGTATGGCGAGGCGGCGGCGCGGGACAATGCATCGGCGCAGCATCACCTTGGCTATATGTATGCCATGGCCGACGGCGCTTCGCGTGATCTCGTCACCGCCTATAAGTGGCTCAATCTGGCGGTGGCCAATTTGCCGCCGGGCTGGGAACATAACCAGGCTGTCGCCAACCGCGAACATGTCGCGCGGGAATTGCGCCCCGCAGAAATCGCCGAAGCGCATTCTCAAACACGGCAATGGGTGCGGGCGAAGGGTCCGGCCAGCAAGCCGGAATTTGATCAGACGGCAGGCGGCATCGCCATCGAGGTTGAGTTTCAGGAACTCGGATTTCTTGAAAACCTTGATCCGTTTACGGCTCGCTCACAATCCTGATCACTCCAATTTGTATTTCAAAACAAACTGCGCCAATGTAATAAGCAGTTAAGTCCGCGCTGGACGGGGATTCGCAACTGCTTGTGAGGTTGGTCGAATGGATTTTCGCCTAATCCGTCGATTGGTTATCGGAAAAATTAAAGACCGCTCGACATATGTTGTCGCCGCGGTCGTCGGTACGCTAATCAATGTATACGGCCAGATATTGGTGCCTTGGTTTCGTGGCCTTGGCAATCCATTCGAATTGTTTGCTGTCGAATTTGGTGAGCGTCCCGGCCTCGTTGTATTTTCGATCTTCTTAGCCTATGCGTTCCCGGTTTGCGTCGGCGTCTATTCATCGGTCGCTACGCGTTACAAGACCCGCCGTTTCGAATCGGTGGCGGATTTTCCCGACCGTAAACCGGACCCGGTGTTCCGCGTGGCACGGGACGGAAAAATCGTTGAATTAGGTGCGGCGACGCAGCAATTGTTCGATCAGTATGAAGTTGATTCCGCCCAAAAGATTTTGGGCGAGCAAATTTGGGCTGAAATTGTTGCCAAGGAAGGTCCGGGCAATAGCGGCACCGTGTTTTTCAAGGCCGAAGGCGCGTCCTATATCGTTTCGCATGCGCCGACCAATGACGACCAGATCAACGTCTATCTGACACGTTTGCCGGCATGAGGATGGGGTTAATCGGCCGCGCTCAATTTCTGCTCGAACTCTTCCTGAATTCGTTTTAGCTCGGCGATTGCTTCACGGATATTGCGGCTGTCGGCAATATTGACTTCGACATGTTCGCCGACATGTTTCATCGGTACGCCGCGTGCCGCAGAGCCAGTCAGACCGTCCAATCTGTAAACGGGAACCGGGCGGACGAAGCCTTTTGGCGTTATTTCCTGCACATAAGTACATTCGGCGATATCGCCAATGAGCAGGCGGGTCGATTCAGAAATAAGGATCGTGTCGGCTTCCGCCGCCGCTTCGAGGCGGGCGGCGAGATTCACGGGACTTCCGAGAACGGTGTATTCGAGGCGGTGGTCGGAGCCGAAATTACCGACCGTGCAAAATCCGGTATTGATTCCCATGCGCACGCGGAGCGGCTTTGAAATGCCTTGCGCCTGCCATGTCTTTTGCAGCTCTTCGGTGCGCTCACGCATGCGAATCGCCATCCTGGTGCACTTGATGGCGTCTTCCTGATCGCCTTCCGTTTCCGGATCGCCGAAAAAAATCAGAATGGCATCGCCGATGAATTTATCGATGGTGCCGCCGAACTCAATGGCGATGTTCGACATTTCGCTGAGATATGTATTGATCAGAAAGGCCAGCCGTTCGGGCTCCATGCCATCGCTGATATCGGTAAAGCCGACAATATCCGAAAAAAAGATGGTCAGATTTTTACGCGCGAAACTGTCTTTATTTTCCGCCGTGTCGGTGAAGATGGAGTTATAGATTTGCGGCGAGAGATATTTCGCCAGCCGGTTGGCGAGATTTTCCAACTGTTTTGTTTTTTCGGCAATGATCTCGCTATCGCGCAGTTTGTCCTCCAGCAATCGCTCGCGCTCCCGCCTAAGCTCAAATTCGGTGGTGCGGTCGACAAATTGGCCCTGCACGCCGTTGAGGTAGGAAAAATTACTGTCGGTGGTGCGTGTCGAGAGGAGCGAAAAAATTCGTTCTTCACCCTCTATCACAAGCGAAATTTGCGGAATGAGAACGCGGCCATCCTTCTCCAATTTGTCCGAGAAGGAGCGGATATCTTCATGCGCCACGCCGAGTTGCTCCAGCACGTCCGGAAAATAGGCGTTCGAGACGTTTCCAAGCACCGGAAAAAAAGAGCGGAAATTCTTATTCACCTTGAGAATACGAAGTTCCGCATCAGCGAAATAGGCCGCCGTGATCGCATTGCTGAAATTGAAAAAACTGAGGTCGATCATGTTGCCACGATCAAAAAATTCCTCAATCTGCATAATCCGTTATCCCTTTGGCCCTGTCGCCAGATGGGCGACCCCTGCGCGGCGCGAAGTCTAAGTGGAGAAGAGTCGGAAGTCTATTCGGGGAAGCGGCGGCTTTGTGCGGCTTGGATTGCGGGTGGCGCTCTTATGACAGCTCTGCCAAATATTCCTCGGTTTGCCTTAGCACGTTTTCCAGCTCGGGCACTCTGGATTCTATATCGTTTTCCGAGCTTGCCTCGGCCTCGATTTCACGCGCGGATTTTTCCAGTTTCGCGGCGGCGAAGTTGCCGGCCACGCCGGCCAGTGCGTGCGCGGCGCGGCGCGCTGCTTCGAGATCGCCAATGCTGATCGCCTGTTTTATCTGATTGATGGTTTTCACGCCCTCGTCGGGTATTTGCGCCAGCATGTTGGCGAGGCTCTCAATGGGGAGGGAAGCGCGCAGTTCGGCAAGCCGCTCCTCGTCGAAAATGGGGATAATATTTGAGTCCGTTACCTCGATGGCGTTCGGCGATTCTTGCGGAGAAAGGTTCGCGCTATCTTCCGTCACATCATTCGCCGGCTCTATGGCGGCGCTCAGATTGCGATCCGAATATCCATCCGCGAAATAGGCAAGGGCCGCGAACAATTTTTCCCGGTCCACCGGTTTACCGAGAAATCCGTCCATGCCGTCATCGATGCACGCTTGCTGCTGTTCGTCCGAGGCGTTGGCGGTCAATGCGAGAATCGGAATCTCCGACAGTGGCGCAGGCAAGGCGCGGATATGCCGGGTTGCCTCAAGGCCGTCCATTTTCGGCATTTGCATATCCATCAGGACAATATCGAATTCCGTCCGCTGAACAGCCGCTAAAGCTTCGACGCCATTATCCGCGATGTCCACAATGTGCCCGGCCTTTTCAAGCAGGGTCCGAACAAACAATTGATTGACGGCATTATCTTCCGCCACGAGCACGCGCAGTGTTTCGCTCAGCTCGGCCAGCTCGGCTTCAGGGTTCTCTCCGGCCCGTCCAACCGCTTCACCGACGGGGCAGGGGATCGTAAACCAGAATGAACTGCCCAGGCCCGGCATGCTGTCGACGCCGATCTCCCCGTCCATCAGCTCGACCAATTGCTTGCAGATGGCAAGGCCCAATCCCGTTCCGCCGTAGAGGCGTGAGGTGCTGTTGTCCGCCTGGGTAAATCGCGAGAAGAGTTTTTCCTGTATTTCTTTGGCGATGCCAATGCCGGTATCGCGCACCGCCACGCGGATCTCAACATGACCGGCTTCCAAATATTGATGGCTCGCCTCAACTGTTACACTGCCTTTTTCAGTGAACTTGATGGCGTTGCCAATGAGGTTAAACATGATTTGACTAAAACGCGTAGGATCGCCAACGACCCAGGGCGGGAAGTCTTCCGAGAACTGTGACGTTAGAAGTATACCCTTGCCGGATGCGCCCAAATCCTGCATCGACACGATGTCACGGATCGTTGTTTTGATCGAGAAATCGATCGGTTCCAATTCAATTCGGCCGGCCTCGGCTTTGGAAAGGTCAAGAATATCATTGATGATGATCAACAGCGTCTTGGCTGATTCGTGTGCCGCTGAGGCTAATTTCTTCTGTTCCGGTTCGAGTGGTGAATCGAGCAGCAAACCGCACATGCCGAGGATGCCGTTCATCGGTGTGCGGATTTCGTGGCTAATCGTGGCGAGGAAGCCCGATTTGGCGTTGTTCGCATCGCGCGCCGCTTCAAGCGCGGTACCGAGGTCTTCAGTGCGTTGTCGGACACGCTCCTCCAAGTCGTCGCGGAGCGCCGTAAGCGCGGCTTCGTTTTGCCGCAGTGCGATGACATTTTGTTTGAACTGGTCAAGTGCCCGCGCCATTTTGCCGATCTCGTCACTTTGGCCGAGGCCATCGATGTGTGTGTTTTCGTCGCCCCCGGAAAGCCGGGTCATGGCGTCGGTCATGGCAGTGATTGGGCGGTTTATGGCGCGCACCAAGTACATAACCCACAGCACGGTTATCGCCAGGAGGATGATCGTCAATACGCTCATTGTCAGGAAGTCGTTTCTAGCTTCGCTACCCGTTTCCGCAGTTTGGCGGTGGAGGTCTGCGGCCAATCTGTCTTCCAGAGTCTTGAGAAGGTCGATGCGCTCCGTTGTCACGTCGAACCAGTGGTCGGCATCGATGCCGTCGATATGGTCGGCCCGGGAACTGTCAATTGCGATCTGGCGCAGCCGCGTAACTTCCTTGACAGAGTCACCCGTCAAAATATTCGTCAAATATGTCATTTGCTCGGCGGAGGCATGCTCGCGAAAGCGCGATATACGATCGGATTGCGACATGCTCAACTCGATGAAGCGAATGTGGAAATCCGGATCAAATGCGCCGCTACTAAACCAAATTGCGCCCATGGCGCGCTCTTGGCCTGCTTTTTCCTTGGCATATACGATCTCGATATAGGCGGCGGCAGACCGATAGACGGAAATGTCCGATGCAAAATTTACCAACTCGTCCATAAGCGCGAGCAGGCTGGCGATGGTGGATGTGTAATATTCCTTGATCTTGTTGGAGGAACTTTTCAGTGCGTTCGTTTCTCGCCGTATGTCGCCGACTTGGCCAATGGCCCTCGAGACGACTGATAGTTGTTGCGCAAGAACATTGACATCGTTTTCCAATAGCAGAGCATCGACGACATTGTTGTAGGACGCCATGGCGGTACGCGCGGAATATAGCCCGAATACGGGCGGGCGGAATAAATGCGAGGCTTGTGGTGGCCCGTTGACCACCAATTATATTCCCCTTGGATTGTCAAACAGCGATGGCGAGCCCGTTTGGGTCCACATCGGTCCGTGCCACCAACAATTTGTCGACAACCGCCGTATGGAGGCGGAACGCGCGCTCGGCTTTAGTAGCTGATTGCTGTTGATGTGGACAAGAAGAAGGCCCGCCTCTCCTTAAAGGAAAAGCGGGCCGGGATATTTTGTCGCGAATCCGCCCGATTGCGGGCGGACTGCCTAGGCGTCGCCGATATGAACTTCGTCTTCGCGCGCAACTTCCCCTGTCGAATGGTGCATGGCGCGTTTCATACCGACCTGCTCATAGAGCTTGAGCGCCTCCCGATACTCCTTTTCCTCCGCCGATATCTGGAAGAGATGCCAGAGCAGCCAGAGGGCAAAGAGAACGATGACCATCAACCATTCGATGCCTTCGCCGGGATAGAGCGCCCCAATATCCTGGGGATTATCGAAAGAGTTTAATCCTGTAGACATTGTGTTTCCCCCTTAATCCTTGGCGTAGGTGCGTTCGATCGATTCGAACTCGGTTTCCTGAGGTGCGTGATAGGGGTAGGCGTCTCCCAAATCATGCGTATCGAGGCCCGCAAGTTCCACCTTCTCCGGCACACGCAGCATATTGAATGCCTTGAGTATGCGGGCGACGATGTAACACGGTATGAAGCCCAACACCCAGAACATGATGATCGCGCCGATGAAGTTGCCGAGCGGGTTGATCATCGGTTTGCCGCCATCGGTATCGAACATGCCGATTGAGGTTTCGCGCGCGCTGTAGTCGCCATACATCGGATCGCCTGCGGGATAACCCCAGAGCATGAAGCCTGCCGCGACCACACCGAAGAAGCCGGCATAGCCATGTACCGCGATGGCGCCGACCGCATCGTCGACCTTGAAGCGCTTCTCGACCCAGTGATGAACGATATACATGAAGACAACGCCGACACCGCCGATCACGAAAGCCTGGATCGGATGGTACAAATCGTTGCCTGCCGAGGCAGCAATAATGCCGCCCAGACCGCCCGAATAGGTCCAGAACGGGTTGCCCCTGCTGACCAGATAGGCGGCCATCAGTCCGCCCGAGAAGGAGAGCAGGAAATTCAAGGTAATGCCGGAGAGCGTTGTCGGCATTAAGTAGATATTGGTCGCCGTGAATAAGGTGCCGTCACCAGAGAAGTCGAGGATCGGCACGTTACACGCCGCATAAAAGCCCCAGAAGCCGGTAAAGATGAGGAACAGCCCGACCGTAACGAGCCACGGATTGTGTGGCTTGATCGTGCGTACTTCACCGTTCGGCCCAAATTTGCCGATGCGCGGGCCGAGCACCCAAACAATGGCGAGCGCCGAGCCGCCGGCGATGGCGTGAACCACACCGGAAGCGTAGGCATCGTGATAGCCAAGAATCTGAACCATCCAGCCGCCCGGGTGCCAGCCCCAGGCCGCGTCGAGAATCCAGGTGACCGAACCAATGAGAACGGCGAAAACAAGGAATGCGCCGGTTTTGATACGCTCGATCACCGCGCCGGAGACGATCGATGCCGAGGTCCATGAGAACAGCAGGAAGGCCGCCCAGAACACACCGAAGATATGGTCCTGCATGTTGGGGCCCATTTCCGCGGCCCACGGCACGGCCCACGGCGCGTCGGAGAATCCGCCGGAGGCGAACGGCACATTAGGTAGGGCGAAATATATCCACCAGCCGAAGAGATAAAATGTCACCGTCACCAGCGGTATCAGCATGGTGTTTTTCATCAGCGTATGAAGGACATTTTTACGCCGCGATGCACCCACCTCGTAGGTACAGAACCCAGCATGAATTAGGAACATCATGACCACCGTGATCCAATAATAGGTCTCGGTGAATACGGTCGTTAGGGCTGATAAGCCGTCACCCATGTGAGCCTCCCCTGATCCTACCCAGTGCGCACAAGATTACAGCTTTCCGCTGAATAGGTTTATTTAACCTTATTCTCGCGCACATCTAAATTGTGCGGGCCATTATTTTCGATGTCCAGAAATTATTTCTTAGATACTGCCGGGGGGCAATTTTACTGGAAGTTGTCCGGTCCAATAATTCGCCATATACCTTATGAAAATCAATGGGTTAATGGTGTGTGAAAATTTTGATTCCTCTTATTCCAGCGGCCTGGCGCTGACGCCAATTTGACTTTGTTCAAAATGCGATGACGCATCCGGTGGGCGTAAAACACTTTAATTGGGATTAGCCCAAATTGCCGATTCGCTGGCTTAATTATGGCCCGTCAGTGCCTTCTTGCAGTGCGCCCGGGCGCAAGATATCTATGTACAGACAAAGGCGCGATTCAGCCCGCAAAGCCTGCAAATGACTGCGCGGTTTCGGCGCGCGAAGATAGGGAGCGGCAATGGAGTGCGGTAAATGCGGGGCGGACAACAAGGCCGGCCGGCGCTTTTGCGCCAAATGCGGCGCGCCGCTCGAAATTGTCTGTGCCGCGTGTGGCTTCGCCAACGAACCCGGCGATGAATATTGTGGCGGTTGCGGCGCTGCCTTAAAGATTGAGGCGCCAACGAAGGCGCAGCCGGTTGCCCCGCCCGAGCCGGGAAATTCAGCGCAAGGGGAGCGCCGCCAGGTCACTATCCTGTTTGCCGACCTCGCCGGCTTCACCAAGCTCAGCAGTGAGCGCGACCCGGAGGAAACCCACCGCATCCTCAGCCGCTTTTTTGAGGTTGTGGACGGCATAGTCGATTCCTTTGGCGGCTCCATCGACAAGCATATGGGCGATGCCGTCATGGCCTTGTTCGGCGCGCCTATTGCTCATGGCAACGACCCGGAGCGCGCGGTTGGTGCCGCGCTCGCCATTCATGACGCCATGGCCGGCCTGAGCGCCGAGATGAAACTGGCGCTTCAGGTTCATGTCGGTATTGCCAGCGGCCAGGTGATGGCGAGCGGCCTGGGCAGCCGTAGCCACAGCGAATATACGGTGCTCGGCGATTCGGTGAATTTGGCTGCGCGCCTGATGGCGCGGGCCGGCGAAGGGGAAACCCTGATTTCACCGGCCGTGCGCAATGCCTTGCCGCGCGGCGCCGAGCTTGACGACCTGGGCGAGGCCGAGGTGCGCGGCCTGGCGCAGCCGGTGCATTTGTGGCGCGTGGTCAGCTTGGGTGGAGACGGCGGCGGCGACACATCGGTTTTTGTCGGCCGCCGGGCCGAGCTGCGGCAATTTCAAGGCGTTCTCGATTCATTGGCCGAAAGTGCGGTCGGGCAGGTCGTCTATGTGCGCGGCGAGGGCGGTATCGGCAAGAGCCGTCTGGTGGAGAAGTTTTCCAGCCTGGCCGAGGCCGCCGGTCTGAGTTGTTATCGCGGATTAATTCTCGATTTCGGCGTCGGCAAGGGGCGCACGCCGATCGGCGATCTGGTGCGTGAACTATTGGGTCTCACGGCTGAGGCCGGAGGCGAGGCGCGCATTGCGGCGGTCGAGCAGGCGATCGCGGATGGCTTGGCCGCAGCCGATCAGCGCATGTTTCTATACGATCTTATGGACATCCCCCAGAGCGCCGAAATGCATGCCGTCTATGACGCCATGGACAATGAAAACCGCACCTTGCGCAAACTTGAATGCATTGCTGCCCTTTTTTACGCCGCTGCCCGCAAGCGGCCGCTCATGCTGATCGTCGAGGATTTACATTGGGCCGATGCCCGGACGGTTGAGCAATTTGCGCGGTTGGCGCGCTTGGCCGGCGAGCAGCCCATCATTTTGTTGATGAGCTCGCGTATCGAAGGCGACCCGCTCGATTCCGATTGGCGCTATCGTGCCGGCGCATCGCCCTTTACGACAATTGATCTGATGCCGCTGCGCGCCGATGAGGCGCTGCAGATCGCCGAGGAATTTGTCGATATCACCAAGGTTTTCGCGCAGGAGTGCGTGGATCGCGCCGAGGGCAATCCGTTGTTCCTCGACCAGCTCCTGAGGAGCGCCATCGGCCAGGATCAGGAAGAAGTTCCCGGTTCAGTGCAAAGTATCGTTCTGGCGCGTGTCGATCTGCTTCGGCCGGAGGATAAACGCGCTCTCCAGGCCGCCGCCGTCCTCGGCCAGTTATTTTCGCTCGAGACCCTGCGCCATTTGCTCCAGGCACCGGATTATGATTGCGCCGCATTGGTTAAGAAACCATCTGGTGCGCGCCAGTGGCGAGAATTTCCTCTTCGCCCATGCGCTGATCTGGGAAAGCGTTTATGCCTCTCTCTTGCATTCGCACCGCAACGAGCTGCACGTTGCCGCCGCTGAATGGTTTTCCGGGCGCGATCCTCTGCTCCACGCCGAACATTTCGGCCGCGCCGGAGACGATCGCGCGGCGAGCGCCTATCTTGAGGCGGCGCGTGCCGAAAGCCAGCTGTTCCGTTTCGACAGCGCTTTGGAATTGGTCGCGCAAGGTCTCGAGCAGGCAAAGGCGGCCGATGATAGCCACCGCCTGCTGATGCTGAAAGGCGAATGCACGCGCGAGACCGGCCATGCAGCCGATTCCACCGTCATCTATCGCGCCGCGTTGGAAGTGGCCGGGAACGCACCGGCGCGCTGCCGGGCGCTGATCGGTCTCGCCGCCGGCATGCGCGTTACCGATGAATTTGATGACGCCTTCGAGGCATTGGATCAGGCGCAGGCGATTGCCGAAGCCGAGAGCCTGCATCTCGAACTTTCTCAAGTGCATTATTATCGCGGCAATCTGTATTTTCCGCTCGGTAAGATCGACGGTTGTCTGAAAGAGCATGAGCTGGCTCTTGCGCAAGCGCAGATCGCTGCCTCGCCTGAAGATGAAGCGCGCGCCTTGAGCGGCCTCGGAGACGCGTATTACTCGCGGGGGCGTATGATCTCGTCGTTGAATTATTTCCGCCGCTGTTTGGACCTCTGCCGCCAGCAGGGCTTGGGCCGTATCGCTGTCGGCAACCAGTATATGGCGGCCTGGGGACGGTTTTATTTGAATGAGGTTGCCGGCGCGCTTGAGGACGCCCTCGAGGCGATTGAATCAGCGCAACGCGTCGGCCACCAGCGCGCCGAGATGGTGGCCCGCCTGACCGCCGGGCGCGTTTTGGTGGAGAGTGGCGACGCCGCCGCCGCCCGCCAACATATTGATCGCGGCCTCGAGCTGGCGGATTCGCTCGGCGCCAGCCGCTTCAAACCATTTCTCCTGATCTATATCGCGCGCATTCGCTTTGCCCGGGGAGAGGCCGCCGATGAAAGCGTGAAAGTGATGCGTGAAGCGCTCGATTTGGCGCGTCAGACCGGCGCAAACTTCCTCGCGCCGTGGGTGCTGAGCACTCTGGCCTTGGTCTCGGAGGATCGCGAGACGGCACTGGAAGCACTTGCGGGGGGCGAGGAATTGTTGAGCGAGGGCTGTGTCGGGCACAACTATTATGCCTTCTATCGCAACGCCATAGAGGTTTCTCTTCAGTATAAGAATTGGCCGGAAGTTGAGCGTTATGCGGCGGCGCTTGCCGCCTATTCGGCGGAAGAGCCATTGCCTTGGTCCGAATTTCTGTGCGCGCGCGGCCGCGCCTTGGCGGCGTCCGGCCGCGGCGAGCACAGCGATGCCAATCTGCGCGAGCTTGAGCGCCTGCGCGCAGAAGCGGCGGCGGCGGGCCTCAATGCGCCGCTCGCAGCCATCCAACAAGCCCTCGACGCGGCGGCCTAGCTTGATTTGGCGAAGCGGATATTGAGAAAATTGGCGGCGAATACCAGCGCCGCACCGCCCAACACCCAAGGGTTGAGCGCTTCGTCATAGACGAGAAAGCCGACAACCGCGATCAAGGGCAAGCGCATGAAGTCGAGCGGCACCACGAGCGTTGCTTCGGCTTTTTGGAAGGCGCGCGCCATACAATAGTGGGCGCTGAGGCCGCTCAGCCCGACAATAACGACCCAAATCCAGCTTTCGCCGCTCGGCCACACCCAACCATCGATCGAGAAAACAAACGCGATCGGCACGTGCACCAGGGTCATGTAAACCAAGATGGTGAGCGGCGAATCCGTCGCCGTCAGGCTTTTTACCATGATATAGGAGACGGCGTAGGCGATGGCGGCGCCAAGCACCGCGAGGCCGGCCGGATGAATTGCTTCGGCACCTGGCCGGGTGATCAACAAGATGCCGGCAAAGCCGATTGCGATGGCGGCGATGCGCGGTGGCGTCAGGCGTTCCTTGAGAAAGAGAAAGGCGAGTAGCGCAGTCCAGATCGGGGTGGTGAATTCAAGCGCGAAGACTTCCGCCAGGGAAATCACGCCGATAGCATAAAACCAGCCATACTGACCGGCAAAATTGAACAGATTGCGGATGATTTGTGCCGCCGGGCGGGCGGTTCGGGTGTGGCTCCAGCCCTGATGGAAGAGCATCGGCAGGATGGCAATGCCACCCACCAGCGAGCGCCAGAAAAGAGTCTGAAATGTATTAAATTCAGAACTTAGCTCTCGCCCGCAAACCCCCATTAATGCGAAGGAAAGCATGGTTCCGCTCATCCACAAAGCGGCCTGGGCGTTGGACGGCAAACGGCTTAGCGCAGACACGGGCTAGCGGCCGCACTTTTGTTGTTTGCTAATATTCTTGTGTAACCCGGACCTGGCCGTGTCACACATTGTTCGGCTCGCACGGGAAAGTGAAAGCCGAAAGCATTATATTTGCTCGAATATCCGATTGAGCCGCAACTGCCGATCAGCCGCGCGCTCAGATAGCTACCGTCAGGCCGCCGAGATACCGGCGCCCGAGCGCCATTCGGTGGTCTGCTTGCATTTCGGACAAATCCGCTCGCCGGTCCATTCGCTGGTGAATTTTTCACCGCATTTCAAGCAGTTACGCTTTTTGTTTTGGTACTCGCGGGATGGCTTGGGCTTCCTGTGGTAGGACGGGGGCATATGTCTTCTCTTATTTGATCGTGTGAGGGTGGCTCGCCCGGCCCGAACGCTCTAACGCGAGCCGGACTGGTTATATACAGACTCTTGAGAAAAATATCAGCAGATGAATCGAATATTTTGCAAATAAAGCAAAAATAATTCATCGCGGACGTTTCGTTAACCTGAAAAAAGCTGTATTTCTAGGCTTCTTGGCACTTTGTGGGCCAAATCACGAAATCAGCAATTTGCCCCATTTTCAGGGAGAATTCGCCATGGCGCGGACATTCGACATCAATATCGATTGCGGCGAGAGTTTCGGCAACTGGAATATGGGTGCCGATGAAGCGTTGATGCCCCACATTACCACCGCGAACATGGCCTGCGGCTTTCATGCCGGCGATCCCATGACGATGGTGAAAACCGTGCGCCTCGCCAAGCAACACGGGGTCGCAGTTGGCGCCCATCCCGGACTGGCGGATTTGCTCGGCTTCGGCCGACGCACCATGGCGCTGTCGCCCGATGAGGTTTATGCCGACACGCTCTACCAAACCGGCGCGCTCAGTGCCGTCCTCAAGGCGAATGATATGGAGCTGCACCATGTAAAGCCGCATGGCGCGCTTTACTCGATGCTGAGCGCCAGCGAGGCGCTCGGCGAGGCATTTGCCCGCGCGGTGATCGAAATTTGCCCCGAGCCGATGATTTATTACCCGGCGCCGGTGGAAAATCATGCGGTGACGCGCATTGCCGCTGATATGGGCATCGATGTGGTGCCCGAGTTATATTTCGATCTTTCCTATGACGATGATGGCGGGCTTATTCTCAAGCGCGCCAATGAAGGCGCCGATCTCGCCGACACCGAAAAGCGCCTCGCCCGCTTTCTTGAGAGCGGTGAAGTGTTGAGCGTCAATGACAAGCCGGTCGCCATGACGGCGCGCAGCATTTGCCTGCATGGTGACGGCCCCAATGCGGTCGATCTGGCGCGCACCATTTGCGACGGCCTGAAGGCGGCGGATTACACCCTCGCGCCTCTCGTTCCGGCGCCAACAGTTGCCGGCAAGGCCGCATAGCAGCGCCTGGCATTTGAACGTGCATTCGGCCGCAAACGCTGACGCGATGCCGCGCGCATCGCGCCGGCGCAACGTTCTTCTGTTGGCGCTTTGCCAAGCCTTTTTCATGACCTCGACCTCGGCGATCGTCACCTCGGCCGCGTTGATCGGTTACCAGCTCTCGGCCGACAAGGCGCTCGCCACGCTGCCGCTTGCGATGCAATTCATCGCCGTGATGGCGGTGACGGTGCCGGCTTCGTTTTTGATGAAGCGCATCGGCCGGCGCGACGGCTTTACGGTCGGCCTCTGTATCGGCCTGGTTGGCGCCGGCTTGGCCATAGTGGCGATCCGTGAAGCGAATTTCGCCCTCTTTTGTGTCGCCTGCTTTCTCGTCGGCGCGTTTAACAGCTTTGGCCAATATTACCGTTTTGCTGCCGCCGATACGGCGGAGGATGCGTTCAAGAGCCGCGCCATCTCGCTGGTCATGGCCGGTGGTGTGATCGCTTCCCTCGGCCCGTTGCTGGCCAACTATTCCAAGGATCTGTTGCCGGGCGATGTCTTTGCCGGCGTTTATCTGATGATCGCCATCCTCTATATCGCGAGCTTGGTAACCTTGCGGTTTGTCAGTATTCCGCGCCCCGGTAAAGAAGAGCGCCAGAGCGGCGGGCGGCCGCTGCACCGTATCATGCGCCAGCCGGTGTTCATCGTCGCCGCGCTGGGCGGCATGGTCGGCTATATGCTGATGTCGTTGCTGATGGCCTCGACGCCGCTTGCCATGCATGGCGCCGGGCATGGCTTTTTCGATACCGCGCAAGTGATCCAATGGCATGTCTTCGCCATGTTTGCGCCGGCTTTCTTTACCGGCCATTTGATCCGCCGCTTCGGCACATCCACGATCATGAGCGCCGGTGCGGTGTTGATCGTGATTTGCGTCGCCATTAATTTAGGCGGGCTCAATTTGGCCCATTTCTGGATCGGCGGCATGGCGCTCGGCGTCGGCTGGTGTTTCCTCTTCGTCGGCGCAACAACGCTTGTGACGGAGAGCTACAGCCCGGCCGAGAAAGCCAAAACCCAGGCTGCCAACGATTTTTTGGTTTTCGCCTCGGTGGCTTGCGCGGCCCTGCTCTCGGGCGTTTTGCATGAGACGGTCGGTTGGCAGGCGATGAATTACATCGCTCTGCCTTTCATCGCCGTCGTTCTTATCGCCTTGTTCGTCATGCTGCGTATGCGCCGCCGCAGCCCGGGGCTGGCGGAGTAATTCCAACATATGCTACTCAAGCCGGCGGAAATTTGGCCGGCCGGTAAGGAGAGAAGGACAATGAGTTCAAATGACAAGGTTGCCCTGGTTACGGGCGCTGGCAGCGGCATCGGCAAACACGCGGCACTTGCACTGCTTGGAGAGGGTTATTCACTGGTTCTCGCCGGGCGCCGAATGGAGCGCCTGGAAGAGACGATCGGCGAGGCCGGCGCGGACGGCGCGCGGGCGCTGGCGGTCGCCACCGATGTCGGTGATGCGCAGTCCGTCGCGGCTTTGTTCGCCGCCACCAGGGAGCGCTTCGGCCGCCTCGATTTGCTGTTCAACAATGCCGGTACGGGGGCGCCCGCCATCGGCATGGAGGAGTTGAGCGTCGAACAGTGGCAGGCGGTAGTCGATATCAATCTGACCGGCGCCTTCCTGTGCACCCAGGAAGCGATCCGCATGATGAAGAGCCAGACGCCGATGGGTGGGCGAATCATCAATAACGGCTCGGTTTCGGCCACCGCGCCGCGACCCAATTCCGCTCCCTATACGGCGACCAAACACGCCATTACGGGCCTTACCAAAAGCACCTCTCTCGACGGGCGTAAATACGACATCGCCTGCGGTCAGATCGATATCGGCAATGCGGCGACGGAAATGACACAGCGCATGTCCCAGGGTGTCGCGCAGGCCAATGGCGAGATCGCCAGCGAGCCGGTGATGGATATCGACAATGTGTCGCGCGCCATTCTCTACATGGCCAGCCTGCCGCTCGACGCCAACGCCCAGTTCCTCACCATCATGGCGACGAAAATGCCATTTGTCGGCCGGGGGTAGGCATGCCCCGGCGCGTTATTCGGGACCGTCCAGTTCGGGCGCTTCTTCCCCGCCGGTGCCCTTGAGACGTTCGATTGCGTCCAACAGAAGGCCGATGCGATCCTGTTCGGCACGGCGGCGGGATTCCAAATTATTGCATTTGCGCGCGATCCCCGGATCAGCGCCTTGCAATGGCTGCAACCGGGTCAGCGCCCGGGTGACGTCGATCAGCGCCGCCTGGTGATTGGCCAGGGCGACTTCCGGGTCCGGGTCTGGTCCGAGCGGTACGACGGTGCGGTATTCTGTCCTGCTGCCGCGCTGGTACGCTTCCACAATATCGTAGTGGGCCCGCCCGCCGATCATTTTTTGCCGCACTTCCATGCCGCAACCTAGCCTGTTGCGCGCAATGTTCAAATGGTTCTACGAAACGCTCGTTGGCGGCGTGATTGCGCATGGCGGCGCGGCGACGGAGACGTTAAGCTGTCGCGCGATGAATGATGCAACGCCAGCGGCGGCAGAAACGACCCTGACACGTGCGAAGCTTCTCGCCCGGGCCGAAGCGCTGGTCGAGACGGTGCGCGCGCGCAGTGAAGAGACGGAGCAATTGCGCCGCCTCTCCGCCGAGACGATGGCTGAGATGCGGGCAGCGAATATGCATCGCATCTTGCAGCCTGCGGCTCATGGCGGGGTGGGCGGGCATTTTTCCGGCATGGTCGATATCGTCGAGACGATATCCCAGGGCTGCTGTTCGGCCGGCTGGTGTTTGACCCAATATTGTTCGCATAACTGCCTGCTCGGCTATTGGCCGGCAGAGGGCCAGGCCGATGTTTGGGCCGATATGCCCGATGCCATGGTGGCGGGCGTGTTGATCCCCGGTTGCGGCAAGGCGCGCAAGGTCGATGGCGGCTGGCGGCTGAGCGGACAATGGCCGTTCGCGAGCGGCGTTTACGGCGCCGACTGGTTCATCGCCGCCGCTTTCACCGAAGGGGATGGTGACCAGCCGGTGGCGCAGATGCACGCCGTTCCACGTGCCGACTATGAAATCATCGACACTTGGCATACGGCTGGCCTGCGCGGCACCGGCAGCGCCGACGTTGCCATCGAAGATTGCTTCGTGCCGGCGCATCGGGCATTGGCGATTAACGAAACCAAGGGAGGCGGTAATGCGCCGGGCTGTGCGGTCAACCCGGAGGCGCTATATAAATTGCCGGCCTTTTCGATGTTCTCAATCAATCAAAGTGCGGCGGCGCTCGGTTTGGCGCAGGCCACTCTCGATGGCTATGTGACACATGCCCGCGATCGCATCGCCACAATGTCGGGCAAAAGCATCGCCGATTATTCCACCGCCCAGGTCAAGGTTGGCGGGGCACGCACGTCGATCAATATGGCGCGCATGTTGCTACACAATTGCTGCGATCTCGGCATGGCGGTGGCGGAGAAAAGCGAAGTTGCACCGATGGAACTGAAGACGGAACTGCGCGCCAAGGCATGCATGGCTGGCAAGCTTTCGGCCGAAGCGGTCGATCTCCTGTTTCAGCTCTCCGGCGGTGCCGGGCTCTATGACCGCAATCCCATATCGCGGGCGATGCGCGACATGAATTGCATGCGCGGCCATATCACTCAGAATTGGGACGTCAACGCGTCCAATCACGGCCGGGTGCTGCTCGGTTTGCCGTCCGCCGACCCGGCGCTCTGATCCCGAATTGCCCAACATTTTCATGTGGCAGGAAGATTGGCGGCGAGCTCCGCCTTGCGCTATCTTTGGTGATGCAATTTGGGCAAGGGCCGAGCAATGAAACATAGTAGCGATAGAATATTGACCACCCATGTCGGCAGCTTGCCGCGCCCGGGCGATGTGATGGATTTTCTTGTCGCCAAGGAATCCGGCGAGCCCTACGATGCGGCTGGATTCGATGCCTGCATGCGCCGCGCCGTGCGCGATGTGGTGGCGGAGCAGGTGACGCTCGGTATCGACATTGTAAGCGACGGCGAGGCGAGCAAGCCGGGCTATGCCACCTATGTGAAGGACCGCTTGACCGGCTTCTCCGGTGACAGCCCGCCGATCCATTTCGCCGATCTCGACGGCTTTCCCAAATATCGCGTGCGCATGGGTCAGGCGGCGGGTGCGCGCCGGGTCGTACGCGCGCGCTGCACCGGCCCGGTGGCGGTGCGCGATACGTTGCAACTGGAAGCCGATCTGGAGAATTTCCGCGATGCCGTCGATGCGGCGGAAGCGGCGGAAGGCTTTCTCAATGCCGCCTCGCCCGGCGTCATCGCGATTTTTCAGAGCAATGATTATTACCCCAGCCACGATGCCTATCTGGCCGCCCTCGCCGCTGCCATGAAGGAGGAATATAACGCCGTCGTGCGCGCCGGGTTTTTGTTGCAGGTCGATTGTCCCGACCTTGCGATGGGGCGCCACGTCTCGTTCAGCGAAATGAGCGATGCGGAGTTTCTCAAGCAGGCGGAGCACAATATCGAAGCGCTCAACGAGGCTTTGTCGGATGTGCCGGCTGAATCCGTGCGCATGCATATTTGCTGGGGCAATTATGAGGGCCCGCATCATTGCGATATCGGCCTCGAGAAGATTTTGGACATCATCGTCAAGGCCAAGCCATCGGCGATCTCGGTCGAGGCGGCCAATCCGCGCCATGCCCATGAATGGGCGGTGCTGCGTGAAGTTGGTTTGCCCGATGACAAGGTTCTCATTCCCGGCCTGATCGACAGCACCTCCAACTATATCGAACATCCCGAGCTGGTGGCCCAGCGCATCGAGCAATTCGCCGATATCATCGGCCGTGAGCGGGTGATCGCCGGCGTCGATTGCGGTTTCGGTACGTTTGCTGGCATGGGCAAGGTCGACCCCAAGATCTGCCACCTCAAGCTAAAGGCTCTGGCCGAGGGTGCTGCCATCGCCTCGGAGCGGCTTTGGTAGAAGGGGAGTGGGGCATTAACGAAAAATTTAATATTTGCTTCTAATATTATACGATCAAAGTCTGGGCGGGGGCCAACAGACCGGGATCCGCCTAATGAATTTCTCACGCTTTGCCGCTCTTTTCACCGCCGCCATTTTACTTTTCTCCAGCCCCGCTCTCGCCACATCGACAAGTTTCGAAGAAGCTTTGGAGAGTTCCTCAAAACTCTATGAGCAGGGCCGTTTTCAAGAGGCCATTCCCTACGCCAAAGAGGCACTCGCCATAGCCGAGCAGGAAATCGGTACGGACGATGCCGCGTTTGCCGGATTGCTCGACAATCTGGCCGCACTCTATGAAGCCGAATTAAATTACACCGAGGCCCAGCCGCTTTACCGCCGGGCGCTAGATATCCGCGTTAAGGTGTATGGCGCCAAACACCCCGAGGTGGTCAAAAGCCTGATCAATCTGGCCCTAATCTATGATGCTCTTGGCGAATATGACGCAGCCGTGAAAATGGACGCGCGCGCCATCGAAATTATCGAGGCCGGCACGCTGCAGGGCGCTTAGCGGAGGCCCTCGCCTGCGTGCACGTGTGACAAGCCCTCTCCCTTTTGGGGGAGGGCTTTTTTTCAACCGCTGCCGAAATTAATGCCCTGGGCCAGCGGCAGGTCGGGCGAATAGTTGATGGTATTGCTGGCGCGGCGCATATAGGCCTTCCATGATTCGCCGCCGGATTCGCGCCCGCCGCCGGTTTCCTTCTCGCCGCCGAATGCACCGCCGATCTCGGCCCCGCTCGGGCCGATATTGACATTGGCGATGCCGCAATCGCTGTCCTCGGAAGAGAGAAAACGCTCCGCCTCGCGCATATCGTTGGTGAAGATGCAGGAGGAGAGACCCTGCGGCACGGCATTGTGCATGGCGA
>CAYSDJ010000063.1:0-22729 GCA_964429775.1 uncultured Rhizobiaceae bacterium
CACCGGTGCCCGAAACTCTATCTGGAAGTGGTACATAAGACGGGGGCTTTACATCGCGGCGTCGATCATTTCGGCATAGGTGGTATAGGAAATTACGCTTCCCTCACCAAGGCGCTGATTGAGGTAATTCTCAACAAAGTCTCCCCGCACCACCCCGACGCGATAGGCTGTAAGCTCTCTCAAATTCGTGATCGGCGGCAGGTCCCGGTGGAGAAAAGCATGGGTATCGATATCGTGCAGCGGCGCGCCGTAATCGAGATATTCGTCACGGTCCTGGTTGTAAAATAGCCCGGCATGGGCGTCGGCGCGGCCATCCCGGACCATGGCGAGTGTTTCGTTCCATGGCGCGGAAACGAGATTTACCTTGATACCCGTTTTTTCAGACCACAGACGCCAGAAGCTGACAGTCGTACCGTAGGCCCGGCCATCGTCACCGGTATATTGGAACGGTAAACAATCCTCGCAGTAGGCGATGGTAATGCGCTCGGGCGTTGCGGCGTCCGTCGCGGCGGCGGATTCAATATTTCCAAGCAAGAATACGAGTGTGCCGGATAGGAATATCAAACAGGCCAACAATCGAAATGTCCTGAAATTTGTGTTTCTCATTATAGTGATCCCTTCATCCTCAGCGTTTTACGCGCATTGCGAATCATATAGATGGGACGCAGTGTTTTGGTAGACCATAAGGCACTTTCAATCGACCTTACTTGCTGAATTGCGTAACAACAGACGATCCAATTGTGCCGACAAATTAGCGGGGGTATCGACCGGCAGCTTGCATACACGATTTCTACAGACATAGGCGGTGGCGCTATCGGCGAGCAGTGGCCGGCCGGCGAGCAGTGGCCATACTGTGTTTTGCCGGGAGGCATCGGGTGAAATAACGGCGACGACCGCACCCGACAAAGCGCGCATATGAATTTCCCGCAACAAAGCTTTTGTGTCGTCGCCCGCCAAATCGCCGACAATGACGATTTCACGCGCCAGGCCCGGTGCGAAATCGAGGGCGCGCAGGAGGCCGGTGGCGGAAACCGCGTTGTGTTGCAGATAGCCTTGCAAATTCATAGCTATCGCCTGTGCCTCTTTTTCGATCTGTTCGCCGGCGCCAAATAATGCCAGCCGGTATAGCGCCTCCAGAGCAGCGGCGTTGGCCGAGGGCACGCCATTCTCAAATAGATTTACACGTGCCGAGATATCCGTTTCGCCCGCGGATACCTGAAATGGCTTGCCGGATTGCGTTTGAAATTTTCTGAGCGCCGCCGTCATGAGCGAGCGCGCTGCATCCAGCCGTGTCACCTCGAAGTCCGCCTCATAGAGATTGAGCAGGGCGAGGGCGGGAAAGGCGTAATCCTCAAGAAACAACGCCGCGCTCTCGCGCACGCCTCTGCGGCTATGCACCAAGCCAATGATATCGGGATAGGCGGGCATTAGAGCGGCCAGGATTTGCTCCGCCGCCATTTGGTATTTTTCGTCGCCAAAAATCTGATAAGCCTCGGCGAAGGCCATCAGAGTGACGGCATTCCAGGCGGTCAGCATCTTGTCGTCGCGCTTTGGTGCCTCGCGCCCGTTTCGTGCTTTCAACAGTTGGACGCGATCCGCAGCAAATTCCTGCTCGTCGATTGGCGTGCGCAAGCGCAATATGCTGCGTCCTTCCAGTAAACCCGCCGCTGTGTCGACATAGGCCGCGCCGAATTCAGCTGCACGTGTTTCGCCCAAAACGGCGCGGATTTCATCTTCTGTCCAGGTGTAATAAAGTCCCTCACGGCCGCTGCTTTCGGCATCGAGAGAGGCCGCGAACGATCCGTCCGCCAGGCGGAATCGTCTCGATAAATCGTCGAGAATTCCGCGCGCCACCGCAGCATAGTTCGGCAGCGCCGAGATCTGGTAGGCGCGCAGATAGAGGAGCGCCACCCACGCCGTTTCATTGAGCATGATTTCGAAATGCGGGATCTGCCAGAAGCGGTCGACGGCGTAGCGGTGAAAGGCGCCGCCCAATTGGTCGCGCACCCCGCCCGCCGCCATATTATCGAGCGTGAGATAGACTTTCTCCAGCAGGGCTGAATCTGAGTTCCGCTGTCCTTGCTCGAGCAGGAACATTAGCACATCGGGGCGGAGAAATTTCGGTTGGTCGCCGAAGCCGCCATAGAGCGGATCGAAGGCGTGCGTCCATTGCCGGGCGGCATCGCCGCGGATTTCCGCCATGTCGTCGGTCGCAATGCTGGAAAAGTCCTGCATTGCATTTTCGCGTAGCCATTCGCGGTTGTTCTCGGCATCGGCGAGGATGGCGCTGCGCTGATCCTGCCACATGCCGGCAATCCCGTGCAGCACCTCGAGCAGGCCGGGATTGCCATGCTCGGGTTCGGCGGCGAGATAGCCGGCGGCGAAAATCGGCACGCGATCGGGGGTAAGTACAAACAGCGCCGGATAGCCGCTCTGGCCGGTCATTGCCAGCATGATGTCGCTGAAATGGCTGTCGAGGTCGGGCCGTTCCTCGCGGTCAACCAGGATGCTGACATATTCCTGGTCTAGCGCTTCGATCACCCGCGCGTCCTTCATCGTCGTGCGCGCCAACACATGGCACCAGTGGCAGGCGGCATAACCAAGCGTGAGAAAGATCAGCTTGTCGCGGTTCTCGGCCAGGGTCAGAGACTGTTCGTCCCAGGGCTGCCAGGCGACAGCGTCTTCGGCGTGGCTGGCGAGATAGGAACTGGTGGAATCGGCCAAGCGCCCGGCTTCGGCATTTCCGGCGCCAAGGCCGGCAATAATCAGCAGCGCCGCGAAGGTGCGCTTAAGCCGCCAAACAATCGAATACGTCGCCAACAGGTGCATGGCCGAGAACATGGATGTGGTGCCAGAGGGCGAAGAATAGCAGAATCCAGGCGGCGAAATTTTGGTGTTTTCCGGCCTGCGTAAATATGCCGCGCACGCGCTCGGGCGGGCACATTTGCGCGACACCGGGTTGCGCCGCGACCAGTGGTCCGAGTTTCGCGCCCTCACGGCTGATCCATTCGCCGACCGGCACGGTGAAACCACGCTTCGGTTCAAACGCCTTGGCCGCCGGCATTTTTTTGTCGAGCCACTTTCTGAGCAGCCACTTTCCAGTGCGCCCGCGCACCTTGAGATCGTCCGGCAAAGAAAATGCGACTTTGGCAATTACGGGATCGAGCAGGGGCGTGCGGCCCTCGACGCTGTGCGCCATCAGGCAGCGGTCGAGCTTGATCAGCAAATCATTGGGTAGCCATTCGGCACAATCGATCGCCTGCACCTGTTGTAAGCGCGTCAAGCCCGCACCCTGCAGCAAATGCTCGGCCGCTGCCACGCCGTCGCGCCAGCCATGCGGTGCGTCGCGCAGCAGGCCGAGGCGCTCCAACGCCGAGCGCGCCCGCATCGCCTTGCCACCACCGCGCCACCATGGCCGCGTGGCACTGCGGTAGCGGCCATAGCCGGCGAACAATTCATCGCCGCCTTCGCCGCACAGCACCACTTTCAAGCCATCCTGCGCCGCCTTTTGCCCGAGCTTATAGGTCGGCAGTGTGGCGTAGTCAGCAACCGGATCGTCGAGTGCCGCCGCGACGCGTGGCAGCAACGAGAAAAAATCCCGCTCGCCAAATTCGACTTCGACATGATCGGCGCCGGCGGCTTCGGCGACGGCGCGTGCATGAGCGCGCTCGTCATGCGCCGCGCCTTCCGTAAATCCGGCGGTAAAGGCGCGCACCGGCCGTTCGTTGAGTTGCGCCATGGCGGAGAGTAGGGCCGAGCTGTCGATGCCGCCGGAGAGAAACATGCCATATGGCACATCGGCGCGTTGATGCACCAGGACGCTGTCCATCAGTGCCGCATCGAGTGTCGACAGTGCATCCGCCTCATTTAAAAATGGCGCTGCGGGTTCGAGCGGCAGGGCGGGGATGGTGCGCCGCTCGACAACACGCCCGGCGCGCGCCTGTAAGGTTTCGCCCGGTAGCAGGCGCTTAATATCGCGGTAGACCGTATCCCGCCCGGTGGTGAACTGCATGCTGAGCAATTCGCGCAAGCCTTGCTCGGAGAGATCGCTTGGTTCGGCAAACCCGCCGGCAATTAACGCCTGCGGTTCGGAAGCAAAAGCCAAGCCGGATTTTGACTCGACATAATAGAGCGGCTTGATGCCGAACGGATCGCGCGCTAGCAGAAGGCTGTTCTCGCGCCGGTCGTGCAGCGCCAGGGCATACATGCCGCGCAGTTCCGCCGCCACATCGAGGCCCTTGGCGGGATAAAGACGCAGCGCCGTTTCGCAATCACTCGCCGTGGCGAATTCTAGTTCCGGGTGACCGGCGCGCAGCTCGATATAGTTATAAATCTCGCCATTGACGATCAGCGCCGCACCGGCATTGTCATCGAATGGCTGGTCGCCGGTTTTGAGATCGATGATCGACAGTCTGTTGTGGGCGAAGGCGACATCCTGGGCGTGATAGGCGCCGCGGCCATCCGGGCCTCTATGCGCCAGGCTATCGACCATGCGCTCAACGGCCGCGCGGTCCGGCGCACCGCCCTCGAGCGTCATCAAGCCGGCAATGCCGCACATCAGGCGCGCACCTGTTCGAAAAATTCAAGATAGCGATGGACGATTGCCGCTTCGGTGAATTTCTCTTCATAGGCCTCGCGGCCTGCTTCCGCCAGACGCTGCGCCAGAGCCGGGTTATCGATTAGGGTGCGGATCGAGGTCACCAGGGCGGGGGCGTCTTCGAGCGGCACCAGGAGGCCGGTTTCACCCGGTGTGATCAGGCTCTCCGGTCCGGCGGCTGTGGCGGCAACCACCGGCGTGCCCTGCGCCCAGGCTTCGATCACCACATTTCCCAAGGGTTCGATACGCGAAGGACAAACGAAAACATCCGCTGCCGCCAGCAGCGCCGCGACATCGTCACGCCAGCCGAGAAAGCGTAGGCGTCTATCAACGCCGAGGCGTTGCGCCTGCGATTGCAGTTCGTTCTTGAGCGGACCTTCGCCGCCAATCCAGGCATATGCCTCGGGCAAATCGACCAGCGCCTTCAATAAAATATCAAACGCCTTATTGGTATGCAGGCGACCAAGCGCAAGAATAAGCGGCACATTATCGGGCGTCTCAAATTCGGAGCGCGCCAGCGCCGGCGCCGTCTCGGCGGAGACGAAATTGGCAATGTAATGGGCGCGCTTTGGCGGCCAACCCTGGTCCTTAATATAGCGCTGAAGGTCTTCTGTATTGCCGATCAAATGATCGCAGGAGCGATAATATTTAAGGTCGTAATAACCGCCGAGGCGCGCGGCATGGGTAAACTGGTGCCCGGCCACGCTGTCGGGGCAGAGATGGCTTGCCCGGTTCATCCAGGTCAGAACCACATGCGGCTTAAAGGCTGAGATCTCGCGTCCGAATTTAGCGCGCGTGGTGATATCCGCCCAGCCGCCAAATGGCAACTCGACCGGTTTCAGGCCGCCGGCGCGCAGCTGCTCGACCCAGGGCCGGCCGCGCCGCACAAGGATATGCTGCGCCACACCGGCGCGATCGAGCGCCAGCGCGAGGCGGACAAAGAACGCCTCGGCGCCGCCATGTTCGCCGCCGGCGATTGCCTGCATCAGGCGCAGACCCGTTCGGCTCGCGGAGCTATTCATCACTGCCCTTATCCAGCTCCGCCTTGAGGTGAGAGAGCAGGGGATAGAGCGCCGCCATCAGGGCGATGGCAAAACCCCAACGGCCCTCGCGGTAGCCCTTGCGTGAAAAATAGCATTTGAGAAAGCGCGACACTGAGCGGCGCAGCGTCCAGATCATCGGCGGTAGTTTTTCACCGCTGGCGCGCAGATCCTGGGCACGGGCATCGCTATAGCGTTGAAGGCGGTCGATCATGTCGGCGAAATCGCGGTCGACATAATGCTTCATCGGCGTTTTCAACCAGCGCTTCGGCCCCTGGAGAACGAGCGAGGGATGAATGCGGCTATCGCCCCAGCGCTTGGCGCCCGGTGTAAACAGGCGTGGCGCCGCCATCACGCCCCACGAGCCACCCCAGCCATGCCGCACCAGACGATCACCGATATAATTGTCGAACGGCACGAGGAAATATCCCGGCGCGGCGCTTTCGATGGTCTGGCGAATTTCCCGGCCCAAAGCTTCGGAGGCGCGCTCATCGGCATCGACCTCTAATATCCAGTCGCCGCTACAGAGATCGATAGCGGCATGCCGCCGCGGCCCCTCCAGCGGCCACGCGCCTTCGACAGTGCGGGCGCCGAAATTTTCCGCCACCGTTTTGGACTCATCGCTGCAGCGGTCGAGCACAACGACGATCTCGTCGGCAAACTCCAACGTCGCCAGGCAATCAGCCAATTGCGCCGCTTCATTGTGCACGCACAGCGCCACCGACAATTTTGCCGTACCGCTCATGCGATTTTTGCCCATAGCTTGCGCGCCCCGGCTTCCGCCATGTCTACGCTCAGGCTCTCCATCAGGCTCCCCGTCGTGCGGTGGTTATAGCCCGGTCCACCGACCAATTCGTCATAATCCAAGGCAGTGCGCACAACAGCCGTGTGCGGCCCCCAAGGCGCATAATGCGCCTCCTTGCTCGGCCCGAACAGTCCCAGTGTCGGTGCGCCGGAAGCGGCGGCGATATGCATCAGGCCGGAATCATTGCCGATATAAAAGTCAACGCGCGCCAGCAGGGCGGAGGCTGTGAGAAGGTCGAGCTTGCCGACCAGGTTAATCACCCGTTCGGCCGGGAGCGCTTCGATCGCTGTGGCCGCATCGCCGCGCTCCGAAGCAGCGCCGAGAACGACGATCCGGGCACCCGGCAATATGCCGTCCTCCGCTGTCAGTCTCAGCGCCAGTTCAGCGAAGTATTGGCCCGGCCATTGCTTGCCGGGCCAATTGGCGGTCGGGCCGAGCGCCAAAACCGGGCCGTCGCCGGGAAGCAGCTTCTCCGCCGCGTCGCGCTGCGCTTTGCTGGTCCACAATTGCGGCGCCGGCGTCTCGCCCAGGCCGGCAAGTCCGGCGAGCGACACCAGGCGGTGCTCGGTGCTGCTATTGTTGCGCCACACCATGCGCCGACGTGTCATTAAGAAGTAGGAAATGGCGGAAGCGCGCAGATCGACAACCAAACTCCAATAGCTTGTGCAGCAGGCAAGCCAGAGATCGAACCAATGCAAGCTGGCCGGGCGCTTCTCGAGCGCGATGGTCTTCGCCACATGCGGTGTTTCGCTAAAGAGGGGCGCTGCGGCGGGGCCGCAGGCGACAGTGAATTCAGCTTCAGGATGTTTTGTTCTCAGGTGGGAAAGCAGCGCCGTCGAGAGTACCGCGTCGCCAATGCGCGTCGAGGTAATGAAGAGAACCTTCATCGAAAGACGGTTTCGAACTCGCTTGCCGTTGTGTCCCAACTTCTCGAGCGGCCATGACGCCGCGCCACGATACTGGCGGAGGTCCATTCCTCCTCATCGCTCAACATGCGGATCGCATGATCGGCGAAGTCGCTGTCGATATCGGTCAAAAAAGCCGATTTGTCGCCGATCACCCGTTCCTTGACCGCACCCATTGGGCGCGCCACGGCAGGTACACCCACGGCCTGGGATTCAGCCAGGGTGGAACAATACATTTCACGCTCGGAGCCGGGATAAAGATGAACCCGCGCGTGCCGGTAGGCTTGCGACATATCCCGATCTCCGGCAGGAGACTTAAAGACGATGCCGTCCTGCTCGGCGGCGAGCGCCTTGCGGTAAATCTCATTCAGGTCATCCGGCAGGGTCGTGCCCGAATCCGCTTTTTTAAATGCCGCCGAATAAATATGCAGCTCGGCATTGGGAACCTTGGGGCGGATGCGCGAGGTCCAAACGTCGAGCAGCCAGTCGAGTCCGTGTTTGGGATGGGTGGTGACAATCGCGGTCGGCGTTTCAGCCGGCTTCATTTCGTCGGCGTCGCGATATTCCTCGCGCACGCCGGGTGCAATATTGCGCAGAGCGGATTCGCCGCTGCCGGTATAGCTGTCCTGGTGGGTGCGGCCGAGAAACACCAAGCGCGCCTCGGTGCGTTCCAGCATATCCTTAACCTGCGGCCGGTCGAGATAATCGGCCGGGCCGGTGAGCCACAGGATGCGCGCGCTGGTGGCGCGCACAAATTCAAGCAGGCGGGGTTTGCGAAAGGCGATCAGAACTTCGGTGATCGGCGGCCGACGGCCGTCCCAATTAACCCAGCTGACATCGTCAATGCCCATGGCGTGCGGTGTGCGGTTGACCACGCGAACCGTATGGCCGGCCCGTGCCAATGCCGCCGGTAAGCTGGCGAACGCCTTTTCCGCCCCGCCGAGGGGCTGGCTGGCCGGCGTCAACCCGTTAAAGGGTATGGAATCATCGATCAATGTAACCAACATGGTCCGGCCTTATAGCCATCCCCCAGCGGCTTGCCAAGCACCGCGCGACCGGGCGCCTTGCCAAGCCCGCAAATAATGCCTAACTCACTGTTGGAAAACACAGTAAGCAACTATAGTTTGGGCGGGATGACGGGTCTTAATTACATCGAACTGGAGAACCGCGGCGTTCTCGCCATCAGAGGTGCTGATGGCCTGGAATTCCTGCAAGGTCTGGTTTCCAACGACGTTGCCTTGGTGAGCGGAAAACGCTCGATTTATGCCGCGCTGCTGACGCCGCAGGGTAAGTTTCTGCATGATTTTTTCATTGTCCGCTGGGACAGCTCATTTCTGATCGATTGTGAAGGTGAACGCCTGATGGACTT
Source organism: uncultured Rhizobiaceae bacterium (assembly GCA_964429775.1). GTDB lineage: Bacteria > Pseudomonadota > Alphaproteobacteria > UBA828 > UBA828 > PTKB01. The sequence continues at coordinate 8,717 of CAYSDJ010000063.1, forward strand.
GGCTCAGCGCCTCAGCGCCTACCGTTTGCGCGCCGATGTGGAATTGCTCGACGCAACCGAGGATTGGCGCGTTGTCGCCTTGCTCGGCGAGGGCGGCGAGGCTGAGTTCGGCCTGGCCGGCGGTCCGGGCGCGACGGCGTCATTGGATGGCGAGGGCGTTATATTTCGCGACCCACGCCCTGCCATGCCGGGGCTACGCGCTTTTCTGCCGCGCGCCCAGGGTTTTGCCGCAATGGCGGCACATGATATTGCTGCCGGTGCGCCAGAGGACTATCAGCGCAGCCGCATCGCCGCCGGTGTGCCGGATGGCAGCCACGATATGACGGTCGGCAAATCGACCCTGATGGAGTTCGGTTTTGAAGCACTGAACGGGGTGGATTTTGGCAAGGGCTGCTATGTCGGTCAGGAATTGACGGCGCGGACCAAATATCGCGGCCTGGTGCGACGCCAGCTGGTGCGTGTCGTGGTTGATGGCGCTCTGCCGCCGCCCGGCACGCCGGTGATGGCGAACGGCAAGGAGAGCGGTGAAATATGTTCCGGCTTTGAGGGTCAGGCGCTGGCGCTTTTGCGCCTCGACAGGAGTGCCGAGGCGGAGGCTGAAGGTATTCCGTTAATGGCTGGAAATGCGGTGCTGCACCTGGCGCAAGCCGTAGAGAACTGAGCGCGCTCTAATCTTCCAGGCGCTTGCGGATCTGATTGAATTCCTCGTGATTTTCCTTAAACACGGCCAGCAATGTGGGGTCAAAATGCTTGGTCGGGTCGAGGCGGTCGTCGCCGACGGTGAGGATTTGAAACGTTTTTTCGTGGCTGAAGGCCGGTTTGTAGGCGCGCTCGGAGCGTAGCGCGTCGTAAATATCGGCGATCCCCAATATGCGCGCCGACATCGGAATTTGCTCGCCCTTGAGGCCGCGCGGATAGCCAGAGCCATCCCACTGCTCATGATGCGCGTGGGCAATTTCAGCCGCCATTTGCAAACGGTCTGAGCGCGACAGGATTTGATAGCCGTAAGTTGTGTGTTCATTCATCTCATGGCGTTCGTCATCGTCGAGCCGGCCCGGCTTGGTCAAAATCGCCGAATTCACGCTCATCTTGCCAATATCGTGTAACTGCGCGCTGTGGTGAATCTCCTTGCAGAAATCCTCCGGCATGCCCGCCTTCTTGGCCATCAGAAGGGCATATTCATTACAGCGGATGATGTGATTGCCGGTATCCTCGTCATGTACTTCGGCAGCGCGGGCGAGCAGTCGGATCGACACCATAAAGGCTTCCTCGGTGTCTTTCTGCAATTCCTCGATCTGCAATTGCTGCGCGCGAAGCGTTTTGTTTTTGTTTCTGAGGTCGGCATTGCGTTTATTGATTTGTTCAAGCATATCAGCGCGTTCTATCACACGGCCAACAATTTGGTTGAACGGCAATATGAGATCCGCCTGCTTATCGTCGAAGGCGGCCGGCGTTTGCCTTTTACCCTTGCGGCGGTTGATAAGCTGGACCACACCGATCACTTTTTTCTGAAAATTGGTCAGCGGAAAGGCCAGCATCGAGCGCGAGCGGTAGCCGCTCGATTTGTCAAAAGACCGGTCGAAATCGAACGGAACATTTTTTGGAATGGCATAAAGATCGTCAATCAGCACCGTCTCGGCGGTCGAAGCGACATAGCCGGCAATCGAGGTCGGCACAATGGGGATGCGGAAATCCGCCTTGCTCAGTTTGATCTTGTCGTTCTGGATCGAGTTGGCGACGAGCCAGTCCTGCTTGCCGGATTTGCGCACAATGAATATGGAGCCGGCCTCGGCGCCGGTCATCTCACGCGCCTTCATCAGAACCCGGTCGAGTAAGTCCCGTACCGATTGATTGCCCGGCTGCTCGATAAACTCGAGAAATTCGAGAACTGCACTCATATCCCGAAACCGCTCCGTTCGTTTTACCGCCGGGATGTTAACGCGGATTTACGCGTAGGCAAAGCAAGGCTTTGGTTGCGTCCATCAACTAAGTCGGAAAGGCTCGAACTGCGTTTCTCCGGCGCCGCCATAAACTGCTAGCATATGGCGCCGCGCCATGCAGCGAACCTTATTGGGACGGTTGGTGATATGGGTAGAATCAATGGCAAGATCGCACTGGTTACCGGCGCCGGCGCCGGTATCGGCCGCGCGGTGGCGTGCCGCCTGGCGGAGGAGGGCGCGCGAGTTGCCGTTACCGGACGTAGCAAGGAAAACTGCCAAGCGGTGGCTGCGGAAATTTTGAAAGCAAAAGGAGAAGCAATCGCCCTGTCGCTCGACGTCGCACGGGAAGACCATTGGCAAAGCGCTTTGAGATCGGTCGATGAAACATATGGACGGCTCGATATCCTGGTCAACAATGCCGGCATCACAATGTCGGGAAAGATCGAGGACACCGAGCTGAAAGACTGGCAGCACATCATGGCGGTCAATGTGGATGGCGTATTTCTCGGCACCAAGCATGCCATACCATTAATGCGGCGAGGCGGCGGTGGTGCCATTGTTAACCTTTCTTCGGTGTTGGGTATTACCGGTGCCGCGACAATTTCCGCCTATACCGCGAGCAAGGCCGCCGTCCGCCTTTTCACCAAATGCGCGGCGCTTGAATGCGCCGAGGACGGCATCCGCGTTAATTCAATCCATCCCGCTTTCATTCATACGCCGATGATGGAGGATACGGCGATCCGCATGCATGGCGATATCGCCACGGGAAAAGCCGAATTCGGCAAGCTCCACCCGGTCGGTCATGTCGGCGAGCCGCTCGATATCGCCAATGGCGTTCTCCACCTGGTATCCGACGAATCCGCTTTTACCACCGGCGCCGAGCTCGTCATCGACGGCGGCTACACGGCGCAGTGAAACACGCCATAGGAGGCGATTAGGAATGTGGAAGAAGTGGGAAGCGAAGAGGGGACGAGGAAACGCGTGTTTAATCTTCGGGCGTTTCGCCATTTGGTGTCGGAGTCTCGGCGGAATTTTCTTCGGGCGCTTCGCCAGCGCTGGCCAGAGCGGCTTTCTTGTCGGCGCGTGCCTGCAACCTCGCCGCCTTTTTTTCGGCCTTTAAGCGCTCGCGCTCCATACGTTCAAACTTGTAGTTGGGTTTGCGTGGCAAATCGCGCTCTTTTCACTTGTTGAAAAAACCGTCGCAACAATACCTCGTCGTCGATGCCGAGGCCTTATTCGTCATATAGAATGAATTATGGGGCGGCCAATGACCGCCCCACATTCAAATCAAACAGCGTTACTCGACAATCGTAAGATTCTCGGCCGCCATTTTTCCGTCACGGCCCGAAACCAATTCGAATGTGACGCGCTGGCCTTCGCTGAGGCCGGGCAGACCGGAGCGCTCAACAGCGCTGATATGCACGAATGCATCCTTCGAGCCATCTTCCGGCTCAATGAAACCAAAACCCTTCGTCGGGTTAAACCATTTGACAGTACCTGTAGCCATGATCTTTTTCCTTTCACGACAATAAATAGGCGGAACGCCACCCAGTGCGGTGTTCCAGAATTAACGTTCACAATGTCGAGGAAGTAACCTGGCTAACCGCCGAAACGGGTAATCTCAAGAGCAACAACGACGTAGTAACGTCGCGTAACCCTACACTCAGAAGCATAATACACAAAGTAAATAATTCACAATGTAATTAATTAGTCGCCTCTGCTTGTTCAAATAAGCCAAATCCATTATCCGCTTTCGCTGAGCCCGGCGCGGCGAAAAAAAGCAACCCCCTTGACTTTCGCAGCGAGGAAGAGCAAGTACTGCGCCAGCGACACTCCTTATCAGGTCGAATATCGATCTCTCGCTGGCACGGAGGTTCTTGAAAAACCCAGTCGCCAGCCAAGTTTTCTCCGACATATTGTAGGCGTTTCGATAGACGGGTTTGCTGCACGGATAAACTGTGCCGCGCCGCGTCGAAACATGCTTGCATCGTGCTTGCACGCGCCGCGCACACCTGCGCGGCGTGTAAGTTGCGACGTTTATTCTAGAAAGAACAACAATAGATGACTGATTTCACGGGCCTGGACTTGGCCCAACCCATCCTTCGCGCCATCACGGACGAAGGCTACACCACCCCGACACCTATTCAGCTTAAATCCATCCCGTCACTGGTCGAGGGGCGCGATCTTCTCGGCGTTGCCCAGACAGGCACCGGCAAAACGGCAGCTTTTACTCTGCCGCTGCTGCACCGTCTGGCGCAAAATGGCGAAAAACTCAAAAGCCGCCAGCCGCGCGCGCTGATTTTGGCGCCGACGCGAGAATTGGCCGCCCAGATTGGCGAGAGCGTGCGCTGCTACGGTCAACATATGCACCTGCGCTCGACCGTTGTTTTCGGCGGCGCCTCCATTCGCCCGCAAATCCAGGCACTGAACCGGGGCGTTCACATTCTGGTGGCAACGCCGGGACGCTTGCTCGATCTGATGAACCAGCGCCATTTGCGCCTCAATTCGATCGAGACCTTTATCCTCGACGAAGCCGACCGCATGCTCGACATGGGCTTCATTCCCGACGTCAAGAAAATTACCGCGGCGCTGCCGAATAAGCGCCAGACCTTGCTGTTCTCGGCCACCATGCCGAAATCGATCGAAGGCCTGGCCGCGAGTTTGCTTGACGATCCGGTGAGGGTCGAAGTGGCGCCGGCGGCGACCACGGTCGAAAAGGTCGAGCAGCATGTGTTGTTCGTCGCCAAGGACAAGAAGCGCTCTCTGCTCGGCGAATTGCTGAAAAACAGGGACATCGCCCGGGTGCTGGTGTTCACCCGCACCAAGCATGGCGCCGACCGTGTCGTCCGCCATCTGCACCAATGCGGTGTCAAAGCAGACGCGATTCACGGCAATAAGGCGCAAAACGCGCGCCAGCGGGCGCTGAAAAGCTTCCGCAATGGCCGTATCCGGGCATTGGTCGCGACCGATATCGCGGCGCGCGGCATCGATGTCGACGGCGTCACCCATGTGATCAATTTCGACCTGCCGAACGAGCCGGAGAGCTATGTCCACCGTATCGGCCGCACGGCGCGCGCCGGTGCCGGCGGCATTGCCCTCTCATTCTGCGATCACGATGAGCGCGCTTACTTGCGCAATATCGAAAAAGTGATCCGTCAAAGCGTGCCGGTGCTGGAGGATCAGCCGTTTCATGCCGCCGAAATTGCCAATGCATCGGCGCCGGGCAAGCGCAGTCAACAACGCAAACGCCGGCCCAACCAGCGCCGCCGCAATCCGGGGCGCGCCAGGCGGGCGCCCAAAGCGGCGTAACCGCATTAACGACAGAGCGGAGCCCCGAAACGGGGTTCCGCTCGACATTAGGGCGTTAGCGGGTTTCGGCTGTCGGCCAGAATACGCCCGCCGATGGCGATGAAACACACGCCCGCCGCCCGTTCGACCCAATGCTGCGCATTCTTGAAGCGGCGCAGCACCGGCGCGGACGACATGAAATAGCTGACGCAGCCATACCAGACGAGCGAACTGGCGATGACCAGGGCGATCATCAGGCCCATCAGCCAGAGCGGCGTTTGCTGGCTGACGGCCGGAGCAAAAACGCTGGTAAAGAGGACAATCGCTTTCGGATTGGTGAGCGTCACCAGAAAGCCGAACAGGAGCGCGTTGCCGCGTGGCCTGGCGCCTTCCTGCGTGGCTTCGACGCGCGCCGGTTTGAAAAACACCAAGCGAATGCCGAGATAGGCGAGATAACAGCCGCCGAGCACCCGTACGATCCAGGCAAGCCATTGATATTCCAACAGGATAGCCGAAAGTCCGATGAGACTGAGGCTGGCATAGAAGCCAAGACCGATGGAGACGCCAATGGTCGTCAACAGGCCGGCCCGTGTGCCGCGCGTCATCGATGAGCGCACAACGGCAATAAAATCCGGCCCCGGCAGCAGAAGTGCTGGAATGAAGATGGCGAACACGCCGATCAAAATAACGCTCACACTCATGCTTGCGGACCGAATTGAGAGGGTAGGGGTGGCGCGGCCTTAATATCACATCGCTGAAGCGGCGGCTTCAAGCTCGGCGATCCTGTTTTGCAGCGGCGCCACCAATTGCTCGATCTCGCCTTGCGTGTAGCGCGGCGTGATGTGCTGCGGGCAGTTCCAATCGAACGCTTCGATGGTCATCACCACGGCGCGTTCGACCTTCGCCCGGTAAGTCGGGTCTTCAAGGCGGGCAACCAATTCAGGCTCGTCTTCACGGTGAACAATGCGCGCCCGGGCCCAGACCTTAAGCCGCGCCCGGTTGGCGTAATCCATCAGAATGAGCGCCACGCGGTCGTTGTCGGCAATATTGCCGGCGCTCAGATACTGCATATTGCCGCGAAAATCGGCGTAGGCGATTGTGCGCTCGTCCAACACCTTGAGAAAACCGGCGCGCCCGCCGCGAAACTGCACGTAAGGCCAGCCATCTCGCGTGACGGTCGCCTGATAGAAGCCGTCGCGCGCCGCGATAAATGCCGCTTCAGTCTCGCCCAGTCTGTCGCCGGAAACTTCGCCGCGCTCCAGTTTTTCCGTTCCATTGCGGCTGCCATAGCGGGTTTGCGCTGCTTTGACGGCCGGGGTGAATGCGATCTCGGTGAATTTCCGGGCCATGGTGTCCTCCTCCTGTTAAAGCGTCTGCTCTCTGGCCTGGAAATAGTGCGTTTCATAATTTGTTTGAATATGTATATTATTAAAATAATAATTCCACTAATCGAAATAATAAGATGGACCGCTTCCACGCTATCCAAACCTTCATCAAAGTCGCGGAGTGCGGCGGTTTTGCCGCCGCCAGCCACGACCTCGCCATGTCACCGCCGGCCGTCACCCGCGCCGTCGCCATGCTCGAGCATCATCTCGGCACGCGTCTCTTTGTCCGCACCACGCGATCGGTCCGTTTGACGGAGAGCGGCACGAGGTTTTTGACCGACAGCAAGCAAATATTGCTCGATTTGGTGGAAGCAGAGGAGGCGGCTGTCGGTAGCCATGCGTCACCGGCCGGTGAACTCCGCCTCACCGCGCCTGTGCTCTTCGGCCGCATGTTCGTCACCCCGATTTTGGCCGATTTTCTCGATTGTTACCCTTTGGTGACATGTCAAACCCTGTTCATCGACCGCATCGTCAACTTGATCGACGAGGGCCTGGATGCCGCCATCCGTATCGGCGAGCTGCCTGACTCCAGCCTAACCGCCACCCGCGTCGGCTCCGTCCGCCGCACGGTCTTCGCCTCACCTGCCTATATAAAAGAACACGGTCTTCCAACCCACCCTGACGAGCTGGCCAGCCACCGCCTGATCCAACCCATCGCCGCCACCGGCGGCGGCGACTGGCAATTCCGTGAAAACGGCAAACCCGTCACCATCCGCGCCCCCTCCCGCATCGCCATGAACACCAACGATGCCGTCATCGAGCTCGCCCTAAAGGGCTGGGGAATCTCCCGTCTCCTGTCCTACCAAATCGCGCCCTATGTCGCCGACGGCAGATTACAGGCGATCCTGACCGATTTCGAAATGCTGCCGATGCCGATTCATATCGTTCATCAGGAGGGGAGGATGGTTTCTGCAAAGGTGCGGGCGTTTGTTGATTTCATGACAGAGCGCTTGCGGAATGATTCTGCTCTCAACTCGTCAACAACACCGCAATCCCATAAGCCGAGATAAACAGCGTCAACCCATTGTGATAGAGCGGGTTGGCGGTGCGCAGGAACAGGCGGTTGCCGATCAGCAGGTAGACGGCGGCGGCGATGCCGGCCATGGGGAGATTGTGGAGCAAGGCCTCGGCTTCTCCTAAAAGCGCCGCGATGAGAATGATTTGGATTGCGCCGAAGGCCAAATAGTAATGCGCGACGGTGTAGCGGATGGCGCTTTTCTCGCTGTGCTGGCTGGTGGCGAGAATGGCAAGAAGGGCACCGCCGAGATTGGTCAGGCCGTGCGTCAGGCCCATGACGAGGTGATAGGCCGGCGAATGTTTTTTCAAGGCGCCAGCGAGCCAGACTTGCGCGCGGCCCGACAGTCTGAGAACAGCCGAGACGAGCAGAACCCCGCCGATTAGATAATTGACCCAGGAACCGAGCGCATCGCCCTTGATCACCCAGAGACCAATGCCAATGCCGGGCAGGCAGAGCAGATAGAGATAGTGCGAAACCGCCACCCTGTCCTTGCCGGCGGTTGTGACCTGAAGCAGGGAAATGGCGAAAGAAGCCGGCACCAGGATGCCGATGGCGGCGACAAAATCATAGCCGAGCAGCAACAGCGTCGGCGTGCCGAAAATCAGCACGCCCATGCCGAATATCGACTGGACGACGGAAAGAACGGCGACAATCGCCATGACCGTCAAGAAATCAGCCGTCATAGGGCCTTTCAGCGAGGCGGCAAATTGCGTGGAATTTTGATTTCACGGCCAAATTTAGCAGTTTGGTTCGTTACCAGTCAGATCCGGTGAAGGCCTCCCAAGGCGGGAGTGTTTGCGCCTTATAGCAGCCCTGTTTGCCGTTTTAAACCGATTGTTCGCTCTATTGAGATAGAGAAGAAGAGGCTATCGCGCATCCGCCGACCGCGCACCCAGCATGTCCCAAACCTTGTCGTGATCGCTATAGAGCAGGGCGACAATGTCATCCGGCGCCGCCATATCGAGCGCGGCGTTGACGGCGTCATCTTCCGGCGGAACGATGCTGATACATTCTGCCGCAACGCCGGCCTCAATCAGGCCGTCGCGCAGGCGTTCCGGCACTTCGGACAGGCCGCGACCACGCAAATCGTTGCGGCGAAAACAGATATAGTGGTCGAAAGCGGATTGTGCGGCGGCGGTGGCCAGGTTGGCGAAATGTTGATCGCTGCGGTTACCCGGCGTGGCAAAAGCCACGATGCGCCGCCCCTTGCACTCCAGTTGCTTGATGACCGTGCTGACGGCGCGGAATTCCTGCGCATTGTGAGCGTAATCCAAAACAACCCGAAACGGTAGGCCGGTGAACATATCGAACCGCCCCGGCGTGTCCGCATGGCTGCAACTGAGTGCTTCCAGGCCGGCGCGGATATGTGCGAAAGATGCGCCGAGACCATGTGCAATTGCCAGCGCGAACATGGCGTTCTGCACATTGTGCATGGCCTTGCCGTTCATCGCTGTGGGCAAGCCGGATAGCGGCAAAATCTTGGTGGTTTGGCCGTTGTTATGAAATTCGATCGAAGAACCGCGATCATCGGCTTTGTCCGGCCGCAGACTGACGGCCATGCCGCCGGACGCAATATGCGGCTTGGCGATCGCGCCATGGTCCGGCGCCATGGTAACGTAACAGATGCGTTGCGCCGCGCTTCGCCCGGCCATGGCAACACAGCGCGGATCATCCGCGTTAAGAACAACAAGCTTGCGTGCCGCCATGGCGACCAGGCTTTTCACCCGCGCCAAATCCTCAATATCACGGACACCGTCGGTGCCGATATGATCGTCATCGATATTGAGAACGGCGCCGACATCGCACCAGTCGACCGCAAGGCCGCGCGTGATTATTCCCCGGCGCGCCGTCTCCAGCACGGCGATGTCGATTTCGGGATTGTGCAAGACCATTCGTGCGCCGGTGACGCCGGCCATATCGCCCTCGGCAATCCGTTCCCGTTGGATATAGACGCCGTCGCTGGTGCTGCACCCCACCGCATGTCCGGCATGCTCGAGAATGCGCGCCACCATGCGCGTTGTTGTGGTTTTACCGTTGGTTCCGGTGATGGCGGCAATCGGCACGCGGCTCGGCGCGCCCGGCGGATAGATGCTATCCATTATCGGGCCGACCACATCGCGGCTGTCGTCGCCGAGCCAGTGTGGCCGCAGTCCGGGGGAGGAATTGACCTCGCAGATCGCGGCGCCGTTTTCGTGGTAGGAGCGGCTGATATCGGTGGACAGAAAATCCACGCCAGCGACACCCAGCCCGAGTACCTGGGCTGCCCGAACGGCGGCGCGCCTATTGTCGGGGTGGACGATGTCGGTCACATCACTCGCCGTCCCGCCGGTGGCGATATTGGCCGTATTGCGCAAATAAACCGTTTGGCCCGCCGCGGCGACACTGTCCCCGTTTAGCCCTTGATCCGATAGCGTGCGCTCTGCCTGAGTGTTGAGTTCAAGGCGCACGAGAATCTTTTCGAAGCCGCTGCCACGGCGTGGGTCGCGGTTGGCCTCAGCCACCAATTGAGCGACCGATTGGCGGCCGTCGCCGACAATATGCGCCGGGATGCGTTTCGCGGCAGCGATCATTTTGCCATCAACGATGAGGACGCGATGATCGTCGCCGGTGACAAAAGATTCGAGAATAATGGTGTTTTCAAATTTCGCTGCTTCCTCCACAGCCTTCCGCAACGCCGCCGCATCGCGCAAATTCACACCGATCCCGAGCGCCTCTTTTCCGCTCATGGGTTTGACGACGACGGGATAGCCAATTTTATCTGCCATGCCGACGGCCTGTTCCGCCGCCTCGGCGACATTCGACGAAATCCTGATCGCGGCCTGGCGCGGCACTGGCAACCCGGCCTCAGCCAGAACGCGGCTTGTCACGGCCTTGTTTGTACTCATCCAGGCGCTATTGCTTGACGAATGTTGAGTTACGGTTTCGCGGATCGTTTCTTGCCAACACCCGTAGCCAAACTGGACGAAGCGCGCTTCGGGACTGACCCGGCGCCACGGGATATCACGCCTGATTGCCTCACGAACCAGCGCCGCTGTGCTGATATCGAGCCATTGCAAGCGGATAAGGGATGCCACTTTTCGGCCAAAATCGGCTGCCTGTGCGTTGCCCTCGGCATGCGAAAAATTTAACAACTGTCCGAGGGCAGCCAGGGCGACGCGGCCGGCGGTGACGCCGAATTCACCTCCCCAGTGGGCAAAAATAAGTTCCTGCCGGCCGGAAGCCCCGGCGGGATTGGTATCGACGGTGGCGTATGAAACTTCCGCACCGGCGACGTGCTGCAAGGCGAGCGCGATCCGAACGACAACATGGCCAAGGCGGAGCGATTCATCCTGGCTTAGATCCGCCGCAAATGGATCTTCGCCTCGTTTTCCGGCACCGCCATGGGCTTCCAACTCAGTCAGAAACTCGACGAGGTGTGCGATAAAGCCTCCGCCGAGGCGGGCAGGCGAGTGGTCGGATAAATCGCCGAAGTCAATTACAAGTCGAACAACGGGAACCGGCGCAATAAGATTTTTGCCTTCAAAAGCCGATCCACTGACGATCTTCAACGACATTCCTCCGGAAGCACCAATTCTTCATAAGCACTGATGACTAATATCTATTGTTCGGCTCGGCACCGAGGTGGGAAAACATACCCGCCCTCCTATGCCGGCAGTTGGTTTGCCTCCTCAACCACAATCGCGAACCGGTCCGCCAGAGCGGCGAGGCTGGCTTCGTGCAGGTGTGCGGCATCGATGACGCCGCCGGAGGGGGTGGGGAGGTCGCGCGTCGCTGCGGCGCCGGCGACAATGGTCGAGCGGTAGCCGAGATCGAGCGCGGCGCGGACGCTGGCGCTGACGCACATATGGGTCATGAAGCCGACGAATATGAGCTGTTTGGTTCCGAGGCCCTGAAGCGTGTCGTGAAGCGCTGTGCCGGCGAAGGCATTGGGCAGTTCTTTGGATATCCTGGTTTCGCCGTCGCCCTCGGCCACTTGCGGCGCGATCTGGCCGCCGGCGCCGTCGAGATCGAAAACGCCGCCCGCAGCACCTTTATGCACAATGTGAATGATTGGCGCCGACGCGGCACGGGCACGGGCGAGCACGTGCCCGGCTTCTTCCAGTGCCTCCGTCACACCGGGCAGCGGCACGGCGCCCGAGACATATTCCATTTGGCAATCGATCAAAACCAGGGCTGATTTGGACAGCGCATTTGGCGTCAAATCCGCGCCGGCCATTTGCAACAGGGTTTTCGGCTCACTCATTTGATTTCCTCTCTCCCGCGATAAGCGCAAACGGTACTTTATGGCCGCGTGAAATGCGATAGACTCTTTGGCAAAATGAGAGGGGAGGCCGGCATGACAAACGACGACAAAATCTATTACACGCCCAAGAGCCACCGCTGGGCCGCCAAGCGCCCGATGGCTTCGGCGGTGCGGGCCGGCGATCTCCTGTTTATTTCCGGCCAGGTGAGCGCCGATGCCAATCTCAAGCCGAACGCGATTGGCGATGTCAAAGCCCAGGCACGAAATGCCTTCGCCAATATCAAGGCGCTGCTCAAGGAAGCCGGCGGCACCTTGGATGACATTGTCGATATCATGTCATTCCACAAGGACGTGCGCGATATGGACGCGGTTTTCGATGTCGGCCGCCAGGTGTTCAAAAAGGATTATCCCGCTTGGACGGCACTCGGCATGCACGGCACTTTCGCGCCAGAGTTTCTCGTCAGCATCCGCGCCATCGCCCATCTCGGTTCGGCCAAGAAAAAGTGCGTGACGCCGAAATCCATGGCCTGGATGAAAAAGCTGCCGGCCTCGGCGGCGTGCCGCAAGGGCGATTATTTGTTCACTTCAGGGATTGTCTCGGCCGACGCGGCAGGGAAGGTGGTGTCGCCCGGCGATCATTATGCCCAGGCGCGTGTCTGTTACGATCGCCTGCGCGATACGCTCAAGGCCGGCGGCGCCAGCATTGATGATATCGTCGATATGATCTGCTTCAACCAGGATGCGCGCGGCATGGATGACGCGGTCAATTGCTGGTGCAACGAGGTGGTGACGGACCTGCCGGTCAACCAGGCAACCTCCTATACCGCCATCGCCATGACCGGCATGTACAAGATCGGCATGGTCGGCGCTTACCGTGCCATCGCCGATTTCAGCGAAGGCCCGCGCGTCGCTACCAATCTGCCGAGCGTGCATTGGTATGAGGAACGCATCGCCGGGGCGGCGAAAAAGAAAGAGGGCCGGCTAATCGGCATCTCCGGCCAAGTTGCCTCCGACGGTGAGCAAAATATCATCGCACGCGGCGATCCGGCGGCCCAGGCGCGCTATTGCTTCGGCCAGATCCGGGGCGTGCTGGCCAAGCATGGCGCCAGCATGGAGGATGTGGTCGAAATCACTTCATTCCACAAGGACCCGCGCGCATGGCGACAGGTGATGGAAGTCGGCGAGGAAATCTGGGGCAAGGGCAGGGGACCGGCCTGGACGCCGATCGGCTGCACCGGTCTTTATCTCGAAGGCTATCTGCACGAAATCTACGCCCTGGCGATGGTTTAAATCATGCACCTCACCCCATCCCAACTAAATCAGTTTGAGCGCGACGGTTGGCTCCTCCTGGAGGATTTATTTTCTGCTGAAGAAGTCGCAACGCTGATGGATGACGTGCCGCGCATTTTCGCTCTTCGGCGTGACGAGGTGGTGCGCGAGAAAGACGGCGATACGCCGCGTACCGCCTTTGCCGCGCAAACCTATTCCGAACCATTTGCCAGGCTGAGCCGCCACCCGCGATTGATCGAACCGGTGCGCCAAATCGTCGGCGGCGCGGTTTATATTCATCAATTCAAGATCAACGCCAAGGCCGCTTTCGACGGCGACGTCTGGCAGTGGCACCAGGATTACGGCACCTGGCAGCGCGACGACGGCATGCCGGATGCGCGCGCGCTTAACATTGCGCTCTTTCTCGAAGACGTCACCACCTTCAACGGTCCGCTGATGTTTATTCCAGCGAGCCACAAGGACGGCGTGCTCGGCGCCGGACACGATAAAGCGACGACCTCATACCCGCTGTGGACCCTGGATCAGAAAACCGTTGCCGCTCTGGCCGAGGAAAAGGGCATGGTCGCGCCCTTGGGCAAGGCCGGCTCGGTGCTGATGTTTCACGGCAATCTGGTGCATGGCTCACCCGGCAATATGAGCCCGTTCAGCCGCACCATCGTCTACATCAGCGCCTGCCATGTGGATAACCACATCCGCAAATTTCAGCGCCCCGAATGGATCGCCCACCGTGATTTCACGGCGATCGAATGTCTGACGGATGACTGTTTAATTGCCAAGGCCTGAGCCCGGCATCGCTTTTTGATTCGTTCCCTCAAACGCCGGTCGCGCGCATCTGCGCGCTTGGCTACC
>CAYSDJ010000064.1:0-22370 GCA_964429775.1 uncultured Rhizobiaceae bacterium
TTGCTGCAATCCATATTGGTGGGTGTGGATCTTGATATGGTTTAGGAGAGCTAGTTCGGCTATTTCCCGCTCGGCGTCTCGACGGTCTCCGAGGAAGTGCACGACACGCTGTCGCAATATGTCCATGTCCAGACCTATAACGGCCATCCCGGCGGCTGCGCCGCGGCGCTCGAGACCATCGCCATTTTGGAGGAGCAGGATTTGCTCACCAAGGGTGCCGAGAATGGCGCCTATTTCCTCGAACAAATGCAGCGCCTGCGTGAGCTCCCCATCGTCGGCGATGTGCGCGGCCTCGGCATGTGGACCTGCGTCGATTTCACCGCCGACAAGGCGAGCAAGGCGCCGTTCAAGGACGATACGGTCAAGGCCATCGCCAACCGCATGGCCGAGCTCGGCGTGCTTGGCGGCGAAGAGGGAACCGCCATCGAATTCGCACCCGCCTATACCGCGACGCGCGAACAGCTCGATCAGTGCGTCGATGTCACCGAACAGGCGATCCTGGAGATCGCCAAGAACATCACTTAGTCAGGCGCTAGCGTTGTTCGGTTTAGCAGGAAAAGCGGCCCTGATCACCGGGGCCAGCCGCGGACTTGGTTTCGCTATTGCCACGGGGTTCGCGCAGCAGGGCGCCAGCGTGATTCTGAATGGCCGAAACGCCGAGACGCTGGAAGCATCGGCGGCCGAACTTCGCGCGGCTGGTGGCGCGGCACATATTTCGGTGTTCGATGTCACCAATTCCGAAGAGATTAATGCCGCCGTCGGCAAGATCGAGGCCGAGGTCGGAGCGATCGATATTTTGGTCAACAATGCCGGCATTCAGCATCGGCAGCTCATGTCCGACTTGGACGAGGCCGATTGGCAGCGCGTTATCGACACCAATTTGACCGGCCCGCTCCTGGTGGCGCAGGCCGTTGCGCCCGGCATGGTGCGGCGGCAATCGGGCAAGATCATCAATATCTGCTCGCTCGCCAACGAAATCGGCCGGCCCAGCATCGCGCCCTATATGGCGGCCAAGGGCGGTCTCAAAATGCTGACCAAATCGATGGCGGCAGAATGGGCGAAAGACAATGTCCAGGTCAACGGTATCGGCCCGGGTTTTTTCAAGACGGAGTTGAATACGCCGCTGGTCGAAGACGAAGCCTTTAACAGCTGGGTGTGCGGCCGCACCCCAGCCGGCCGGTGGGGCGATCCGGGCGAATTGGCCGGCGCCGCGATATTTTTGGCGTCGCAGGCGTCGAGCTATATCAACGGCCAGATCATCTATGTCGATGGCGGGTTTCTGTCGAGCATGTGAAATCGCCAGGGCATGTTTTATTGCCGGGCGGCATCGGGCATCAGGAAAACCGTCCGCGCCATGTCGGATCCGAGACGTTCGGGCGAATACCACCTGGCCAGGATATCGCTCGAGAGCAGATCTTGGTTGTGCGCGATAAAAGCATCGAAGCTGTCGTGACGGCTTGCTTCCATGCGTTCGGCAATGAGGCTGAGAAAGGCAAGGGTAATGGTGGTGTTGAACTTCCGCGCCGCGCCGGCACGCGTCGCAATGGCGTTGATGCAATCGGAATATTTTAGCGACGCATCGAGAAAGTCATAGTTGCGAAGCATTTCGTAAGCGACGCCAATGTGATCCAAATGACCAAAATCACTGGCATCAATGTCATATGATTCAAACGCCCGCGCCAGCGCGGCATAGTTTTTGCTCATGTTTTCGCTCCGTCTTCTTTCAGGCTATGACTGTCGGAAGCCTTCAGGTCGAGATCGTAAACCTGCTTCAATTGCTCGATTTTCTTGAGCGTTTCCTTGGAGAAGGGCGGACGGTTCTCAAAACAATGCAATGACATTCCCTCAAGCAAATCACCAAGCGACATGTCGAGATGCTCGGCCAGGCCCTTGAGCACTTTGAGCAAGCGTTTTTCGATCCGCACGCCGGTTTGTACGCGTTGTATTGTTTTCGCCATGTTGTTATTATGGTACCAATGTACCAGAAAATCAACCGGGTATGTTGCAGCCGGATCAGTGCTACCATTGTTCCGAATTTGTCATCAGCCGATCAAAAGGGGGGACGTTGCGCCGTGGCATATGTCGATTGGAAGCTGAAAACCAAAACAATAGGCACCTGTAGCTGCGATTACGGCTGCCCGTGCGAGGCCTTGGCGCCGCCGACGCGCACACCATGCGAAGGGGTGATGGCGATGGAGATCGTCGAGGGATATTTCGGCGATGTCCGCCTCGATGGCTTGCGCACCGCCGGCGTCTATCGCTGGCCGGGCGCGGTGCATGAAGGGGGTGGCACCTGGGGCAGCATCATCGACAAATCGGCGAGCGAGGCGCAGGTCGCGGCGCTGTTCAAGATCATGGGCGGCGAGGAACAGGAGCCGACGACCGGTTTCGCCATCTACGGCTCGACCATCGAACATGATCTCGATCCGGTCTTCGCCGATATCGAATTCGAATGGGATCTGAAAGGCCGCAAGGGCCGGTTTTCGGTTTCCGGCATCCTCGAAGCCGATATCGAGCCGATCCGTAACCCAGTGACCGGCGAGCCGCATTTCATGTCGATCAATCTGCCCAACGGCTTCGAGAACCGCGAAGCGGAGATGGCGAGCGCCACCTTCTGGAGCAAAGGCGATGTGGTGCAGGAACACAGCAAACGCTTCGCCACCATATTCTACGCCACCTATGGCCCGCACGGCATTATCGAGGAAGAGACCCAGCCGCACGGCAGCATCTAAACCGGCGGCGTGCCCGGCGGCTGATCGAATAAATCAACGAAGCCGGTTCCCTCTGAGCGACTTTGACCAGGCGTTGCGCCTCGACCTTGGCCGTCAAAAAGCCAAAAAAGTCGGGATGAAGCGTATCGGCTGAAGAACAAGGGACCGGACGCCTAACTTCGTTCGGGGGTTATCGGAATTGCCACGCGCTTGCGCGCGCTTCCGCTTCGGCAATTTGCTCGGGCGATAGTTTGTTGGCAACGAAACTGCGTGCCGCGTCGGCGTCCGCGACATCCTGGCGCGCCGCCAGGCTGAACCACATATAGGCCATAACATAATCATGAGGCACGCCGTGGCCCTGGGCATACATGATGCCGAGAATTTTCTGCGCCAGACCGACCCCTTGATCGGCGGCGCTCTCAATCCAGCGCGCTGCCTGCCTGTGATCCTGCGCCACACCCTCGCCGTCATAATACATGCGGCCAAGATTGTATTGCGCCGAGGCATGGCCCAACTCGGCCGCTTTCAGATACCAGCGCACGGCCTCGCTATCGTCCGCCATGACACCCCAGCCTTCGTCATAAATCAGACCAAGGCTGAACTGGGCGTCGGCATTGTCCTGGTTGGCGGCTTTCACAAACCAAACACGCGCCGCCACATGATTCTCAGCGACGCCGAGTCCGCTGAAATACATGCGCCCGGTATTGTACTGGGCCGAAGCGTCGCCCTGCTCAGCGGCTTTTTGGTACCAGCTTAGTGCTTGGGAGTTGTTTGGCGCTATGCCGTGGCCATTCTCATACATGAAGCCAAGGTTGAACTGCGCCGAGGCGTCGCCTTGTTCGGCAAGCGGGCGAAACGCCTCAAACGCGGCGGCGTAGTCACCACGCCGGTAGGCTTCGGCCCCGGCTTCAAAATCCGCTGCCGCCGGCCATGCAGCGGCGAGCAAAAGGCAGAACAGTCCGGTCCTTATTAATTTTTTCATGACCCTGTCCCGCAATTTGCTTTTTTTGGAAAGCTTACGCATGCGCGCTGGCAATCCCAGGAATGCTATGAAAATTCCGGACAGCTTGATGGAATGTCCGCCCTCTTTTGCTCGAGCGCGGCGATCTCGCGCAGCAAGCCATTGCGCTCTTGCATGATGTGCTCGCGCATACCTTGGTTGGCCGAAATGGCGCGCAGGTGAATCGCCATTTGTTCGCTTTCGAGGTCGATGTTGCCCTCGGCCATGATGGTCGCGCCAATTGCGTAAAGATAGGAGGCGCCGAATTTGCTACCGCCAATCGCCACCTTCAAATGGGGTGGACTGACCATCCGGATCAGATCAATCACGGCGAGCGTGGTTTTCTCCAGATCCGCCGTCGACATCTCAGAAACTTTGTAGCTTTCCTTCAATAATTTGATGCCCGTGAGAACCGCCTTTTCATTGCTCAGCGTGACCAATTTCTCGGCTCTGCGAAGTTGGTTGACGGTATAGTTTGGAACGGCGCCATGTTTGACAACAAGCAATGAGACCAAATCGAGTTGTTTCTGCGTCTGCGCGCTCGCTGCTTTATTTTCGATTTTCATGCGCCCCAGTATGTGATCGGCGACGACGAAGAAAGCGTCTTTGAGGGCTTTTTTCTGCGCCTCGATCGTCATGCTTTTCCACTCGGCAATTCGGTCGGTGCCGCCGCTCAGCCGGGTGAGCGCGCGATTGATCTCATCGCCATGATGCGCAAAGCGCACCTCTAAATCGGAAACTTGCGTGCGCTTTTGCCCGATCTCGGCGTCGATCTGCTGGCGTTCGGGCAGGATGTCGGCAAGCCGGGTGCGGATCGCGCCAATTTCTATTTGGTAGGGGCCTAAAATCTTGAAATAAGCATCGATTTGGGGTGAGAGGTCATTTTCGCTTCGCAGGCACTCATTCATCGCGGCCTGATCGTCCGTGTCGACGGCGGCGCACATGTCCTCGTGAAAACTGATCTGCGGTTCGAGAAAGACCTTCTCGTTCTCGAGCTCGTGGTGACGCGCCTCGAGGCTACCCCGGCACGGACCTTCAAGTCCCGGCGGGACCGGATCGGGTGGGGGAAGAAAATCCGCGACCGCCGCGCCCGAAATCAGCGTCACGAGGATGAAGGCGGCCGATCCGAATTTAGGGGTACGCATGCTTCCTCCCAATTATCCGCCGCCGTTTCACCCTGGAAGGCCATCGCCGTCAGTGTCGGGCGCCGTCGACGGCGCATCGTCCGCGCCGTCCTCACCCGTCCCTTTATCCTGCGTCAATCCGGCGTTCAGTTGTTTGAGCTTTGCCTGCAGGCTGAAGCTGGTGAGTTTTTTCTCCGCCTTCTTGAGCCGCGCTTGATCGTCTTTGATCTCATTCTCGACCCGGGATATCTCCGCCACATCAGGGTTAATCAAGCTCTGCTCGGTGAGTTTATGAACTTCATTCAACCAGCGCTCATTCTCTTCGACGCGCTCTATGATTTTTTGCCCTTCTTCGATGATGACCGCCATCGCCGGTGTTTGCGCTGCCTTGGGAATGCTGGCGACGAGGCGGCTGAATCTCGTCTCGACATTCATACCCCGCAGTTTGAGGGATTTCGGGCACGCGTCCGAGGAAACGCCGGCAATGCCGCAGGCCTGACCGATCGCGTCCGGGGCCTCTGCCTCAAACACTTTGATAGGCTCGCCGCTGGTCTCGGGTGCGGTTTTCGGCTCGCCAAGCTCGGCCAACCGTTTGGCGGTGTGGGCATTGAGTTCCGCATCATCGGGCCGGAGCTTGGCCGCCGCCGAATAGGCGGCCTTGGCGCCGGCCGCATCGCCGCTCGCGAACAGGGTCTCGCCGAGCAGCACCTGGTTGTAGACCGAAGCCGGATCGAGCCGGACGAGCGCCCGGGCCGCCATCTCGCGCAGCGCCGCAGCGTTCGCCAATCCGGCGGCGGCCTGGTAAGTCTCGTTCAGCATGTCCGCGAGCTTTGATCTGAGTTCCGCATCCACCTCGGCGATGCTCACCGCCTCGGAATAAAGCCTGCGCGCTTGATCGGTCTTACCTTCCAAGGCAAGCGACCAGGCATGGTCATCGAGGCTCATCACCAGGTCGCCGCGCAGAACGGCATCAGTGGGCGCCAGATGAACGGCCCGGCGATTGGCCTCGACCGCCTCGCCGTAGCGCCCCTGTTTGAGCAGGGCGTAGCCGAGCCGGCTATGGCTCCACGGATCGCCGGGGTTGGCCTCGAGATACCGGCGGAGAAAATATTCGGCGTCGGCCCAACGCCCATCGTAGAGCATGACCCGGGCCGACTCCCAGGACTGCTTCGCCGCGCCATCATCCAGACTTTGCGCATAGGCCTGCCTGCGGCGCTCTTCGTCAGTCTCCGCCTCCATATGGATCTCTCTGCGAAACGCTTCATCGGCCTCGGCATGTGCCTCAGCCTTGGCCGCGGCGTCCTGCCTGCGGCGTTCCTCGGCAGCCTCGATTTCGGCCTCCAGCCGGCGGCGCTCTTCTTCTTCAGCTGCCTCGATTTCGGCCCGCTTGCGGTTTTCCTCAGCTTCCTGTCTGAGTTGCTCTACCTTCACCTGGGCATCGTGCAGAAATTCCGAGAACGTTTGTTTGTTACAATATTCCGATAAATTGCAAAGACTTAGCGCGTCTTGCCAAATCTCAACGGAGCGTTCCCAATCGCCATTCTTTTCGACGGCCAAAGCATCCAAGCCAAGAGACATCGCCTGGGCTTGTCGAAGCGCATTGCGCATGATTTCGCAATTTTCCGCCAGCTCGCAGAATTCATAGGCCTTTGCCCAGGAGATCGCGGCCTGCGCCCAGTCGTCACGCTCTTGATGTGCCCGGGCCTCACCGTCATGCAGCATCATCTGCTCACGTTTATGCCGTAATTCGGCGTTGCGTTCTTGGCGCCGTTCCTCGGCTTCAATTTCCGCGGCGGTGGGCGCGCTTGCCTGATAATTTCCGCCGCCCATGGCGCACCCGCCATAGCCGTAACCGCCACCGCCGCCACCGCCGTTATCGCTAATCACCGGGCCGCCGCCACAGGTACCTGACGCCTCCACACAACCGCTCGGGCCAACATCGGCGGACGCAGGAGACGGAGAATAAACCTGCCGCTCCCAGTTTATCGACATCGCGGCCACAACAAGCGCCACGACAAACGCGAGGCGGAGTGCCTTGAGTGACCCAGGAAGGCGATAGCTGATTTTCATTTTGGCCCCTACCTACGCTATTCCAACTCGTCGGAATCTGTATGTATCTCGAGGCTGGTACACATAGTATTGCTGCGGATAAGTCCTTCGGCAAGAAAAACGCTCAATGCCGATTGTGCCGCCTCGGCGCCATCAATCTCCGGTAGGTGAGACCCCTCAGTTGCCGTCTTCGATAGCGCGATATGCGTCCAGTGCAGCGCTTAATCCGACCAGCGATACGGAAGCTGATATTTTATCCGTCCGGTCCGGGTGCTGACGGAATGTGATGGTAAGCGTGTTGCCCTCAAGCATTTGTGTGATCAGGCTCGCCGGGGTCAGGCCGTCCGCCACTTCCATGTCGACGCCGTAGGATTTGATCTCAAATTCAAATGCTGGGCGATCATCGACGCGCACTTCGATCATGTCGCTGCCGTCGAACAGGGAGCTCTCGAATTCGAGGATGTATTTCCCTTTCTCCTGGGGGGCGACGGTAATAAAGACGGTTTCCGGGCCGGCGTCTGATTTTGCTTTGGCGCCGGTTTTCACCGCGCGGCCACGAACCTCGCACCAGGTGATTGTTCCGTTCGGAAATCCGAGCAATTCATAGTCTTCCCAACAGACCACGCGCCACGCGGCAAATCGCTCCGCCTCTATAAGCGCGCCGGTTGGGATGGTGGCTTTGGCAATGCCAATGGAAAGCAGCGCCAAG
This sequence comes from uncultured Rhizobiaceae bacterium, assembly GCA_964429775.1. Lineage (GTDB taxonomy): Bacteria > Pseudomonadota > Alphaproteobacteria > UBA828 > UBA828 > PTKB01. The sequence goes on from CAYSDJ010000064.1 coordinate 7,594, forward strand.
AGAATGACAGTGGCAAGGATCAAAGCCGACCGCCCGGCTTTCCCCGCCGCCACAACAGGATGCAAGCTCACTTCCATTGCCAAGGATCTACCCGCATTCGAGTGAAGCCACACATCGATGCTATGCCTGGGCGAATGAGGAGTCTAGACGGGGTGTTTTACGCCGGCCGGATCATGGTGAAGATGGTGTCCGGATTGACGACCGTATAGTCGTTATAACCGAGGCGGCCGATCGGGCGCATTTTGGCGACGTCGATCAGGCCGTCATCGGTGATCAGATCGTCGCGGATATGGATGCCGACCACTTCGCCGAAGACGACGAAATATTGATCCGGTTCGTCCCAATGGGGAATTTCCAGGCTTTTGATATGGCGGCATTCGAAATGCACCGGCGCTTCGGCGACGCGTGGCGGTTTGACCATCTGCGACGGCTCGGGCGTGAGGCCGGCGAGCGCCATCTCATCCACATCCATCGAAACGCTGGCGGAGGTCTGGTTCATTTGCTCGCGCGTCTCCCAGGTGGTGAGGTTGCAGACGAATTCTCCCGTCGCCTCGATATTGCGTCTTGAATCCTTGCTCCAGTCGCCGCCCTCGGCCGGGCTTGGGCCGGCACCGCCGGCAAACATCACCGTCGGCGGGCGGTAGCAAACGGCGTTGAAAAAACTGTAGGGCGCGAGGTTGACCACGCCATCGGCATCGAGCGAGGTAATCCAGCCGATCGGGCGCGGAATCACCAGGCTGTTGAACGGGTTTTTGGGCAGGCCGTGGTCGCCCTTTTTCGGTTCGTAAAACATATCGCTTCCGCCTTCTCTCTGGTGATCGTTTTCGCCGCATAGCCGTATCGCGCACCGGCGCAATGTTCAAGCTTGCTTATTTTGACGTATCATCGGTGAATCAAGGGAGGGGAGGGGAGAAATGAGCACTGACAAAAGCGCCACATTGGTGGCGGTGACGGGCGCATCGGGCTTTATCGGCCTCCATTGCGTACTGGCGCTGCTTGCGGAAGGCTACCGCGTGCGCGGCACGCTGCGCGATATGGCGCGCGAAGCGAGCCTGCGCGCGGTGCTGGCAAAACATGTCGAGATCGGCGGCCGGCTGGAATTCTGCGCTGCCGAACTCACCAGCGACGATGGCTGGGTAGAGGCATTCGAAGGCTGCACCTATGTGCTCCACGTCGCCTCGCCGATCCCGCGTGAGATGCCCAAACACGAAGACGAGCTGATCATCCCCGCACGCGATGGCGCGCTGCGTGTACTCAGGGCGGCGGGCGAAGCGGGTGTGCGCCGCGTGGTGCAAACCTCCTCCATCGCCGCCATCACCAACGGTCACGATCATGGTGCTTCTTATGTCTATAGCGAGAAAGACTGGAGCAACCTGGATTTTCCGCTGCCGCCATACCCAAAGAGCAAGACCATCGCCGAACGCGCCATCTGGGAACATATGGAAAGCCTCGGGCCGGAAAACGCGCTCGAATTGGCGGTGATCAACCCCGGCATGGTCTACGGCCCCATTTTGGAAGCCGATTACGGCACTTCGGGTGAAGTGGTGAGGAAGCTGATGCGGCGCGACATGCCGGGCCTGCCCAAGCTTGGCTTTGCCTCGGTCGATGTACGCGATGTTGCCTCGGCCCATATCAAGGCAATGGAAGTGCCGGCGGCGGCGGGCCAGCGTTTCTGCTGTGTTTCAGAGGGCGCCTGGCTGAGCGATATCGCGCAAATCCTCAATAAGAATTTCGCCGCGCGCGGTTACAAAGTGCCGACCCGCATCCTGCCCAACTTCCTTGTCCGTTTGGTCGCCCTGTTCGACAAGCCCGTCCGCCTCATTCTCTACGAGCTCGGTAAGATGCCCAAGGTCGACAATGGCCGCATCAAACAGGTGCTCGACTGGCAGCCGCGCGGCACCGAGGAAATGGTCGTCGCCATGGCCGACAGCATGATCGAGCACAAGGTGGTGTAAAGCGCCTCGGTTTAATAAACGAGCTTGCCGATCTGGGCGATGATCTGCTCTCTTTCCTCTTCGAACTGCGGCGAGATCATGATCTCCTCGCCGATATGCGCCGGGTCTTCGTCTTCCGCCCACGCCTTGGGCTTGGTCACCGCCGCTTCGAATAGCGGTCCGCCAGGGGTGCGCACATAGATTGAGTCGAAATAGCCGCGGTCCTTGCGGTCGGAAAAATCCGTATAGCCCATGCCTTCGACATGCGCCTTGTATTCGCTTTGCTTGTCGAGCGAATCGATATCGAAAGCGCAGTGATGGACGATGCCTTCGCCGAACGTCCAGCTGCCTTGCGGCGTTTCGGTATCGTGCGTCACCTCGACAAAGGTGCCGCTGCCGCCTTTGCCCATTTGATAGCGCCGGCTGCCGTCTTCCTCGGCGACAAGGTCGCTGCTCCAGGCGCTTTTCATGAACTCGTCCATAAGCTCGATCTCGCGCACATTGACCGTAATGCCGTGCATTCCGACGATGCCCTTGTCGGCCGGAATATCGCCTTCATCAAAGGCGCGGCGGCCAACGGCGTCAGTCTCAACCAGGGTATAGTCGATGCCGGTCGGATGTTTGAAGGAGAGGCGCTTTTCGCCGAAGCGTTCAGAGGCGGTGACGTCGAAACCATTTGTCTTCAGCCGCACCGTCCAAAATTCCGAAGCGCCCACGGGAATGGCCAGCATGACGCCTTGAATTTGATTGTTGCCGAGCCGCCCTTTCACGCCGGTGTGGCGCATGGGGAAAGTGGTGACGATTGAGCCCACATCGCCGTCCGCATTGCCGTAATAGAGGTGATAAATCGGCACCTTGCCGTCATAAAGCAGTGTCTTTTTCACGCTTCTGAGGCCAAGAAGCCTGGTATGAAACTCGTAATCCTCCTGCTTGTCGCCGACGCACAGCGTAATGTGATGCAATCCGTTCAATGCCTTCATGGTTCTCTTCCTCCCAAAAGATTTCCATATGCTGAGCGGTTGCCAGGAACATTAACCCGAGACGCACCGTATCGCATCTATTTCGGCGAATCGTCCTGGTCGATGGCGATACCTAACTTTCCTCCTCGATCACATATTCGGCGGCGCGCAGACCCGATATATAGGCGCCGTGCGTGGTGCCGGCATAGTCGAAGATGGTGTGCTCGCCGCACAGGAAGACGCGGCCCGCGACCGGCTCGGCGAGATCGTCGAACTGGCTCGGGCGGCAGCCCGGTGTCGGGAAGGCATAGGCGCCGAGGGTTTCCGGATCGGTCGACCAGTGGGTGCTCAGCATTTGCACGGGCTCGCCGACCGTATCGCCCCAGACATCGCGCAAGACCTCGAGCGCATCCGCCTTCATTTCGTCGTCGCTCATGCGGTCGGCGACCGGCGCATAGGCGCCGACGCTGAGGCCGAGGATGATATTCTCCGGCGAGAAGGTGCGGTAGCTGACCCAATAATTCCAGCGCCCCTTCTGCTCGGTCATGATGCCGAAATATTGCGTCTCCACATCCCAGAAGGCCTGATCGAATTTGAGCGCGATCTTGGTCACGCTGCCAAAGCCGATATCCTCGATATTCTCGCGGTAGTCCTTCGGCAATGGCGGGTCGAAGGCGATTGTGCCGGCCTTGAGCGCGCCGAGCGGTATGCTGCACACGACATAATCGCCCTCGAATGTGCCTTGATCGGTCTCGACCGTGACGCCGTCATCGCCATATTGGATGGCGCTGACACGGGTCGAAAGACGGATGTCGAGGCCCTCGGCGATGGGGCCGAGGATTTTGTCATAGCCGGTGACGACCACCACGTCGGGCATATCGAAGACTTCGTCGTCATCGTGATAGACGGCGGAGAGATTCTCAATCGGCGCCCCTTTGGAGAATTCCGTATAGGCCGAGAGCGCCCACACCATGCCTTCATCATTGGCGCCCGATACCAGGTCGCCGAGCGCCTGCTTGAGACTGCGCCGGTCGTGCAGTTCGAGTTCCGAATCCACCCGCTCCAGCGCGTCGGCCCAATCCTCGTTGACCTCGTCGATCTCCTCCTCGTCCCACTCCTCGCCGTCGGCGTCGAACACAGTGAGATTGTCATCGTCCGTCACCACCAATTGCGCATCGACCGCTTCGGCCAGTTGCGTGACCGGATTGTCTTCGCTCGGCCCGTGAATCCAGCCGGCGCCGACTTCAAACGGCGGACCGAGGGCGAAATCGGTGAAGAGGCGCCCGCCCAGGCGCGGCTTGGCTTCGAGCACGACCACCTCCGCGCCTTGCTCGGCCAGCGCCTTGGCCGCGCCGAGACCGGCCAACCCGGAGCCGATAACGATCACCTTGCTGCCGGCCATCTCCCCGGCGCGCAGGCGAACGCCGCCGGCTGAAAGTGCCGCCGCCGATACGGATGTGTAGAGCGCCGCCTTGAGAAACTGGCGGCGGTTGAAAAATCCCCTGCGCATGGTGGTCCTCCCCAAACATTCGAACGATTAGAAATAGCATATTGTTTCAGTCCGGCAATATTGAAAGTCATCGCGATGCGTATCGTTTAGCTATTCCTAAACCGCTTGGTTTTGCGCTAGCATTCATATGGAATGTTACGGGAAGGGGGGCACACAATGACGGCAATACTGACTCAATTGGGCGAATTCGATTTGCCCGCCGGGCCGGGCGAGGGCCTTTGGCTCGACAAAGATCAAGCGGCGCAGGTGAGCGGCTGGACATTGCAGCCCGAGGGCCTCTGCCGCGGCGATATCTGCGTGCCGGCGCCGGCAGAGCGGGCCGACGAATTCACCGCCGGCGGCAAGGTCAATCTCGCCGCTTTCTGGGATCATATGGGCATGCCCTCGGCGATGAGCGCCAAGGGCGATGTCTGGGCGCTGGGCGAAAGCGCGGAGAATCGGGGGGCAAAACTGATGTCGCTCGATGCGCCGGATTTCACCCTGCCGGATGTTTCCGGCGCGGCGCACAGTCTCTCGGATTATCACGGCAAGAAAATCCTGCTCGCGACCTGGGCATCTTGGTGAGGCTGTCGTGATGATCTGTCCGTGTGGCGGAAACTTTACGACGCGCTGAAAGAGCAAAATTTTATCGTCATCGCGGTTGCGATGGATAGCGAACCGGGCGCGGCCGAGCCGTGGATTGCAGAAGCGGCGCCGGATTATCCGGTTCTGATCGACCGCGACCACCGTGTCGCCGAGCTTTACAACATGGTCAATGTGCCGCAAGCGGTGTGGATCGACGAAGCCGGCACAATTGTCCGCCCGGCGGAAAACGCCGGTGCCTATGAGGCCTTCCGCTCGCTCGATTTCGAATCCATGACGATCCCGGAAGAGATTTTGGCCACTGCCTCAAGCGCCAGGGAGACCTATGTGGCAGCGCTTAAAGAATGGGTCGAACAGGGCACCGCGTGCCGCCATCTGTTCGATGCCGACCAGGCCCGGGCGCACACCGCGCTGCCCAGCCAGCATATCGCGCAGGCCCATTGCCACTTCCGCCTCGGTCAATTTTTGTTGCGTCATGGCCGGGCGGCTGAGGCAACCCCCCACCTCGCCGAGGCCTCACGCCTCCATCCGACCTCGTGGAACATGTGGCGCCAGGCGGCGGAAAAAAACGAAACCGGCCTCGCCGCCAGTGCCGAATTCTGGGCGAGGGTGAACGCGCTTGGCGACGAATACTACTATCCGCCGGTGGACATGGCGGGCATGCCGGATTAGCGTTAAATATTCGATTTCTCAAGCGGCACCATCAACCGGAATGCATCCGGCATTCCGGCAAGCGCGACTGCGCGCCCGAGTTGATACGAGGTAGCCAAGGGAGCAGATGCGACCGCCCGGCGTTTGAGGGACCAAACAATAAACGGACTCCTCATATGCTTGGACGTGACGTCATCCTCGAAAGCCTGGTGGCCAACGGCGCCGAATATGTGTTCGGCAATCCCGGCACCACCGAAAGCCCGCTGGTTGACAACCTCGCCGCCTATCCCTCTCTCTCCTACATCCTCTCCCTGCATGAGGGCATTTCGGTCGGCGCAGCCAATTACTACGCGCTGGCGAGCGGCCGTGCGGGTATCGTCAACCTGCATGTCGCGCCCGGCCTCGGCAATGCGATCGGCATGATGTATAGCGCGCTCAAGGCGAATGCACCGATGATCGTGACGGCGGGTCAGCAGGATACGCGTCTCCGATTGCGCGGTCCGCTGCTCGGCCATGATCTGGTGGCGATGGCGGCGCCGGTGGTCAAGTGGAGTGTCCAGGCGGAGCATGCCAATGAGTGTGCCGACATCATGCGCCGCGCCTTTAAGGTCGCCCACGAGCCGCCGGCCGGCCCGGTATTCGTTTCGCTGCCGATCAACGTGATGGAACAGGAGACGGATATTGCGGCAATGCCCGCCGGCGCGCCTCCAAGCGCAGTGCCGCCAGACCCGGCTACCGTCGACGAACTCGGCGAACTTATCCTCAATGCCAAATCGCCGGCGATCGTAATTGGCGACGATGTGGCGAGGAGCGGCGCCGGCGATGCGCTGACGACCCTCGCCGAGGCGATCGGCGCGCCGATCTGGGCCGAGATCATCCGCCAGCACGCCGCAATTCCCAACCATCACCCCCATTTGCGCGGCGCTCTGCCATACGATGCGGCCGGCACGGCGCGGGTGCTGGGCGACGCGGACCTGGTGCTGCTTGTCGGCGGGCCGTTTTTTGAGGAGATCTGGTTCTCCGGCGGCTCGCCGTTTCCGCCCGGCGCCAAGATACTGCAGATCGAGGAATCGTACACCCGCCTCGGGCAGAACTACTCCCTTACCGCCGGTCTTGTCGGCGGCATCGCGCCGGCTCTGGGTCGGCTCCATGAAATTGTGCGGGCGCAGGCGCCGGAAGAATTTATTCAAGCTGCCGGCGCGCGCCGCCAACAGCAAATCAACCTCAAAGATGCGGCGGATAGCGCCTGGCGGGCTGGCGTCGATCGGTCAAAAGCAGGGCGGCCGATGGCGATGGCGTATGCCATGTCGGTCTTGGCCGAGGCTATTCCGCCCGAGGTGGTGGTGGTTGACGAAGCCATTACCGCCAGCCCGGACCTCACCCAGGCCTTCACCTTCACCGGCCCCGGCGATTATTTCTGCGGCCGCGGTGGCGGCATCGGTCAAGGCCTTCCCGGCGCGCTTGGCGTGCAACTGGCCACGCCGGAGCGCCCGGTCGTGTGTATCTCCGGTGACGGCTCGGCCATGTACAGCATCACCGCCCTGTGGACAGCGGCACACCATAAACTGCCGATCACCTTCATCATTCTCGCCAACAGCGAATACCGCATCCTCAAGCACAATATTGATCTCTACCGTGCCCGCTTCGATACCCAGTCCAACCGCGCCTACGCCCATCTCGATCTGCACGAACCGGCGCTCGGTTTCGTCGAGATGGCCGCCGGCATGGGGGTGGACGGGGTACGCGTGAGCGACCCTGAAGAGCTCAGCGCAGCCGTCGACGCGGCGCTCGCGGCGGATGCGCCGAGGCTGATCGAAGTGGCGATTGCCGGAAAGTGAGTTGCCTCCTTCAGCTTGGCGGCGAATAGGCCTTGGCCGCTGCCTGCGCTTTTGTCATGGCGGTGACGGCTTGTTCCATGGTCAGCAATTGCGTCGATTTGCCATTCACGATGGCGCCGGTGGCGGAGACGGCCATGGCGACGGCGGCCATGGATTCATCGTCCGGCATTTCGGCGATGACCACGACATCGCTTTCGCCAAACGCCATCCAGGCGCCGATCATGGTGCCGCCATTCGCCTCGATCGCCGCCCGCGCCGCGCCGGACCGGTCGCGCGGATTGTTGATCAGGGATTTAATTGCCTCAACTGAGTATGAGGCTTGATACATGTAGACTGACATTACACTTACTCCCCCCTATTGCAGTTGTACGGGAAGAAGTATGGCTCTGTTTTTTATTCGCTTGCAAGCGTGCCCGCGCAACGTTGCGTGGACGAAAGTCCGCCGCGCAGATGATAATGAATCCGGAAAAAATATAAGGAAAAAGTGAATGGCTGAGCGCGCACCCCCCAAGAGACTGAGCGGAAAGAAAACCATTGTGACGGGCGCGGCCTCGGGCATTGGCCGCGAGACGGCGATACGTTTTGCCGAGGCGGGGGCGGCGGTGGTTTGCGCCGATCTTGATGGCGCGGGGGTGAAAGCGGTGGCCGAGGAAATCTCGCGGCAGGGTGGCACGGCCTTTGCGGTAGAGGCCGATGTTACCGATATGGCCGAGGTCGCGCGGCTGATCGAGGAAGCCATTGCGGCCTGCGGAAATATCGATGTTCTCGTCAACAATGCCGGCGTTACCATCCTCGGCGGCGTCGCCGAGCTCACCGAAGCGGCGTGGCAGCGCGAAATCGACACCAATCTGAGCAGCGTTTACCGCACCTCGAAGGCGATCTGGCCGCACTTCGTGGCACAGGGCGGCGGCGTGATTCTGAGCACGGCTTCTATTGCCGGCGTTCGTGCGGCGCCACAGGATGCCGCCTATGTCGCCTCGAAGGCCGGCCTGATCATGCTGACCCGCTGCATGGCGCTCGACGGCGCCGGCGACAAAATCCGCGCCAATTGCATCTGCCCCGGCTTCGTCGACACGCCTATGTTCGACGGCTTCCTCGCCGAACAGCCCGACCCCGAGGCCGCCCGCGCCAAACTCGCGAGGCGAACGCCGCTCGGCCGCATCGGCACGCCGCGCGATATTGCCGACGGTTTCGTTTACCTCGCGTCCGATGACGCCGCCTGGGTCACCGGCACCGCGCTCGTCATCGACGGCGGCGTCACCGCCGGAATATCGCCGTGAGGGTATATAGTTAAGTATACCGTCACCATAACGCCATCCCCAATTTCGTTTGACGCTGCGTCACCCGATACCCACTATTCGAGCCACTTATGTGAAGGGTGCAGGGAAGATCAATGGCTGAACCAAGTAGCGCTCCGGCGCCGGATATCTTCGTCGGCGGCTCGCCGCGCGCCGGGACCACGGCACTGCAATTGATGCTCTGCCAATGCGCCGGCACCAACCCGATGATTGGCGAGGCCGAGCATTTCTTCGGCCTGTTCAAGCTCTATGACGACGTGCTCGGGGATTTCGACATAAAGACCGGGCATTATATGTCGCGCGCTGAATTGGCGGCCTATCACCAGGGCCTGGCGCTCGATTATCTCGAGACCATGCGGCGGAAGTTTGGCGGCGGCACGCGCCTGGTGCTGAAGGCGGCATGGTGGTCGCAATATCTGCACCACATGGCGGTGATGATCGAGAATGCGCGCTTTATCGTCATCGTGCGCGATCCTTTGGATATTGCCGCGTCGTATATGGCGGCGGGCAAACGCAACGAAGCGAAGACCGGCCAAAACAACTTTCCGCCGCAAAACCTGGCGAAGATCGCGCGCGACATCTCCATTCAGTACGCCGCCATGTTCAACAACAAGCAAAAGTTCGGCGCCCGCATCAAGGCGATCAAATATGAAAATCTGGTGCGTGGGCAGGTCGACCTGGCGGCGCTCGGCGATTTCCTGTCGCTGCCCGATTTGCCGGCAGTGGCGGCGAAAACGGACAATGGCAAGGTCGATTTTAACGCCGAGCAGGGCGGCCATTTTTTCTCTGAGCTTTGGGGCAAGGAACTCAACCCGAGCCGCATCGGCCGGCATAAGGACATGCTGAGTTCGGCCGAAATCGCGATTGTCAAGGAAGGCACCGACTCGCTGCGAAATAATTTCGGCTATGCGTGAGGCGGAAGGCAATAAAAGTAATCCAAACGGCACCACCAACCGGAATGCAGTCAGCACGCGGCGGGATTGACTATTGTCTCCTCCGTTGCGGATCATCGGCTTGAACAGAATCGATGGGAGAAAACTTAAATATGGCAGAACTTGCACGCGTGGCCGGGGCGCAGACCAGCGCCCAGGAGGTCAGCGAGATATTAAACCGCGACGGCGCCGTCATCGTCGAGGGCGCGACAGAGCCGGACATGCTGGCCGCGCTGAATGCCGATCTCGACACATTCGTCGAAGAGTTCGGCGTCGGCGTGCGCCATCCGGCAAGTGATTTCATGGCCGAGTTCTATGGCGCCTCGACCGTGCGAATTGACGGTCTACTGGCAAAATCGCCGGCCTTTTTGGAAGTGATGCAACTGCCGTTGCTGCAGGGGGTCGCGGATATTTTGCTTAAACCCAATTGCGAGGATTTTCTCCTGAATACCGCGCAGCTGATTGAAATCCGCCCGGGCGAAACGGTGCAGGCGATCCACCGCGACGAGGATGCCTGGAATTTCATGCCCAGCGCGCGTCCGCTTTTGCAGGTCGAAGCGATGTTTGCGCTGAGCGATTTCACCAAGGCCAACGGCGCGACCAATGTTGTTCCCGGCAGCCATCTGTGGGAGCCCGAGCGCGAGCCCGAACCAGCGGAGATCGTTCAGGCCGAGATGGCGGCGGGTTCGGCCTTGATCTATCTAGGTTCGGCCCTGCATGGCGGCGGCGCCAATATAACCAAGGATGAGCACCGCCGCGGCATGTTCCTCGGCTTCGTCGTCGGTTGGCTCAGGACCGAGGAGAACACCTTCCTGACGGTGCCGATCGAGCTCGTCAAAACCATGCCCGTCCGGGTGCAGGAATTATTGGGCTACAAACCGCATTTCGCCATCGGCGTGGTGGATGTGGGTAGCCCAATGTCATTGTTGAAGTAGGAATCAAAAAAATATCGCAAACGGAATCACCCTCCGGAATGCGACCAGCATTCCGGCAAGGGCGCCCCGAGCGAATGCGAGAGCCAAAGGCGCGGATGCGCCTGCCCGGCGCGTGAGGGTTCAAAAAAAGAGACCGCACGCCCGGCGACTGAAGGGCGAAGCCAATGAGGGCCGGCAAAATACCTTGATATCGCTCAAGGTTCGCAAAAACCTTGTCTCATAATATTTGTTGTACAGGCAGGCGGTGCGTTCCGAATTGTTGATGCCGCCCGCCAACCGCACGCGCCGCGATTTGTCGATCCAATTTGGTTCATCAACCGGTCTCGTACGAAAATGCTTTTACGTTCCGCGAACGACATAGCTCGAACCGAACCAGCGCCTGGTTGCGCCCGCGCTGAGACTCATTTGGACGGCAATCGGAAACCGTCTCTTGTTTACAGCGCCGCCGCCCCGGCGGTTCCCGCCTATCTCAGGGAGGTTTACCACTGGGCCTATATCAACCCCAGAAATGTGCGCCTTCTCGACCGGGAACTGGTGGTCTCGGTCATACTTTGGGGCAATCATCGGCGCTTGCGGAAGGCCGCTTTCGATGAAATCCCGTCGGGCAGTTCCGTCCTGCAACCGGCCTGTGTCTATGGTGATTTTTCGCCCGCGCTCGCCAGCCATATAGGTGTCGAGGGCTGTCTCGATGTGGTCGACGTGGTGCCGATCCAGGTCGCTTCAGGCCGGCGCAAACTGCGCAATTTTCCGCACGCAACCGCTCGCCTCGGCGATTCTAAATATCCTGCCGACAAACTCTATGATGCGGTGTGCTGTTATTTCTTGCTGCACGAGATTCCGTTCGATTACAAACATTTGGTCATCAATGCGCTGTTGGCCAGCGTGCGCCCCGGCGGCAAGGTGGTTTTTGTCGATTACCACAAACCGCACTGGGCGCATCCGCTGAAACCCATCACCGGCTGGGTGTTCGACAATTTCGAGCCCTTCGCCAAGCAGCTTTGGCGCCATGAAATACCGGATTTCGCCGGCCGTTCGCGGGCGGTTTCCTGGAAGAAGGACACCTATTTCGGCGGCTTGTTCCAGCGCACCGTCGCGACCCTACCGGGATAATTTGAGACGGAACCCACAAGAATTCTTCCAAACGGCACCACCAACCGGAATGCGTTTAGCATTCCGGCAAGCGCGCCGAGCCAAGACCACGGATGTGGCCGCCCGGCGATTGAGGGTCCAAACAAAGTGCGCGCCCGAGTTAACCCGATGATGCCGGCCCGCCGCACCGGCATCATCGGGTGAATTATCCAGCTACGGCAAAACTTCGTAGCTCGTCATCTGCATGTCCGCCGCTTCTTGGCGCAACGCCTTGAGCGGCTGATAGGCGTCCGATCCGTGCCACTCATTGATTTTATCGAGGCTCGGGAATTTGACGATAATAGTGAGGTCGTGATCTTTGCTCCCGCCGTTCAACACCTTGTCTATCTTGCCGCGATGCAACAATTCGGCGCCAAAGGGTGCCGCGACTTGCGTTGTCTTGGCGATGTATTCCTGGAATTTCTCGGGATTCTTGACGGTGATATTGGCGATCATGAGAGCGCTCATCTTTCGCATCCTTTCAAACAGGTGTGGTGGCCGTTTCCGGCCGAAAACCGGCCTCAGTGACGATTGAGTGGACATTGCAATCCCTATTTGATTGGGTCGATATCCTGTGCTCGCTCACCCGCGAATGCCGATAAGTGATTATATTGTGTATGAACTTTATTTAATCAAGTAAAAACTTTATTATATAAAGTTATAGATTAATGCTACAGGATCTGGAAGGAGAGGCTCCCATGGCCAAATCCCGCCGCTACAGGCTGCTTTGCCCGATCGCGCGCGCGTTAGACCATATCGGCGACCGCTGGACTTTGTTGATATTGCGTGACCTGCACGCCGGCCCCGCACGTTTTTCCGAGTTGCAGAGCGGTTTGGCGGACATCGCCACCAATCTTTTAAGCGACCGCTTGCGGCAATTAATGGCGGACGGGCTGGTTGAAAAGCAAGCGGGAGAACATGGAATAACCCTCTATGCGCTCACCGAGCTTGGCGCGTCCACGGATAAGCTGCTGTTTGAACTGGCCATGTTTGGCGGCCGATTTAAGCCGGACGACGAGTTGCGCCGGCCGGGAAACCTCAGATTGATTGTGCTCCCCATGCGTACGGCGCTGCGCCGCGTCGTGACGCCGGACGCGCGGTTTACGGCCGAGCTTAATGTCGACGGTGAGCGCCTGACGCTCGACGTCGGCGATGGATCGGTCGAGATGCGCTACGCGCCGCCTGAGTCGCCCGACGTCGTCATGACGACATCATACGAGCCCATGATCGCGACAGCGGAAGGCGAAATGGCGATGGATCATTTTTTGCACAACCACGTGCAAATTGTCACCCACACCCCGAACAAGGACGCCGAGTTCATGACCCTGCTGGGCACGGCAATGTCCCGTATATAATAAAGACTGGACCAAACGGCACCACCAACCGGAATGCTTCATGCATTCCGGCAAGCGAGACTTCGCGCCCGAGTTAATACGAGGTAGCCAAGGGGGCGGACGCCCCCGCCCGGCGTTTGAGGGCTTCTTAAAAAGACCACCAACCAAAATAGACAATCACCCCGGATCGTAGTCCAATCGCGCCAACCGCATTGTTGCGTCAAACGCCTATCCAAAGGGAGCATGATGAATACGGAGAGCATAAAGCATACGGTTGGTGTTGTTGGCCTGGGATTGATGGGGAGCGCATTGGCCCATTCGCTCCTCAGCAATGGTCACGCCGTCACGGTTTGGAACCGCACGCCCGCAAAGGGCGAACCGTTGGAGAAGATGGGCGCTCATGTGGCGCCGAGCGTGGCCGAAGCCGCGCGCCGGTCCGATGTCGTTTTTGTCTGCGTGCTGGATCACACGGCGACGCGGGATGCTGTTATGAGCGAAGAAGTTGGCGCGGCGCTGGGCGGTAAAACACTGGTGCAATTGAGCACCGTCTCGGCCGAAGAGGTTGACGCGCTGGCGCAGTGGGCCGAGGCAAGCGGTGCCGCTTTTTTGAAAGGCGACATCCTCGTCTATCCGGTCGATATTCTCGCCGGCCGGGGCGCCATTCTTTTTGGCGGTCCGCAGCAACATTTCAGCCGGCTTCGCCCGCTGCTTGAAGACCTGGGCGGGAAACCCGGTTTCATCAGCGACAATCCGGCGGATACGGTTAGAACGGCGAACGCTCTATATTCGTTTCTCTATTCGGCTTTGATAAGTTTTCTGCATGGTGCGGCCATCTGCCGCCGCAGCGGCGTTCCGGTCGAAATTTTTACCCGCAATGTCGTTGAGCCGTTTGTCATGAGTGGATCGCTGATGAGCTATATCAACAGCGCCGGAAAGGCCGCCGAAGCCGGGCGTTACGATCAGGATTTACAGGCCACGATTGACGTCTGGCGGAGCGGCCTGGGCTCGATTATGGCGGACATCGATGCGGTCGGCGTCGATACCACGATCCTGAAACCGTTCGAGGCACTGCTCGCGCAAGCTTCAAAGGACGGCCATGGAGAGCAGGATATTGCAGCTGTTATCGAGACGTTTCTTCAGGATAAGCACTAGTCAAAAGGAACCCAGAAGAATTTTCTCAAACGGCACCACCAACCGGAATGCGACCAGCATTCCGGCAAGGGCGACCGCCCGCCCGAGTTAATACGAGGTAGCCAAGGGGACGGATGTCCCCGCCCGGCGTTTGAGGGACCAATCAAAAAGAGACCGCGCGCCCGAGCTAATACGAAAATCAATCGAGTCTGATCCCGTTAATTTGGAAATTAATGATCGCTTAGTGTTGCCGTTGCTAACATTTCTGACTTCAAGGTAGTGTGACATCAATCAATGTGAAAAAGTCTCTTCAATATTACTACTAATTCGAGCGCGATTGACACAGACGATTTTCAACCAAGGCGTCGATATGGCAAATACAATTCAAAATAAGGCCGCCGCGAAGAAGACAGTATTGATTGTCGAGGATAATTTTCTCAATCTGAAATTGATGCGGGACCTTTTGGAATCATCCGGCGTGGCCACTTTGCAAGCGGAGGACGGCACGCGCGCGCTCGAAATAGCACTGGCGCACCAACCGGATA
>CAYSDJ010000065.1:0-21705 GCA_964429775.1 uncultured Rhizobiaceae bacterium
TCGCCATCGCCTCGGAAGAGGTTTCGCTCAACCGCCTGTTTCCGGGCCACGCCCTGGATACCAAAGAGCCTACTCCAGGGAGTTATGAGACATGGTCCAAATCGACCTGAGCAACGTCCCGGTCCGCGAAGCAAACGAACTTATCCGGACCTATGGCGAGCAGGGCGAGGATGTCGATATCCTCAACCCCGATGCGCGCCATCATATCGGCGTCGGCCTGACCAGCCCGATCACCGTCAATGTCAAAGGCTCGGCCGGTTATTTTTGCGCCGGGCTGACCGATGCGGCGCGCTTCAACGTCGAGAGCAATGCCGGCTGGGGCCTGGGTGACAATATGTATACCGGCTCCGTCGTGGTCGGCGGCAATGCCAGCGCTATCGCCGGCGTCGCCATCCGCGGCGCGGAAATCGTCATCAAGGGCAATATGGGCTCGCGCGCCGGCCAGGTGATGAAATCCGGCACTTTGCTGTGCGGCGGCAACGCCAATTTCATGGCCGGCTATATGATGTATGGCGGGCGCATCATCATTTTGGGCGATTCAGGCGAGCGCGTCGGCGAGGATATGTCGGGCGGCGAAATATTCGTCGGCGGCAAAGTCGGCGCATTGGGCGCCGCCGCCGAGCTCACCGATATGGCGAGTGACGAGATCGACAGCGTGCGCGAATTTCTCGAGCGCTACGAAATCTCCTACAAGGGTGGTTTCCAGAAGGTGGTCACTTCCGGCGCCAATCTGCGCTACGCCACCAGCGAGACGCAAATTCGCAGTATTCCGTTCTTCTCCTTCTCGGGCAAATCGGATTATTGGAATCCGAAGGTCCAGGAAGACATCTACACCAAATCGCAAATTGGCCGTTACCGCATCCGCGGCTATGGCGGTGCGCGTCAGTTGCCGCACCTTTCGGACATCGCCTTCCGCAAGGATTTGGTTATGCCCGATTCTGGCGAAGATGTGGTCTCCAAGGTCGAGATGCACACCGAGATCGGCGGCAAGCACGGCGCCAAGCCGCTTGAGCTGTCGATGCCGGTGATGATCGCGCCAATGAGCTTCGGCGCCATCAGCCGCTCGACCAAGATGGCCATCGGCATGGCCTCGACCCTGGCCGGAATCGCCGAAAACACCGGCGAGGGCGGCATGAGCGATGCCCAGCGCGAAGCGGCGACGCAGCTCGTTTTCCAGTGCCTCGGTGGCCGGCTGGGCTGGAACATTCACGACATGAAGCGCGCCAATGGGCTTGAGATTTATATCAGCCAGGGTGCCAAGCCGGGTTTTGGCGGCCAGCTCATGTCGAACAAGGTGACCAAGGAGCTGGCGGCAATTCGCGGCATTCCGCAAGGCATCGACCTGCGCTCGCCGTCGCGCCACCCCGATATTCTCGGCGGCGACGACCTCCTGATTAAGGTCGAGGAGTTCCGTGAGGCAACCGGCTATAAGGTGCCGGTCAGCGTCAAGCTCGGCGCCGGGCGGATTCGCGACGATATCAAAATCGCCTACAAGGATGGCTTCGATTTCGTCGAGCTCGACGGCATGCAGGGCTCGACTGGCGCCGGCGGCTCGGAAGTGATGGAATATGTCGGTATCCCGACGGTCGCCGCCATTATTGCGGCGCTCGACGGGCTTGAAGATATCGGCGCCACCGGCGGCTTGCAGATTGTCCTGATGGGCGGCATCAAGGATGGCGTCGATGCGGTCAAAGCGCTTTGTCTCGGCGCCGACGCGGTCGCCTACGGCACGACGACCCTGATCGCCGGCGGCTGTATCGCTTGTATGCAATGCCATATCGGCAATTGCCCGGTCGGCATCGCGACGCAGGACCCGGAACACGAAGCGCGCTACCACCCAAAAGTCGAGGCGCACAATATTCACCGCTTCCTCGAAGGCGTGCGCTGGCAGATCGCGGCGCTGACCAACGCGCTCGGGCATGATTCAGTGAAAGATCTGTGCCGTGATGATCTGGTCGCCCTCACCCCCGAGGCAGCGGCAATTACAAACCTTCCTTACGAGCCGGGCTATCGGACCCGCGACGAAAGCTTGCAGCGAAAGGCCGGCTGAGATGACGACGAATAAATCCCATGACCTGGACGCCAGCCGGGCCCCGGAAGAATTGTTGGATGATACAGGTGATGTGCATTACGTCCCCGCGCCGTGTCAGATCGGCTGCCCGATCGGCACCGACGCGCCCTCTTATATCGGACTGATCTGGGAAGGGCGGATGGAAGACGCCTTCGAGGCGATCACCGCGACCAACCCGTTCTCCTCCTCCTGTGCGCGCATTTGCGCCGCCCCTTGCGAAACGGTGTGCCGACGCGCCGAAAGCGATGGGCCGATCGCCATCCGCAATCTCAAACGCTATGTGATGGAGCGCCACGGCAAGGATTTTCAGCTGCCACCGGTCAAGGCGACGCGCGAAGAATCGATCGGTATCGTCGGCGGCGGGCCGGCCGCCCTTACGGCGGCCCAGGATCTCAGCCTCGCCGGCTTCAAGGTCCATATCTACGAAATGACGGACCGCCTCGGCGGCATGGTCGCCTGGGGCATCCCCTTCAACCGCCTGCCACCGGACGTGCTGGCCGAGGATGTCGACCGCGTTCTCGCACGCTGCCCGGATATCGAAGTTCACTTCAACACAACGCTTGGCGACGATGTCAATCTGGACGAACTGAAGGAACGCCACCAAGCGGTCCTCCTGACGGTTGGCACCACATGGGGCAAGAAACTTCCGGTTCCTGGCAGCGATCTTCCTGTGGTGTTGGATGGCGTCGATTTTCTCCACCGCGTCAATGCCGGGGAACGCCCGCAAGTGAGCGGCAAGGTTGTGGTGATCGGTGGTGGCGACGTGGCCATGGATGTCGCCCGCACGGCGCTGCGCTCCGGCGCCGAGGAAGTGCATTTATCCGTGCTCGAAAACCGCGACAGCATGCGAGCCAGCGAGCACGAGCTTTGGGGCGCGCTGCAGGAAGACGTTGGCCTACACAATGACCGCTTGCCGACCGGCGTCGAAGCGGACGGCGCGAACGTCACGCTTAAATGCGTGCGCACCGAGGGCGGCGGCCTTGACGAGAATGGCGTTCTCCAGTTCGAGATCGTCAAAGACTCCGATTATGATGTGCCGTGCAATTTCGTCATGACCGCCATCGGCCAGCAGGTTGAATGCGATGATCTGGACAAGCGCGGCATGATCGAGCGCGGCATTATCAAAACCGACCCCAACACCATGCGCACCGGCGACCCGCAAGTATTCTCAGCCGGCGACGGCGCCTTTGGCGGCACGACCATCGTCGAAGCCATGCGCCAGGGCCATCAGGCCGCCTATTACATCAAGGCGTTTCTCGAGGGCAATGACAATCCGATCCCTTACAGGACACCGCACCGCACGCGCCGCGTCACGGTCGCGCAGGATATCCAATGGTCCGAGATTCCGCCCAAGAAACAGAAATTTCTCGGCCTCGGCGACAATCCGGCGGCCTTTGCCGAAAGCGAAATCGGCTATGACGACGAGACCGCCATGGCGGAGGCGGCGCGCTGCTTCCGCTGCGATGCCGAAACCGGTTCTGCCGATTATTCGGTGCGCAACCGCGAAGACATTATCACCATGGCGAAAACCAATCCGCTCGACCATGCGAGTCACGCGGCGATGCTGCGCAAGCGCCTGGCAACAGCGGACAATCCGTTTCCGGAGGATCGGCCGGCGACGCTCGACGATATTGTGTTTCTGCCGGCCAATCTGACGCGCCTGGTGATCGACCCGTACCGCGAGGCGTGCCGTATCGATACCGAGCTCGGCGCCGGGCGGATAAAAATGCCGCATCCCTTTATTGTTGCCGGTTTCGACGATGCGCCGGCGGAAGTTCAGGCGACCATTGCCGCAGGCCTGAAAGAGGGCAATACCAGCTATCTCGGCGAGCGCGCGATTGCCGCCGATGTGCCGTGGTGGCAATTGCTCACGCCCGGCGAAAGCGCGGCAAGCGCCGACGCCGCGGCACTGATTTATTCGCTCGGCCAAAACTTCCAAGCGGTCGATGCCAAGCGTCTCCGCGATGATCAAGCGGTCGGCCTTGCGGTCTCCTCAAGCGCGGCACTGGAAGAGGCCGTCCCCTACGCTCTCGACGGCGATTTCGACATGCTGCTGTTGGATGGCACCGGCGCGCTTGGCTCGGCGCAGGCCGAGCTCTCGGGTGCGCCCGATCTCTCGATCCTGCGCGATGCGGTAAAAATAATGCGCAAGCTTGGCCGCGAAGAGGAGATCGACCTGGTCTATTATGGCGGCGTCCGTTCAGGCACGGATGCGGCCAAGATCATCGCGCTTGGCAGCGTTGCCGTTGTGCTCGGCGTGCCGGTCGCGCTCGCCGCCGGCGGCGAATTCGCGGGTGGCAATATGCAATTCAAATCGGACCATAACTCCGAGGATCGCTTGCGCGGCGTGGTCAACATCATCAAGGCGAGCTCGGTCGAGGCCTCCATGATGGCGCGTTGCACCGGCAAGACCAATTTACACAATGTCGAGCCTGAGGATTTGCGCGCGATCACCATCGCCACAGCCGAGGCCACCGGCGTGCCTCTTACCGGAACGGCGTGAGGACAATTCCACTGAGGGATATACTGTCCTAGACTGCTGCCATGGACATTTCACTCAATTACGGCAAATCCCAGCTCGCGGTCGCGTTGCCTGACGAACTCGACGTCACGGTCATCCGCAAGCCCGACATGCCGCTCCTCGCCGATCCCGTCGCGGCGCTTGAAGCCTCTTTCGCCGCACCCGATGGCGGCGCGCCACTCGCCACGTTGGCTGCCACCGCCAAGACGGCCTGTATCCTCATATGCGACATCACCCGCCCGGTGCCGAACGGCGTTATTCTTCCGCCGCTGTTGCGCGCCCTGTTGGCTGCCGGCATGGAAGCCGAAAATATCTCCATTGTGGTTGCCACCGGCCTGCACCGCCCCAATGAAGGCGATGAGCTGGCCGAGTTGGTCGGCGATCGCTGGGTGATGGAAAATTTCCGCGTCGAGAATCATTTTGCCCGCGATGACAGCGCCCATGTGGCGCTCGGCCAAACCGAGAGCGGCACGGTGGTTAAGCTCGACAAGCGCTTTGTAAATGCGGATTTACGCATCGCCACCGGCCTGGTGGAGCCGCACTTCATGGCCGGCTGGTCGGGCGGGCGCAAGGTCATCGCGCCCGGCGTGGCGCACGCCGAGACCATCACCACCTTCCACAGCGCGCGCTTTATGGAACAGCGGGGGTGCGACAATTGCATTCTCGACGGCAATCCGCTGCACGCCGAGCAGTTGGAGATCGTCGCCATGCTAGGCGGCGCGCACGCCGTCAATGTGGTGATCGATGAGGAACGGCGCATATCGCTGGCCAATTTCGGTGAAGTGGTGGAAAGCCACGTGAAAGCGGTGGAACATGTCCGCGCCTATGCCGAGGTGCCGGTAAGCCAACGCTTTCCCACCGTGGTGACGAGCGCCGCCGGATACCCGCTCGACAAGACCTATTATCAGACCGTCAAGGGTATGGTTGGCCCCTTGGATATTCTCGCACCCGGCGGCACCCTGGTGATCGCCTCGGCCTGCTCGGAGGGCATGGGGTCGGCTGAATATGTCGCTTCCCAGAAGCGCTTGATCGAGCGCGGCGCGGAACAGTTCATGCGTGATATCGAATTAAAAAGCCACGCCGCCGTTGACGAATGGCAGACCGAGATGCTGCTCAAATCGCTGCGTGTCGGCCGGGTCGGTCTCTACACCGGCGGCCTCTCCGATGACGAGCATGATTTAACCGGCGTCGAAATTATCGATTCGGTTGCCGACGCCGTGGCCACGGCCGTGGCCGCCGCCGGCGACAAGCGCGTCGCGGTTATTCCGGAAGGGCCCTACGTGGTTCCGCGTTATCGCCCCTAAGCTATCCCAGCCTGCCGAACGATCCAGCCGCTTCGCCGATACTTGCGTTCTTGCGGCGACCGTTACCGGCTCGAGCCTCGCCATTATCGATGCGACTGCAGTCAATATTGCGCTGCCGGCGATCCAGCAGGGGTTCGATGCCGATATCACGGCCTTACAATGGGTGGTCGAATCCTATGCCTTGTTCCTGGGTGCGCTGATTCTGATTGGCGGCGTGTTGGGCGATCATCTTGGCCGTAAGCGCCTCTTTGCCATCGGCGTCATTATCTTTGCCGCCGCCTCGGCCTGGTGTGGATTGGCGGCGGATATTCCGCAACTGATCATCGCCCGCGCTGTCCAGGGCGTCGGTGCGGCCCTGGTCGTGCCCGGCAGCCTAGCCCTCTTGAGCGCCCATTTTCCCGAGGAACGGCGCGGCCATGCGATCGGACAATGGGCCTCCTTCACCACATTGGCGATTGCGCTCGGGCCGGTATTGGGCGGCGTGCTGGTCGATGTCGCCTCGTGGCGCTGGGTGTTTTTTATCAATCTGCCGCTCGCGGTTTTTCTTCTCATTGTGCTTTATGCCGGCGTTCCGGAAAGCCGTGACGAGAACGCCGCCCGCAAGCTCGATATAGCCGGCGCCATTCTCATCACCCTCGGTCTCGGCGGCATTGTCTTTGGGCTACTCGAGTCCTCGCGCTTGGGCTTTGGCGAAACCATCGTTTGGGCGCCGCTGGTGGCCGGATTTATTTTTACCGGTTTCTTTATCCTGCGGCAGAAAATGGCGGCCGCTCCCATGATGCCGCTCTCGCTGTTTCGCTCGCGTGCCTTTAGCGGCGCCAATATCATGACCTTTTTCCTCTACGGTGCGATGAGCGGCAGCCTGTTCTTTCTGCCCTTCAACCTGATGCAGGTACAAGGCTGGAGCGCCACGCTGGCAGGTGCCGCCGTATTGCCGTTCATTCTTGGCATCGCCATCTTTTCGCTTCTCGCCGGATTTGTGGTTGCGCGCTTTGGCCAGCGCACACCGCTCGTCGCCGGCGGCGGCATTGCCGCGATCGGCTTCGCATTGCTAGCTCTGCCGGGGAGCGACAGTTCCTATTGGGCCGGTTTCCTTCCCGGCCTCGCCGTGATGGGCCTTGGCATCGGCATCGCGGTCGCGCCGCTGACAATTGTCGTCATGGCGGCGGTGCCGCCGAACCGCGCCGGGCTCGCATCGGGCGTCAACAACAGCGCCTCGCGTGTTGCCATGCTGATGGCGGTGGCGGTTTTCGGCGTCATCATGTTCGAGGTCTATTCGGCGCATTTTGAAGCAGCACTGCAATCCGTGCCGCTCGATGCAAAGAGCCGCGCATTGATCGGCGCACGGATGGTGGATTTGGCCGGCATGGAGATTCCCGCCGCATTGAGCCCCGAAAGCATCGGATTGGTGCGCACCGCCATCAATGATTCATTCGTCGCCGGGTTTCGTGTTGTCTCCCTTGTCGCGGCCGCAATTACGGCGCTCAGTGCGCTCACCGCCGCTTTGACAATTCCACCGCGCGCGGCAATGAAGTAGGCTGGTCCGCATATGCGTGCGGATCTCAAAGAATTGGATGGTGCCGAATTCGACGTCGCCGTGATCGGCGCCGGCGTCAATGGCGCCAGCGCAGCCCAGCATCTGGCGGCGGCGGGCTTCCGTACCCTCTTGGTCGAGCAAAATGATTTCGCCTCGGGCTCGTCGAGCCGCTCCAGCCGTCTCCTCCATTGCGGCCTGCGCTATCTTGCGCCCGGCGCATCGCCATGGGAATTCGCCTTTCATCCGAGCCGCCTGACGACCGCGCTCGGCATGGCGCGCCAGGCGATGCAGGCGCGCAGCCAGATGGTGCGCGAGACACCGGAACGGGTGCGCCCGATGACCTTCTCCTACCCGATTTATAAGGAGACGCCCTATTCGCCGTGGCAGATCGATCTCGCATTTTGGATTTTAAACGCCTTGGGGCCGAAGGATGTGCCGCTCGACTATAAGCGCCTGCGGCGCGCCGAAGCCAAGGCGCGCCCGCTGCTGCAATGGTTGCGCGACATCGATCAACTGAAAGGCATCGCCCAGTTCCGCGAATACCGCTTTGACTGGCCCGAACGCATCGCCTTGGACGCGGTGCTCGATGCAGCGCGTCTCGGCGCGGTGGTGCGCAACCACACGGCGCTTAAGGGGCTCGAGCGCGGAGCAAATGGCGATTGGCGTTTGATCCTGGCGGATGGGCTGAACAATGGCAGCGAAGCAAATGTGACGGCAAATGCGGTGGTCAACACGGCCGGTATCTGGATCGACCGGGTGAATCACATGGCGGGACCAAAGGCGGGCCGGCGCATCACCGGCACCAAGGGCATTCATTGCATGTTTCAATTGCCGCCCGAGTGCGCCGATGAGGGCATCGCCACGATGAACCGGGACAACGAGCCGTTCTACTGCGTGCCGTGGCGCGGCCTGCATTATGTCGGCCCAACCGAAACACTTTATGACGGTGATATCGATGATATCAGGCCGGAAGAGGAAGAGATCGAGTGGCTCCTGGCCGAGGCCAATCATCTGCTGCCGGGCGCAAAGTTCAGCCGCGCCAATATGCTATTCGCCTGGGCCGGGGTGCGCCCGCTTACCTATGACCCCGCCCAGCCCAAGGGCGCGCGCAGCCGCGAGCTGCACGATCTCTCCGGCGACGGGCTCGACAATATGTTTGCCCTCACGGCCGGGCCGATCATGACCCACCGCTCGGCCGGCGCTTTGTTGACAGCGACCGTGGCCAAACGGGTGCGGCCCTCCGGCACGCCCGGCGCGCTCAGCTATGCCGCCGGTAAATTTCCCGGCAACACCAATTCGCCGGCCATCGACGATGCCTGGCCCGAGGCGACATTCGCCGATCTGCGTCACGCCGCCCAGCATGAGATGCCGGCCAATCTTGTCGACCTGCTGTTCCGCCGCAGCGGCAATGGCTGGACCGCCTCCATGGCGGCACCAATGGCCGAGCGCGCGGCACGCGAAGTGGCTGAGGTGATGGGCTGGGACGAAGCACGGATTCAGACAGAAACCGCGGCCTACCGCACCCATGTTGCGCGCCAGCATCTTTGGCACGGCAAGGACGAATAAAGCAGGGGCGGTCTATCCGGCCAGTGGCACGAAATCTATTTCGATGCTGGCTTCGAGCAACAGCGGTTTCTCCGGATGGGGCGGGAAAATGCGGAGCGACGGTTTGGCCGGTGCCGGCAGGAACGGTGCGCTGGCGGTCGCCGGCAGCGTCAATGCCTTTTCAGCCACACCGCTCGGTGCAACCGGCAAGCTCTCAACCGCCCAATCGGCCATATCCGGGGCCGGCGCCTCAGTATCCGGCAGGAAGGGCAACGGCGCATCGCCGGATTTAAGCTCAGCCAGGCTCGGCGCACCGGACGCCGGCGCAATCGCGGCGAAGCCTGCGGCCTCGGAGTCATACTTGAGCGATGCCAGAACGACCCATTCATCCGGCAACTCGTTCAGGCTTGCCAGCGCGGCGGGCTGAAAGGCGGAAGGGACCGTTGTTAAAGCAACCACACTTTCCACCGGCATTGGCGTGTAAAATTCCGGATGGGATTCCGGCGGTTCGATTTTCGCCACCATGATCACGGAATCCTGGCGGCCAACCGGCGGTGGCGTTCGCGGCGCGTCGTCCTCGACCAAACCGGCGAGGCCCTTGAAATCCTCTTCGGTTGCCGGCGAGCCTTCTTCTTCGCAAAAATCGCGGTCTTCGCGAAAGGCGCCTTCAAGGAAGCGGCAATCCTGGCCGGTCACAAGATCGAGGGCAATTTCAGTCGTGCCCTTGCCGGTGGTGGCGGTGGTAATAATCGAGGCGCCGGTTAGAATATCGGTGAGGGCCAAGCCGGCAATTGGCGTGGCACAACCCGAAAGAACGCCGCCCAAGCCCAGCAAAAGAACAGATTTCGAAAAATTTCGAATGACGAAAAACCCCTCGCGCTCAATAGGTTGGCGCACTTTGTTAGAGCGAATTTAATGGTTAATTGAGTGCGATGCAACGTCCTTCGCCAAAATGGCGAATGGCACCCTAGATTGAAGCGCGCTCCCGCCCCGCCGCAAGGGAAGACGAGGCGCGGAAATCAACATCCTTGGGATAGCCGGCGAGCGCGCTTTGGATCGCCCGCTCAAGCCCGGCGATGGCTTGGTCGATCTCGCCCTCGCTGATAATCAGGGGCGGGCAAAAGCGCATGAAATTCTTTACGCAGATGAATATCAATCCCTCCAGCGCCGCGTTATAGCGGATGCGCTCAGCCAACTCCGCATCCGGGCGCTTGCTGTCCTTGTCGCTCACCACATCGATCATGCAGTAGAGGCCCTTGCCGCGCACGTCGCCGATGGCTTCATAATTTTGCCTTAGTTTTTCCAATCCGCCGGCTAGGCGCGCGCCCAGCGCCGCGGCGCGCGCCGCGAGATTATCGCGCTCAACGATCTCCAATTGTTTGAGCGCCACCGCCGCCGGTAGCGGATCGCCGGAATAGGTGCCGGCCCATGGCGTACCGGCGCGCCCGCGCGCCGCCTCGGCAATCTCGCGCCGCGTCACCACGCCGCAAATGGCAAGACCGGCGGACATGCCCTTGGCGAACGTCACCATATCGGGCACCACGTCATAATGTTCGAAGCCCCAGATTTTACCGGTCCGCGCCGGCGCCAGTTGCGCCTCGTCGAGCACGAGAAGGGCGCCGTGGCGGGTGGCAAGATCCTTCAGGCCGGGCAGCCATTCCTTGGGCGGCACAATCATGCCGCCGGCGACCATCATGGTTTCGGCAATAATCGCCGCCGCATCGCTGCTCGTCGTCTGGTCGATCAGCTCCTCGCTGGCGGCAAGACACGCCGCACCGCAGGACGGATAGTCGAGATTGATCGGGCAGCGCCAACAGAAGGGCGGATGAATCGCCGGCGCATTGGCGGGCGGCAATAGCGGCCCGAGATTGCGCCGCCGCGCGCCGCCGATCGAGGTCAGGCCTTCGACCGCGAGGCTGCCGCCATGCAGGCCGCGTATCACTGAAATAATATCGTGCTTGCCGCTGGCTCCGAGCGCCATGCGCATGGCGACCTCGTTGGCCTCGGAACCGGTGACAGTAAAATTCACCACATCGAGCCCATCGGGGAGCGTCGCGGTGATAGCCTCGGCGAAAGCGATCAGCTGCGGATTGGAATACCAGCTATTCTCATGCAGAAAGCGCCCGGCCTGTTCGCGCACCGTCTCGGTCAGTTCTTCATGCGCGTGGCCCAAGGGCAGGCACATCATGCCGGACGTAAAGTCGAGATATTCATTGCCATCGACATCGCTGATGGTGCTGCCCCGGCCCTTCTCGAAAATAATACCGGGCGCATAGCGCCAGCCGAGCACACTCTCGGCGTCGCGCGCGATCAGGTCTTTGTGGGCATTGGAGAAGTTGAAATGCTTTTCCATGCCGGCGCCATCAATCGAGCGGCGCAACCTGAACGCTGTCACCGCCATCCGCATGGCGCGGCGACATGGTGATGGCAACGGTGGCGCCGGAAAGCGTGCGGCCCTCGATCTGGATGGTGGCGACACGCTCGCCTTGCGAGAAGGCGAGAACGCTCGATTCGGCCTGCACGCTGGTGATCAGGCGCCAGCCGAAGCGCGGCATTTCCTGATGATAGCGCGCGAACGCATCGGCCGAAGATTCGCTTACGCTAAAGACCAGCCGCCCGGTCCAATTATCTTCGCCGCCGAGCACCAGGCTGCGCCCGGTGTCGAGCCGCGCGCCTTCCGGGATCGGCACATCGGTGATGGGTTGGAAAGCGGCACTGGCTTCGCCCTCGACCGTCACCGGCGCCGAGGTCGCGGCCAGCTCGGGGCCGCGCTCGCAAGCGGCCAGCGCCAGTGCGGCAACCGCCGCGAGGGGTATCGCGAATCGCACGCTCATACAGCGAGCGTAACACCTCCCGGCGCAATGCCGAAAGCGATTACAGCGTCAATTCGATATCGCGCATCACCGGATCGCTGTCGACGGCGATCTCATTGTCGATATGGCTGCCGCAGCTCGGGCAATGGAAGAGGCGGAAGGAAACCGCATCATCGACAAAATCCGCCGGATCGCCAACCAGCGGGTTCGAATCCGAAACCGGTCGGTCTTCTCTGAGACAGACGTCCTTGTAATTATCCGAGAGCGGGCCAAGATCGGCGGCGCAGCGTGCGCAGGCCCAGCGCGCGCTATCGCCGGAGCCGTACACGGCGAGATTATCGCCCGCCGGCAGGCTTGCTTTACCGCTAAGGGTGTCACGCGGACCATGGCCGTTGCCGAGGCGCTTCACGCGTGCGGCGAGGATTTGCTTGCGGTTTTCCTCCGTCGCCGCCACATCGACATGGTCGTCCGCATCAAGCACAGCGCCGAAAATATCGCGCGCCGCCTCGGGCGTGATGTTGAGATGCTCAAGATCATGCTCGATGAGCCCGGGGCTGCGCTGCATCGGATCGCCGAAACCGCCGCCGCCGGACCAGCGCACGGCATACACATCGGCCGCGTTCTGAGTGAAGTTTTCCTGGCGCAGTTCCAGCTTTTCAGGCTTGCCCTTCACTTCGGAGCTATCCTCGATCAGGCGTGAATCCTCCATGCGCTCGAGAATATCGCTCTCCTTGATGAAGGTATAGGCGTTGGTGGTCGAGGGATAACCGCCCATCATGCCGGTCGATGTCGGCACCGCGTTGCCGGACGAGAGCGTGTCCTGGGTGATGTAATCGGTGTTGTGCGGAATGAAGCAGCTTTCCGCCGAGAGGCCGCCCCGGAATTTACCGGCGCCGCCTGAATCCGGCAGCTCCTTGCGATAGAGGAACAGTAGCGGGAAAAGCTGTTCATTGTGCTCGACATTGGGCAACTGGCCGATCGGCGTACGCGCCTGGCCGCCGGTATTGATGCCGTCGCCTTGGGCAAAAGCGCCGATCGAGCCGCCGATCGGATCGATCAGCAGATAGCCGTAACGCTCGCCCCATTGGTCGATGCCACGGAAAATCGTCGTCGGCCACTGACTGGTGCCGCCGATGCCCATGATGTCCTGACGCAGTTCGGCATCGGAATAG
Organism: uncultured Rhizobiaceae bacterium; assembly: GCA_964429775.1. Taxonomy (GTDB): domain Bacteria; phylum Pseudomonadota; class Alphaproteobacteria; order UBA828; family UBA828; genus PTKB01. Next base: position 12,964 of record CAYSDJ010000065.1, read on the forward strand.
AGCATCTTGGAAATGATGTTGTAGGCCGGATAGAGCGAGATCTCCATCGACTGGGTTGGCGCAGTCGAGACCGAGGCCGGAAAATCGGCGCAATTGAGCGTGCCCGGCACCGGATCGAACTCGATATGTCTGAGCGCCCCACCGACGGCGAAATACTGGTCCCAACTGAGGAGCTCGTTGATAGCGACCATCACCGAGCCGCGCCAGCCGGAATAGGTCGCGTTCATGGCGCCGTCCTGCGGTGCGGTGCCCTCATTGTCAAAGGTGAGCTTGTTGTCTTTTTTGGTGAGCGCGATCTGCACCCGGTGGGTGCGCCGGTCGCCGGGGCGGCAGGCCTCTACATAGGTGCGGTCACGCCACACGCCATCGGGAATCTTCTCCAGCTTGGCGAGAAAGGCGGCCTCGGAATTGTCGATCACCTTCTTCATCACGCTTTTCACCGTCTTGGCGCCGTAGCGTGTGATCAGTTGTTCGATGCGCGCCTTGGCCGTCATGTTGCCGGCCAGTTGGGCGCGGAAATCGAGCGCCACCATTTCGGGCTTACGCGAGGAGCGCAGGTAGAGCGCCTCGATATCTTTCCGCACCACGTCGTTTTCGACGATCTTCACCGGCGGAATAAGAATGCCCTCGTCAAAGGCGCTTTCCGCCGACGGGCAGAAGCTGCCCGGCGTGATGCCGCCGATGTCGTATTGGTGCAGGCAGTTGGTGATCCAGCAAAACAGCTCGCCCTCATGGAAAATGGGGCAGATCAGCATCACATCCATCTGGTGCGCGGCGCCGACCCAGGGGTCGTTGGCGAGAAACATATCGCCCGGCTTGATGCCCGGATTGTCGGAGCGGTATTCCAGAATCCACTTCACCTGGGTGTCGGTGACACCGGACATATACTGCATATAGGGGCCGAAATAGACGAACTCGGCGTCCTCGGTCAGGATCGAAGGGTTGAGATCGAGCGCAAACATCGCCACCGGCGAGCCCGAGATGCGCTGGATCGTCGCGCCATGTTCCTCATTGATGTTCCACAGATTGTGGCGGATCACCTCATAGGTGACCGGATCGATATTCTCGTCCCAATCGCGGTGCAGTTTGAGGCTCGGCGAAATGCTGAGTTCCTTCGGCGGCACATAGGGCTGGTTGAGGCCGTCGAATGCGACGTCGGTAATCTGGCTGATACGTGGCATGTTTCGTCCTCTCTATACGGCTTCGAGCGAGAGCTCGATATTTCCGAATTCATCGACGCTGAGCGTTTGCCCGGGATGCACCACGATGGTGGTGTCCGCCGTCTCGACAATGGCCGGGCCGGCAATGCTGTTGCCGGGCACGAGTTTTTCGCCCTCGAAGACAGGCGTTTCCGCCGTCTCGCCGGATTCGGTCCAGAATACCGGGCGGGACGGGCGCGATGCCGTGCTGTCGATGGTGGCGCTCATATTCTCGCTCCGCGTGAGGCGCGGCTTGGCTGTATCCGCGGCAGCGCGGCAACGGAAGGTGACAACCTCAAGCCGCGCGCCGGGGAGAGACGCCCCCTGGCCATATTGGCGCTCATATTGCGCCACAAAGGCATCATGCAGACCGGGCAAATCGGCCTCGGCTAATTCCGGCCCACCGATCTCGACCTCAACCTCATTGATCTGGCCTTTGTGGCGCATATCGAGGGAGAAGCTGAGATGCTGGCGATCGGGCGGAATATCGTCCGCCGTCAATTCCGCCTTGGCGTGGCTGGCCAATTCGCCGAGCACGTTATTTAGTTCGTTCACATCGAAGGGCGAGCGCATCATGTTGACGCGTTCATGCACATGCAGCACATCCGCCGCCGCCGCGCCGAAGGCGCACCATACCGAGGCGGTCTCGCGCTGCGGCACGACCACCTTGGAGACGCCGAGCTCGCGCGCGAACACGCCGGCATGCACCGGCCCCGCGCCACCAAAGGCAAAGAGCACGAAATCGCGCGGATCGAAACCCTTCTGGATGGTTACCTTGCGAATGAGATCAGCCATCTGAAATTCGGCGATCTTGACGATGCCGGAAGCCGCCTCAATCAGGCTGATACCAAGCGGATCGGCGATTTTCTTGACTGCCGCCTCGGCCGCCGCGCGGTCAAGCGCCAGCGTGCCGCCGGCGAAATTATCCGCATCGAGATAGCCAAGCAGCAGATCGGCGTCCGTCACCGTGGCGATGTCGCCGCCCCGGCCATAGCACGCCGGACCCGGCGCCGCGCCGGCGCTCTCGGGGCCAACGCGCAGCATGCCCGACGTCTCATCGATCCACGCCTTCGAGCCGCCGCCCGCGCCGATGGTCTGGATATCGACCTTGGAGAGATAATAGGCGTATTGATGCACCAGGCTGGTGTAAGAGAAGGCCGGCTTGCCGTCATGGATGATGCCGACATCGAACGAAGTGCCGCCCATATCGGTGGTGATGATATTGTCATATCCCATCAGGCCGCCGGCATATTGCGAGCCGGTCACACCGGCGACCGGACCGGAATCGAGCGTCAAGAGCGGCGCCGCCATGGCGCGCTCGACCGAGATGGTGCCGCCCGCACATTGGGTGATTTGCAGCGGATGCTGATAGCCCAGTTTTTTCACATCGCGCGTTACACGTGAGAGGTAGCCGGTGGTGAGCGGGCCGATATAGGCATTGAGCGCGACCGCCGCGGTGCGCTCATATTCGCCCCATTTCGGCACCAGTTCGTGCGACGTGGTGACGAACATGCCGGGCGCGATTTCCTCGATCATTTCCTTCACCCGTTTTTCATGCGCAGGCGCCAGGAACGACCACAGGAAGCAAACCGCTATGGCCTCAACGCCTTTATCGACCAGGCGGCGGATGGCGGTTTCGGCTTCTTCTTCGTTGAGTTCTACAATTACCTTGCCGAAGCAGTCGACGCGCTCCGATACGCCTTCGACCAGGCGCTTGGGCACAATCGGATCAGGCTTCTGGCTTTCCGGGATATGCACCACCAGGCGGATATCATGCCCGGTGAGGCCGCGCGAGCCACGCATGATGTGGATCACATCGTTATGACCGCGCGTGGTGATCAGCCCGACCTTGGCGCCACGCTTCTGAATAATGGCGTTGGTGCCGACCGTGGTGCCGTGGCTGAGCATATCGATCTCGGCGCAAAGCGCGTCCAAACCCAGGCCAAGCTTGGCCCCGGCGGCTTCCAGGGCATCCCTCACCCCTTGGGCAAAATCATGCGGTGTGGATGGCGCTTTGGCCGTGGTGACGGCGCCGTCGCCGTCGACAATGACGCAGTCGGTGAAGGTACCGCCGATATCGATACCGCAAAGATAGGATGCCATGCGGCGCCCCTTTCGCTGTGTTTTTGGTTTTGATCTCTGGAGCCGCCCCTTGCGGCGGCGCCTTTTTGCCGCATGAGCGCAGCCTTGTCGAGTACGGAGTAGAGTTTCACGTGAAACTAATAGGAGCGCGGCAGTTCCAGCACCCGTTCGGCGATGAAATTAAGGATCATTTCGCGGCTGACCGGCGCGATGCGGGCGATGTAGCATTCGCGGAGATAGCGCTCGACGTGATATTCGCGCGCATAGCCCATGCCGCCCAGCGTGAGGACGGCGCGCTCGCAGGCTTTGTGCGCCGCTTCGGCGGCCAGCATCTTGCCGGCATTGGCTTCCGCCGCGCAGGATTCTCCTGAATCATAGAGATGGGCCGCTTTGAAGATCATTAAATCGGCCGCCTCAAGCTCGGCCCAGGCTTCTGCGAGGGGATGTTGGATCGCCTGGTTCTGGCCGATGGCGCGGCCGAAGACATGACGCTCGCGGGCATATTGCGCCGCTTTGGCCAGGGCCGCCCGACCGAGCCCGATGGCCTCGGCGCCGATCAGGATTCGTTCCGGATTGAGGCCGTGCAGAATACAGCGGAAGCCCTGGCCTTCCTCACCGATCAAATCGTCTCGCGGGATTTTCAGACCATCGATGAAAAGGGCATTCGAATCGACCGCCTTGCGGCCCATCTTGCCGATCTCGCGGACTTCCACGTGGTCGCGGTTGAGGTCGGTGTAAAAGAGTGAGAGGCCATCGGTGCCTTTGTTGCTCTCTTCCCTGGGCGTGCTGCGGGCCAGCAGCATGATCTTGTTGGCGCGCTGTGCGGTCGAGGTCCAAAGCTTTTGTCCCTGCACAACATAATGGCTGCCATCCCAATCGGCGCGGGTTGCGATGGCGCCGGTATCGAGGCCGGCATTGGGCTCGGTGACGCCGAAACAGGTGCGGTCCGCGCCGCGAATAAGCGGCGGCAGCATGCGCGCCTGCTGCTCGGCAGTGCCGAATTTGGTGATCGGGTGGGGGCCGAAGATATTGATATGCACTGATGAGGCAGCGGTGAAGCCACCGCCAGATTGCGCAACACGGCGCATCATCAATGCCGCTTCGGTAACGCCAAGACCAGCGCCGCCATGCACTTCCGGCATGGCGATGCCGAGCCAGCCGCCTTCAGCAATGGCGGCGACGAATTCTTCCGGAAATTTTCCATCCGTGTCGCGCGCCAGCCAATAATCGTCGCCAAAATCGACACAAATCCGCTCGATCGCTTGGTCGAGCGCGCTTTGGTCGGGCGTCAGCGAATAGGCCATGAATGGGGGTCGCTAATAGTGGTAAGTGAGGTCGATCTGCAGAAAGCTGTCGCGGCGCAGGCTGAACTGACCATCATTGTCATCCACGTTGAAAAATCCGGTGCCTTCCAGCCCAAGCGAAATATTATCGCTGAGACGCCGGTTGGCTTCGATGAAGAGACTGCGTGTCGGCTTGTCCAGATCCTGCATGATGCCGAACAGGATATCCGTGCTCGCCTCATCATTGAAGGCCAATCGTACGGCACTGAAAACATCACCCTCCGTGACCACCGTGGAACGCTCGCCGCGATCGTCATAGAGAAATTCAAGCAGCAGGCCGAGATCGGTATCGCCGCCGAATGCACCGTACCAAGTGTATTCGAAACCGCCGACGAGGGCGAAAAAGTCTTCCTCCAGCGCCAGCGCATTGCGCTCGCCGTCGCGCCAGAAACTTTCGAATTTGAGCAGCCAGGCGCCGGTGGTGACTTGGGCATCGAGACTGATCTGGCGCATTTGCTCGTAAAACGGCAGCAATACGGGCGAGCCATTCTCATCCAGGCCGATGCTGAACGCCGGGCTGCGGTTGGTGCCCTCGAACCAGGCCAGGCCGAAATCGAGCGCGTCGATGCTATGGCTGTAGCGCGCCGCAAGATCGAGATGATGCTGCTTGGCGGCGCTTTCGTAAGAGGTCTGTTCGCCGTCGACGTGAAGCGCGGTGCGCAAACGCCCGGCGCGTCCCTGGAATGTCCGCTTGCGGAAATAGGGCAGCGCAAAGGCCTCAAAGGCGCCGTAATCGTTCAGCCAGGTGGCGTGCACCATGGGCTGGCCGAGCTTTTCCTCCTGGTCCGGGGTCTCGACCAGATCGGTTTGATTGATGACATCGACCAAATGACGCGATTCGGCGACGCCCCAGAACACCTTGTCGATACCGGCGCGCAATTCCCATTCGCTGTCTTCGAACTCGCCGAAAAAGAGGCCATAAGCCTCACGGATATCCCAATGGGTGCGGCGTGGATCGGCGCTGTCGTAGCGCAGGAAGGGCTTGAACTGCAGACCGTGGCCGGCCTCGTTCTCAAGATAGGCTTCCGGCTCGGCGACCACGGAAGCGCTTTGTTCGCGCTGTCCGCTCTGGATGCTCGATTGCGGAAAATAGCGCCCCTCCACGGTGAAGCGCCCGCTCAGCTCTTGGAACACCGTCTCGGCCCCAACGGGCGCGGCCATAAAGACCGGCACCGCCAGTAACAGGAGGCCGCCCAGAAACAGGGCCAGGGCCCCGCGATACATGATCAGCGCGCCCGTTTTAGGCTGACCTTGGTGAAGTCGCTATCGTCGAGATCAGCGCCGAAGGCATAATTCTGCCAGATCAGGCGGGTGCTTTTGCCGGTCAGATGATTGACCATCATCATCTCGTCGGCACGCCAGTGCTTGCCGAGATATTGCTGATGGCTCGGCACGGTCAGCGTTTTCAAGTGGGAATTCTTGCGATCATAATATTCCACTTTCCAAATGCGGTACTCTTCCTGATCGACCCAAGACACCTGGCGCGTATAGCCTGATTTCTTGTCGATCGGCGAACGCTCGGAGACCCAGCAGGTCAGTTCGCCACCGGGGCAGGGCTCATCGCGCAGCCAGCGATAGGTATATTTTTCGATCTCCTGGCTGGTCATGTCCTCATAGGCGAATTCGCTGCCCATGAAAGAGCCCGCCTTGTTGGAAGAAGAGATGCGCTTGACCCGCTTCAGCGCCGGCAGATAAAGCCACTGATCGTCATCCTCGACCTTGTGCGAATGGGTCAGCATGGCGGTGCCCTTCACATCGCGCGGGCGGTTAAAAACGATCAGGCTCTTGTCGCCGTCGGCCTCGTCCTCAAGCACGCTGATTCTCAGATTCCGCTCGCTTTCCTGGCCGCGCTTGTTTCTGAGGATCATGGTCTGGTCGGCAGTGTAATTGCCGAAGCCCTTGTCGCGCGCCTCGCCCTCGAGAGCGATCCGGAGGCCCTTTTCCTCCGGCGTTTCCGCCACCGCTGGGTTGCCAGAAAACGCCACCATCGCGCTTAAGCTCAACGCCGATAACAGCGCGGCGGATTTCAGAGAAAAAATATTCATGACTTGCTCCGGTCGAGTTTCATCAGGAGAGGCGGCAGGAAGAAGAAATCCGCCGCGAGGGCAATGACGATGGTCATCGCAGTGAGAAGGCCGAGGCTCCAATTGACTTCGAAGCCCGAGGTTGAGAGCACGATAAAGCCCGCCGCCAGCACTGCCGTTGTCGTCCAAAGCGCGTGCCCAACCGAGGTGAAGGCAAATCGCACAGCTTGCTGCGGGTTCAGTTTGCGCTCGCGCCGGGCGCGCAAATATTTGCTCAGAAAATGAATCGTGTCATCAACCACGATGCCAAACGTCACCGCCGTCACCACCGACGCGGCAACGCCGACATTGCCGATCATATAGCCCCAGAGACCGAAGCTCATGGCCGCCGGAACGAAATTCGGCACCAGGCTCATGAGACCGATCGGCAAGCTCTTCAACGCTATGATCAAAATCAGCGAAATAATCGCCATGGCGATCACCGTGCCCTTCAACATGCCCTCGATGTTCCGTTTCGAAATATAGGCGAACATCATCGTCAGGCCGGTCGCTTCGGTGACCATTTCGGCCGGCATGTTTTCCTTCAGCCACTGGTTCGCGGCATCGGCCGAAGCACGCTGCTCTTGCGCCGACATATCCCGCCCGACCACGGTCATGCGCGTCGCCGATTTGGCGACATCGATCTGGTCATTGAGATCGCGCCCAAAGGGCAGCGAGAGCTCATAGAGCAGGAGATATTGCGCCGCCAGGTCATGCTCTTCTGGAATCTTGTAATAAGCCGGATCGTCGCCATGCATGTTCTTGTTGAGCCGCTTCATGATGTCGGGAAAAGCGGATACATGAATAATCTTCGGCTGGCTGCGATACCACTCGGCAAATTGATCGACCCGAGCAATATATTCCGGATCGTTGATCGCGCCCTCGCCGCCGGCCGGCAATGAGAATTCAAATGCTTCGACGCCTGTCAGGTTATTGATGATGTAATCGGTATCGCGGCGGAATTCGTAACGATCATCGAAATATTTGGTCCAGTTGTCGTTGAGCTGCACTTGCGGCACACCAGCGGCAAGGCCGATGATGATCGCCGCCATGCCCCAAAGGAGCGGTGTGCGCCGGCGCACGACAAACGCACCGAAGCTGTCAAAGAAGGCGGATTTTCCTTCCGGCCGGGGCTTCACGCGTAATGGCAGGATGTAGACAAACGCTGGCACGAAAGTGAGCGCGAAGACAAAGGCCGAGACCACGCCAAGTGCCACCAGATTGCCGAGATTGTGGAACGGCGGCGCATCGGAGAAGTTCATGCTCAAAAAGCCGATCGCCGTAGTGATGGTGGTGAGAAACACGGGATGAAAATTGACGCGGAGCGATTCCAGGATCGCCTCTCGCTTGGCCAATCCGGCCCGCATGCCGAGCATGATCGTCGATATGACATGCACCGAGTGGGCGATGGCCACCGTCATGATGATGGTCGGCGCGCCGACATTGCCGCTTGAGAGAATCATGCCGGACCAACCGGCAAAACCCATTGCCGTGAGCGCGGCAAAAACCACCACCAGAAGGGTGGCGATGGTGCCGGTGATCGAGCGCAGTAGAACCGCCATCACCACCAGAATCACGCCGATAATGATCGGCCCGAGCGTCGCCAGATCGTCGAAGGTTGCGTCGCCAAAGGCGCGGCTGGTGATGACGCTGCCGGTGACATAATAATTCAGTTCCGGATGAGCGAGGCGCGCCTCGGTGACGATCGCCTTTACCTCGTCTGAAATTTCGGTCACCGCCTCGGCCGATTCATCGGGCAGGACGAAATTGACCAGCACCGCCGTGGTGCGGCCATCCGCCGCCACGAGCCGGTTGACCAGCTGGATTTCGTTGATGGCGATGTCTTCGACCCGGGCCAGATCCTCGACGCTTAATTCATTCGTGTCGGGCACCAGATCCTCGACGATCAACTCGTCGCCATCGGCCCAGGTATGGGAAAAATTGGTCAGAGAATCGACCCGTGTGGAATAGGGCAGAAGCCAGCCGCGCTCCGTCAGCTCGGCAACGGCGCTGAGCGCATCGTGTGTGGGATGCCCATCGACGTTCGGCTGAGGA
>CAYSDJ010000066.1:0-21628 GCA_964429775.1 uncultured Rhizobiaceae bacterium
CGCTCGGTAAAGGTCGAGGTGCAGCTATTCATATACATGGCGTAGAGATCGAGCGCGTTGGCGACCTCCTGGGTGGTGAAATCCGCCAGGCCCATGCCGAGCCCGTTGCCATGCGTCTCGGGCGTGAGGCCGAGCACCGCCAATTTGTGGATCAAGGGATTGTCATTGCTCGGACGGCCGCGAATATCGGCCCGCCCGACGACGCCGGTATCCATGCCGGTGCCGGAAATATTCTTGCCGATGCGCTCGGCGATGAGCACGTCGATCTGTTCGAACGGCAGCTTCGGCGTGTTCGCCTTGGCGAGGGGTAACAGGCGTGCGTCGGTCGCCATGATGTCTTCCGGCTCGGCGCCTTCGATCAGCGCGGCGCGCTTCTCGGCATTCTCGATGATGCCGATAGCGTAGGCGATTGGCGCCGCGTCGATGGCGATGCCGGCCCATTCGGGCAGCACTTCGAGATAACCCACCGCGCCCAGCTTGTGAATGAGGCGCGCCCCTTCCGCTTTGCCGAGGCCGATGGCGACCATTTTGGTCAGGCCGCTTTCGATCTCGCGGTCGAACGAGGTGTGCGCCTTGATGCGGTTGATCACCAGAACGGCATCGGCGGCGGCTGCGTTTTGATCGAAATAAACCGGCACGCCGCGCGAGGTGGTGCCGATACGCTTCACTTCCATCGAGGATTCAATGGCGCAGCCCATGCTTTCCGGCGTATAGCCGAGCTCGGCCAGAAGTTCGACCTGGCTCTCCGCCCGGGCGCCGCCATGGCTGCCCATCGCCGGCACGATAAAGGGCTCAAAGCCGCGCTCCTTGAGCCAGGCAACGGCGGTGGCAACCACCATCGGTTTGCTTTGAATGCCGCGGCTGCCGCAGGTGATAGCGACCCGTGCCCCTTTCGCCAGCTCTTTGAGGCGCCGCGATTTTGCCAGCGCGTCGCGTGTCGCGCCGGCGACATCGCCGAGCTCCGGCGTGACCGGATGATGCAGTTTCGCCGTCACCACATCGGGCAAGGCCTGATCGGCGAATTGCGGCAGGCGGATGGCCGGGAAAGTGGGCCGGTTGTCATTCGTCATGTCAGGCTCCGTACCGCCTGGCCGCCACGGCTTCGGCCAGCGGACAGAGAATCTCGAACATCATGGTGGCGCCGACCAGCGCGGTATTGCCGCTTTGATCGAAGGGCGGCGCCACCTCGACCACATCGCCGCCAACGAGATTAAGCCCGCGCGTGGCGCGCAGCATCTGCTGCGCCTCGTGGGTGGAATAGCCGCCGATCTCGGGCGTGCCCGTACCCGGCGCATAGACCGGATCGAGGCCATCGACATCGAAGCTGATATAGACCGGCCCCTCGCCGACAATCTCGCGCGCTTCCTGCATCACCCGCTCCCAGCCAAGCTCGAAATACTCCTCGATTTCAACAACGCGAATGCCCGCCTCATGGGCAAAATCCATATCATTCAGATCATAAACCGAGCCGCGAATGCCGATCTGGATGGTGCGCTTGGGGTCCAACAGCCCCTCCTCGATAGCGCGGCGGAAGGGCGTGCCGTGGGTCAGTTTCGCGCCGCCGAAATAGCTGTCCCAGGTATCGGAGTGGGCATCGAAATGAATCATGCCGACGGGTTCAGCCTGGGCAATGGCGCGCATGATGGGCAGCGAAATCAGATGATCGCCGCCGGCGCTGAGCGGCGCCGCACCGGCCTCATGCATCTCGCGGAAAAATTCCTCGACCCGACCGATAGTGTCATTGACATCGATCGGATTGACACTGGCATCGCCAACATCGGCAATATTGCACAGCTCGTAGGGGCAAATGCCATGCGCATGGTGGGTGCGGCGGATAAAGCTCGACATATTGCGGATTTCACGCGGCCCGTGCCGGGCGCCTGCGCGATTGGTCGTGCCGCCATCCCACGGCACGCCGGCAAGGGCTATATCGGTCTGGCTGAAATCGCTGATGTGCGGCAGGCGCATAAAGGTCGGCATCGCGCCGAAGCGCGGCATCGCCATGCCGTCCACGGGTTCGTAAAATTTACTGTCCGCCACTGGTGTTCTCCCCTGCCGCTAAGAACAATCGCGCTTATCACATGACAGGCTAGCGGGTGTGTGGGCAAGGGAAATTTTGTGCGGCTTTCGCGCAATTCGCCAGTCCGTAGCACAGCTGCAACTGCTTTGCCGAATCGATCTTAGTGGCGAATGTGGATTGCTGTTCAAACTTCACCAATACGGTAATATTTCTACCGATAGCTGAATACACGCAGAATTCACGGGGAAGATTTCAATGAAGGGTAAAATTCATTTGTTCACAGCACTTGTCCTGTGCTCGGCATTGCTGGGGGCTTGCGCGAACAATATTCTCTTTTCTGGCGTGGATATCACGAAAACCGGCGAAGGCTTCTATACGATCACCACGAATGAAAAATTCGCCCGAAAAAATATGGATCAAGAAGATTTCGCCATGCTGCGAACTGCGGAACTGGCGCGTGATAAGGGATACCCATATTTTGCCGTTCTCTACGGCAACACTGTTGTAACTGCCGAAATGCAAATGGCCTTCGCAGGGGGTGTTGTAAACGGTGTTACCTGGTCTGCGCCTATTGGCGAATTTCCAACGGGAGATATGGTGCAGGAAACGGTACTGCACATACAATTGCTCCCGGAACCTCCAACTGATGACGGTTTGATTTGGTATGACGCCGAACAAGTAATTTCCGAGATGAATTTGCGTATGGGTTCCGGTTCTGAGGATTCATAGGATTAGGATCGATTGAACTCTGGCCGTCACTTCAGCGGCCGACCTCATACGTCTCTCCGTTCTCAAGTCCAACGATAAAGCGCGCATTCCTGTCTTCCCCCTCGATGGCAATAGCTTTATCGATCCGCGACGGGAGGTCGGCGGAGGCGAAACTTGTCAGGCCATCAGAAGTGAAACCGACGAGGCGCAGGGTTCTTCTGTTTGCAGAGGGGAGGGCCAGGTCTGTGCGGCCGTCGCCGTTGATGTCGGCCGTGGCGGAAAGTCTGAGTTCCGCCGAGCCCGCTTCGTGATTGGAAAAGCCCCGAAGGGTCCCGACACGCCGCAAGCTCTCGTTCACGAGTTCATAGAAATAGAGCGTGCCGCCGATATGCGGGGTTTCGACATAGGCGATTTCCTGGCCGTGCGCGCCGCGAAAACGGGCGATGGCGGCAATGTTGAGCCAGCGGTTGGGGTGGCCGATGAAATCGGTGCTGGCGAGGTGTACAAGCAAGCCGTTTCTGAGGCCGTAAACCGTGACCGCGGCGCCCAGGGAGATGGAGGAACGGATGGTGACGACTTCGATTGTTCCGTTCGCGTCGAGATCGGCGAGGCGGGGGTGGCGGTCTTCGAACACCTCCGTGTCGGGCAAATGGTAGGTCAGGCGCGTTCCGTCTGGCAGTTTGACGGTCAGCGCTGAGGCCTCGATGGTGTCGCCGAGGACGCCATGGCGGTATCTATCGGTTGGCCCTTCGTACCAGGCGGAGTGAATATCGCCGCCGCCGTCATGGGTTTCGACGAGGCCGTGCGGAAAGGCGTTCGGTGCGGGCCGGCGCGTCTCCGGGACGATTTCAGGTGGGTAGGAGGTGGGGTCGAGCGATGTGGCGGTCCACATGTCCTGAGCGAAGGCGCTGTTTTGGTTTGCCGCCAGAATCGCGAAGGAGAGGGCGAAGAGCCACAAGCTGCGCCATGGCTTCCATCTGAGGTGCGAGGTCCGCAGTTTCATAAGGTCTTCATCTTGAGACATTGGAAGAGGCCGAGAGCTTATCTCGGCGCGCGATCAAGGGAGTTCAAAAGGGCGAGAGGTAACAGGCTGCCTCATTCAAGCCCATCATCCCTAAAGCGGCTATAGCGCTTCGCGCTTGGCTCTCCCCTTCCACCCAAACCCTCCTTCCCCGCTGGGGAAGAAGGGCTTGCACCGGCTGGACTACATTACCAGGCTCGCGGCGCCGACGATCCCCGCATCATTCCCCAGCTTGGCGCGGGCGATGGTGATGCCTTCGTCTGGGGCGAGGGTCGCGGTGGCGAGGCTTTTTTGCGCCGCTGCCTCGAACAGCGGCCAGTGGGCGTCGGCGATGCCGCCGCCAAACAGGATAATTTCGGGCAGGAAGGTGTGGAGGATGGTCCAGACCGCCGCCTCCGTGGCTTTGGCGACGCGGGCGATGATTTCCTCTGCTCCGGCGTGACCTTCGGCCGCGGCGGCGAAGACGGCCTCGCTGCCACCCAGGCCGATGGCCTGGCCGGCCTCGGCGATGGCCGGGCCGGCGGCGATGACCTCGTAGCAGCCGCGAATGCCGCACGGGCATTTCGGGCCTTCCATCAGAGCCGGGACATGGCCGAGCTCGGGATGGGCGCCGCCGGCGCCGTGGTGGATCTTGCCGTCGAGGAGCACCGCGCCGCCGACACCGGTGCCGAGAGTCAACATCACCGCGCTTTTCTTGCCCTTGGCCGCGCCGGCGAGGGCTTCGCCCAAGAGCGCGGCGTTGGCGTCGTTTTCGAGGCGGACGGGGGTGGCGAAGCGCGCGCTCATCGGCTGGGCGAAGGCGCGGTTGGACCAGCCGGGGAGGGTGTAGACGCTGAGGATCACGCCGTTCTCGGTGTCGACCGGGCCGGGGCAGCCGATGCCGATACCGCCGATCTCGTCCGTGCCCCAGCCGATATCGGCGAGCAGCGCCACGATCCCGGCCGAGAGGCGCTCGATGCCTTGCTCGAAGCTGTCGTCAGGGTGCGTCGCGATGGTGCGGCGCTTGAGAATTTTTCCTGCCCGCGAGACGGCGCCGAAGGCGATCTTGGTGCCGCCGACATCTATGCCGATAACGCCTTTCATGACGGTGCCTCAAGCCCGGCCATTGCTGCTTCGTCGCACAGAAAAACAACATTTTTGTGCAGCCAAAGAAACGAGGCCGGGAATTGCGGCGTGACCTTGCGGCTCAATAGTTTTTCCATGACTTCCCGTTTTTGCTCTCCCGAGACCAATACCAGAATTTGCCTAGAGCGTAAGATATCAGCCATGCCGAGGGTGAGGCCGTGGCTGAGCGGGGTGCCGCGCCCGTCCAGCATGGGGTGTGTTTTGGAGGACTCAGCCAGCACCGCGACATGGCAGCCGGCCTTGATGGTATCCGCCGGCTCGTTCAACGCAAGATGGCCGTTCAGGCCAACGCCCAACACACAGAGATCGATCGGCCCCGCATCGTTGATGCGCTGTTGCAGTGCCGCGCATTCCGCCGGCAAGTCCGCCGCCGCGCCGTCGAAGGAGATATAGCGCTCCGGCGGAAGGCCGAGCGGGCCGATCAGGTAGCGCTGCAAATAGGCCTCGCAACTGGCGGGATCGTCCATTGCAAGACCGGCCCATTCATCGAGCTTCAACACGCGCAGTTGATCGCCCAACTGCTTGTCCACCGCGAACAATTCATATGTCCGCGTCGGGCTGCCGCCGCTCGCGGCACAGAGCAGCAGCGCCGGGTTCTGGGAAACTGCCTCGGCCAGGATGCCGGCGGCGGCCCGGCTCATGCCCTCAAAGTCTTCGCAGACGGTAAAGCGCATCGGCAGGCTTAGCTCTTGCCCCAGAGATCCCACGGCTTGGCCGCGTCGCTCTTGAAGGGCAGCATCACCTTGCGGCCCTCGCGCGCCGATTCGTAAGCCGCGAACAACACTTCCATCACTGCACGCGCATCGCGCCCGGTGACGATCGGCTCCTTGTCGTTCTGGACGCAATCGACGAAATGGTCGAACTCGCCCCAGAAGCCGTAATTCCACTCTTCTTCGTAGATGGTGAAGGTCCAGCCTTGCGTCGCGCCGCCCTTTTCAACCGCATATTCATAGCCGGGGCGGCTATAGGTAATGACCGAATTGCCTTGCAGCAGATTGGCGTAACAGACGCCCTCGGTGCCGTGCACTTCGGCCCGGTCATCCATGCCGCCGCCCTTGGTCCAACTCGTCTCGTTGAGGAAGGTGCAGCCATTTTCAAATTCAAGGATCAACAGAGCATTGTCTTCGGCCTTGGTCTTGTCGCTGTGCAATTGGGTCGAAATTTGCGCATAGACCGAGGTGATTTTCGGCCGGCCCAGCATCCAGCGCGAAAATTCGATGCCGTGGCAGCCCATATCGACGAGTACGCCGCCGCCCGATTGCTCGACATCCCAGAAATGCGGCGCGTGCGGGCCGTCATGCGTCTCGGATTGTTTGACCAGGGTCGGCCTGCCCAAGGCGCCTGAATCGAGCAGCTCCTTCATGCGGCCATATTTGGGCGAGAAGCAGAGCTCCTCGGCATACATGAATTTGACGCCCGCGTTGTCGCACGCTTCGACCATCTGGTCGGCCTCGGCCATGCTGAGGCACATCGGCTTCTCCAGCACGATATGCTTGCCCGCCGCCGCCGCGTCGCAGGTCAGCTGGCAGTGGGTGTTGTTGGGCGTGCCGATCACCACCATGTCGATTTCGTCGAGCTTTAGCATCTCGCGGTGATCGGTGAAATGATGCGGCACGTCATAATCGCGCGCAAAACCCTCGGCATGGCCCGGCGTTGGCGAGGCGACGCCGACAAGGCGGGCATTTTGGTTGCGCTTGAGCGCGCGGGCGTGAATGACGCTGATGAATTGTGAGCCGATAAAGCCCACGCCAACCGGTTTGTTCATTTTCAAATATCTCCTTTTTACCGCATCATGTTATAGCCGTTCGCAGCCGGCGCTGCACGCCTCAGCAACAAGAGAATTTTTTGCCATGCCGAAGATACGTATCAATGACCAGCTTGAAATCAACTATGAAGAGAGGGGCTCGGGGCGGCCAATCGTCTTCGTTCATGGTGTGTGGATGAGCGGGCGCTATTTTCACCGGCAACTGCCGGGACTCGGAAAGAATCACCATGCCATCGCGCTTGATCTGCGCGGCCATGGCAAGTCGTCGCATACCGGGGACGGCCACACCATGGCGACCTATGCCGAGGATCTGCACGCTTTCCTGAAGAAAAAGGGCCTGAGCGGCGTTGTTCTGGCCGGCTGGTCGATGGGCTGCATGGTGGTATGGGACTATTTCAAGCAGTTCGGTGATGAAAATGTTGCGGCGGCTATTTTCGTCGATCAGAGTCCGTCGGATTTCAAATGGCCGGATTGGCCGCTCGGCATCTTCGATCTGCCGACCCTGGTGCATCTGATGTCCGAAGTGCAGACCGGGCGCGAGAAGGTCTACCGCGACTTCATCCCGATGCTGTTTAAACAACCGCCGGCGGTGGATGATGTCGAATGGATGGTGGCGGAGAATATGCGCCTGCCGGCGAGCATCGCCAGCGCTGTCCTCTTTGAGCAGACCATGCAGGATTACCGCGGCGATCTCGTCAAGGTGACGGTGCCGGCGCTGGTTATCGCCGGCGGCATGAAGGATAAGATGCTGGCGACGGAATCGGTCAGGTTCGTGCATGAGAACATCCCGGGCTCGCAATTCTCGGTCTATGAAGAAAGCAATCATTGCCCCTTCCTGGAAGAGACCAAGCGCTTCAACCATGAAGTCGATGCGTTTGTCGGCGCTCTCTAACGCGGTTAGACTGAGGCGTTAGAAGGGAGACTCATCATGGCCAGAGAACCGAACAACAAGGAAGGCTGGCGCGCCTGGCATACCATTGTCAGCATTCCGGAATTCCCGGTGCGCCCGGAAACGACCGCCTTGATCGTAATCGATATCACCTATCAGCAGGCCTCGCGCGAATTCGGCAACTGCCGGCGCGTGATTGAGGCCGGTTATGGCGATGATCTGCAATATTTTCTCGACCGCATGGAAAACCGGGTAATCCCGGCGATTGGGCGACTCACCAGCGGTTTCCGCGAGCTCGGCGCGCCGGTCATTTACACGCGCTGCGCTTCCTTGCGCGGCGACGGCTCCGATCAAACCTGGCGCCACCGCGCCTTCGGTCTGGCGATCGACGCCAATGACGATGAGGCGCAGATCATGGATGAGGTCGCGCCGAAGGACGGCGATATCGTGCTCGTCAAGACAGGCTCGAGCACCTTCACCTCGACCAATTGCGAGCATCTCCTGCACACCATGGGCATCACCACAATCGTCGTCACCGGCATCTACACCAACAGCTGCGTCGAGGGCACGATCCGTGTTGGCGGCGATCTCGATTTCCGCTGCCTCATGGCCGAGGACGCCTGCGCCGCCATGTCGCCAAGCGGCCACGCCAACGCCATCGAATATCTCGACGGTAATTTTTGTCACGTGAAATCCAGTGATGAGATTCTAGGCCTGATGCGGGAAGAGAGCGAAGCGGCTTAGCGCGCGTTGCGCGCTTGGTTCGCCCCAACTCCCTAATCCCTCTTCCCCGCCGGGGAAGAGGGACTTGCAACATTTCTACCCGTCGATGTAAATCCCGCCGTCTTCGACCGTCACCGCATAGCTGCGGATCGGAATCGTGCAGGGCGGGACGGCCGGCTCGCCGGTGGCAATTTCGAAGCAGCCGGCGTGGAACGGGCATTCTATAAGGTCACCGTCGATCTCGCCTTCCGAGAGCGATGCTTCGCCGTGGCTGCACGTATCGTCGGTCACATAGAATGTGCCACCCAGATTATAAACGGCGAGCGGCACATGGCCGGGCGGATCGACGCGCAGGATATCGCCCGCCGCCACATCCTCGCTGCGGCACAATAAAAGCACGTCAGAAACCTATTCTATCCGGTTTCCGCGCCATGTACGGCGACGAAGCGTTCTTCCTCGAAGCTATACGGCACGCCCGGGTCGCCGCGATAAAGTTCGATATGCGGCGCCACTTCGGCCAAAGCGAGAGAGATATAAAACAGGCGCATCGAATCCGGGGGCAATTCACCCAACGGAAACTGGTCCACATGTTCCAATATCTGTGGCAAATGCGGCACCACGGCATCGTAAAATTCCTGTAGCGTCGCGGTATCTGAAGCGCGGCGCTTGGCCTGGCGCGCATCCTGCGTCGGCAGGCCCCACGCTTCGGCCAACGGTTCCAGCGCTTCGAACCCCTTCGGTAGGTTGTTGCTCATATTACCGTTCCTCCCCTATTCCGCCGCGTCCATGCGCTCGGCAATGGCATGATAGCCGTGGCGGATCAGAATTTCCTCATCCTGCAAATTCATATACTGCTTGGCGCCCGAGGCCATGGCGCGGTGGGTGTTTTCCATGGTCTGGGTATCTTCGAGCCAGGCGTTGCGCTGCAACAGCTGGGCATGCTCAAGCGCCCAACGCTCGCTGTTTGTGCGCGGCGCGCGGACATAATATTTGCCTTCCCACAGCGTTTTGTCATGCGCCTGCGGCCAGAACTGGTGGGTGAACCAGATGCCCTCTGAAATATGCAGCAACAGATTGGGGAAAGCGACGCTGAGCTCGAAAGCGAAATCCTCGCGCCCGGACGGGTTGATCGTCGGCGGCAGCATGGTGCCTTCGCCCTTGGCGACGAGCGAGCCGCGCGCATGTTTTTGTGCGGTCGCCGCCACTGGCTTGGGCTCGACATCCATGGTCAGGCAGACGGCGCAGGTGCGGTGCGGGCCGAACAATTGCACATCCGAAAGGCCGGTCGAAAAGACATTGGGGAAAGAGCCGGCATGGATGGTGGTGACGTGATAGGCCTCGGCAAAGGCGTCGTGCGCGATCTTCCAGTTGCAATCGAGATAGGTGTAATATTTGTAACTGTGGGTGAGATCCGAATAGGGATAATCGCCCATATGCACGCCGTAATCGCCGAGATAATCGTGCAAATTCTGCTCCGGCTCGGGCGCCAGATTGACAAAAACAAACCCCGCCCACACTTCCGTCGCGACCGCCGAGAGGCCGTTCGCATGCTTGTCGAAGCAGGCATAAAAGCGCTCCTCCTCCGGCACATCGACAAGCGCGCCATCGGCACCGTACACCCAGCCATGGAAGCGGCATGTCAGCACGGCCGCCTTGCTGTGGCCGAAGGTTTCCTCACCGGTTTCCGTTACCACCGTGTTGCCGCGGTGCGAGCAGATATTGTGGAAGCCGCGCACTTTGCCATCCTTGCCGCGCATGACAATGACCGATGTGTCGGCAAAAGAGAGGCGCTTGCATTTGAAGCTGCCGGGCGCGGCGATTTCTTCCTCGCGCGCCACATAGAGCCAGGATTTTTTGAAAACATGTTCTATTTCGCGCCGGTGGTGTTCCTGCGAGATGCATACATCGGCCGAAACCGGCCCCTGCCCAAGATCGGGGTATTTTTCCGCCCAGCGGTGTTCAGAGGTTGTGCTCATTGATAACGTCCCTGCTAACCCTAGTTTTTTTGTCACTACCCGGCGCGCAGTTTAGAGTAAAACCAAAGTGGGAGATATATGGAAATCGAGACGATTTATACCGATTTGGCGCCACGCATCGCCGCCGACTGCCTGGGCGCCGGCGAGGCGGTGATATTCCTGCACGGAATCGGCGGCAACCGCACCAATTGGCACGATCAATTGCGCGCTTTCGCGCCCAAATACCGCGCCGTTGCCTGGGATGCGCGCGGCTATGGCCTCAGTGACGGCTATGACGGCGCCCTCGATTTCGCCGATTTTAGCGCCGATCTCGAGCGCTTGCTCGATCATTTGGGCGAGCAGAAGGCGCATCTGGTTGGCCTTTCCATGGGCGGGCGCATTGCCGTGCATTTTTATTTCCGCTGTCCGGAGCGCGTGGCGAGTCTCACATTGGCCGATACCCATACCGGTTTCGGCGCCCTTTCCCCGGCGCAGCGCCAGGAATATATCGATTCCCGCCTGGCGCCGCTCAAGGCCGGCAAGTCGGTCGCCGATATCGCGCCGGTCGTCGCCGGTAAGCTGCTCGGGCCCCATGCCACAGCGGAAATACGGGCGCGGCTCGAGGCCAGCATCGGCGCCTTGCGCAAGGATTGTTATATGAAATCGCTGATCGCCACCGTCGAGCAGGACAGCGTCGGCGATTACAGCGCGATTCAAGTGCCGACCCATGTCATGGTCGGCGAGGACGATCCGCTGACCACGCCGGCGATCAGCCGTGACTTGGCCGACCAGGTGAAAGGCGCGGCCTACACCATCGTGCCGCGCGCCGGCCATCTCAGCAATATCGAGAACCCGGCGGCGTTCAACGCGGCGGCGTTGGAATTCATCAATTCGCTAAAATGAAACCGGCCGGCGCTTCCGCGCCGGCCGGTCATTGTCTCGTATGCCTTCAGGACAATTCTATTTGTTGTCCATGAAATAAGGCATAACCCAGCCTTGCGGAATCGGCTCGAAGGTCACGCTGTCCTTATGCACGACGGTGGTGACCGCCTGCAAAAGCGGGATGGCCTTTGATTCCTGCGCCACTTTGACGTTGAAATCCTTATAGCCCTGGATGCGTTTATCGTAGTCGGTCTCGACAAAGAGGCCGCGCACGATTTCGCCGATATCCTCGGTGCGCCACGAGCCGAACGGCAGGTCCGGGTGCATCATGTAGCCGGTGAAAATCTCCGGATCGCCGGTTGAGTTGTCCCAGTTATACATGAAGACTTCCGGCTGATTTTCGGTGTTGTTGAGCTCGTAATATTTACTCAGTTCGATCACTTCCGGGGTGACGTTGATGCCGACCTTCTTCCACATGCCCGAAATGGCGCGCGCCATGTCGAAATCATTGGTGAAAGAGCCGTTGGTGGTGAGGAACTTGAACGACACCGGATTATCCGGGCCGTAACCGGATTTGGCCAGCATCGCCATCGCCTTGTCCGGATCATACGGATACTCGAAATCATCGACCGAACCGGAGCTCCACTTCGGCACCGTCAAGGAGAGCGGCGGCGCTTTGCCATTAAAGAGGCGCTCCGAAATGGCTTTTTTGTCGACCGCAAGATGCATCGCGGCGCGGACATTGTCATCGAGCATGACGCCCTTGCTGGCGACTTGGAGATAATAGACATGGGTGTATGGCGTGATGTGGCCGGTGAGGCCGTCCTCGGCGTCGAGGCGGAGGGCTTCGCGGATCGGCACGTTCACTGCCACATCGGCATTGCCGGACTGCACCGCAGCCACGCGTGCCGGCGCGTCGGTGATGATCTCAAACGTCACGCGCTTGATCTTGGGTGCACCCCCCCAATAGTTATCGTTCGCCTCCAACACGATGCGCGAGCCGCGCTGATAATCGGCCAGCTTGTAGGGGCCGGAGCCAATCGGGTTTTTGACAAACTCTTCGTGGCCGACTTCCATATAATATTTCTTCGGCACAATGTAGCTGCCGAGGAAGTTCCACCATTCCTGCACGGTGGCCATGGGGTAGTTGAAGCTGATCGTCGCGCTTGTCGGTGAGGTAACCTCGAAATCCTTGAAAGCACCCCATACACCGGCGAAATCGATCGGATGATCCTTGTCCTGCAAGCGATCGAAGAAGCTGAACTTGATGTCTTCCATGGTCATGTGATCGCCATTGTGGAAATAGACATCGTCACGCATCTCGATATGCATGGTCATCGGGTCGCCATCGGCATAGGCCCATTTGGTCACCACATGCGGGATATAGCCGAGCTTGTTGTCCTGCGCGAGCGGCGCATCGAAGACCGATTTGTAGATGCCCTGGCCGGTCGGAAAGTTAATGCTCGGATCCCAGCTCGGCAAATCCGCTTGGAAAGCGATGACGAGATTATCGCCCGCCGCCTTGGCCGGCGCGGTGCCGCCGATCGAGACCCCGGCGGCAATGACAGCTGCCGCCGCAACCCCCACGCCAAGGCGGGAAAGCATTTTGAGTCCTGGTAATTTTATCATTTAGACATACTCCCTGCTTTAATTGCTGAACTTGTATTCACCCCTAATCGTCAATGTTCCCGCCCCTTGACCTCCGGGTCAAGGCCCCTCCTGGCGCTATCACAGAATCATTACTTTCGCTCGCCTTGCCTGCGCGCGTTTCTTGTTCTTAACTCTTGGATTCCTAACGCCGCGCGCCAAAAATATTTTAAGCATAAAAAAATTCCGCAACGGCCCAAATAATGCGGTATTCAATTTACGCCATGATGATTCGCCTCGCCCGTCCATGCTGCGCCTGATTCTCACCATCTTGTTGCGCCGGCTGATCGTCGTCATTCCGATGCTGTTTCTCGTCTCGGTGATGATCTTCGTCATCCTGCGTTTGCTGCCGGTCGATCCCATTGCCATGATTATCTCGCCGACCGCGCTGCCCGACGAAGTGGAGGCGATGCGCGCCTTTCATGGCCTCGACAAGCCGATATCGACGCAATATCTGATCTGGATCGGCAATGTCTTCCAGGGCGATTTCGGCAATGCCATCAGCTTCCGCGACAGCGTGCTGAATTTGATTGCCGAGACGCTGCCGGTCACGATTGAGCTCGCGCTGTTCGCGCTCTTTTTCGCCATCATCATCGGCTTCGGCGGCGGCCTCTATATGTTTCATGTGCGCGGCACGGTGCGTGAAACCGCGACCGATGTGTTCAGCATCGCCATGCTGTCCTTTCCCGATTTTCTCTGGGCGCTCATCCTTATGCTGCTGGTTGGCGTGCACTGGGCAATATTGCCGATCAACGGACGCTACGGGCCGGAATTCATCGCGCCCGATATTACCGGCTTCATATTTATCGACGCCATCATCACCTTGAACGGCCCGCTGCTTCTGAGTGCGCTCGAGCATATTCTGCTGCCGGCGCTCGGGCTGGCGCTGGCCTTCGCGCCGCTCGTCATGCGGGTGCTGAAAGCCAGTCTGACCGAAGTGATGACGGAGGATTACATCACCCTCGCCCGCCTGCGCGGCATCGGCGAGAAACGCATTCTTCTTCGCCATGCGCTGAAGAACGGCGTGCTGCCGACGCTTACCCTGATCGGCGTGCAGTTCGGCTTTCTCTTTGGCGGCACGCTGCTGATCGAGATTATTTTCGCCTTTCCCGGCCTCGGCAATCTGATGGTGCGCGCGATCCGCAATACCGATTTGCCGGTCATTCAAATGGCGGCGCTGACTTATTGTGTCGTCGTGCTTGCCACCAATACGGTGGTCGATGTGCTTTATGTCGTGCTTAATCCCAAGCTGAGGAAAGAATGAACGCGCTCGCTTGGAGATTTCACCGCTTGCCGCCGGTGCTCCGATCGGGGCGGGTTTTGGTCGGCGGCGGGATAGTGCTGGCCGTCGCGGTGATTGCGATTTTTGCCCCCTGGCTCGCGCCCAACGACCCGCAGGAGCAGGATTTGTTCGGCAATCTTCTGCCGCCCGCCTGGGATCCGCTCGGTGATCCCAAATACCCGCTCGGCACCGATGGCCTCGGGCGCTGCATCTTGTCGCAACTGATTTACGGTGCGCGTGTGGCGATGGTGGTTGCCGTCGTTGCCTCGAGTGGCGCCATGGTGATTGGCGTCACCCTCGCTCTTATTGCCGGCTATTTCAGTGGCTGGATCGACAGCCTAATTACCCGTTTGGTCGATCTTTGGATGTCGTTTCCCCCGGTGATTTTATCGCTGATTCTGATGCTCGGTCTCGGCGTTGGCGTCTCCAACGTGATTCTCGCCATCATTCTGGTCGATTGGACGCGCTTTTGCCGGGTGGTCAGGAGCGACGTGCTGGTGGTGCGCCAGCGCGATTACATTTCGGCGGCGCATCTGCTCGGCTTCGGCCATTTCCGCACGATCTGGCGCGAGGTGCTGCCCTCGGTGATGCCGCTGATTATCACCATGATGGCGCTCGAGATGGGCATTGCCGTCGTGGTCGAGGCAATCCTCAGTTTTGTCGGCATGAGCGTCGAGGCCGATGTTTCGGCCTGGGGCGTGATGGTCGCCGATGCGCGGCAATATATGTATCAGTCGGTATGGGGGCTGATCTTCCCGATCCTTGCCATCACCATCACCGTGCTCGGCTTTAATCTGTTGGGCGATGGTCTGCGCCGTACCCTCGACCCGCGTCTCAGGCAGCAGAGGCACAGCACCGCATGAGTCTGATCGAAGCCAGGGATATTACGCTAAGTGCGCGCATCGGCACGCTGTCGGTCGATGTGTTGCGGCGTATTTCCTTTAGCCTCGAGAAGGGCGAGACGCTCGGCCTGGTCGGTGAATCGGGCGCCGGTAAATCGATGATCGGCCGGCTCTTTTCGCAGCTTCTGCCGCCGGGCTTCACTGTATCCCAGGGTGCGCTGAGTTTTGACGGCATTGATCTGCTCGGCTTGCCCGCTGCCAAACGCCGCCAGCTCTTGGGCAAGCATATCGCCTTCGTGCCGCAGGAACCGATGACGGCGCTCAACCCGGTGCTTTCCATCGGTAGTCAGTTCAATGAGCATCTGAAGCGCCTCGGTGTGCGCGGCGCGCGCGCGCGGCGCGATCTGGCGATGCAGAATTTATCCGACGTGCACTTGGCCGATACAAAATCCCTGCTCGGCAAATATCCGCATCAGCTCTCCGGCGGCATGTGCCAGCGCGTGCTGATCGCGCTCGCCTTTGCCGGCGATCCGGCCTTCGTCGTTGCCGATGAGCCGACAACCGCGCTCGATGTCATGACCCAGGCGCGCATCATGGCGTTGATCGCCGAGATGCAGCAATTGCACGGCACGGCGATGGTGCTGATCACCCATGATCTCCGCCTCGCCGCCCATGTCTGCGACAAAATTCTCGTCATGTATGCCGGTGATGTGGTCGAGCGCGGCGCGGCCGGCAACCTGCTGGCTGATCCGCGCCATCCTTATACGCGCAGCCTGAAACGCGCCAACCCGACGCTTTCCGGCAAGCGCATGCTGCTGCCGACCTTGCCCGATCAGATGCCCGGGCTGGTCGAATTCGCCAACCTCGCCGGTTGCCGCTTTTCGTCGCGCTGCCCGGTCAATGCGGATGATTGCCGCGGCGGCGATCCGGCGATGCTTGAAATTGACGCAGGCCATGACGTGCTTTGCGTGCCCGCCTGCGCCAGCGGTGCGCGCGATACGGTTCAGGTCGAGGCGCCGCCCGCGCCGAGCGCCGGCGATATGGCGGAGCCGCTGGTTGAGCTCAGGAATGTGTCGCGCCGTTTCGTCTCGCGCGGCAAATGGTTTGCCAATGCCAGCAGCGTCGATGCGGTGCGCGATGTATCGCTCACCATCCGCCAGGGCGAATTTGTCGGCATTGTCGGCGAGAGCGGCAGCGGCAAGACGACGGTGGCGCGCATGATCGCAGGCCTCGACCATCCGACGGCGGGGCAAATCCTGGTACGCGGCAAGGATTCCACCCTGCAAACGGCGGAAGCCCGACATGAGCGCCTGGAGACCCTGCAAATGATTTTCCAGGATCCGCAATCGGCGCTCAATCCGAGGCGCATGGTCGAGAGCCTGCTGGCCCAGGCGATGGAAGCGGATCACCGCGACCACAGCAAGGAAGAGCGCGCCGAACGGGTGGCGGATTTGCTGCGCGAAATCGGCATGCCCAGTGACAGCCGGCGGCGCTTCCCGTCGCAATTGTCGGGCGGCCAGCGCCAGCGCATCAATATCGGCCGCGCCCTCTGCGTTGCGCCGAAAGTGCTCATCGCCGATGAAATCGTCTCCGGCCTCGATGTCTCCGTTCAGGCGCAAATACTTAATCTGCTGCTGCGCCTGCGTGAGGAGTTGGATATTTCGCTCCTCCTGATTTCGCACGACCTCTCCGTCGTGCGCTACATCTGCTCGCGCGTTCTCGTCATGCATCAGGGATATGTCGTCGAGAGCGGCCTGACCGAAGAGATATTCGCGGACCCGCAGCATGACTATACCCGCACCTTGCTCGCCGCCGTGCCGCCGGATGATGCCGATGCGCCCTGGCCGCCGCAGTTCAGCGGGAACGGCGCCGGCTAGCGCCGCGCCACATGAGGCTCAGGGTCGGGCCGCCAAGCGGTAATTGTGCCTGCCCCGTCACCTCAAAACCGAAGCGTTCGTAGTAGCCGATATTGGCCGCATCGGCGGTTTCCAGAAACGCCGGCATGCCGGCCGCATCCGCGCCTGAGAGCATATCGCTCATAAGCGCCGAAGCACGGCCGCTGCCGCGTGCTTCGGGCACGCTGCCGATGATCGAGAGATAATAGCATGGCTCGGTCGGGTGAATTTCCTGACTCAGCTCGATCACCGCTTTGAGACGGGTGAGGCGGAGCGGCGAGGCAACCTGCATTAGCCATATTTGATGGCGCAGCGCCGCCCAAATGCTGGCGCTGGCGGAAGGCACCTCCGGTGGTAGCCAGATGGCGCAGGCGGACTCTGTCTCATCGACCCGAACCCCGCCATGCGGCAAAGCATCGGCTAATATTTGCGCAAAAAATTGCTCGGCTGCGCGCGTGCGCGACCATGGGCGGAGGAACCAATCGAGCACAGGGTCTTCAGCAAAAGCGCGTGTGAGCAGCGCCGCCAGGGCGTCGATATCGTCCGCTCGCGCAGCGCGTATGTTCGTCAGGGTAGGGTCTTCCACGCCTGGTGGGCGGGGGTGATCAGCTTGAGGCAGAGCTTCACATGGTTGAAACGCCATCCCGCGGCGGTTTTGACCAGGGTGGTTTCGTACCAGCCGCCAATCACATTGTCTTCCGGATTGCCGTCGCCGTCCGGCATTTTGGCGAGTTCCCAGAGATACCAGAAACACTCTGCCGTCTTGCCATCATCGGCAATCTTGATCTCGGGCGAGACCATATAGTGCAGGCTCCAAAGAATGGTCTCGCGCGCGACTTCGACCATCGCCGTGCTGATTGCCTCGATGCCTTCATGGCGGCCAAATCCTTCTGCTTCCCACACCGCATCGTCGGTGTAGAGCGGCGCCAGGATTTCAGGGTCGTTCTTGCGGTCGGCGCCACGCGCATAAGTCACCACCATGCCTTTGATGGCTTCGATATCCTCAAGCCGCGTGATGCGCGCTTCCAGGCTGGCGCTCATTCGGCTTCATCCTGCATGAATTGTTCGAGCGCGTGATAGCCGTGGCGCACCAGCACTTCCTCGTCCTGCAAATTCATCTCGCTCTTGGCACCCGACTGCAGCGCTGCTTGCGTTGCCTCCATGGTGGCGGTGTCTTCGAGCCAGGCATTGCGGGCAATCAGTTGGGCGCATTGCAGCGCCCAGCGTTCACTGTTGGTCGTCGGCGGGCGGTAAAACATCTTGCCTTCCCAGCGCGTTCGGTTGTGCGCCAGCGGCCAGAACTGGTGGGTGAACCACAGGCCCTCCGAGATATGCAGCAGCAAATTGGGGAAGACCACACTGAGCTCAAATGAAAAATCCTCCATGCTGTCCGGGTTGACGCTTTGCGGCAGGGTCGAGCCCTGGTGGTGTGCGCCGGCATAGCCGCCGGCAATCTCATCGGCCACGGTCTGCACCGGGCGCAATTGCGCCGACGGGCTGAGACAGACGGCGGCCGAACGGTGCGGGCCAAACAATCTCACATTGGCCAAACCGGAAGAAAAGGTATTGGGGAACGAGCCGGCATGGATGGTGTGAACGTGATAGGCCTCTGCAAAGGCGTCATGACTGACCTTCCAGTTACAATTAAGATCGGTCCAATAGGCGTAGCATTGCGACAGCTCTGAATAGGGAAAGCCGCCCATATGCCCGGCGTAATCGCCGAGATAGTCAAGCAGCGACTGCGTGCCGTCGGCATCGAGATTTATAAAGACAAAACCCTCCCAGACTTCTGTTCGCACAGAAGTCAGGCCATTTTCCTTTTTCTTGAAATAGGAATAGAAGCGCTCTTCCTCGGGCACCTGCACCAGCTCGCCGCTGGCGTTATAGACCCAGCCATGAAAGCGGCACGAGATGACCGCCGCCTTGCTTGAGCCGAATGTCTCATTGCCCGTTTCCGTCACGACGGAATTGCCGCGGTGCGAGCAGACATTATGGAAGCCGCGCACCACGCCGTCCTTGCCGCGCATGACGATGATCGAGGTATCGGCGACATCGAGACGCTTGACCTTATAATCGCCGGCTTTGGGGATCTCGACTTCGCGCGCCACCATCAGCCAGGTTTTCTTGAACACGATCTCACGCTCGCGCTGATAGAATTCCGGCGATACGCAAGGCTCGGCCGATACCGGCCCGGTGCCGAGCTCAGGATAAAGCGCCGCCCAGCGGTGCGGCGTTGCTTCACTCATTCCGGTTCCCCCCTACGCCCCTGCCGATACCGGCCTGCTCGGCCGGTTGACGAGAAATACGCCAATAATCATAAGGGCAAGAGCGAGCCAAATCCACACGCTGTGACTCTCGTCAAAAAAGAGGAAACCCCAGCCGATGCCGGCAAGCGGCACGATGAAATTGACCGTGGTGAAAAAAACCGGCCCGGCGACACGGATGATCTCGATCATCAGATAAAAGGACAGCGCCATCACGCAGGCCGCCATGATCAGCGCCCAATCGCCGGTCTCCATCGGCCCCTCGAACCACCACCATTGCCCGCTCGCCAGCATCACCACCAGCATAAAGAGCGCGCCGGCGATCAGCGTGCCGCAGGCGAGCGGCAGCGCTCCCGAAGGTGGCGGTTTCAACAGCGCAATGATGATCGCGTTGGCGACGTAGAGGAGCGGCGTGACCATGCCGAGCAGCACCCAGGGCACCATCTCGCGCGACGGCAGACTGGTCTCAGGCACCACGATCAAGGCGACGGCGGCGAGGCCGCACACCAGCCCGAGGGTGCGCAGAAGGGCGAAGCGGTCGAGCTTAAACAGGGCGGCGGCGGGATAGGTGAAGATCGGGGTCAGTGTCGCGCCGAGGCTCAACACGCCGGTCGGCACTTCGGGCGCGACGACGGCCAGAACTGAATAGGAGAGGCCGTAGGAAATGGTGCCGAGCACCAGATAGGCGCGGATATGCGGCCATTCCAATTTGGGCAGGCTCTTGGTCAGGAGGCCAAGTACAAACAACAGCAGCGCTGCACCAGCGCCCATCCAAAACACATAAGCCAAAAACGGAATTCCGCCGGTGATGGCGAAGCGGGTAAGCGAATAGGTCAGGCCCCAGAAGATGCCGGAAATGAGCAGCAGGAAAAGCGGCAAAGCCAAAAAGGCCGGCCTGTTTTTCAGCGCCGCCGAGCCGTCCGCCGCCATCGTCTCCCCACCCCGTGCAATTTCAGGCGGCCAGCATAACCGGAAGTGCGCGCGAACCCAATTGCCGGCGCGTTAAACAAGCCGGTTGGGCGGCAGCCTGTCGGCAAAAAAAGCGTCGAGATTATCGAGCGCCTGAAGCCCCATGCCGCTGCGTGTCTCCACCGTGGCGCTGCCGATATGGGGGAGTAAAAATGTGTTGGCGAGGCGGGCATAGCCGGGATTGATATTGCCTGGCTCGCCGCGATAGACATCAAGACCGGCAGCCCTGAGACGCCCCGATTCGAGCGCCGCGATCAGCGCCTCATCGTCGACCACATCACCGCGCGCGGTGTTGATGACAATCGCGCCTTCCGGCAACAGCGCAATCCGCTCGGCATTGAGAAAATTGCGCGAGGCCTCGTTCGACGGGCAGTGCAGACTGAGAAAATCCGAACATGCCAACAGCGATTCTGCGTCGTCATGCCAGATGGCGCCGTCTTCCAATTCAGCGCCCAATCGACTCCGGTTGTGATAATGGATTTCAAGGCCAAAGGCGCGCGCACGCTTGGCCACGGCCCGTCCAATACGTCCCATGCCGAGAATGCCGAGGCGTTTTCCTTTGATCTCGCTCCCGGTCATGAAGAGCAAATGAATATCGTCCCAACCGCCGCTGCGCATAATCGCCTCGCCTTCGCCGGCGCGCCGCGCCGCGCCGAGCAGCAGCAACAGTGTGATATCGGCGACCGCATCGGTGAGCGCGTCGGGTGCATGGGTAACGGTAATGCCGCGTGCCTCGGCCGCCGCGAGATCAACATGATCATGGCCGGCAGTGAAACAGGCGATGATTTTCACGCTCTCGGGCAGACGCGCCAAAAGCTCCGGCGTCATCGGTTCGGTGCCGCAGATCAGCATTGCGTCGGCGCCATCGGCGGCGGCGATCAGGCCATCCGCATCGTAAATTTTGTCGTCGCGGTTGAGGCGCGCCTCATAATCCAATAGCACGCGCGCCTCGACGGCGGGCGGCATATCGCGCGTGATCAGTAGAACGGGCTTTCTGTCCATGGTCTCGCTTTCGTTTGGTGACGCTATAGAATGCCATATGGAACGGGGCCAGACAGCGCAATAACGCCCTCTGATCAGGAGAAAGACAACGGAAGTGTATCGCGGGCGCGTGACGGTGTTTATGGCCGAAGCCGGATTTCAAATAGCACTCGAATTCCCCAGCTCGGCGTCCCTCGAGAAACGCATTATATCGAACCAATTTCCACGGCTATAGCTTTATCGTGTGTATTGAGCCATCAGCAATGCACGCTTTTTGAGCCGGCCCTTCTCCGCCAAGGCTTCGGACGGCAACCCTTCGATCATTCTCGCTCCAGCTGCCTTACTGGCCTAGACCAACCGAAGCTCAACCGGCAAGGGCTGGCGGTAGGGGCGGGATTTGGTCAATTCCGAGCACCGCGATCTTGCGGGTTTGGGTGTGATTGTCCGAGGTGCCCCAGAATATCGAACATGTCGTCAAGGTGTATTCTGCCGGTTGCGGAGGAATACGAAATGACGAAAGAATAGAGCTCAACATCTGTGTTCAAGATGCCGGCAGCGCTGGAGGCGCTATCGCGGCTTTCCGATTGGAAGATGCCGAGGCGAGTTTGATCTTCGGCCCTACTTGGGCTCGGAGGAGGCGCTTGGCCGGCTGGGTGGAAT
>CAYSDJ010000067.1:0-21374 GCA_964429775.1 uncultured Rhizobiaceae bacterium
TTGTCGACGATGAAAACGTCGGGATCGAAAATGCTCGCCGTATGTTTGATGATCGAGGAGCGCAGCATCAGCGTGTCCTCGATATCCATATGCAGGCTGAGCGATGTGTACTCGCCATTGCGCAGCTTAATGACGCCGGGAACGCGGACAAAATCCACCCGGGTGCGAAAATCGAAGCTGCCGATAATCGGCGAGCCCGACAGAATCAGCACCGTCAGGTGCTTGTGCTGTTCGACCAAATGGTGGGCGATGGCGCGGCAACGCCGAAGATGCCCCAGCCCAAATGTGTCGTGGCTGTAAATCAAAATTCGCGAGCTATTATTTTGGCTCATTTGATTCGCCTCCCCGTGCTTCCCACTAATTCCCCGCGACCGGATGACTAATTATCAAACCAGAAAGTGTCAGGCATGTAGATGCCTAAATGGGCGCCTGGATTCCAATTGTATATGCCTTCGAGCGGCACATTGCGCAAATTACCGGACACCACGACCGGCTGCAAAACGCCGCTGATGAGGCCGATGGTAAACACGTTATCGGCATGCAGGTCGAGTATTTCATGCCAGATGCGCGCTCGCTCGGGGCCCTGGCCAATCCGGAACCATTCCTCATGCAGCTCGAGAAGACGCGCTGCGGCGGGCAGTTCCGGCGCGATGCCGGCCATGCCCGAGGTTTCGTAATATTGGCCCCATTTTGGCCATTGCAGGCCGGTCTGGCGCGTCGGCGCGAATTCATCCGGGCTCATATCGGCTGTCGGCATGGCGTTTTCGTACCCGGCCCAGATCGACATTTGCGAATCGCCGGCATAGATGCGGTTGCGGAATACTTCGCGCTGCGACGGCTTTGTATACATTTTGACGCCGATCACCGCCCAGGCGTCGCGCACCAGTTCGAGCACATCGGATTGCTCGGTGTCCTCGCCAGCCGTCTCGACGATAATTTCAAGCCGCCGGCCATCGGCCATCAGGCGATAGTCGTCATCGTCATATTCGGTTAAGCCGATCTGATCCATCAGTTGATTGGCCAGTTCGGGGTCGTAAGAGGCCCATTCATCACGGTATTTCGGCTCGAACAGCGGGCTATCGGGCAGCACCGTGTTGTTGCCCTCGATGCCCAGGCCGTAATACATCACCTGATTGATTTCGTGCCGGTTGATGGCGAGCGATAGGGCGCGGCGCAGGCGCACATCGCGGAACAGCTCGCGCCAGCCTTCGTCCCTGACATTGAGATTGGGGTAAAGCGCGAGCCGCGCGCCGCCGGCCGTGCGCCACAGCCGAACCTGATAATTGTGCCGCTCCTCGCCCTCTTTGAGGAAGGTGTAATCGCTGAAATTGAGACTGCGTGCCTGCAAATCCACCTCGCCCGAGCCGACCTTGGCCGGGATCAATTTGCTGTCGGCGACGGTCATGGTGACCTCGTCCATATAGGGCAGCTGCAAGCCGTTCGGATCGACACGGTGGTAATACGGATTGCGCAGGCCGACGAAGCGCGTTGCCGGGGGTTTGGTGGTATTCATCCAGGGCTGCAGCGTCGGCAAATCCGGATTGTCGAACTTATACTGATTGTCCTTGGAATTATGCTCCGCCGCCCAATTGCGCATCATCCGGCTGGAGAGCGCGCTCTTTTTCTTTTTCTTCTTTTTGTAACTGTCATGGAACTGTTTGAGATAGTGCGCCGGGCGGTAGATGAAGAGTGGCGCCGCACCTGCCAATTCCGGCAAAAATGTTGGATTGGGCTGCGACCAGCTATAGCGGACCGTGGTTTCGTCGAGAATTTCCACCAGCGGCAGCTCATTGTTGACGCGCAATGCGCGCGGCGGCCCGGCCGGCGAGAGTTCTTCATTGTTGGCCACGTCTTCCCAATAATAGCGGAAATCCTCACTGGTGAAGGGATGGCCGTCGGACCATTTATGTCCCGGGCGCAGCTTGAGGGTATAGATGCGCTCGTCCTCGCTAATCACATCGGCGAGGATATCGGGCACCAGCTCAAGATTTTCGCCATAGGTCACCAGGCGGGCATAGCCATAGACCGAGAACATTTTAACGTCCTTGGAGCGGTGGATCAGCATGCGCCAGGTGCCGCCGTGATGGCCGGGGCTTAAGGTTGCGCCGTCCATATTTATTTGCCGCGGCTCGGCCGGCAGGCGCTCGGCAACGGGCGGCAGGTCGCCCGCCGCGATCCGTGCCTCGAAGATCGGCGTCTCCACATAGGTGGCGCTTTGCGCGATGCCTGCTCCGCCAAAGGCGGCAAACAGCAGCGCCACGGCCGGGAAAATCATGGCTGGCAATCGAGATCGCAGGAAAGACGGAATAGACACGAATTTACAACTCCGCTGCGGAATCTAGCGGAAATTCCGGCTCGGGCAGGGCGCATGGCGGCGCGTCTGGCCACATATGTTGGCCCCGCCAAAATTGTCCCGGCAATATGCAGGATCCGCCTCCATCACTCCGCTCCCCATTTGCGGCCGCTCTATTCGTTGTCACCCTGTTGGCCCCGCCACCTTGCGGCTGTCAGGGCTGGTTCAGACTATCATACAGGCCCCAACGGATCGAACAAATCAATCGTCCGGCGCTTCCATGCGCCGAATGTTTATCATTGCGGCATAACTGTTTAGGCTGGTTACAGTAAGGCAAAAGGCCAGCCGGGTAAAAGAGGGGCAGCGGGGCAAAATATGGAGAACAGCCGGCTCGATCAATTTATTCGCCGCATCAAGGCGCAGCGCGATTGCCTGAATATGGCGGCGGGGCTCATCACCGCCACCAGTGGCCCGATAGTGGAGCTCGGTCTCGGCAATGGCCGCACCTATGACCATCTGCGCGAGGTCTTTCCGGCGCGTGAGATTTATGTTTTTGAGCGCGATGTCGCCGCCCATCCCGACTGCATCCCGGATGAGGCGCATCTGATCCGCGGCGATTTCAGGGATACGCTGCCCGGCGCCCTGGCGCGCATCGGTGCGCCTGCGGCCCTTATTCACGGCGATATTGGCAGTGCGTTTCCTGCGCGCGATGCAGAATTGGTGGCCTGGCTCGGGCCGGTATTGCGCCCGCTGGCGGCGCCCGGCGCGGTTATTCTTTCGGACCGTGCGCTCGGTGAGGCGGTGTGGCCCGAGGAGGCGCTGCCGCACAATGTCGCGCCCGGCGTTTACTTCATGTACCGCGCCGTGGCGCTGCATTAGCCGGCGCTGGCACTATTTACTCCGGAAGATGGGCGAAGAACTCCGCTTCAATAACCTCTTCCTCACCTTCACCGGCGCCCGGCCGCATCCAGGCCAAAACCAGCGCCGAGGTGCCTCTCCTCTGAAAATATTCAAGCTTCATCGGGTACCAGATACCGGCTTCAACGGTAATTTCTTCAGGGCCGACTAAGCGGTCCGACTGTACGCGTTGGTCCTCCAGTATCGGTGTCTCGTTACCTTGACCGACATAAAGCCGCAGGCCGTCATTGACCAGGGCGAGCATTTTGAATTGCCCCGATTCTGGAAAACGAATAAAGCCTGTAATAATGGCTATGACGAGCGAGCCGCGATCGACGCCCAGCACCGGACCGTCCTGGTTGGAGACAAAATCTAGAGTCGCCAGCGGAGCGCCAGGATCGGGTTTCTTACTTTCCAGCCAGGGATAAAATTCGTCGAGAGATCTTACTGCAACATAATAATAATCGACGGCGAGGCCGGGTTTGAGGGCGCCTGCTTCCGGTTGTGGGGTGGCTGGCTGGACGCTTCCGGCAAGCACAGGAGTGGCGGCGAGCATCACCGCCAGAGTGAGTGACACGGCAATCGCCAATTGGGCTAGGCCGCAGCGGACATTTGTCCTTGAGCATTCAATCATATTTGTCACCTATTATATCTCCTTCAAGACGCATCCTTTTTATCTCCCTCAAGACGCCGCGGCGGTGATGCCTTGCGCCTTTGCCGGATTGGCGCGCACGAAATGTCCGGGCTCGAATTCGACCAAATCCAGGGTGGCCGAGCCGTCGATGGTGAAGGGCGCCGGCCAGGCCGCCGGAATCGATGCCTTGCCTTCCATCAGCGCGCCGAGGTCGAGCTTGTTTTCGAGATTGGGCTCGGGCACGGCCGAAACCAAAGCCTGGGTGTAGGGGTGAATCGGGTTGTGGAACAATTCCTCGCGCGGCGCGATTTCAACCAGCCGCCCGGCGCACATCACAGCGATGCGCTGGGCGATATAATCGACGACAGCGAGATTGTGCGAGATGAAGAGATAGGTCAGGCCCAATTTTTCCTGCAAATCCTTGAGCAGATTGAGCACCTGGGCCTGGATCGACACATCGAGCGCCGAGACCGGCTCGTCGCAAATGATCATTTCGGGGCGTAGCGCGAGCGCGCGCGCGATGCCGATGCGCTGGCGCTGGCCGCCGGAGAAACTGTGCGGATAGCGCCTGAGATAGCGCGGATCGAGGCCAACCAGACGCATCAGCTCCTGAACGAATTCGCGGCGCTCCTGGGTGTCGCCGATTTTATGGATGATCAGCGGCTCGGCGATGATGTCATAAACCGTCATGCGCGGATTGAGCGAGCCGAACGGATCCTGAAAGATGAATTGAATCTTGCGCCGGAAGGGAATGAGTTGCGCCGTGGAGAGCGCGCGGATGTCGATCTCGGTGCCATGCGCGTTGAAGGTGATATCGCCGCTATCGGCCTCGATAGCGCGCAGAATAAGCTTACTCAGGGTGGTTTTGCCGCAGCCGCTTTCACCCACCAGGCCCAGGCACTCGCCGCGCTCGACGGCGAAACTGACATCATCGACAGCGCACAGGCTGCCCGCCGCCTTACTGCCAAACAGGCCCGCCTTGCGGATGATGAAGGTCTTGCTGACATGATCGACCTTGAGCACCGTCGGGTCGGCGCCGGGCGCGGTCGGCGCGACCTTGCCCTTGTCGAGCATGGTTCCGGTTTCGGCCTTGATCTCGCGGATCGGCACCAGCCGCTCGCCGGGCTCCATGTTGAAACGCGGCACGGCGCGCAGCAGCGATTTGAGATAGGGATGCTCGGCTTTGCGGAAAATATCCTCGACCGAGCCGCTTTCCATCAACTTGCCGTGATACATGACGACAACTTCATCGGCGACATTGGCGACGACGCCGAGGTCATGGGTGATCATCAGCACCGCCATTTGCAGCTCGCCCTGCAGATCCTTCATCAGTTTGAGAATCTGCGCCTGGATGGTGACGTCGAGCGCGGTGGTTGGCTCATCGGCAATCAGCAGTGCCGGGCGGCAGATCAGCGCCATGGCGATCATGGCGCGCTGGCGCAGACCACCCGAGAGCTCGAACGGATAGGTTTTTAAAGCGCGCTCGGGGTTGGGAAAGCCGACCAGGCGCAGGATTTCCTGGGTGGTGTGGGTGACTTCCTGCTTGCTGGCGTCGCTGTGCAGGCGAAAGGCCTCGCCCACTTGATCGCCGACCGTATGCAGCGGCGACAGCGAGGTCATCGGCTCTTGAAAAATGATCGAGATCCGCCCGCCGCGAATTTGCCGCATGCGCGCGCTGTTGGGATTGAGTTTGACGATATCGACCGGCGGGCCGTCGCTGTTTGGATCGTCGAGCAGAATTTCGCCGCCTTCGATGCGCGCCACCTTGGGCAGAATTTGCATGATGGTTTGCGACACCACCGATTTGCCCGAGCCGGATTCGCCGACCAGCGCCACGGTGCCGCCCTTGGGAATACGGAACGAAATGCCATCGACCGCCTTGATGATGCCTTCGGCGACGTGGAAATGGACTTTCAGGTCTTTGACTTGCAGCAGGTCATTCACGGCGCGTTCCCGCCTTCATTTTCAGGCGCCGTCATGTGGCTCGGGTCGAGCACGCCGAGGGCGTCCAGATTCTGCAGCGTCTCCGCGCCCAATTCCAAATCGTGCCGGCGCGCCTCGCGCGCGGCGCGCGCCAGCAGCTTGTCGAATCCCTCCAACGTGGAATCGAGCCGGATCGTCCGTTTCTGTCCTCTCAGGCGAAGTTGCATCCACCCTCCATGGCGGTCCCGTCTGGTCGAGAAATAGCTGAGCTTTAACCCGCGCATTTCGTGCCAAGGGATCTTAACGCCCCCTATTCCGCCTAAGGTTACACCGCCGTCCGAGACCGCGACAAACATATTGTGCCGGATCAATGTTCTGAGACCAAATATGAAGAACAACAGGGCGAGCCCGCCGAGCACACCGGTGACCGCCGGCAGCGGCGTCACCAGGGCGAGCGGCAGCAGGGTGAAGACGAGGCCGAGGACGGTATAGAAATATTCCAGCGCGATGGCGCGCAGCGGATAGCGGTAGCGTTCCATATCGGCCATCCGTTCTACGCCGCGCCGAACAGGGTGGCGGGATCGGGCCACGCCGCCGCCGGGTGGGCCAGGGTGCGCTTGAAAAAATCGGCGAGAAAACGCCACGCCGCCGCGTCCTGCTGCAAATGATGGCTAAGGAGACCGGTCGGCTCGTCCGCGTCGACCTCAGCCAGGCGCCGTGCTCGAAGATGCGCGCACGCCAATTGCAGTGCTGCCGATTCGCCCAGGAAAACCGCCTCCTGGCGCCAGTCGAGAATATCGACATGGCAGTTGATCTGCCTGGGGCTGGTTTTAGGCGGCGCGGATTCGCGCGCGCCATAGGTCGAGAGCACCGCAAATCCCATCTTCGCCAACGCCGGAATGAGGCTGGGGTCGATGCGGTTCCAGGGCGGCACCAAAACCGGCTGAAGACGCGCGCCAAAATGCTGCACCAATATATCCTGGCCCATATGCAAATGGGCACAGCAGTGCTCGGCCGGATTGGCGCCGCCAAGCTCGATTTTCTTTTCGCCGTCGCGCGCATGGTTGGTGTGCGCATAGCCATGCTGCACCACGGCAAGGTTTGGTGCCCGGGAGCCATTGATGCGAGTTACCGCCGCTTCACGCAGCGCGGCCGGAATGACAGCGAGCACCAGCGGCACCGCCGCTGTTTCGGCCAGGCCGAGCAATTTTTCGAGGGCCGGACAATCTTCCGCCGCGTCATCGTCGCGCCACCAGAATGTCGCGCGCCGCCCGGCCTCGGCCCAGGCGTCCAATTCGCTGTCCAGTGCCTGCCAGCTATTCATGCCGAGACCATTTCGGAGATGATTTTGGCGCTCTCGCCAGCGCCGGCGACACCGATTTCGCTTTCTTCCGGCGGCGGTTTTTTCCATGCCGTATCGACGGCGGCGGCGAGCGTTTCCGGGCTCAGCTTATCCTCGCGCACGATCTCAGCCAGACCCGCCGCCGCCATGTGCTCGGCGCGCACGGACTGTTCGGTCTCGCCCTTGCCGGCAAAGGGGATGAGGACGGCGCGCACGCGCGCGCTCACCACGTCGAGCACGGTATTGTAGCCGGCTTGCGATATGGAGAGCGCGGCGGCTTCGAGGAGGGTGGGGAAATCGTCGCGCGCGCGCTCGACGATGACGCCGTCATGGGCGAGGCGCTGCAGCGCATTGAACCATTCACGCGGCAGGTTGGGGCCGGCCAACAATCGCCAGCGCTTGTCCGAGAGCTCGCTCAGCTCACGCGCTTCAAGCGCGGTTTGCAGAAGATGGGCGCCGACCGCGCCGCCGCCGGCCGAAACGATGACTTCCTGTGACGCGCCGTACGGCCCGCCCGGCCCGACCGCGCCGACATAGCCGGTATAGCGGATCAGGTGGGAGATGCGCGCCGTCTCGGGGAAGGTGGTTTCGAACGGGATCAGCTCGGGGTCGCTATGCACCAGCACGGCGCGGTACCAGCGCAGCGCGAGCTGCGCCATCTCAGTGCTGCGTGCCGGATCGCGCCGCTCGGTCAGGATGTCGCGCACCGAGGCGACGATGGCCGGTTTCGGCCGCGACTGATGCGCGGCCTCGAGCAGCGGCAGCATTTCGCTGGCGAATTGACGCCGGCCAAAGGGATACATTTCGGTGATCAGCACATGCGGGCGGTGCTCGCGGTAAAGCGCCAGCAGCCGGTTGCGCCGAGCCGCGCGGAAGGCGTTATCGGGCTCCCGCCCGCCGGCATCGATGAGCGAGGTAAATGTGGCGTCGGCGGCTTGCAGCGGCGGCAATTGTTTGAATTTGGCCTTGCCCAGATTGAGGCCCTTGAGCGGCATGCCGCCGGAAACGAGGAGAACGTCGAAATCGGCGTCTGACAGAGCGCGGGCGATCGAGACGGCGCGGCGCAGGTGGCCGATGCCAAGCAGGTGCTGCACCCAGATCATTGCCCGCACCCGATTGGCGTCGCTCACGGCGCACCGGCCCTCTGGCTGAGGCTGACATTGCTCTCCTCAAGATGCGGCGTGCCGTCGCCGTCGAGGCGGAAGATTTGCGCCGCGCTCCAATCGAGCTTAAGCGGCGGGCGGCCGAGCATGTCCCAGCCGGCGGCGCGGGCAAAGAGGGCGCGCACCACGCCTTTGTGGCAGACCGCGTTGACCGGCTGCCCCGCCGCCGCGATTGTCGTGAGCCAAGGCGCCAGGCGATCCTGCAACTGGCGTGGGCTTTCGCCGCCGGGTGCGGAAAAATCCAGGCCGCGCGCTTCCACCTCGCTCATATGTTGCGGGTCATTGAGGCGCAGTTCCTCGAGCGTCCGGCCTTCCCACTCGCCCCAATCCATCTCGACCAGGCGCGGCTCGCAAGTAAAGCGCAAGGCACCGAGGGCACGCGCGGTTTGCACGGCACGCAACAGCGGGCTGGTGATCCATTTGCCATCGCTATATGCGCCGGGCAGACGCCAGCCCGCCGCTTCGGCGCGGCCCTTGGCGCTGAGCGCGATATCGCTATGGCCCTGCAAGCGGCGCGCTTCGTTCCACGATGTGGTGGCGTGGCGGATCATCACCAGGCGGGTCATGCGGATGCGCCCCGGTGAATTTGCCGTGCCGTTTTCAATGCCTGATTCAACGCCGTGACGGCGGTCTCAATGCTGTGTTTTTGTTCGGCGCGCTCAGCCGCGGCTTTGGCCATGATGCTCCTGCGTTTGCTGTTACGGGTTAGCTCGACCACCGCTTCGGCAAAGTCGACATCATCCCATGGGCCGATCAGTATGCCGGTTTCACCGCCAGCGACAATCTCCGACACGCCGCGCCAATCGCCCGCCACCACCGGCAAGCCGGCGGCCGCCGCTTCGAGAAATATCATGCCGTAGGCTTCGTTCACTGCCGGCCACACCAGCATGTCGGCGGCGGCGTAAAAGGCGGGCAAATCGTCCGCCGTCTGCTCGCCGGTGAAAAAAACATATTCATCGCCGATCGGCAGCAAGGCGTCCTCGACCGCGCTGCGCGCCGGGCCGTCGCCGACGACAAGCAATTGCCACGGCGGATCGGCGATCAGGTCGAGAGCCCGGCCCAACAGGCGGTAGGAGGCGAGCTTGTCGCCCGGGCGCATCATGGCGACGGCAAGCAGCCATGGACGGCCGGGGTCGAGGCCATATTGCCCGGCGATGGCTTGGCGCTGGTGGTCGCGCCGGCGTTGCGCCGCCCGGTATGGCGCGGCGTCGAGAAAGGGTGCGATGCGGTGCAGGCAGTTCGGGTGCCGGACAATTGGCGCGAGCGCCTCTTCATCCTCCGGGGTAAAGGAGAGAATGGCATCGGCCCGCGCGATGGCGCGCAGCGACGCTTCCAGGCCGGCGCCATATGGCCCGCCGGTTTGCTTGCGCGCATAGGACGCCTCGGCGGCGACATAAGGAATATCGAGCGCCGCGGCCACGGCCGGGCCGAGCCAATCCGGCGCTTTGTGGTAGAGGTGATAGGAGAACCACAGGTCGGGCCGGCCCGGGCTGGCGGGCGCTTGCCACCCGGCGATCATTTCGCCGGCAATCTCTTCGCCGCGCGCCGCCAATGCCTGTTGTTTGGCGCCATCGCCGTCCCCTTCATAGGCGCGGAAATCAGAAGCGAGAAAGACTTCATGTCCGGCGGCTTCGAGGGCGCGCCAGAGCAATTGCGCCACCCGCCGGTCGCCCGACGGCGCCGGATGGGTCGGTGCTTTCATCGGCGCGTAAAAGGCGATGCGCATAGCCTAGTCCGCCGCCACCGATGCCGGCGCCAGACCAAAACGCGCGGCGAGCGATTCGATGC
Organism: uncultured Rhizobiaceae bacterium; assembly: GCA_964429775.1. Classification (GTDB taxonomy): domain Bacteria; phylum Pseudomonadota; class Alphaproteobacteria; order UBA828; family UBA828; genus PTKB01. Next base: position 10,041 of record CAYSDJ010000067.1, read on the forward strand.
ACGGCTCAAGCGAGAAGTTTTTATGCACGATATCCTGGCCGGCGGCGCCGAGGCGGGCGCGCAGCGGCCCGTCCGCGATTAATCGGGTCAGTGCGCGCGCCGCCGCGTCAACATCGTGCGGCGCGACGAGCAGGCCGTTGCGTTCGTCTTCGATCAGCTCGGGGATGGCGGAAATGTTGCTTGCCAGCACGGCCAGGCCCTGGGATTGCGCTTCCATCAGCACGTTGGGCAAGCCGTCGCGGTCGCCATCGCCGGCCTCGCGGCTCATCAGGGCAAAGAGATCGGCCCGGCGGTAGGCGTTGCGCACCGCTTCCTGTGCCTGCGCGCCGTGAAAGCTGCAACGTTCCCCAATGCCGAGGCGGCGCGCTGTCTCTTGCAGAGATGATTGCAGCGGGCCGCCGCCAATATGTTCGAAGCGCCAATGAAGATGTTCGGGCACCCGCGCCAGGCTGGCGAGGAGATCGTCATGGCCCTTTTTCTCGACCGCCCGGCCAACCGAGAGAATCACCACCGGGTCGGCGGCATCCGAGCCGTCACGCTCCGGCCGGGGTGCATCGGGCGGCGGAAATCGGGTCAAATCGAGGCCGTGATAGGCCAGTTGCACGCGATCCTCGGGCGCCATCGATGAAAGATGGTCGAGATTGGCCTTGGTGCAGGTGACGGCCCAGGCGCAATCGGCCAATTTTTCAGAGATTTCCCAGTTTTCAGAGGTCCAAATATCCTTGGCGTGGGCCGAGCAGCTCCAGGCCAGGCCGCGCAACTGAGCGGCATAACGCGTGACAGAAGCCGGCGTATGCAGGAAATGGGCGTGCAGATGGCTGATACCGGGCGCCAATTCATGCGCCAGGACCAATGCCTGGCCAAAGCGGCGGATGCGGTTGCGCGTGCGGTCGCGGGCAAAATCTCTGAGCCAGACCCGCCGCGCAGCGCGGTATCCCGGCGTGTGACGAAGGGCGCGCCAGGCTCGCATCACGCGGGCCGGCTCATGATGCAGATATTCCGGCAAATAGACCACCGGCGCCTTAATTTTGCCGTGCACCGGGTGGCGCGCGCGATCTGTCGGGTGGCGCAACGAATAGAGGCGAATATCGAGGCCGCGCTTTTCCAGCGCCCGAATCTCCTGCGCGATGAAGGTTTCCGAGAGCCTGGGATAGCCCTTCAGCACGAAGGCGACGGCGCTGCTCATGACGCACCGTCCGCCGCAGGCATTACGCTAGAACTATGGAATCGCAAGCATTTCATGAACGCACTGTTTACCGCGAGGGGTCATTACACTAACCTAGCCGCCGAATCCGGGGGGAACAAACGCGAGCGTCTGTCCGCATGGACAAGAATATTTACAAATTCATCTTCAAGCATACCAAGGGGCAGCAAGTATATATCCTCCTGGTAACGCTTTGCTCGATGCCGTTTTACTATGCTTCGCTTGATATTCCCAAGCTGATCATCAATTCGGCGCTGCAGGCGGATGATCCGGCGGTGCAGGGCGATGAATTTCCGCGCCCGCTGACGATTCTCGGTATCCAGCTCATGGATATGAGCCAGATGACACTGCTCGGCTCGCTCTGCGTCATCTTTCTTTTTCTCGTGCTCGTCAATGGCGGCTTCAAGATGTACATCAACATCTATAAAGGCCGCATGGGCGAGCGCATGCTGAGGCGTCTCAGGTACCTGCTTTATTCCCGCATCCTGCGCTTTCCCCTGTCGCATTTTCGCAAGGTCTCCCAGGGCGAGCTGATCCCGATGATCACCGCCGAGGTCGAGCCGCTCGGCGGATTTATCGGTGATGCCTTCGCCGTGCCCGCTCTTCAAGGTGGTCTGCTGTTGACGGCGATCTTCTATATTTTCTCGCAAGATCCGTTCATGGGGGTGGCTTCGATTCTGCTCTATCCAATACAAGGCTACATCATTCCAAAGCTGCAAAGGCGGGTGAATATGCTGGGCAAGGCGCGCGTGCGCGAAGTGCGCAAGCTCTCGGATAAGATCGGCGAATCGGTATCCGGCATTCAGGAAATTCACGCCAACGATACGGCACAGTATGAGCTCGCCGATTTCTCCCAGCGTCTCGGCACCATCTTCAATATTCGTTTTCAGATCTACAACAAAAAATTCTTTATCAAGTTTCTCAACAATCTGCTGGCCCAGCTGACGCCGTTCTTTTTCTTCTCGATTGGCGGTTACCTGGTGATCCAGGGCGATATCTCACTGGGCTCGCTGGTGGCCGTGCTGGCCGCCTATAAGGATCTCTCACCGCCCTGGAAGGAGTTGCTGACCTACTACCAAATTCAGGCCGATTCACGCATCAAATATGATCAGGTGATCAGCCAGTTCGAGCCCCAGGGATTGATGGATGAAGATAAGCAATATTCCGATGCCGATGAGTTCGAAAGTTTTGACGGCGAGGTGGCGGCGGCCAATCTGAGCCTGCAGGATGAAGACCAGGTCACCATCGTCAATGGCGTAAACTTCAAGTTTCCCGTTTCCGATCATGTTGCCGTTGTCGGTAGCTCGGGCAGCGGCAAGGAAGAGCTCATGCTGATGCTGGCGCGCCTCATCGAGCCGACGGGCGGGAAGCTTAACGCCGGCGGCTCCGATCTCGCTGAAATGCCGGAGGCGGTGACCGGCCGGCGCATCGGTTTCGTCGGGCAGAATGCCTATATTTTCTCGTCGAGCCTGAAGGACAATCTTCTCTACGGACTCAAGCATCGCCCCAACGGCTTGGACGAGTCCGATGCGGCAGTGGAGGAAACGCCGGAAGCCGGTGAGGTGGATGGGAAAAAACCAAAAAAGAAGAAGGAAAAACTCGGCCGGGCCGAATTGGCAGGCGCCAGCGACGGTACGGAAAGCCCCTCATCGCGGCGTCACTTCCTTGCCGAAGCGGGGCGCGCCGGCAATACGATGCACGACATATTCGTCGATTGGGTGGATTACAAATCCGCCGGCGTCTCGACCAACAGCCAAGTTGTCGCGGCGTCGCTCAAGGCGATCGAAATTGCCGACATGGCGGAGGATGTCTATCAATACGGCATGCGCGGCTCGCTCGATCCGGTGACCAGTCACGAGGCCGCCGAGCGTATCCTGAAAGCGCGCACCGCCCTGATGGCGCGCCTTCAGGAGCCAGCCTATGCCGAACTGGTCGAGCCGTTCGACCGCGAATCCTATAATTTGAATGCGACGCTGGCCGAGAATCTCATATTTGGAAATCCGGTTGGCGATGCCTTCGATATCGAAAAGCTGGCCGAGAATTCCTATGTCTTGGAGGTTCTGAAAAAGGCGGATTTAATTGAAGACCTGCTGTCCTGCGGCCATCAACTTACCGCCACCATGATAGAGCTTTTTGCCGATCTGCCGCCGGATCACGAATTGTTCCAGCGCTTTAGCTTTATCAGCGCCGACGATCTACCGGAATATCAGGTTTTGGTCACCCATACCGATAAGGAAAAGCTGGACGAGTTGGGTGATGAGGACCGCACGCGCCTGATGTCGCTGCCGTTCAAACTCATCCCGGCGCGCCATCGCCTTGGCCTGATCGATGACGCGATGCAGGCCAAGATTCTCGAGGCGCGGCGGATTTTCCATGAAGATTTGCCGGAAGATTTGCAAAACGCGGTCGAGATGTTCGACCATGAAAAATACAATTCGGCGGCGACGTTGCAGGATAATATCCTGTTCGGCAAGGTCGCCTACGGTCAGGCTCAGGCAGCGGAGAAAATCGGCGAGCTGGTCGCCGAGGTGATCGATGTGCAGGATCTGCGCTCCACCGTGATGGAGGTCGGGCTCGATTATCAGGCGGGAATCGCCGGCTCGCGCCTCTCCGCCACCCAACGGCAAAAGCTGGCCATTGCGCGCGCCGTGATGAAACGCCCCGAGGTGATCGTTCTGTCGGAGGCGACGGTTATTCTAGAGGTCGCGGCGCAGGCGCGTATTCTGGATAATATTTTGGAGGAATTCTCCGACAAGGGCATTATCTGGTCGTTGCACCGAGCCAGCGATTCCGAGCGTTTTTCCCATGTTTTGGTGATGAAAAACGGCCGCGTTGTCGAAAACGGCTCATATAATGATGTAAATCAAGACGGCACGGCGTTTAAGGAATTAATGGAAAACGAGTAACTCGCGGTTAAATTATCTTTTGACCCTTGGGCTCGCACTGCTGCGACCCGATATAAAGAGATTAGCCGTTCGCGATCTAGCAAGGATTCAGGATCAAGCCCATGGCAACCGATCTTCAACAAGATGTCGATCTTCTGAGAAATGTTCCTCTCTTTCGCAATCTTGATGCGGCAAAACTCAAGCTGCTCGCCTTTACCAGCGAGAGATTGACTTATAGCGCCGGCGATAGCCTGTTCTCGCAGGGCGATTCAGGCGATTCCGCCTATGTCATCGTCGAGGGCGAGGCCGATATTATCATCGACACGCCGGGCGGGCCGATCACCGTGGCGACGGTCAAACAGAATGACTGGGTCGGTGAGATCGCCATTCTTTGCGATGTACCGCGTACCGCGACCATCACCGCGAGCAGCCAACTCACCACCTTGCGCATTTCGAAAGACGTATTTTTTCAATTGATTATGCAATTCCCGCAAATGTCGGTCGAAGTGATGCGCGAGCTTGCCTTCCGCCTGGAACGCACCAACCGTCAGCTGCAGGAGGCGGTCGGCAAATTGAAGGAAGCTGGGGCCACCTAAGAGACGGCCCGCCGAAATCGGTCATCCACCCATATTTCCATGAGCAGACTCGACAGCTTTATCCGCCGCGCCGTGGCGCAGCGCGATTGCCTCAATGATGCCGCCCGGCGCATCGCTCAAATGCCCGGGCCGGTGATTGAGTTGGGCCTGGGCAATGGCCGCACCTATGACCATCTGCGCCATCTTTTGCCCGGGCGCGAGATTTTCGTGTTCGAACGGCGTGTTGCCGCCCATCCCGATTGTGTGCCCGATGCGGCGCATCTGTTGCTCGGCGATTTCAAAGAGACGATTCCAGCCGCGATGACGCAGATGAATGCCCCGGCTGTCTTGCTGCACGGCGATGTTGGCAGCGGCAATGAAGCGAAAAATACCGAGCTTGCGGCCTGGCTCGGACCGGCAATCCAGCCCTTATTGGCGCCCGGCGCCGTGGTGATTTTTGATCAGGAACTGAACAGTCCCGGACTTGAACCACTGGAATTGCCGGCGAGTGTCAATGGCGGACGCTACTTCATGTACCGGGCCGGCGAATAGTTTCATTCGCAACCAATTCCCCTGAATATTCAGCCGCGCCAGAACGGTTTGCTGGTTTCGCGCAAGATCTCTTCCCGGCTGATGCCGGCGTCTTTCAGCATGCGCTCGTCAAGCTCGGTCATTTCACGCCGTTCATTGATGCGTGTCTGCCACAGGTAAAGGGAATCGAGAATGCGTGACGGCAAGTTGAAAATCGATTTGCCCGCCTGATGTGCCGCCGCCTGGCAGCATTCTGTCGCGTTATCGGCCTGCTGAATGTGGCTCATGATCCCCTTCCTTCCGGCGCCCGTGGCGCCTCTGCATATTGAGGAGATAAGGCCGAAGCGGTCCGGTGACAAACGATAAGAATTCATGGAATGATTAATTTTTCTAATGTATAATTAGGCATGTCTCGTAGAATACCGCCACTGAATGCGGTGCGCGCCTTTGAGGCGGCAGCGCGGCACCTTAGTTTTACTCATGCAGCAGATGAGCTGAACGTGACCCAGGCGGCGATCAGCCACCAGGTCAAGACATTGGAGCAATGGCTCGGCCTGGCGCTCTTTCGCCGCCTCAACCGCGCCGTCAGCCTGACCGAGGAAGGCGCCGCCTATCTGCCGGCGGCAAGCCAGGCGCTCGATGGCTTGGCCGGCGCCACCGCGCATTTGTTGCGCAGCGGCAATACGCGCTCGCTTACCGTGACGACCCTCGATTCCTTCGCCGCCCAATGGCTGATGCCGCGCCTCAAGCATTTCCGCGCGCTTTACCCTGAGATCGATGTGCGCATTCTGGCCTCCGATGAGCGCGTCGATTTCAACCGCCACGATGTCGATATGGCGATCCGCTACGGCGCGGGAAACTGGCCCGACCTGGTGGTTATCCCGTTAATGACGGAAGAGCTGTTTCCGGTCTGTAGCCCGGCCCTCCTGCGCGGCCCCCATCCCCTCGAACGGCCGGAGGATCTCGTGCACCACACCTTGCTGCATGACGATTTGAGCTTCGAAAATGGCGATGTCGACTGGCGCACCTGGTTGCGTACGGTCGGCGCCGACCATGTTGTCGATAGCGAACGCGGGCCGTTTTTCGGTCACTCCCATCTGGTGGTCCAGGCGGCAATCGATGGCCAGGGCGTGGCGCTCGGGCGCGGCGTGCTGGTGGCCGACGCGATGGCCGATGGGCGCCTGGTCAGGCCGTTCGATTCAGCAGGCATTCCGCTCGAATATGCGTACTATATTGCCCATCCCGAGGGCGCGATGCGGCGCCCTTCCGTTGCCGCGTTCAGCAATTGGTTACGCGAGGAAGCGCGTACCAGCCAGGAGAACAGCCATGTCGAATACAGCAAACTTATCGACAGCAGCCAAGGTTAAAGGCTTTACCGTCTCACGCGCGCGCGATGGCGGCTTCGAGGGCGGTGGTCTCAGGCAAAAATTCGAATATCGCGATCTCGGTATCGCGGCGGCGACCGAGGGCCGCTTTCACGCCCACGTCGTTCGTATCGGCGGCGAAGGCCAGCAAACCGCAGCCGAACATTGGCATACGCTCGATTTTCAGTTCGTCTATATCCTCAAAGGCTGGATCACCTTCGATTATGCCGGCATCGGCGAGACCCGCCTCGAGGCCGGCGATAGCGTGTACCAGCCGCCCGGCATCCACCATGCGGTGCTCGCCCATTCGGACGATCTCGAATTGCTCGAAATAACCAGCCCGGCGGATTTCGCCACCGATGAAGCTTAGCTGCCGCCCGCCTGCATAATCTCTAAATTGGCGCGCAAGCTGTCGGTGACGGTCAGGGCCGCTTCGAGGGCGCGCCGGCCGTCCTCGCCGCTGACCGCCGGCGCGGTGCCGCCCTGCACGGCGGCGATAAACGCCTCGACCTCGCGTTCGAGCTCGTCGACCTCGTCATAGCTTTGCTCTTCCATGTCGACATCGGAAAGGCCGCCGATCGGCCCAGCGCTTTTCTTGGCGACGATGCGGGTTTTGCGCTTGTCGAAATCGACGGCGATATAGGCATCGGGCTGGAAGATGCGCATCTGCCGTTCGGTCTTCAGACTGATGCGGCTGGCCGTGATGTTGGCGATACAGCCATTGGCGAATTTCACCCGCGCATTGGCGATGTCTTCCGAATCGGAGAACACCGGCGCGCCGGCGGCGTCGATCGAGGCGATCGGCGCCTGCACCAGCGAGAGAATAAAATCGAGGTCATGGATCATCAGATCGAGAATGACGCTGACATCCGTGCCGCGCGGCTTGAATGGCGCGATGCGTAAAGATTCGATAAAGAGCGGATTTTTCAGGCGCTGGCGGAGAAATTCGGCGGCGCCCGAGAAGCGCGGCAAATGGCCGATTTGAAAGACCAGGTTTTTGTTCTGTGCCAGGGCGATCAGGCGTTCGGCATCGGTGAGATTGTCGGCAATCGGTTTTTCCAGCAGCACATGGACCCCGGCCTCGAGGAAAAAGCTCGCCACCTCGAAATGCGCCCGCGTCGGCACGGCGATGGAGACCGCATCGATGTGCCCGAGCATGTCGCGGTAATTGTCGTAACCGATTGCGCCATGCGTCGTCGCGACTTCGGCCGCCGTTGCCGCGTCGCTGTCCGCCACGGCCACGAGTTCGGCGCGCGCCGAGCCGGCCACCTTGTTGGCGTGGAACTTGCCGAAATGGCCGACCCCGACCACACCCATTTTCAATTTGTCCGCCACGCTATTGGTTCCTGTCCGTTTCCTTGTCCGCCGAGGCGCGTTATATATCCCGTCAACAGAGCCCTTGTGAATAGGAGAGGCCAAATCCGTGACCGATGCACCGCTGAACGAACAGGAATTATCGCTGTTACGCGAGATCGACACACCGACAATCTGCAACGCGCTGGAAATCGTTGCGCCCGAGAGGCGCGCGCTCGGCTTCACGGTCAGCCATCTCCATTGCGCCTTTCCGGAATTGCCGCCGATCGTCGGCTATGCCCGTACCGCCCGGGTGCGCGCTGCCGCGCCGCCCAGTGCGGGCAACGAGGATCAAACCGCCGCGCGCCTCGCCTACTACCGCTATATCAAGGACGCGCCGGGTCCAACCGTGATGGTGATCGAGGATATCGACACGCCGCCGGGCTTCGGCTCATGGTGGGGCGAGGTCCATTCCAATGTGCACAAGGCGCTCGGTTCGCTCGGCGTCGTCACCTCGGGCTCGGTGCGCGATCTCGATATGATCGCCGAGGGCTTTCAACTGCTCTCGGGCTCCGTCAGCCCGTCCCACGCCTGGGTGCATCTGGTCGATTGCGGCGCTGAGGTCAACGTGCATGGCATGGTCACCAATTCCGGCGATCTCATCCACGCCGACCGCCACGGCGCCGTCATCATCCCCGACGACGTCGCCCGCCAGGTCCCGGCCGCGGCCGAGCTTTGCATGCGCCGCGAAAAGCCGATTTTGGACGCCTGCAAGAGCGGTGAGTTTTCGGTCGATTTGATCGAGAAGGCGATGAAAGAGGCGGGGGAGATTCATTAGCGCACGGTTCAGGCCCCTCTTCCCCGGAGGGGAACGAGGGCCTTGTCACGGTTGCGGGTTGCGTTGGGGTTAGAGATTTAAATCCAATATCACCGGCGCGTGGTCGGAGGGCTTTTCCCAACTGCGGGGGCCGGTCAGCACTTCAGCGGAAGCGAGCTCGCTTTTGAGCGCCGGGGTGACCCAGAAATGGTCGAGGCGGCGGCCGCGGTTTGATTCCTGCCAGTCGCGCGCGCGGTAGCTCCACCAGGAATAGAGCTTCTCCTCCGGCGGCACGAAGTGGCGCACCGCATCGACCCAATCATGGCTTTCGTAGACCTTGGTAAGCGCATCAACTTCGACCGGCGTGTGGCTGACCACTTTCAGGAGCTGCTTGTGCGACCATACATCGCTTTCCAAGGGCGCGACATTGAGATCGCCCATCAGGATGAAGCGGTTCGATTTCTTGCGCCGCTCTTGAAACCACTCGGCCATCTCGGCGAGGAATTGCAGCTTGTGGGCAAATTTGTCGTTTTCCTCCGGGTCGGGCACATCGCCGCCGGCGGGGACGTAGAAATTATGCAGCTCGATGGCCTTTCCGTCCTTGCCCTTGACCGAGGCCCAGGCGTGGCGCGAATCCTCCTTGCCGCACCAAAAGCGTGGCTCGGCCTTGACGAAGGGCAGGCGCGAGAGAATGGCGACGCCGTGATAGGCTTTCTGGCCGTGAATCAGGCGGTGGTGATAGCCGAGCTCCTGGCCGAGATTCTGCGGAAATTTTTCTGTCTCGACTTTGATTTCCTGGAGGCAGAGGACATCCGGCTGCTGCTCGCTGAGCAGGCGCATCACTTGGTTGAGGCGGATACGGACGGAGTTGATGTTCCAGGTGCAGATACGCATCGTGTTTTCTTGTCCTTCGAAGTTTCTTGTCATTTGCGGGGGGCGTCTATTCCGCCGCCTCGCCTTTGTCGACCCAGTCCGGGAACACCGGCGCGGCCGGCGGGGCGAGGCCGGTATCTTGTTCGCAGCGTGCAATCAAATCGGCCATATCGCCGCCTTTGTCAAACAGCGGAATGTCATTGCCGCGCGCCGCGCGCATTTCTTCGCGCAAGGATTCCGTGGCCGGCGTATCGACAATGTAGTCGCCGTCCGATTCCTCAACGATCACGCCATAGCGCTTGGCGCCTGCAATGGTGACGAGGCCGCCTTCGATATCGGCCAGCACCTTCTCGGCCGGGCGCTCGAACGGGTCGCCCCAGCCGCCGCCGCCCCAGGTGCGAAAATGCAAAATATCGCCCGGCACCACTTTGATGCGGTCGCATTTGGATGGCAGCACGCTCTCGGTGCCATCGGCGCGCGCGAGAATTTTCGAGCTGCGCGCGCCCGGCAGGCCGCCTTTGACGCCCCATGGATGGGTGAGCCAGCGATCGTCATGGATCGACACCTGGCCGGCGCGCAGGAAGCGGTAACCGGTATGGACGCCATTGCCGCCGCGGTGCAGCCCGGCGCCGCCGGTATCGGGTATCGCGGCATAGGTCTCGATCCTGAGCGGATACATCGCCTCGACGAATTCATTCGGCACGTTGGTGAAGTCGGGCCACATGGCGTGGCCGTCGGCGCCGTCGCCTGACGGCTTGCCGGGGATGCCGCCGAAGCCGATTTGATATTGCTGGAACCATTCGCCGTGCTCGTTATGGCCGGAGAAGAAAAAATGCGGGCTGGCCGAGAATCCGGCGCCGCAGAGATAGTCCGGATTGCCCTGGCCGAAGAGGCCGTTCAACACATCGACGACACGGGCCAGCGCGTGCGTCCGGCCCGACAGCGCCGCCGGTTTTTGCGGCGCCAAGAGCGAGCCTTTCGGAATGCGGAATTCCATCAAATCGTAAAAGCCGTCGTTGAACAGGATCTGCGGATCGGCGAGATAGATCATGAACACGCCGCAATACATTTTCATCATTTCTTCGTTGCAGTAGAAATTGATGGCGCCGGCGGATTGCGGATCGGTGCCGCCGAAATCCATGATCAGCTTTTCGCCCTCGCGCCACATCGAACAGGCGATGCGGTACGGCCCCATGCCCATGCCGTCATCGCACACCCAATCCTCGAAGCTTTGCTTTTCCTCGGGGATATTGGCGAGCAACAATTCCCTGACCGCGCGCTTGGTGCGGTCGAGAAGCTCATTCAGGGCGGAGAAATAGACATCGTCACCGAAGCGGGTGGAGAGCTCTGTCACCCGCGTCGCGGCGAGGCGGCAACCGGCAATGAGCGAATTCAGGTCGCTGTGGTTCCATTGCGCCATGCGGCAATTGTGCAGGATCAGATTGAGGATATCGGATTGCAGCACTCCCTTGGTGTAGAGCTTCAAGGGCGGAATGATGATGCCTTCCTCGAAAATCTGCTGCGCGTCGGTCGGCATGCTGCCCGGCACGCGGCCGCCCGAATCGGTCATATGGCCGAACATCGCGGCCCAGCCGATCACCCGCCCCTCCTTGTAGATCGGCATCAGCACCAGCCAATCCGGCGTGTGGCTGACCGCGCCGTCGCACGAATAGGGATCGTTGGTGAGGAAGACATCGCCTTCTTCGATCTCACCCTCGTAATTTTGCAGGAAGGTGTGAATGAAGGCGCCGAACTGGCCGACCACCATCTTGCCGTCGCGGTTGGCGACGAG
>CAYSDJ010000068.1:0-21341 GCA_964429775.1 uncultured Rhizobiaceae bacterium
GTCGAGCCGGTCTGGGAGCCCTTGTTCCGGGCGCGCTCGCAGCTGGTTCATGCCGCGGCCGGCGCGGGGCTGGATCTGATCGATGTGCCGTTTCTCGATCTCGAAGACATGGCCGGTCTGAAAGAGGAGGCCGAGCGTTCAGCCGCCCTCGGTTTCACCGGCAAGGGCGCCATTCACCCCAAACAGATCGCCACCCTGAACGAGGCCTTCAGCCCGAGCGAGGCGCAAATCGATTATGCGCGGCGCGTTATCCAAGCCTTCGAGGAGGGCGATTCAGGCCTGGTGCTGGTCGACAACAAGCTGATCGAAAAGCCGGTACTGCGCTCCATGTACCGCGTTATCGCCGTGGCTGAGGCGGCGCGCGAGCGAAGCTAAGCAATGAATAAATCTGTCCCGATAATTACGTACAACATTCTCAGACGTGCTGACCGCCATTGATGTGGATTTCAGCGCCATTGATGTAAGTCGATTCGGGCGAGCACAGGAACTTGATCGTCTCCGCAATCTCCATCGGGTCGCCGAGCCGGCCCATCGGGATTTGCCGCTCGATAATTTCGTCTGTACCGGGTGAAAGGATCGAGGTTTCGATCTCGCCCGGCGCAATGGCGTTCACGCGCACTCCGAATTCACCGAATTCCTTCGCCAGTTCGCGTGTCAGCGTCGCCAACCCTGCTTTGGAACAGGCATAGGCGACGCCGGCAAACGGGTGTACCCGAGAGCCGACAATTGATGTGACATTGACAATGGTGCCGCCGGTTTCTTTCAGCTTCGGGAACAGCCCGCGCGCCAGCATGGCGGTGGAAACGAGATTGACGTTGAGCACCTCTATCCAGGTTCGATAGTCGCAATCGAGCACGCCCATCCGGCCGCCATCCGGCATCTTTGGCGAAATGCCGGCATTATTTACCAGTGCGTCAAGCCCTTGGCCGCCAATGCGGGTGGACACCTCGGCGATCAGCCGGGAATAGGATTCGGGATCGGCGAGGTCGGCCTGCACGTGATTTTCCGCTCCGCCCGGCCACGGGCAACTCGCATCGAACCGGTTGCGCGAAACCGTTAGCACCCGCCAGCCATGCTCATGAAAGAGCTTGACCGTAGCGTGCCCAATGCCCCGGCTGGCACCGGTCAACAACATCGCCTTCTGCTTAGCAGCCAATGATCAGGTCTCCCACAAGTCAATCACTGTCGAAAAAATTAATATTATCACCGTAATTGTATTCGCAGAAGGATATGCTGACCTGGATGAATATCGCCGTCGCTGCAGTAATAACAGGCGTTGGAAAAACCTACTTACTCAGCGCTCGGATATTTGTTTTACGCCTGATTCAGCCCCAGCTTCTTTTGCGATCTTTTTGTCAGGCCCATGGAAACGATGCGATGGGACGTTTGCAAATACGATTGTAAATCCTCGTCCGAAAGACCCGGCTCGTCAAAATGCTGTATCCACTTCATGCCTCTGGAAGCAAAGTAGGGCGCAGGACGCAGCCCCGGCATTTCCTTCAGCATTTCATAAGCGATCTCAGAGACTTTAAAGGTAATGCCGGGATATTTGCCGTTGTCCCAGCCACCGACCGCGAACACCTTGCCGCCGACTTTCCAAACGTGGGAGCCGCCCCATTGCATGACATAAGTGGTTGACGGAAGCGATCGGCAATATTCGTTGAATTCCTCATGAGTCATCAGCCGCCCTGCTTATCTACTTGCTGAGCTCGCGCATGGCGGCGTCGAGGCCGTCGAGGGTGAGGGGGTACATGCGGTTTTCCATGAGTCCCTGAATCATCTTGATTGATTCGCTGCTCGGCCAGCCGCGCTGACGTAGCGGATTGAGCCAGACCGCGTTGGGGAAGGCTCTGAGCAGGCGGCGGAACCACACTTCACCCGGTTCCTCGTTGAAATGCTCAACCCCGGCGCCGGGATAGACGATCTCGTAGGGGCTCATATGGGCGTCGCCGACGATCACCACCTTATATTCGGAATTATAGCTGTTGATCAGCTCCCAGGTCGGCATCAGCTCGCTGCGCCGACGCCGATTGTCGCGCCAGACATTTTCGTAAAGGCAATTGTGAAAGTAGAAATATTCGAGATGCTTGAATTCGCTGCGCGCCGCCGAGAAGAGTTGCTCGCAGCGTCTGACATGGGCGTCCATCGAGCCGCCGACATCGAGCAATAGCAACACCTTGGCCGCATTGTGACGCTCGGCCACCATTCTGAGATCGAGCCAGCCGCCATTCTTCGCCGTCGATTGGATGGTGTCGTCGATATCGAGCTCGCTCAACGCGCCCTCACGGGCGAAACGGCGGAGACGCCGAAGCGCGATCTTCATACCGCGTGTGCCGAGTTCGACCTCGCCGTCGAGGTCGCGGAATTCGCGCTTGTCCCAGACCTTGACCGCGCGCCCATGGCGGCCCTCGCGCTGGCCGATGCGCACGCCTTCGGGATTATAGCCATAGGCGCCAAACGGCGAGGTGCCGGCGGTGCCGATCCACTTGCTGCCGCCCTGGTGGCGCTTTTCCTGTTCCGCCATGCGCTCGCGCAGCGTCTCCATCAGCTTCTCCCAGCCGCCCATGGCCTCGATCTTGGCTTTCTCTTCGTCGCTGAGATGAAGCTCGGCCAAGCGCTGCAGCCATTCCTCGGGAATTTCGACTTCTTCGTCATCGGAGGTGACGCGCTCAAGGCCCTTGAAGACATGGCCGAACACTTGATCAAAGCGGTCCAGATGGCGCTCATCTTTTACGAGGAGCGCGCGCGACAAAAAGTAGAATTCATCAACGCTGTAATCGGCCAACCCCTTGTCCATCGCCGCCATCAGGTCGAGATATTCCGGCAGCGATACCGGTACCCGCACCCGTTTCAGTTCGCGGAAGAGGTTCTGGAACAAGACGCCCGCCTCAGCGCTGTTCGCGCCGGTTGAGGAAGGCGAGGCGTTCGAACAGCTGCACGTCCTGCTCCGATTTCAGCAGCGCGCCATAGAGCGGCGGAATCAGTTGCGAGGATTCGCTGGCGCGCAAATCCTCGGGCGTTATGTCCTCCGCCATGAGCAGTTTCAGCCAATCCAACAGCTCGGAGGTGGACGGTTTTTTCTTCAGGCCGGGCGCCTCGCGGATATCGTAGAAGAGACCGAGTGCGGCAGCCACCAGGCGCTTTTTGATATCGGGATAATGCACATCGACGATGCGCTCCATGGTGTCATGGTCGGGGAAGCGGATGTAATGGAAAAAGCAACGCCTGAGGAAGGCGTCGGGCAGCTCTTTTTCATTGTTCGAGGTGATGATGATGATCGGCCGGTGCACCGCCTTGACCGTCTGTTTGGTCTCGTAGACATAGAATTCCATGCGGTCGATCTCGAGCAGCAGATCGTTGGGGAACTCTATATCCGCCTTGTCGATCTCATCGATCAGCAGAACCGGGCGCTTCTCGGAGACAAACGCCTCCCACAATTTTCCCGGCAGGATGTAATTGGCGATATCCTTGACCCGCTCATCGCCGAGCTGGCCATCGCGCAAGCGCGCCACCGCGTCATATTCATAGAGGCCGTGCTGCGCCTTGGTGGTCGATTTGACATGCCATTCGATCAGCGGTGCATCGAGTGCCTCGGCGATCTCGGCGGCGAGCACCGTTTTGCCGGTGCCCGGTTCGCCCTTGACCAGGAGCGGGCGCTGTAATGTGATTGCGGCGTTGACGCCGGCATTCAGTTCCTCGGTGGTGACGTAAGATTTGGTTCCTTCGAAGCGCAAGGCATCTCTCCTGTGAAACGGATTTGGGGTGCAGCATAGGGTTGGTGAAGGTCGATAACAATGCGTGTAAGCCCCGCTGATGGCGAAGTGTTCGAGACGGAATTTCCCGTTGTCATCATCGGCGGCGGTGCTTGTGGCCTGACGGCGGCGCTGACGCTGCGCGATGCTGGCTTGCCGGCACTGGTTTTGGAGCAGGACGCGGCGCCGGCAGGCTCAACCGCGCTTTCCTCCGGCTTTATCCCGGCTTCGGGCACGCGCTGGCAGCGGGCGCGCGATATTGACGATAATGTTGAACTGATGGCGGGCGATATTCAGGGCAAAGCCGAAAATTTGGCCGACGCCGCCATTGTCGAGCTGTGCTGCCAGCGCTCCGGGCCAACCCTCGAATGGCTGGCCGATCGCCACGACATCCCGTTCGTTCTGATCGAAGGTTTTCTCTATACCGGCCAGCGCCGGGCGCGCATGCATGCGGTGCCGGAGCGTACAGGTACTGCGTTGATGGCGCGTCTCCTCGGCGCGGCCGAGGCGGCGGGAGTCGATATTTTATGCGGCGCTGAGGTGTGCGAGCTCTATGCCGAGCCCGATGGCCGCATAACCGGCGTTGGCTATACGCGCCCCGGTGGCGGCAAGGAGCGGGTTGGTTGCCGGGCATTGGTGCTGGCCTGCAACGGTTTCGGCGGCAATGCGGAGATGGTGCAACGCCATATTCCGGAAATCGCCGAAGCAGAGTATTTCGGCCATGCCGGCAATCGCGGCCATGCCATCCAATGGGGCCGGGCGCTCGGCGCCCAGGTCAAGCATCTCGGCGCCTATCAGGGCCATGCTTCGGTTGCCGTGCCGCACGGCATCCTCATCACCTGGGCGGTGATGCGCGAGGGCGGCATTCAGGTCAATGCCAACGGCAAGCGCTTCGCCGATGAAAGCCGCGGCTATTCGGAGCATGCCGTCGATGTGTTGCGCCAGCCCGGCGGTGTGGTGTGGGATATTTATGACGCGCGCATCCATCAATTGGCGATGGAATTCGAGGATTACCGCCAGGCAGAGGCGGCGGGTGCGGTGAAAATAGCCAAGGATGTGGCGGCGCTCGCCAGCACGCTCGGTGTGCCTGAAGCCACGCTGAGCGAGACCCTGGCTGATGTGCGAAGCCTGGCGCAAGATCGGTTTGGGCGGGATCTATCCGCCACGACAAATTTAAAACCACCCTATTATGCCGTGAAAGTCGGCGCTGCCCTGTTTCACACCCAGGGCGGGCTTGTTATCGATATATCGGCCCGGGTGTTGCGCCAGGAAGGCGGCCGGCTGCCCAATCTCTTTGCCGGCGGCGGTGCGGCTTGTGGTGTCTCCGGTCCCGAGGTATGGGGTTACTCGTCCGGCAACGGCTTGCTGACGGCGGTGATGCTGGGGCGTGTCGCGGGAGAAAGCGCCGCCCGGCTGATATCCTGAATTTTGAATTGTTTTAAGCGGGAGACGAATATGGATTTGGTGAAACCGGAGGCGGTCGAACGTGTCGCCATCCTCGGCGCCGGCACGATCGGCGCATCCTGGGCGGCGCAGTTCCTGGCGCATGGCCTGGCCGTCAATATCTGGGACCCGGCGCCGGGCTTTGAGGAGCGCAGCCGCGCTTTTATCGCCGCCGCCTGGCCGGCGCTCAAAAGACTGGGTGCGCCGGATGCACCGGATGAAAGCCGCATGACATTTTGTGCCGACCCGGCCGAAGCGGTTCGCGACTGCCACTTCGTGCAGGAAAACGGGCCGGAGAATTTGGAGATCAAGATCGAGCTTTATGGCCGCCTCGACGATGCGCTGCCCGACAATGTGGTGATGGCGTCGAGCTCCTCCGGCCTGATGATGAGCGACCTTCAGGTCGGGCGTAAGGGACGGGAGCGCTACGTCATCGGACACCCGTTCAATCCGCCGCATCTTGTGCCTTTGGTCGAAGTGGTGGGTGGCACGGAAACCGCCGCGGATGCCGTCGATTGGGCGCTCGATTTTTATAATGGCTGCGGCAAGAAGGCGATCCGTATCAATCGCGAGGTGCCCGGCCATCTCGCCAACCGCCTGCAGGCGGCGATGTGGCGCGAGGTCGTGCATCTGGTCGATACAGGTGTGGCGAGCGTCGAGGATGTCGATATTGCCGTTTCCTACGGCCCCGGCCTGCGCTGGGCGCTGATGGGGCCGAGCCTTATTCACCATCTCGCCGGCGGCGATGGCGGTATCCGTCACGCGATTGAGCATTTCGGCCCGGCGCTTGAATCGTGGTGGGCCGACCTTGGCCGCCAGGCCCAAATTTCCGATCAAGCGGCGAAGAAAATAATCGACGGCGTAATGGCGGAGGCAGCGGGGCGCTCGCTCGAGGATCTGACGCAGGAACGCGATCAATTGCTGATATCGCTGCTGGAAATGCTGGCGCGCGAACGCGGCAAGGCCTAACCCGGCATGGCGAATTCCCAGGATAAAGGCATCCGCGTTCCGGCGGATGTTTTACGGCAACTCGTCACTGATACCTTCGCCGCCGCCGGCTGCTCGGCCGAGGAGGCTGGGCGCATCGGCCGCTATTTAACGGCGTCAAATCTCTCTGGTCATGAGAGCCATGGAGTCCTCCGGGTGCCGCGCTATCTCCATTGGCTGAACGAAGGCAATATCACGCGCGACCAGGCGATCACCATCGTCAATGACAATGACGTCATGGCTGTGGTCGATGGCAATTTCGGTTTCGGTCAGACAATCGGCCCGCAGGCTGTGCGCCTCGGCATGGAAAAAGCGCGCAAAAATGGCGTTGCCTTGATTGGCTTGCGCAATTCCGGCCATCTTGGGCGCATCGGCGATTGGGCCGAGATGGCGGCGGCGGATGGCCTGATCTCGATTCATTTCGTCAACACCTCAGGGCTTGGTCTGTTGGTCGCGCCATTCGGCGGGGCAGAGCGGCGCATGTCGACCAATCCGGTTTGCATCGGCATTCCAAACGCGGAGGGGGATTCCCTGATACTCGATTTTGCCACCTCCATTGTGGCCGAGGGCAAAGTGTTGAACGCGCATGGCGGCGGCAAACCCCTGCCGCAAGGCTCGCTGATTGACGGCGATGGTACGCTTTCCACCGACCCGGTGCTGATCTATGGCGTGAGCGACAGCAGCCAGCCCTTGGATGTGCGCACCGGCACGGGCGCGATCCGCGCCATGGGCGAGCATAAAGGCTCGGGCCTTTCCTTCATGTGCGAGATTTTGGCCGGCGCCTTGACCGGCTCGGGCTGCTCCAGGCCCGGCGTCAAGCAATTGGCCAACGGCATGTTGTCGATCTATGTGGTGCCGGAGTTTCTCGGCAGCGAGAATGATTTTGCTACCGAGCTCAGCGATTATGTGGCGTTTTTCCGTTCGGCCAATCCGGCTGAGGCAGGCGGCGAAGTGCTGTGCCCGGGTGACGCGGAAACGCACAACAGGATCGAACGTCTGGCCGAGGGTGTGCCGCTGCCGAGCTCGACCTGGCACAGCCTGTTGGAAGCGGCGGCGGATGTGGGGATGGCGGCCGCCGAAATCAAGGTGGCGCGGGACGCAGCCACCGAGTGCTGACGAAAGCGTGACCAAATCAACTTAATACGGGCTGGAAACCGGGGCGGTGATGCTGCTAGACTGCGCGCCAATAAGCATGCGGGGGAGAAGTCATGACAAAATTACGTCTGGGAACCTATGTCGAATTTCAATGCCCGCCGGGAACCGACCACGCCGAGCTGATCAATGATGTGATCCGTTGCGCCGAGCATTCGGATCAGCGCGGTTTCGGTGTCTTTACTACGCTGGAACATCCATTTTTTGAGAAATTCGCCATCAACTGCGCGCCGCTGCCGCTTTATACCAAGCTCGCCGAACGGACGCGCAATCTTCGCTTCCGCACACTTTGCCACACCCTGCCGCTGCACAATCCGATGGTGCTGTGCGGCCAGATCGCCGAAGCCGATATTCTCACGGGCGGGCGTATCGAAGTGGGCATCGGGCGCGGCCATGGCTGGCTGCAGGAGCCGGCCAATGTGGCTTATGAAGAGAGCCTCGGGCGCTTTCACGAATGTATCGACATTCTGATCAAGGGCTGGACCGAGGAACGCTTCTCGTTCGACGGTAAATATTACCAATGCGACAATCTCTCGATCGTTCCGCGGACGATCCAGAAACCGCATCCGCCGATTTATCAGGTCGGCACCAGTTCCAAGACCTTTACCCAGGCCGGTGAGCGCGGCTGGAACGTGGTGCTGGGCGCGCCGACGCCGGACGATATCTTCATCGAGCCGCATAAGATTTATTTGGAATCCTGTGCGCGAAAGGGCAACACGCCGCATGTGTCGTTTCTGAAGGCGCTTTACCTCGACGAGGACCAGGCGCGGGCCGAACGCGACGCAGAAGAATATGCGATGAAATTCATCGAATATAACGTCTCGCCGCTGAAGGAGATGAACCGCACCGAGGAAGTCAAGGCGCGCATGCGGGCCGGCGGATTCGATTTCTATGCCGGCGACGATTTTCTCCGCCTCGGTGACGTCTCGTATCAGGACATCGTCGATCTCGGCATCGTTTATATCGGCACGCCGGAGAAGGTCGCCAATCAGTTGCTGACGCTATACGACAAAGTGCCGTTCGAGGAATTCATCCTGGTCGCCCATTATGGCGGCATCCCGGCGCACAAAGCGATCCAGACCCAAGAATTGTTCGCCAAGAAAGTGCTGCCATTGGTCGAAGCCGGCATCGCCGAGCGGCGGAAGGCAGCGTAACCGCTATTCCATCACCACGTGGTATTTCTCGCCGATATGGCGCATGAAAGGCGTGGTTTTCGCTTGGTCGCGCGGCGTCGGGTCGTTCAATAGCTTGTTTATCTGGCCGAGAACGACGCCGGTGATGTGCGGGATCGGCATCTTGAGCGCTTCTGATATTGGCACCCAGCCGATGTCGTGCAATTCACCGTTGCCGGCGATCTCGCCGTGCAAATCGTCGGCGAAGGCCATGAAGAAGCGGGCGTTAAAACGGCGCACCTGTCCGGGCGGCGTCACGGCGCGGAAGATATAATCGAGCCGGTCGAGCGCCGGCGCCAGGCCGCGCTCATGAAAGCCGCGCCATTCCGGGCGCAATTTTCCCTTGGGCGCATCGCTCGGCGATGCCAACATGATGCCGGTTTCCTCGAACGTCTCTCGCACCGCTGCGGCGGCGAGGGAGCGGGCGCGCGCTGGCGTGCACGAGCGCGCGAGACGCGCCGCAACATTTTCCGCCAATTCGCCGGACGGCCGCACATAGCGGTCACCAGGCTCGACCCCGCCGCCGGGAAAGACATAGCGCTCCGGCATGAAGGCCTGGCTCTTGCCACGCTGGCCCATCAGCACCGAGGGGTGCCGGCCGTCGCGGCGTATGAGGGCGAGGGTGGCGGCGTCGCGCGGGCGAATGGTCGGGTGTTTCATGCTGGGTCCGGTTCTGCTTCGATAAACTCACCGCACCATTGGTCATTGTAAACGGCGGGATAGTTGGTGTGAAAACCAAGCGGATTGGCGCCGGTCCAGGCGGTGTTGATGGTCGGCGGAAAGCGCCGGCAGCGGCCTTTTTTCACCCGTTCTATCAGCATGAAATATTTACACGTCTTGCACATCTCGTCCATATTCCGGCTCCTCCAACAACATATTATTAGAGTTACGACGCCGCTTTGCCAGCATGAATAAGGCGCCACACTTTTTCCGGCGTGGCCGGCATGTCGAGATGGTGGACGCCAAATTCGCTGAGCGCGTCGACCACCGCGTTGATGACAGCGGCCGGTGATACGGTGGTGCCGGATTCGCCGCAGCCTTTCACGCCAAGTTCGTTGCTGGCGCACGGTACCTCATGGCGTTCCAAGGTAAAGGCGGGGAGATCGTCGGCGCGTGGCAGGGCATAATCCATGAAGCTGCCGCTCAGGAGCTGGCCGCTCGCCTCGTCGAACAGGCTGTTTTCGAGCAGGGCCTGGCCGATGCCTTGCGCGGTGGCGCCGTGCACCTGGCCGGCGACCAGCATCGGGTTGATCTCGCGGCCGAAATCATCGACCGCCGTGTAAGCCATGAGGCGCACCTGGCCCGTATCGACATCAACTTCCACTTCAGCGATGTGGCAGCCATTGGGATAGGTTACGTCGCGCAACATCGGCTGGGCGCGCGAATCGAGGCCGAGATCATGGCCCACCGGCACGCGCGCCGGATCGAACGAGGCTTTCAACACTTCGGTAAAAGCAATGCGTCGGTCGGTGCCGGAAATTTCGTAGGCGCCGGCGGTGAATGCGATATCGGCGGCGTCGGCCTCCAATATGCCCGCCGCAATGGCGCGGCCGCGCCCGATGCTGCGTGCAGTTGCCAG
Source organism: uncultured Rhizobiaceae bacterium (assembly GCA_964429775.1). GTDB lineage: Bacteria > Pseudomonadota > Alphaproteobacteria > UBA828 > UBA828 > PTKB01. The sequence continues at coordinate 10,086 of CAYSDJ010000068.1, forward strand.
TGCCGCGGCATTGCCGCCGATCGGAATCGAGCGCGAACCGCTCGAGCCCTGGCCGCTCGGCACAATGTCGCTGTCGCCCTGCAACACACGCACATCCGCGACATCCAAACCAAGACGCCCGGCGACAATTTGCGCAAACACGGTTTCATGGCCTTGGCCGCTCGATTGCGCACCGATTGCCAATTGCACCCCGCCGTCGGCGGAAAACCGCAAGCTGGCATATTGATCGCGGTTGCCGCCGCACGGATCGACATAGCAGGCCAGACCGATACCGCGCCGGCGGTTTTTTTCGCGCGCTTGTGCCTTCCGTGCGCTCGCACCCGGCCAGTCGGAGGCATGCAACGCCGCCTCCAGATTGGCCTGGAAATCGCCTGAATCATATGTCTGCCCGAGCACATTCGTGTACGGCATGGCGTCCGCCGTCACCAGATTGCGGCGCTGCATCTCAGCCGCATCGATGCCCATCTCGCGCGCCGCCATAGCCATCATGCGCTGCACCAGGAACAAATTTTCCGGCCGCCCGGCGCCCCTATAGGCATCGACCGGCGCGCTGTTGGTGAAGGCGCCGCGCACACGCATATGCATGGCCTCGATCCGGTAGCCGCCGGGCAGCACGCGGGTGCCGCCGGCACTCGGGATATAGGGCGCGAAATAGGAGGTGTAGGCGCCGAGATTGGCGATATTGTCGATCCGGAGCGCGAGGATGCGGCCCGCCTCATCGAGCGCCATTTCACCCTTGGTCAGCACGTCGCGGCCATGCCGGTCGGAGAGGAAGCTCTCGGCCCGGCTGGCGAGCCATTTCACCGGCCGCCCCAAGCGCTGCGCCGCCCATAGCACCAGTACATGTTCAGGGTACAGCCAGAGCTTGACGCCGAAGCCGCCACCGACATCGGGCGTCATCACCCTTAACCGGCTCTCCGGCACCTTGAGCACATTGCCGGCGAGCAGGCCACGGATGCGGTGCACGCCTTGCGACGGGATGTGCAGCGTATATTGGCCGCTGCCCGCATCGTAATCGCCGATGGCGACGCGTGGCTCGATGGCCGAGGGCGCGATGCGGTTGTTGCGCGTCTCGAGCGCGACGGTCTTGGCGGCGCCAGCGAACAGCCGGTCGGTGGCCTCCTTGTCGCCGCCTTGCCAATCCATGCAGAGATTTCCAGGCGCCGTGCCGTGCAATTGCGGCGCCGTGCTTTCCAGCGCCGCCGCCGGATCGACCGCTGCGGGCAATTCCTCATAGCGCACGATCACGGCTTCGGCAGCATCCTCAGCTGCGGCCTCCGTCTCGGCGACGATGAACGCCACCGGATCGCCAACGAAACGCACCCGGTCTGAAACCAGCGCCGGGCGCCCCGGCGTCTTGCTCGGCGTGCCGTCATGGTTGGGAATATTGATGCCGCAGGGAATGTCGCCGATACCGTCAGCACGCAACTGCGCACCCGTCAGGATAGCGAGAACGCTGGGCAGGGCGGCGGCGGCGGATGTATCGATCGTCAGAATACGGGCATGCGCATGCGGGCTGCGCAGCACCACGCCGTGCGCCTGGCGGGCCAACGCCATGTCATCGACATATCTGCCGCGCCCGCGCAGCAGGCGTTCGTCTTCGAGGCGCAAGGTCGCCGCGCCGGCGGTGTTTTCAGACAATGTGCGCCATCTCTTTTACCTATGCCTCGGGGACCGCTAGGATAGTTCTGTGAATCCTAATCGGCGCGAGGCGGTGAGGCAATTGATGACAGGTGAGGCGGGCAAATTCGATGTTGTCGTGGTCGGCTGCGGCATCGCCGGGCTGTCGGCGGCGGTGAGTGCCGCAGAGGCCGGCGCGCGGGTTGCTCTGCTGGAGCGGGCGCCGAAAGAAGACCGTGGCGGCAACACGCGCTACACCGAATCCTTCTGGCGCATGAAAAGCCATGATGAGGTCTCCGATGATTTGGAAGAGCAACTGGCGGCCAATGCCGGCGGCTATCTCGACCCCGAAATCATCCGCGACGCGGCCCTGCCATATGAGGAATGGCCGGGGCTTCTGAAGGGTCTTGGCTTCACCGATCCGGAAGTGATCACGACGCTCGCCAGCAATGCCGGCCCGACGCTGAATTGGCTGGCCGGCTTCGGCGTCACATTCGATTTTCTGCCGAATTATTTCATCACCCAATCGACGACGCGCATCGCGCCGGCGGGCGGCGGCCTGGCCCTGGTCGAGGCATTGGCCGCCCAGGCCGAGAGCGCGCCGGAAAACATCACGATATTTTACCGCACCACCGCGCGCCAATTGATTCAGGATGGGGCGGGTGCGGTCACGGGCCTGTGCGCCGCCGATGCCGGCAACCGCACACTTGAATTTAACGCCCCCGCTGTCGTCCTGGCATCGGGCGGATTCGAGGGCAACCCGGAAATGCAGAGCCGCTATTTCGGCCCGGCCAGTCAGTTCATCCGCCCGGTGGCGAAGGGCGGCTATTACAATCGCGGCGAGGGCATCCAAATGGGGCTGGATGCCGGCGCCGCGCCGTGCGGCGATTTCGGCAGCTTCCACGCCCAGCCGGTCGATCCGCGTTCGGGCCGGCACGAGCCGGTAATCCTGAACTTCCCCTACGGCATTCTCGTCAACAATTCCGGCCGGCGTTTCACAGATGAAGCGCCGAGCACCGTCGATGCAAGTTACGAGGCAATCACGCGCGATATCATGAACCAGCCGAAGGGTATCGCTTATACCATCTGCGACGCCGGCCTCGACGATGTGCCCAATTGGCAAAAATCGGTGCGCACCGACCAGCCGCCGGTTGAGGCCGGCGATCTCGACAGTTTGGCGGCGGCGCTTGGCACCGGCGCTTTGGCGGTGACGGTGCGTGCCTACAACAACGCATGCCCGGCCGGCGGCGTGTTCAAGGCGCTTGAACCGGACGGGCTGGTGACGCATGGTCTCGACCCGGTGAAATCGAACTGGGCCCGGCCTTTGACGCGCCCGCCATTCCGCGCCTGGCCCGTCATTGCCGCCAATTGCTTCACCTTCGGTGGCGTGAAAATCGATAACCGCGCACGGGTGGTGAATATGGACGGCGACGCGATCCCCGGCCTTTACGCCGCCGGCGAAACCGCCGGGCTCTACTACCGCACCTATACCGGCTCGACCTCGGTGATGCGGGGCGCCGTTTTCGGCCGTATCGCCGGGCGGGATGCCGCCGGATTAAGACCGTGAGCCAGCGCGCTATCCCAGCCGTGTTCATGCGCGGCGGCACCAGCAAGGGGCTGTTTTTCCATGCCCGCGATCTGCCGCCCGAAGGCGAAGCGCGCGACCGCGTGCTGCTCTCCGCCATGGGCAGCCCCGATCCGCATGGCCGCCAGCTCGACGGCATGGGCGGCGGCATATCCTCGCTCAGCAAGGTGATTGTCGTCGCGCCGTCGAGCCACACGGATGCGGTGTTGGATTACAGCTTCGGCCAGGTTGCGGTGGACCGGAAAATTATCGATTGGCGCAGCAATTGCGGCAATCTCACATCGGCGGTCGGCCCCTTCGCGGTGGATGAGGGCCTGGTTGATGTTGCCGATGGCGAGGTGGCGCTGTGTCTGCACCACAGCACCAGCGGCGCGCTCGTGCATGCCCGTTTTGAGGTCGCCGAAGGCCGCACCCGTGTCGCCGGCGATTTTGAGCTGCACGGCGTGGCCGGCGAGGGCGCGCCGATTGCGCTTGATTTCGAAACGCCCGGCGGCGCCGTAACCGGCCATCTTTTGCCGGCGGGTAAGGAACTGAATCGTCTTTCCGTACCAGGCAAAAAGGCGATTGAGGTCTCGTTGGTCGATGCCACCACTCCTTGCGTCTTTCTGCGCGCCGCCGATATCGGTTTACGCGGCGCTGAAATGCCGGACGAGTTGGCAGCCAAGAAAGGCCTGCTCAAGCGCCTGGAAGCCATCCGCCGCGCCGCCGCCGAAGCCATGGGCTTGCCGCAGGACGGTTTGAGCGTGCCCAAACTCGGCCTCGTCGCGCCGCCGATGGCGGCACCGACTCTCTCCGGCGATGAATTGACGGCGCATGACATGGACATAACGGCGCGCATGATTTCGATGGAACAGCCGCACCGCGCCCTGCCGCTGACCGGGGCAATGTGCCTCGCCACCGCCGCCGCCATTGAGGGCACCCTGGTGCACGAGATCCTATCCACCCGGCAAGCGGGGGTGGAATCGATCGTCATCGCCCATCCGTCGGGTCTGCTGTCGTTGGCCGCGAGCGTGCGCCGGGTCGAGGTGGGCGGCTGGATGGCCGAACATGTGACGGTAACGCGCACGGCGCGCCGGTTGATGGAAGGACGGGTTTTGGTTCCTGAGGCGGCCTTCGCCGATTGACACGAATTGACAGTGGCGCATGGGAGCCATAACAACGAAGCGGGAGCCAACGGGGGACGCGTGATCATCGAAGAGGAATTCGCCGTCGACGCAGCGCTCGCGCATGTTTGGGATTGCATCCGCGACCCGGGCTTTGTCGCGCCCTGCGTGCCTGGCTGCGAGGATGTCGAGGATATCGGCGATGGCGCCTACCGGGCCGCGGTCAAGGTCGGCATCGGCCCGATCAAAACGACGTTCAATCTCGACATCGAAGTGCTGGAGGAATGCCCGCCAACTTTCGCCCGAGTAGAGACACGAGGACAAGAAGGCACCAACGCCAGCCGCCTCACCGCCAGGAGCGAATTGACCTTGACCGCATCCGGCGTCGGCGCGACCCATGTGCACTACAAATCCGATGTTCAGGTCGTCGGACGTTTGGCAAAATACGGCCTCGGCATCATGAAAAAGAAAGCGAAGGCGCTTGGCGCCGATTTCGCCGAAAACTTCCGTAAGGCGGCGGAGGCTTAGAGCATGGAGTTTCACCAGCCAACCACCCTCGACGACGCACTGACCCTGCTTGCCGCCGATCCGGAAGCGTTGCCGCTCGCCGGCGGCGCCACATTGGTCGCCATGTTAAACGCCGAATTGCTTGAGCCCTCAGCGCTGGTCAGTCTCACAGCAATTGATGAGTTACAAACCATCGAAGCGACGCCGGAGGGCGGTTTGCATCTCGGCGCCATGTTGAGCCACGCGGCTCTGGCGGGCGAAGCGCGGCTTGCCGGCGGCAACGAAGTGGTGCGCCAGGCGGCGGCGCAGATTGCCCATCCGGCGGTGCGCAATATTGGCACGCTTGGCGGCGCGGTGGCGCATGGTGATCCCAGTTCCGACATGCCGGCGGCGCTGGTGGCGGCGGATGCGGTTATCGAAGTGGCTGGTCCGTCCGGCAGGCGTGCCGTTGCCGCCGAGGATTTTTTCGAGGACTACCTCACCACCGTGCTCGGGGAGGGCGAAATGATCGCCGCTGTTGTTGTCCCGCCACAGCCGGAGGGCGCCGTTGGGCATTATGAAAAATTCGCCCGCGTGCATGGCGATTACGCCACCCTGTCGGTTGCCGTCGTGCTGGCCATGGCCGGCGGTAAATGCAGCCAAGTAGGCATCGCACTCGGCGCCGCCGGCGCGACGCCGGTGCGGGTGGCGGCGGCGGAAGCGTGTCTCATTGGTTCGTCGCTCGAAGCGGGCGCAATTGGCGAGGCCGCCGCTCTTCTCACAGCCGCCGCAGATCCGGTTGACGATGTGCGCGGCAGCGCCGAATACCGTTTGATGCTGGTGCCGCGCCTGCTGGCACGCGCGCTTGATGCCGCCGGCAGTGCGCTATGATCAATATCACCCTCAAAGTGAATGGCGAGGAACGCGCGCTCGCATTGCCGGCCACGCGCACATTGCTCGAGGCATTGCGCAGTGATCTGAAACTGACCGGCTCGAAAAACGCTTGCAATCAAGGTGTTTGCGGCGCTTGCACCGTGTTGCTCGACGGCGCGCCGGTAAACGCCTGTCTCGTTCTCGCCGCAAATGTTGCCGGGCGCGATATCGTCACCATTGAGGGCCTGGGCGAGGGCGGCACGCTCTCTCCCATGCAGCAGGCTTTTGTCGATGCCGGGGCGATCCAGTGCGGCTTTTGCATGAGCGGCATGATTGTCAGCGCGACGGCCTTTTTGACCGAAAACCCAAAGCCCACGCGCGATGAAATCCGCCAGGCGCTCTCGGGCAATCTCTGCCGCTGCTCAGGCTATGTCCGGGTCGTCGATGCGGTCGAACTGGCGGCGCGGCGGAGCAGCGCATGAGCGATATTGAAAGCGCAATCGGCAAGAGCCCGCCGCGTCTCGAAGCGGCGGAAAAGGCGCTCGGCCAGGCGGTCTATAGCGGCGATATGGAACTGCCCGGCATGTTGCATGGCGCGCTCGCCACCAGCCCCTATCCCCATGCCCGCATTCTCTCCTATGACGCTTCCGCCGCGCTGGCCCTGCCCGGTGTGAAGGCGGTGGTGACCGGTGAGGATATCACCGGCGGCTATATCGGCCTGGTGTGCAAGGACGAGAAAGCGCTGGCGCACAGCAAGGTGCGCTATATCGGCGAACCCGTCGTGGCGGTGGCGGCGGTCGATGAGGCGACGGCGCGTTTGGCGGCGCGTTTGATCGACGTCGAATATGAGGAATTGCCGGCGGCGACTACAATCGAAGCGGCAATGGCCGAGGGCGCACCGGTGCTGCACGAGGATTTCGCCGATTACGCCAAGATTTATCAGGCGCCGGAGAATGAGGGCAATCTGCTGGCCCGGGCCGAGGCGGTCATGGGCCGGGGTGTGGATGGCTTCGACGAGGCCGATGTCATCGTCGAGGGCAGCTATGAGGTTGGCGCGCAATATCACGCCTATATGGAGCCGGTCTCGGTGCTCGCATCGTGGGGGCCGGATGGCCGGGTCACCGTCTGGTCCTCGACCCAGAGCATCTTCCGCACCCAGGCCAATATCCATGAAGGTCTCGGCATTCCGATGGGTAAGATCCGCTGTGTCGCACCGCGTATCGGCGGTGGCTTCGGCGCCAAGGCGGAGGCCTCCGGCCAGCTCGTCACCGTGATGCTGGCCAGGAAGGCGGGCGCTCCGGTGCGTCTGGTGCTCACCCGCGATGAGGACATGACCAGCATGCGCGCGCGCCATCCCGGTACGCTCCGGGTAAAGACCGGCGCCAAGGCCGATGGCACGCTGGTGGCGCGCGAAATGGAAGTATGGCTCGACGCCGGCGCCTATGCCGATGATAGCCCGTCGGTGATGAATCTGGTGCTCTATTACGCACGCGGCTGCTATTCGATCCCGCATGTGCGTGCGCTCGGCCATGCGGTCTACACCAACAAGCTCCGGCTTGGCGCCTTTCGCGGTTTCGGCAATCCGCAGGCCTCGTTCGCCGCCGAGAGTCAGTTGGATGAGATTGCGGCCAAGCTCGGCATCGATCCCATCGATCTCCGCATCAAGAACGCCATCAAAGCGGGTGAGCAATGGCTCGGCGGCCAGCGCATCACCTCCTGCGCCGTCGTCGAAGCCCTCGAAAAAGTGCGTGACGCTTCCGATTGGACGCGCCCGCGCGAGGCACCTCCCGGGCGCAAACGCGGCCTCGGCGTCGCTGCCATGACGCACACCTCCGCCTTTCTCTCCTCGGGCGCTATCGTCCGTCTGCAAGGCGACGGCTCGATCATTCTCAATGTCGGCGCGGTCGATATCGGCCAGGGCTCGGATACGGTCTTGAGCCAGATGTGCGCCGCGGCGCTTGGCCTCGATATCGAACAGGTGAGTTTCGCCACGCCCGATACCGATTCCGCGCCCTATAATTACGGCACCAACGCGAGCCGCGTGACCTACACAGTGGGCCAGGCGGTACACCGGGCGGCGGTGCAGGTGCGCACGCAATTGCTCGAACATGCCGCCGCCATGCTCGAATGCGATACGGAAGATTTGGAGCTCCGCCCCGGCGGGCGCATCGGCGTCAATGCCGAGCCGCCGAGGAACGCCGAAGTCAGTTTCGCCGATATCGCGGGACGCTCGCTTTGGGCCGTTGGCGGCCCGATCACCGGCTCCGGCAGCTACATCCCGAACGACCCGCCCGACCCCGAGCACACCAAGATGACCGGCTTTCTAGGATTGGACGCGCTCTCGGTGCTGACCTTCGGCGCCCAGGTGGTGGAAATCGAGGTCGATGAGGCAACAGGCAAGATCGAAGTGCTCGAAGCATGGTGCGCCCATGATGTCGGCCGCGCCATCAATCCCGGCATGGTCGAAAGCCAAATCCACGGCGGCTTCTTGCAGGGCCAGGGCTACGCGCTATGCGAGGAAATGCTGTGGGAGGACGGCCGCCTGGTAAACCCAAGCTTCATGGATTACAAATTCCCCGGCAGCATGGAGGCCCCCGACAAAATCCACGCCATCATTCTGGAGACGCCGGAAAAGAGCCATCCCTTCCAAGTCAAAGGCGTCGGCGAGCCACCCCTGGTCGGCGCGGCACCGGCGATCAACAATGCCCTCTCCGCCGCCACGGGCGTGCGCCTCAAGCAAATACCTCTCACACCGGAACGAGTGCTGCGAGGGCTTTTGGAGAAAGGCTAATTCTCCGAGAGCTTAATAGCTTGCCAGCAAATCATCAGTGAAATCTCCAATCTCGCCCCAATCCGTCTCGCGCCCGACATGTTCGCGGACAATGAAGGCCGGGCCCATGTAGAAGCGTTCATATTGCGAGTGGCGGCCGGCGAAATCGGTGCCGAGGATGTCCCAGGCGAGCTTGAACAGTTTCATCTTGTCCTCGGCGTCCCATTCCTTGGTCGACCAGCACATGTCGAAGATGCGTTTGGTTTCCGCGTCGTCGAGCACCGAGACATCGGCCGGCATTTGCAGCACGCTGCCGCCGGTGAGCTCGCGGATACGGGCGAGGATCTTGTCGTAATTCTGTGTCGCGAAATAGATCGCGGCGTACATGTAACGGCGATTATAGTTGGTGAAGCCGCCTTCGAGCGTCTCATGGTCCTGGATTTGCCCGGCGATCATGGCCGAGATGGTGGCCTGTATGGCCGAGAGGTGATTGAGCGTATCGGCCACCGCCGGCACCTTGTCGGTGCCCATGGATTCAGTGACGCGGCGTGCGATCCCCAACAGCAGTTTCAGTTTGGAGCGATAACGCACCGCCGCCTGGTGGTTGGAAAGGGTGTGTGCCGGGGTATCGAAATAGATGCCGCGCGACCATGGGATATCGCCCAGCGTTAGGACCTTTTCCCATGGCACCTTCACGTCGCGGCAGATCACGACGCAATCGGATTCGTCATATCTATAGGCCAGCGGATTGTCATATTCGCTTTGCGCGAATTTTTCGTAGGGCTTGCGCGACCACAGCTCGAGCCCAGGCGTATTGACCGGGATGACGCATGTCACCGCCTCGTTCTCGCGGTCGGGTGCGAGCGGCAGGATGTTTCCGATCCAGACATCGTGTGAGAAGGCGGCGGCGGTGGCGAGCAGTTTGACGCCGTTGATCACCAGCCCGTCGTCATCCTCCGAGGTGACGGAAAGGGTCGGGACGAAAGAGGAGGAGCGGCCGTAATGCTGCGGGTCGCGCGTACCCTGCGGCGGCGCCACGGCGTGCGAGAGGAAAATATCATTGTCGCAGCAATGCTTGTAATAGGCGCGTACATTTTCGGAAAAATCATACTCGTTTGTTTTGAAAACCTCCGGCTGCATGGCGATGCCGGTGACATAGCCACCGACGAAATCGGGCGAGCGGCCCATCATGCCGTAGGAGAGGTCGGCAATCGCGGTGGCCGAGCGGGTGCGTTGTTCGAGATCGGCGCGGCTCTTCGGCATTAAATAGTAGGACGGGATGCGCTCGCCATCGATCTCGACCGAGAGCGCATCGCCATGCTCGCTCTCATGCCGCGCATCCCATATCCGGGCGAAGGAGCGCGCAGCATTTTTGAACGCCGGGTGGCGGGTGACGTCATGCACGGTTTCCGATCCGATGCGGATGGTGCGCCCGTCGCGTAAGGATTCGAGATATTCCTCACCATTCATCAGCATGTTCAAGCTCCTGTGATTTGGCCACCGCTTTGTTCCGTGGTCTTATGCGCCGCATGTGAGACAAGGGGAGGAACCCATGACATTCGATATGCCGGCCAGCCATCATTTCAAACTGAAAGCGGAATGTCCCACCCATTCGCGCACCGACGCGAGCGTACGCCACCACAAGGTGGTGATCGACGAGCCGGAAATTCGCGGCGGCACGGACGCGGCGGCGACACCGCTGGAGACCATGCTGTCTTCCTATCTCGCCTGCCTGAATGTGATCTCGCATTTGATCGCCGATGAGATGGGCATCCGGCTGGACGATATGACGATGGCGCTCGACGCGGAATTCGACACCAATGGCGTCTCCAGCCAGACGCCGACCGCCTTGCCGTTTCCCAATCTCACTTTGACGGTCAATGTCACGAGCGACGCCAACGACACCCAGCTCGCACAACTGCAGTCGGATCTTTACCTGCGCTGCCCGGTGACCGTGATCTTCACCCAGGCCGGCAGCAAGATCGATGCGACCTGGAACGTGACGAAGGTCTAAGCGCCCGCTCTCGCGGCTTCCGTCGCCGCCGCATCGATGGCGAGGTCGTCATTCTCGGCGCTGCCGCTTAACACCACGCCATAGATATCGCGCGCCCGTTCGACGGTTTCCCAGCGCCGCTCGACATCCTTGAGCACACGCGCGGGATCGCGCTCCATCGGGCTGCCATAGCCGCCGCCGCCGGCCTCGAATCCGCGCACGAATTCGCCAGCCTGCAGTTCGATTTGCGTCACGTTGGGCAGCTTGGTCTCGTCGCCATTGGCGCTCACTTTCCATTGCGCTGCGGCGCCACCATCAAGCCCGCCGCGCACGCCGCGCGCCGGATTGATCTGGCAATCCGAGGGGATGATGACCGTCATCGGATCCTGGCGGGGACCGTAGACCACCTCGGTCGCCGGTGCGCCGCGCATACGTCCGGCACCGCCGCTGGCGGCAAGCAGGCGGATGCTGTCAATGTGGATGGGGTGCTTGATTTCATCCAATTCGATGCTATCCCGGTACATCAATCCGGCGACCACGGGCAGGCCATAGGTGACCCAGCCATCGGCCTGCGGGCTCGCCGGGCCGCCGTTCACCGCCGTCATCAGCTGGTTGATATAGGGCTCGCCGTCGCGCCGGAAATCATTGCCGGAAATCACCGCGAATCCGGCCGCCATGGCGCTGCCGCCTTCGGCCAGGCCCTGGCCGTCGCCGAGTTGGGCAAAGGCCGATTGGGTGAGATTGACCAGGCGGTCGGCGACATTAGTGGTCGCCATCGAGGCGCTGTGCGGAAAGCTCGGCCGCCCCACCACGCAACCGTCGCGCA
>CAYSDJ010000069.1:0-21183 GCA_964429775.1 uncultured Rhizobiaceae bacterium
TGCGCGGGCGCACGCTGATCCTGCTGTTTTTCGAAACCTCGACCCGCACCCGCACCTCGTTCGAGCTTGCCGGCAAGCGTCTCGGTGCCGATGTAATCAATATTTCCGTCGCCTCCTCGGCGATCAAAAAGGGCGAAACCCTGATCGACACGGCGATGACACTGAACGCCATGCACCCCGATGTGATTGTTGTACGCCATCCCGATGCTGGCGCCGTGCGTCTCTTGGCCAATCACGTCAATTGCGCCGTCATCAATGCCGGCGACGGCAGCCATGAGCACCCGACCCAGGCGCTCTTGGATGCCCTTACCATCCGGCAAAAGAAAGGCCGCCTCGATGGCCTCCGTGTCGCGATTTGCGGCGATATCCTGCACAGCCGGGTGGCGCGCTCGAATATTCTTCTGCTTTCCATGATGGGCTCGCAGGTCCGCCTCGTGGCGCCGCCCACCTTGGTGCCGCCGGCAGTCGAGCGCCTCGGCGCGGAAGTGTTCCACGATATGCGCGAGGGCCTCGAAGATTGCGACATCATCATGATGCTGCGCCTCCAGGCGGAGCGCATGCAGGGCACCTTCGTGCCTTCGACACGCGAATATTTCCGCTATTTTGGTCTCGATGAAGACAAACTCACGAGCGCCAAGCCGGATGCGCTGATCCTTCATCCCGGACCGATGAACCGGGGCGTCGAGATCGACAGTACGGTCGCCGACGACATCACCCGAAGCGCCATTCTGATCCAGGTCGAGCTCGGCCTCGCGGTGCGCCAGGCCTGCCTCGACATGCTCGGGCGGGAGCGCGAGGCGTCATGAGCGAGTCCCGCACCGCCTATATCAACGCCCGCCTGCTCGATCCGGAATCCGGGCTTGATGCGCGGGGCGCGCTCCTGACCGAAGGCGCCCATATCGCCGATCTCGGCCAAAACCTTTTTGCCGACGGCGTGCCCGAAGGTATTCAAGTGGTGGAATGTGGTAGCCATTGCCTGTCGCCGGGGCTGGTCGATATGCATGTCCACTTACGCGAGCCCGGCCACGAGCACAAGGAGACCATTGCCTCGGGCGGGCTCTCGGCTTTGGCCGGCGGTGTGACCAGTATTTGCAGCATGCCCAATACCGATCCGGTGATTGATAATGTCGGCCTGATCGAGTTCGTCCAACGCCGTGCGCGCGAGGCCAAGGGGGCCAAGGTATTCCCCTTTGCCGCCGTCACCAAAGGCCTCGGCGGCACGCAAATCACCGAGTTCGGCATGCTCGCCGAAGCCGGCGCCGTGGCCTTTACCGATGACGGGCTGCCGATTGCCGACAGCCAGGTGATGCGCCGCGCGCTTAACTATGCCAAAACCTTCGACCTTTTGATCAGCCAGCATGCCGAGGATCTCTCGCTTTCCGGCTGTGGTTGCATGGCCGAAGGCGAAGTCGCGACCCGGCTCGGCCTCGACGGCATCCCGGAAATATCGGAGACCGTGGTGGTCGAACGCGATATCCGCCTGGTCGAACTGACCGGCGGGCGCTACCACGTCGCCCATATTTCGACCGCCGAGGCGGTCGACTGCGTGCGCCAGGCCAAGGCCCGCGGCCTCAACGTCACCTGCGAGGCGGCGCCGCATCACTTTTCCCTCACCGACCACGATGTCGGCGATTACCGTACCTTCGCCAAAATGGCCCCGCCCTTAAGAAGCGATACCAACCGCGCGGCGATTGTCGAAGGCCTGAAGGACGGCACCATAGACGCCATCGCCACCGACCACGCGCCGCACGATCAGGAGAGCAAGCGTCTCCCCATGGCGCATGCGGCAAACGGCATCGTCGGCCTCGAAACCCTGCTGCCGCTGTCGCTCGAACTTTATCATCGCGGCCATATGCCGCTCCTCGATGTTTTGCGCCGCCTGACCGTGGCGCCGGCGGATTTGCTGAAGCTGCCGGTCGGGCGCCTTGCCAAGGGCGCACCAGCGGATTTGCTGCTGTTTGATTTGGAGGCGCCGTGGGTGGTGGAAACGGCAAAATTCCGCAGCATGTCGAAAAATTCACCCTTTGACGGCCGCCCGGTGCAAGGCCACGCGCTCAGAACGATTGTCGACGGGCGCACGCTTTTCACCGCCGACACCTAATGCCGGACCCCATTAGTTGGGCCTATTCATGGCCCTACTACGCGATCGCGTTTGTACTTGCCTACTTTATCGGCTCGGTTCCGGTCGGGCTGATTTTGGCCCGCCTCTTCGGCCATGGCGATATCCGCACCATCGGCTCCGGCAATATCGGCGCGACCAACGTTCTGCGCACCGGCAACAAACCGCTTGCCGCCGCAACCCTGCTGCTCGATGGCGGCAAGGGCGCAGGCGCGGTTTTAATCGGTGCAATTTACGGCCCCGACGTGGCGTTGACCGCCGGCTTCGGTGCAGTGATCGGCCATGTCGCGCCGGTCTGGCTGTTGTTTCGCGGCGGCAAGGGTGTGGCGACCAGCCTTGGCGTGTTGCTCGCGCTCGACTGGCGGCTCGGCCTGATCGCGCTTGCCGTGTGGCTTGCCACCGCAGCGCTGTTCCGCTTTTCCTCCCTCGCCGCGCTGGTGGCGCTGATTTCGGCGCCCGGCTTTGCCTATTTATTAAGTGGCCGCCAGCTTGCCGAATTGGCCGGGTTGCTCGCCATCATTATCGTCCTCAAGCATCACGCCAATATCCGCCGCCTGCTGGGCGGGCAGGAAGCCAAAATCGGCGGCAAGAAAGAAAAATCATAAAATAGTTGCTGAATAGATCAATTTTGATAACTTTCTAGCAATGGTTGAGATCAAGACCCTCAGCGACAGCGAGCGTATCGATTGGCTGCGCCTGTCGCGCAGCGAAAATGTCGGCCCTGTCACCTTTATGGCACTGCTGGAGCGCTATAGCAGCGTTGCCGAGGCGCTTGATGCGCTACCGGCGCTGGCGCGCGGCGGCGGGCGCAAACGCAATATCAAACTATTCTCCAAATCCGCCGCCGTTCGTGAGATCGCCGAGCTCGATAAGATTGGCGGCCGCTTCATTGCTTGCCGCGAACCGGGCTATCCGGCGCCACTCGCCGCCACCGCCGATCCGCCGCCCCTGATCGCCATCCGCGGCCATGGCCATCTCCTGGAAAACGACATTGTCGCCATCGTTGGCGCACGCAATGCCTCGGCCAACGGCGTGCGCTTCGCCAAACATCTGGCGACGGAGCTCGGCACTGCCGGATTCGCCGTGGCGTCGGGCATGGCGAAAGGCATCGACACGGCGGCACATCAGGGGTCGTTGGAGAGCGGCACCCTGGCGGTGATGGGCGGCGGCGTCGATGTGATCTACCCGAAACAGAATGCCGCGCTTTATGAGGATATTGTCGCCCGTGGCGTGGTCATCGCCGAGCCGCCGCTCGGCACGGTGCCGCAGGCGCGTCATTTCCCGCGCCGCAACCGGATCATCTCCGGCCTGGCGCGCGGCATCCTCGTGGTCGAGGCGGCACCGCGCTCAGGCTCGCTGATAACCGCACGTCTTGCCGGCGAGCAGGGCCGCGAAGTGTTCGCCGTGCCGGGCTCGCCGCTCGACCCGCGCAGCCGTGGCACCAACGGTCTGATCCGCGACGGCGCAACCCTGGTGCAGGGCGCGGAAGACATTATCGAAGCCCTGGCAAAGACACCGCCACAGGTGCTGGGCGACCGCCCCGGGCCCGAATTTCATGCCCCCGGAATGGCCGTGGTGGGTGAATCCGAACTGGCCGCGGCACGCCCCGCGATAGTCGAATTGCTCGGGCCCAGCCCCGTTCCGATTGACGAATTGATGCGTCAGAGCAGGTTGACACCCGCCCTGCTACTCACCATCTTGTTGGAACTTGAGCTGGCGGGCCGCTTGGAACGTCATGCTGGAAGTCAGGTTTCGTTAATAGAATCAGTGTGATAATTCGCACCCATCCCGGTTCGAGATAAATAGCCTCATGAATGTCGTCGTCGTCGAATCGCCCGCAAAGGCATCGACCATCAACAAATATTTAGGTCCGGACTTCGTTGTTTTGGCCTCTTATGGCCATGTGCGCGACCTGCCGCCCAAGGACGGCTCGGTGCGCCCCGACGAAAATTTCGAGATGACCTGGGCAGTCTCCGACGGGGCCGAGAAAAATATCCGCGCCATCGGCCAGGCGCTCAAGAAGTCCGACCATCTCTATCTCGCCACTGACCCGGACCGCGAAGGCGAGGCGATTTCCTGGCATGTCATGGATGAGCTCAACGAGCGCAACCTCCTCAATGGTATCGCCGTCGAGCGCGTGGTCTTTACCGAGATCACCAAAAGTGCAGTGCTCACTGCGATGGAGAACCCGCGCCGGCTCGACGATGATCTGGTCGATGCCTACCGCGCGCGCCGGGCGCTGGATTATCTCGTCGGCTTCACCCTGTCGCCGGTGCTGTGGCGGAAATTGCCCGGATCGCGCTCCGCCGGGCGGGTGCAATCGGTCGCGCTGCGCCTGATTTGCGAGCGCGAAGCGGCGATTGAGGCATTCGTGCCGCGCGAATATTGGACCGTCGCGGCCAAACTGAAAACCGCCGACGGCAAGGATATCGAAGCCCGCCTGACTCACCTCGACGGCAATAAGCTGGATAAGTTCGACCTGCCGGACGAAGCCCATGCCTTCGCCGCGCGCGACCGCATCCAGGCCGGCGAGCACAGTGTCGAGAATATCGAAGCCAAACGGACGCGGCGCAATCCGTCGCCGCCCTTCACCACCTCGACCTTGCAGCAGGAAGCCTCGCGCAAGCTCTCCTTCACCGCGCGACAAACCATGGGGGTCGCGCAACAGCTCTATGAAGGGCGCGAGATCGACGGCGAATCGGTCGGCCTGATCACCTATATGCGGACCGACGGCGTGCATATGGCGGCGGAAGCCGTGAGCGCGGCGCGCGCCACCATCGGGCGCGAATATGGCAAAGCCTATGTGCCGGACCAGCCGCGCGCCTACCGCAGCCAAGCCAAGAATGCGCAAGAGGCGCATGAGGCGATCCGCCCAACCGATCTCAGCCGCCTGCCGGCGAGCGTGAAGAGCGCCCTCAGCGACGATCAGGCGCGGCTATATGAATTGATCTGGAAACGCGCCCTGGCGAGCCAGATGGCGAGCGCCGAAATTGACCAGACGGCGATTGTCATCACGCCGGGAGACGGCGCGCACACGCTTCGCGCCACCGGCTCGGTGATCGCATTTGACGGCTTTCTCCGGCTCTACCAGGAGGGCCGCGACGACCCCAATGGCGAGGATGGCGACCGCCGCCTGCCGAAAGTGGAAAAGGGCCAGCCGCTCTCCTTGGCCGCTGTTTTGCCGGAGCAGCATTTTACCGAGCCGCCGCCGCGCTTTTCCGAAGCCAGCCTGGTGAAAGAGCTTGAGCGCCTCGGCATCGGCCGGCCCTCGACCTACGCCTCGATCATTTCGGTGCTGCAGGACCGAAACTATGTGCGCCTCGACCGGCGCCGCTTCGTGCCGGAAGACCGCGGCCGCATCGTCACTGTCTTCCTCGAAAATTATTTCCGCCGCTACGTCGAATATGATTTTACCGCCGGGCTGGAAACAAAACTCGACAATATCTCCGACGGTCAGATCGACTGGCACAAGGTGTTGGGTGATTTCTGGACCGACTTCAAGGGCGCCATCGACGAAACATCGGAGCTGCGCATCAAGCAGGTTATCGAGGTGCTTGACGATACGCTGGCGCCGCATTTGTTTCCGCTGTCGGATGACGGCAAGGACCCGCGCGTTTGCCCGTCCTGCGACGATGGCCGGCTCAATCTGAAGCTCGGCAAGCATGGCCCCTTCATCGGCTGCTCGAACTATCCCGACTGCCGCCATACCCGCCCGCTCAATGGCGACGGCGACGAAGATTCGGGGCCGCGCGAGATCGGCATGCATCCCGAGCACGAACTGATGATGAGCCTGCGCAAGGGACCATTCGGCCACTATATCCAGCTCGGCGATGCCGGCGAGGATGGCAAGAAGCCCAAGCGCGTCTCCCTGCCACGCGATCTGATGCCGGACCGGGTCGACCTGGAAATGGCCCTCGGTCTCTTGTCACTGCCGCGTGACATCGGCCCCCACCCCGAAAGCGGCAAGATGATCACGGCCGGAATCGGCCGCTTCGGGCCCTACGTCAAACATGATGGCAAGTTCAAATCGCTCAAAAGGGACGACGATATTCTCAGCATTGGCCTCAATCGTGCCGTAGTGCTGTTGGCCGAAGTCAGCCAGCGCGGCGGCTCGGTGCTGCGCGAATTGGGCGAACATCCCGATGATGGCGGGCCGATCACGCTGAAAAAAGGCCGCTACGGTCCGTACGTACAACATAAACGCATCAATGCCACCCTGCCCAAGGGTGTGGAGGAGGATGACGTTACTCTCGATCAGGCCGTGGCGCTGATCGCCGCCAAGGCGGCCAAGAAGAAGGGCGCCAAGAAAAAGGCGGCGCCGAAGAAGAAGGCTGCGGCGAAGAAGAAGACCGCCGCGAAGAAGAAGGCTCCCGCGAAGAATAAAGCCACGACCAAGAAAAAGAGCGCGGCCAAGGAAAGCGCTGAGGATTCCTAGATCCAAACCGCCCGGGCGCGAGGCGCCCCCGCCTTTCCCCGACAAGCAGGAAATTCGCCGTTTTATTGCCGAGAGCAAGGGCCGCGTCGGCAAGCGCGAGATCGCGCGCGCCTTTTCCATCACCGGCGACCAGCACGGCCAATTGCGCGATATTCTGCGCGAGCTGCGCGAAGAGGGCATCTTTGATCACAAGCGTGCAAGCGCTGGAAGAGGCAGCAAAAAAGATGTCGACGCTCTGCCCAATGTCTGCGTGGTTGAAGTCGAGCGCATCGATTCAGACGGTGAATTGCACGCCCGCCCGGTGAAAACAGAACCGGCGGAAGGGCGCTTTCCCGACATCTACATTTCGCCCGAAACGCCCAGCCAGGGCGCTCTTGGTGTCGGCGACCGGGTGCTGGCGCGGCTCACGCCGAACGAAGACGGCAGCTATCGGGCAAATGCCATCCGGGTGCTGGATACGGGCGGCGGACGCCTGATCGGCCGCTTTATCGCGGACGAAAACGCCGGTGGGCGCATTGAGCCGGCCGAGAAGCGGGCGCGAAACGATTATCTTGTCGCGCCCGAACATGTTGGCGATGCCATCTCGGGTGAGTTGGTTTTGGCCGAACAATTGCCGGGGCGCACGTTCGGCCTGCCGCACGCGCGTGTGAGCGAACGCCTCGGCCATATGAACGCACCCAACGCCATCAGCCTGCTCGCCATCCACGCAAATTTTGTTCCGACAGAATTTTCCCCCGCCGCCCTCGCCCAGGCCGAAGCCGCCGGCCCGGTGGCACTCGGCAAACGCATCGATTTGCGCGCCCTGCCGCTCGTCACCATCGACGGTGTCGATGCGCGCGATTTCGACGACGCCGTCTGGGCCGAGGCCGACAGCGACCCGGACAATCCGGGCGGCTGGCATATTCTCGTCGCCATCGCCGACGTCGCTCATTATGTGCGCCACGGTGATGCCCTCGATGAGGATGCGCGCGAGCGCGGCAATTCGGTCTATTTCCCCGACCGCGTCGTGCCAATGCTGCCCGAGGCGCTCTCCAATGGCATCTGTTCGCTGCGCCCCGATGAGGATCGCGCCTGCCTCGCGGTCCATCTTTACCTCAGTGCCGAAGGCGAGATCCGCCGCCATAAATTCGTGCGCGGCCTGATGCGCTCGAGCGCCCGCCTCAATTACGGACAATTTCAAAAGGCGCTCGACGGCCACCCGGACGATGATTTGAAGCCGCTGATGGCGACGGTGGTAAAGCCTCTCTTTGGTGCCTATTCGGCGCTCGTGGCGGCGCGGCGCAAGCGCGGCACGCTCGAGCTTGAGCTGCCGGAAAAGGAAGTGAAACTGGCGCCCGACGGCACGGTCGAGCGGATTTCCGAAGCGCCACGCTATGACAGTCATAAACTGATCGAGGAGTTTATGATCGCCGCCAATGTGGCGGCAGCGGAAGCGCTCGAAGCCAAACCGGCGGCCTGTGTCTACCGCGTGCATGACCAGCCGGACCCGGCCAAGCTTGAGGGCCTGCGCGAGTTTCTCGCCGGGCTCGGCCTCAAACTGTCGCGCAGCCGCCAGCTGAGCCCGCGGAACATTAATCAAATCTTGGCCAAGGCGGCGGACGGCCCCAATCAGCACCTGGTCAACACGCTGGTGCTGCGCGCCCAGGCGCGGGCCGAATATTCGGCTCAGAATTTTGGTCATTTCGGCCTCGGCCTGAAGCGCTATGCGCACTTCACCTCGCCCATCCGGCGCTATGCCGATTTGCTCGTGCACCGCGCCCTGATTGCGGCCTTGGGCCTGGGACAAGGCGGGTTGCCGGAAGGCGGAGCGGCGGCATTCGCTGAGATTTGCAGCCATATATCGCAAACCGAGCGGCGCGCCGTGGTAGCCGAGCGCGATGCCAAGGACCGCTACACCGCCGCCTATCTGGCCGAGCGGGTCGGCGCCGACTTCCCCGCCCGCATCTCCGGTGTGGCGCGTTTTGGTCTTTTTATCGAGCTCGACGAGAGCGGCGCCGATGGTTTGATCCCGGCACGTTCGCTGAGCGCCGCCCGGCCGCGCCACGACCCGAGGCGCCATACGCTCTCCGTCGGCGCCACCCACTTCACCATCGGCGAACGCGTGGTGGTGCGCCTGGCCGAGGCCGATGCGCTAACCGGCGGCATGATCTTCGATCTCCTCGAAGTGAACGGCAAGACCTGGCGCCAGCCGCGCCAAAGCGATAAATCCAGACCGCGCGGACGGGCCGCGAAACACGGCAAACGCGGCAAGCGCCACAAGCGCAAATAACCTCATTTTACCCAGGCTGGCGCGCGCGCCCATCCTGCGCTAACCTGAGGGTTTGGAGACAAGCGGAACAAATCCGCATTAGGGAGTCGGGCGTGGCCAAACCAACGCCATCACAGCGCCGCTGGCTGGAGCGTGGGCTCATTCAGCCGGGCGGCAAATTGCCGCTCTTTGACGGCGAAGGACAGCAGGTCAGTGGGCGCACCGTCAAAGCCTGCCTCAAGGCCGGCTGGGCCGAGCCGTGGCGCCACAACCCGATCAAACCGGACTGGCTGATTTGCCGCATCACGGCCGAGGGCCGTTCGGTGATCAGCGGCACCGAGTAGAAGCACCCAACGCACGTGAGTGAAGACAGAACGGCAGCGGATAGCGCTGCGCCGCAAGATAGCGAAGCACCGCAAACAACCTTGCGTGCCATGCTCGCGGTCATCGCCAGCACCGGATTGATCGGAATAACTTTCGGCTATTCCCTACCTCTGCTCGCCATCATCATGGAAAAGGCGGGCATCGGTTCGACCATAATTGGTCTGAGCGCCGCCAGCGAGTCCGCAGCCATTCTCATATTTTTCCCGTTCGTGCCGCGCCTTTTAATCGCCTTTGGCCTTCGGCGTGCCATGTTCGCCGCAATTTGCATCGGCACGCTCTCGCTTGGCGCGCTTGCCTTCACAGACCCGCTCACGGCCTGGTTCCCGCTCCGCTTCATCCTTGGCGGCAGCATCTTTCTCGTCCTCATTGCAAGCGACGTTTGGGTGACCCAGGGCGCCAGTACCCGGCGGCGCGGCCGCATGATTGCCGTTTACGGCACATCGATCACCGGCGGCATGGCGATCGGCTCGTCGCTGGTATCTGTCGTCGGCACCGAGGGCACGTTCCCGATATTCATCGGTGCCGCCATACTGGCCACTGCCATTGTGCCGCTGATATTGGCCTACGGCCCCGCGCCGGCCATGGAACAATCCGGTAAAATTCGCACCGCCTCCCTGCTGATGGCAATACCATTGGTCGCAGCAGGTGTGTTCGCCTTCGGCGTCGTCGATACCTCGGCGCTCTCCCTATTGCCGGTATTTGGCCTACATCTTGGAATGAGCGAGCAGGCATCCACCCTCCTGGTCACCCTCCTCATCGCCGGGGCGATCATATTGCAGTTTCCCGTGGGCTGGCTTTCCGATCATATGGAGCGCCATCGCGTCCTGCAGATTTGCGCCGTTGCCGGTACGTCGGCAGCCATTGGCTTTCCCTTCACGATCGGCATCGATTGGATCATGTGGATCTGCCTGTTTGTCATCGGCGGCACCATCTCGGGTCTTTATACGGTATCGCTCGCGATCCTCGGCGATCGCTATAGAGGCGGCGAATTGGCCGGTGCCATAACCCTCGTCGCCATGATATTTGCCATTGGCTCAACCCTCGGGCCGCTCATTAGCGGCAGCGCCATCGACCTCTGGGACCCCTATGGCCTCAATGTGATCATGGTCGCCGCACTATTCCCGGTTTTGGCGCTGGCCATCATGTGGGGCAGGTGGCGGCGCGGCACTTGACAGGGATTGGGTGGGCTGTATTGTCCGCCCAGATATTTAATCGAAACAGCTCTGAACCAGACCTATGGCCAAAGCAAATTCCATACAGATCAAGCTCGTCAGCTCGGCTGGCACCGGCTTCTATTATACGACGCGGAAAAATCCGAAGACGCAGACCGAGAAAATGGTGATGCGTAAGTTCGATCCCGTCGCGCGCAAGCATGTCGAGTTCAAAGAAGCCAAGATAAAGTAGCGGGCGCTCGGCGCCATGCAACAATCAGATTGCTGGTCTTTTCAGGCTCTTACGGGCCGGTGGATGCGTGCGCCTCGGCGCTTCATGTGCGCCCTCATATTCGTTTTTGCCGTTATTGCGGCCGCCCTTCCGGCGGCGGCCGAGCCGACGCCCGGCTGGAAGGCGTTTACCGCCGGCGAGCATGACAAGGCCGAGGCCATCTGGCGACCCCTGGCCGAGCAGGGCGACCTCAATGCCGCCTTCGGCATGGGCGTCCTTTCGCAAACCCGCGATCAATTCAAGGAGGCCGCACGCTGGTACGAACAGGCGGCGCGCGCCGGCCTGACCAGCGCCCAGGTGTTGCTCGGCTCGATGTATATCGACGGCCGCGGCGTGGCGCGCGATGCGGTGCGCGCCTATGCCTGGCTGCACCGCGCCACCCTCGATGGCCACGCCAATGCGGCAAGAGCGCGCAACGCCATCGGCGCGGCACTGAGCGCGGCCCAATTGGCGGATGCCAAGGCGCTCAGCCTCACCCTCCGCAATCCCTGAAATTTTGGCTTATTGCCGGCCGCGTTAAGCGGCCATCACCACCCGGTCGCGGCCGCTGCGTTTGGCCTCGTAGAGCGCTTCGTCGGCGCGCTTCAATTGCTTGTCCGGCGTTTCGGATACGCTTTGGCGCATCGCCACACCGACACTCACCGTGACTTCGACATTGCCGTCTGGCGTTGAAGCGGTGATCGGCTCGCTGGCGATATCACTGCGAATGCGCTCGGCCACGCTTTCGGCATTCTCGACCGTGGCATTGGTCACGACGATAAGAAACTCCTCACCGCCGAGGCGCGACGCCAAATCCTGGCCACGCACGATCAATTGAAGACGCTTGGCAATTTCCTTGAGCACCTCATCGCCGACATCATGGCCATAGGTGTCATTGACGTTCTTGAAATGGTCGATATCGACCATGATCAGCGCCGTATCATGCTCTTCGCCGCCCTTGCTCTGCGCCAAACTGGCAAGATGACGGGTGACATAGCGCCGGTTGTAAAGCCCGGTGAGCCCATCCGTGAAGGCCATATCGACGCTTTTCTCCAAAGCGCCGCGCAGTTCGTCATGATAACGGCGATAGCTCGACTGGGTTAAGGCCCGTGCCCGCGCCTCGCTGAAATTAATCGGCTGCATGATGTAGTCATTGACGCCAAGCTCAAGCGCCTTGGTGATCTGGTCGGGCTCCGATTCCTCGACCAGAACCAAGATCGGCACGTGGCGCGTCGCCACGTTCGAGCGCAGATGCGAACACAGGCGCAGCGGATCGCCAGCGCTCAGCGCCAAGCTGACAAACACCATGTCGTAATCCTCGACCAACGCCTTGTCCAAGGCCTCGCCCGGATCGGCCGACATATCCGCGTGGCTGTTCTCATCGAATATGGAGGCAATCAATTCGCCTTCGTCGGCCTGATCGCCGACGAACAAAATTCTCTGGCCGTTCAATAAATCATCGCGCTTCTCGACATCGCGCAGGGTATTCATTTGGCGCGAGGTCTCTTCGCGCAGGCGAAGCTCGTCGAGCAGCATTTTGACCCGGAGCAGCGAACGCAGCCGGGCGAACAAAGCCATATCGCGCACCGGCTTGGTGAGGAAATCATCCGCGCCGGCTTCAAGGCCGGTAACGCGGTCGGATTGTTCATTGAGCGCGGTGACCATGATCACCGGCAAAAGCGCCGTCGCCGGATCCGCCTTGATACGGCGGCAGACTTCAAAGCCATCCATTTCCGGCATCATGATATCGAGCAAAACGATATCGGGCGGCTCGGATTTGATCAGTTCCAGCGCCTCGGCGCCGCTTGTGGCGGTGATTACATCGTAATATTCCGCCGACAATTTGGCTTCCAGTAGGCGAACATTGACGGGAATGTCATCGACAACTAAGACACGC
Organism: uncultured Rhizobiaceae bacterium; assembly: GCA_964429775.1. Lineage (GTDB taxonomy): Bacteria > Pseudomonadota > Alphaproteobacteria > UBA828 > UBA828 > PTKB01. Next base: position 12,506 of record CAYSDJ010000069.1, read on the forward strand.
GCGGACATATTTTTGCCTGGCTACCTCGACCTGTTGGTGAAGGCGCGAGCCCAAAATACTCCGGCCCAAACCTACCTCGGCAACGAACCCCTCGCTGCCGTTTCCGCCTTCACCCCTTGAAGTGTAGCGATAGATGGTTAAGCCTTTATTATGACGAATTCGCCGCACCAAGACGTCACCCGCCAATTGGCCGAACTGGACCACAATCCCGCCAAACCGCTCATTTTGTGCGATGCGGACGAGGTTCTGCTCGCCTTTATGGCCGCGTTCGAGCGCTTTTTGCACGGCCAGGGCCTTTACTATGCCTGGCGTTCCTATGCGCTCGACGGCAATGTTCTGGAGCGCGGCAGCGGCACCGCCCTGCCGATGCCCAAGGTGCGCAGCCTGATCGAGGAATTCTATGCCGGCCATGCCGCTACCTTGGCGCCGGTTGCCGGTGCCGCCCAAGCGCTCAAACGGCTCGCCGGGCGGGCCGATATTGTCATCCTCACCAATCTTTGGCAGGAACACCGCGCCGCCCGCCAGCATCAGCTCGCCGGCTATGGGCTGGATTATCCGGTTATTTCCAATAATGGCTCAAAGGGACCACCGGTCGCCTGGTTTGCGGCGCGCGGCGATGCGCCGCTCTATTTCATTGACGACAGCCCACGCCACCACACTTCGGTCGCCCAGGATGCCGGGCGCGCCGTGCGCATTCATTTCATTGCTGAGCGCCGCCTCGCCGGCCTGCTCGGCCCGGCCGAGGATTGCCATTTCCGCGTCGATACCTGGCCATCGGCACGCCACGTGATCGAACGCGATCTCACGGCCAAGGGCTATTAAAAAGTGCGCATCGGCATCGATTTGGGCGGTACCAAGATCGAAGCCATCGCGCTCGGCGATGATGGCGCCACCCTCGCGCGCCGCCGGGTGGCGACACCGCGCGGCGATTACCAAGCGACCCTGGCGGCCATTTCCGGCCTGGTGCGGACAGTTGAGGATGAACTGGAGATGCGCGCCAGCGTCGGGGTGGCAACACCCGGCGCGATATCGCCCGAGAGCGGCCTGATCAAAAATTCCAATTCCCATTGGCTGATCGATATGCCGTTGACCGAGGATCTGGAAGCGTGTCTGGAGCGGCCGGTCCGCATTGCCAATGACGCCGATTGTTTTGCCCTCTCGGAAGCGGCCGATGGCGCCGGGCAAGGCGCTTACAGCCTGTTCGGCGTCATTCTCGGCACCGGCGTTGGCGGCGGCGTGGTGGTTGACGGTCGCCTGCTCCGGGGGCCGAACGCGATCGCCGGCGAATGGGGCCACAATCCCCTGCCCTGGCCAGGCGACGATGAGCGTCCCGGACCGCCATGTTATTGCGGCCTTGCGGGCTGCATCGAAACCTTTCTCTCCGGCCCGGCTTTGGCGCGCGATCACGGCGGGGCGGCGGGCGGCGGCATGCGCGGAGAGGAAATTGTCGCAGCCGCCGCCGCCGGCGATGTGGCGTGCGGCGAGACCCTGGCGCGCTATGAAAATCGCCTCGCCAAGGCCTTGGCCAGCGTGATCAATCTGATCGACCCGGAGATTATCGTCCTCGGCGGCGGCCTCTCCAATATCGCCCGCCTCTACACCAACCTGCCCAAACTGTGGGGTGAGTTTGTCTTCAGCGATAGCGTGCGCACTCGCCTCGCACCCGCCCGCCACGGCGATTCGAGCGGCGTGCGCGGCGCCGCCTGGCTGTGGCCGCTCTAGCGCTTTGCGCTAGATTCGACGAATTGGTGGCCTGCTTATCCACGAAATTCATGCTTGAATTTCGCGGGCAGGACACTAGCAATCAGGCGGGCTTAATTCTTCGTATCTCTCAAGCTCGGCGCGGACCGCGAAATTGCCGTAATCGATATCGTATCGATGCGCGACACCCTGGCCGTTGATCAGCGCGCCGACCTCAAAATCAGGCTCGACATCGCCGCCCTGGAGCGGGAAATAGGCCATGCGGATCGGCCACACCTTCTCTTTCTCCGCTGCCGCGCCGCCCGCCTCATCGCCAGCGCCGGGCAAGGCGCGCTGGCGCGGCGCGGCAAAGAAGGTCGTCACATCATAGGTGCCCTCAATGCTGGAGCCGTCAAACATCAGAGCGGAATAGCCCTTCGCGCCTTCATTCATGCGCGCCATCATGCGGCGCGAATATTCGCTCGGAAACAGTGTGCCCTCGGGCAGCGCCACGGCCATGCCTTTCGGCGCGCTATATTTTACCGTTCCCCTGCCGCCCGCGCTGGACAAATGTGCCTCACCGGCAACATTGTCGATAACCACGCCATCGGACATATGGCTGGCATGAAAGCGCAGCTCAAGACCGTCCTTGGCCTCCCAGCCGGAGAATGTCAGGCCGATCTGGTTGCTTTTATCCTGTGACGAGGCGAGGAACAGCGATGTGTGCTGGTTGACGTTCCAGCCGTCACAGGTATCGGTCCATTCGAAATACATCTCGCCCGAAGCGCCGACAATGCCGCTCGAATTTTCCGCCGAGATGAGCGACATGCGGTAAAGACCGCGATGCGGCGTGAACCATGCATCGGCGGCGGCCGGCGACAGCGGCGCTGACATGGCGGCAACAAGCATCAGGCACGCCGCCAGATAAATAATCCATTTCCGCTGTGTCGCCACGCTGCCAGTCCCGCTCTCTCTCGACGCAAATTATGTTGCAAAAGCAACCATGTACGATTCGCCGGGGCCGGTAAAGGCGGCAAGCACGGACAAATATTCCGCCCGGCAGGCAAAAACACGGCAGATTATTCCGCCCGCCCCCGTCTCCGGGCGTAAGCGCTTGATTCCAGCGCCATAATTCTTGGCACGGGATTTGCACCAAAGAGAGCGAAATTGTGTGCCGTGCATTTGCGGCCGTGAAGATCATTATTCAAGAAGGAGGCGTGAGATATGGCCCATTCAACAAATACGGTAGAGGATTTTCCGGAACCCGGATCCGAACTTGCCATCAGTGTCGGCGCGATTGCCGAGAAACTGCTGCAGACCATTCGCGACAAGGGCAACCGGACGGATTCCGATCAGCGCGGCCTGTTGGAGCGTGCACTTGCCGTGGCGACCGAGGCGGAACAGCGCCTCGCCGAGCAAAGCCGCCGCATCGCGCTCTTGGAAATGTTGACCCTGACCGACGAGGTCACCGGCCTGATGAACCGGCGCGGCTTCGACCGTGAGCTTAACCGCGCCCTGGCCGCCGCCCGGCGTTACGGCGAAACCGGTGTCCTGACCCTGATCGATCTCGACGACTTCAAGACCATCAATGATGTCTATGGCCATCTCGCCGGCGACCGGGTGCTGCGCACCATCGGCCAGCTGCTGCAATTGCAGATTCGCGAGAATGACAGCGTGTCACGCATCGGCGGCGACGAATTCGCCATTCTCCTGGCCAAGTGCAGCGGCGACAGTGGCTTCGCCCGGGCCGAGGAAATTGAAATGGTGCTGAACGAGCATTTCGTCAATTTCGGCGGTGCGGCGATCCCGGTACGCGGCAGCGTCGGCTTTGCCAAATTCGACAAATCCGACGACAGCGAAAGCCTGATCAGCCGCGCCGACCAGGCGATGTACAAGAAAAAACACGATAATTCGCGTGAACGCGCGCGCCATGGCCAGTCCCTTCTGCTCGGGCCGCATATGGGCGAATCAGACTAGCCCGACCGCGACAGCGCCTCTCTCACGCGCAAAATACCGATCTTGGCGGGGTGCTTCGGCGCCCCGCCATTGTTTTATGAAGCGCCCTCATGTGTGGCGTGGACGGGTGTGAAAAGCTATTCTCCCGGCGGCGCGTTCAGCGCGGAAAAATAATTGCGGGGAGAGAGAATAATGTCCGGACGAATAGATGCACGCTTGGCCGAATTGGCGATCGACTTACCGACGCCGCCGGCCCCGGTAGCCGACTACGTTCCTTATGTGCAAACCGGCAATCTCGTTTTCATTTCAGGCCAGGTCTCGTTTCTCGGCGATGATGATTCCTCGGCCGGCAAGGTCGGCGCCGACCTCACGCCTGAACAGGGTAAAGAGGCCGCACATAATTCGGCGCTCAATACAATCGCGCATTTGAAAAATGCCTGTGGCGGCGACCTCGACCGGGTCACGCGCTGCGTCTCGATCCGTGTCTATATCGCCAGCGCGCCCGATTTCACCGGCCAACCCGCTGTCGGCAACGGCGCGTCCGAACTGGTCGGCGCCATCTTCGGCGATCTCGGCAAACATGCCCGTGCCGCCGTCGGCGTGACGGCGCTGCCGCTCAATTGCGCCGTCGAAGTTGAATCGGTGTGGGAAATCGGCTGAGCGCGGGGAGAAACATTAATGACCGACACCTTTACCGGCGGGCGCGCGCTTGTCGAAACGCTGATCGGCCACGGCGTCGATACGGTTTTCTGCCTACCCGGCGAATCCTATCTCGGCGTGGTTGAATCCTTACGCGAAAATCAGAACAAGATCCGCCTTGTCGTCAACCGGCATGAATCGGGCGCCAGTTTCGCCGCCACCGCCCATGCCCGCATGACCAACAAGCCCGGCATCGCCTTTGTCTCGCGCGGGCCCGGTGCTGCCAACGCCGCCATCGGCGTGCATACGGCGCGCCAGGATTCGACGCCTTTGGTACTCTTTATCGGCCAGGTGCCGACCCACCAGCTCGGCCGCGAAGCCTTCCAGGAAGTCGACTACCACATCATGTTCGGCCCGCTCACCAAGGGCGTGCTGCAGGCCTTCACCGCCGGCGAGGTGGCCGATATCACCCAGCGCGCGCTCGCCATTGCCGTCGATGGACGGCCCGGGCCGGTGGTTGTCGTCCTGCCGGAGAATGTCACCACCAGCGAAACCAGGGATACGGACATCCCGGCGCCAACGCCCCGGCCCGCTTTCCCGCCGGACGCGGAGACTGTCGCGCGCGCCGCCGAGATGATCAACCAGTCGAGCCACCCGGTGGTGATCGGCGGCGAGATGGTTAATTTCGAAGCCGCCAATGCGGAACTCGAAGCGTTTCTTGAGGCCTCGGGCGCCGGCCTGTGCGCCGCTTTCCGCCGTCAGGGCATTATCTCCACCGAGCATCCAGCCTGCCTCGGCCATTTTGGTCTCGCCATGGCACCCTATCAAAAAGAGATGTGGGAGGATGTCGATCTCGTCATTGCCGCCGGCAGCCGGCTCGACGCGGCGACGACGATGGATTTCGAATTGGTCAGCCGCGAACAAAAACTGATCCATATCTTCACCGACCGTGCCGTGCTCGACGTCAACGCGCCGGACGTGGCGCTCAAATCCGATTGCGGCCCGACGCTGAGCGCGTTGAGCGCCGCCCTGACCACGCCGCCACCGGCAGAACGCCTGGCATGGCTTGCGGCGCAGCGGGCCAATTACGAAGCGTGGAGAGAAGGCGCACCCGGAAAAGCCCTGGGTGACGTGGATATGGACGAAGTCATGCGGGTCTTGGCCAAGGCCCTGCCCGAGGATTGCACGATTACCAACGACGCCGGCAATTTCGCCACCTGGCTGCACCGCTTTCTGCCCTTCCGTCACCGCCAGGCCCAGGCCGGCCCGGCCGCCGGCGCGATGGGCTTTTCGGTGCCGGGCGCGATTGGCGTGCAGCTCGCCCGGCCGGGCAAGACGGTCGTCTCGCTGGTTGGCGATGGCGGCTTTCTCATGACCGGGCAGGAACTGGTCACCGCGGTCGAGCAAAACCTGCCGATTAAGGTGATCGTCTGCGACAACAGCGCCTACGGCACCATCGCCATGCATCAGGTGCGGCGTTTCGGCGGCGACAATCAATATGGCGTCAATCTGAAAAGCCCGGATTTCGCCGCCGTGGCGCGCGCCTGGGGAGTGGAAGCCTGGCGCGTTGATAAAACCGAGCAATTCGCGCCCGCTTTGGATGCGGCGCTCAGCTATGGCGGCCCGGCGCTTATCCATGTCAAAACCGACCTTCGCGACCTTGCCGCCTCGGGGTTGAAACTCGAATCATAGGGGTTAAATCCGAACCTATGGCAGTGGAAGAAGCCGGGCCCGAGCTCGAAGCGCATATTTTGCCATCGATCGGCGATGTCGCTGCCGAGCAGTGGGATGCCTGCGTCACGGGCGGCCACCCGTTCACCCGCCATGCCTTTCTGAGCGCGCTCGAGGACAGCGGCTCGGCCACCGCCGATACCGGCTGGCTTGGCCAGCATGTGGTTTTGAAGGATCAGAACGGCGCGGTTCTCGGCGCCGTGCCGATGTATCTCAAAAACCATTCGCACGGCGAGTATGTCTTCGACCATGGCTGGGCCGACGCCTTCGAGCGCGCCGGCGGGCGCTATTATCCGAAGATGCAGGTCTCGGTGCCGTTCACGCCGGCGACCGGCCCGCGCCTGTTGCTGCGCCCCGATGCGGCGGCAAACGAGGAAGAGGAAAATGCCCTGGCGATGGCGCTCCTTTCGGCCTGTATTCAGCGCTGCGATCAGGTCGATGCCTCGTCATTGCACATCACCTTTCCCGGCGAGGCCCAGGCCGAACTGATGCAGGATGCCGGCCTGTTGCTGCGCTCCGGCATGCAGTTCCATTGGCAGGATGACGGTTATGGCGATTTTGACGGCTTTCTCGAATCCTTGGCCTCGCGCAAGCGCAAACAGATCCGCCGCGAGCGGCGCGAGGCGCTGATTGACGCGGGGCTCACCGTCCGCGCCCTTTCGGGCGATGAAATCGAGGAGCACCATTGGGACGCCTTCTTCCACTTCTATCAGGAAACCGGCAGCCGCAAATGGGGCATGCCTTATCTGACGCGCGAATTCTTCAGCCTCCTCAGCCAAGGCATGGCCGAGCAGGTGGTGTTGATCATGGTCGAAAATAACGGCCGCGCGATTGCCGGCGCGCTCAATCTGAAAAGCGACGATACCCTCTATGGCCGCAATTGGGGCGCTATCGAATATCACAAATTCCTCCATTTCGAGGTGTGCTATTATCAAGCCATCGACTATGCGCTGGCGCATGGCCTGAGCCGCGTTGAAGCGGGCGCGCAAGGCGAGCACAAGCTGGTACGTGGTTATATGCCGTGCCCGACCTATAGCGCCCATTGGATCGCCAACCCGTCTTTTCGCGATGCCATCGGCGATTATCTGATACGGGAAACAAAGCAGGTGGATTGGGAAATAGAAGCCTTGGGCGCACACAGCCCGTTCCGCAAAGGCGAAACATGATCGGCGGCGACAGACGGCGCTTCTCGCTGAACGAATTTATCCGCCGCAACCCGAAGCGTTTCCGGATTATGTCGGCGGCCGCGGTGGTGATCGCCATAGCCCTTCTCCTGCCGGGAAAATCGGCCGGCGAAGCGCCGTTTGCCGATGCGCTCGGCAGCCTGGTCGAGCATTACGACCGGCGCACGCCGACGATTGCCTCGAGTGGCGAAATCCGCGAGAGCGCCTATGGCCGGCTCGCCGAACTGGGCTTCGAGGTGATCCTCGACCTCCGCGTGCCCGAGGAGGGGACGGAGAAGGAACGGCTCAATGTCGAGGCGCGCGGCATGCGCTATATCAATATCCCGATGGGCTATGCCGTCCCGACGGAAGAAGAAATCACCATCTTCAAACGCATCGTCGAGGACGAGGAAAACCTGCCTCTCCTCTTTCACGGCGTGTTCGCCAACCGGGCCGGCTCAATGTGGGCGCTCTACCGCGCGCGCAATGGCATCCCGGCCGAACAGGCTTATGAGGAAGGCCGCACCGCTGGCCTCAAAGGACGGCGCGCAACAGCCGTTCGCGAAGCATTGGGGTTGGAGTAAGTACCGCCAGTGGTGATAAGCCCTTCTTCCCCAGCGGGGAGGAAGGGTTTGGGTTGGAGGGGAGAACCGAGCGCGCGCCGCGCGCTTAGCGGTTTTGCGGCCTGAGAGTGGTCGAAAAAATTTAGCTAGCGTATCGGCCCGAAAAAGCAGGAACGCGAATTAGGTCGTATGGCACTCAACCTGCTATGCTCGAATCCATGGTAGACGAAGAGACATTCAAGGAATCTGCAAAAGCTGTCCAGGAAGTCGGTAAAGCCACAACGACGGCTATCGAAGCTCTCGGGAACGCCGGCGCTTATTTGGCTGACATGTTTGGTACAGTGCCAAAAGATGCTGTCGGCCTCATGGGAGGTGACTACCTGCACGAGCTTCGTCTCAGAAATTTTGAGCGAATTCACGAAAAAACCCAAGATATTTTGCACCGGCGCGGCCCCCCCCCCGCCGATCAGTCCGCGAGTTGGCGTGCCCTTGCTGGAGACGGCATCCATGGAATCTGGGGAGGAGTTGCAAACCCTCTGGGCACAGCTTATCGCGAATGCTAGGGACCCAAATCGTGACACATCATTGCAACGTGGATTTATAGAGGCACTAAGTAGCTTCGAGCCAATTGACGCGTTGATCCTGGGATTTCTTTCAGAATTTAAGGGTGACTACGTACCAATATCAAAGATAGCAGATAGAATTTCTCGCCGAGAAGATCAGGTAGTTGTAAGCAAATCAAATCTAGAAAAACTCGAATGCGTGAGACTCAATAATAATTCAGAACCTGCGATAACGGCCTTCGGCCGGGAGTTACTGCTTGCCTGCCAACCTTGAATTTTTTTTGCATCAGACGTTCAAGCCCGCTCCGCGCGCTTGGCTCTCCCCACCTATGTAAAGCCCCCGTCTTATGTACCACTTCCAGATAGAGTTTCGGGCACCGGTG